>NZ_JROM01000020.1 GCF_000786655.1 Kocuria marina | reverse complement strand
ACCGCCGATGACGCCAACGAACTGTGGCTGACCGACATCACCGAGCACTGGACCGACGAGGGCAAGCTCTACCTCTGCGCCATCAAGGACGTGTTCTCCGGCCGGATCGTGGGCTACTCGATCAGCGACCGGATGAAGGCGCGCCTCGCGGTGAACGCCCTGGACAACGCGATATCCAGACGTCGCGACGCCGCTGGTTGCATCGTGCACTCCGACCGTGGATCGCAGTTCCGGTCACGGAAATTCGTGCACGCCCTGAACCGTCACCACCTCATCGGATCCATGGGCCAGGTCGGCGCTGCCGGCGATAACGCCGCGATGGAATCGTTCTTCGCACTGCTCCAAAAGAACGTCCTGGACCGCAAGCGGTGGCGAACTCGAGAAGAGCTGCGGATCGCGATCATCACCTGGATCGAACGTACCTACCACCGCCGTCGCCGACAGGCCCGCCTGGGCCGATTGACCCCCATCGAATACGAGACCATCATGAACCCGGCCGTGGACCTCGCGGCCTGAAACCCCAACTGTCACCTGTTCGTGCGGCAGTCCCCTCGGCTACCTCGCACCCGTCGACTACGCTCGGCAATGCACCCATCAATCGGAAACCGACGACTCGCACAGCGACCGGACCGAATGAAGGGGGCGGCCCAGCCTCCCCCGGCATCTCGGGGGAACGTTCACAGTGTTCTCACGCGAAGGGACGCTG
>NZ_JROM01000002.1 GCF_000786655.1 Kocuria marina | reverse complement strand
AGCTCCGCCCCGAAGAAAGACGCAGCCCGCTTCAGCACCTCGTTGGCCCGGCGAAGCTCGCGGACTTCTTGCTCGAGCTCTTTCACCCGCTGCGCCTCCGCCGAGCTCACGCCGGAGGTGACACCCTCGTCGATGTCGGCCTGCTTCACCCACATCCGCACGGATTCGACCCCGTACCCGAGCTGCGTCGCGACTCGCTGCACGGTTCCTTGCGTGACCCCGAGCTCGGCCCGCAGCGTCCTCACCATCCGCACCGCGGCGGCCTTCTCCTCGTCCGAGTAGCGACGCGTCGTCGGCTTCCCATTCGCCAGTTCCTTCGGCATAACTCCATCCTCGTTTCCAAGGTCAGGAGCCTCCAACAAACTCAGGGCGCTTCATTGTTGTCGTTGGCGCTGGTTTGGCCGACCGAGTAGGGCGGGTTGCCGACGATGATCTTGATCGGTGCCTCGAGCTGGGTCGCGGCGCGGTCGTTGTTGGCGGTAAACATCTCGGTGTCGAGGGTGTCGTCGTGCTCGCTCATCTGAAAGGTGTCGGTGAGCACGATGCCCTCGAACGGGCGGTAGTCGCCGCCGGCGATGCCGTGGTAGGTGGCTTCGATGTTGACGGCGGCGATGTAGTAGGCCAGCAGCATGATCTCGTTGGCATGCAGCTCACTGGCGTACTTACGTGCCAGGTCGTGCTCGCTGATGATCCCGGACTGCAGCAGGCGGGTGATGAAGGTGCCTGTCCCGGTGAACGGATCGAGGATGTGCACGCCCTCATCGGTCAGTCCGCGGCCGAACTCTGCCCGGGAGACGTCATCGGCGGCCCTAATGATGAAGTCGACGACCTCGGTGGGGGTGTAGACGATGCCCAGGGCGTCGGCCTGCTTGCGGAAACCCAGCTTGAAGAACTTCTCGTAGAGCTCCGCGATGATGCGCTGCTTGCCTTCGGCGTTGTCCACCCCGGCGGCGCGCATCCGAACGGACTCGTAGAAGCCGACGAGCTTCTCGGTCTCCGCGTCCAGGCCTTTGCCTTCCAGGGCGGTGGCCATGGTGTCCATGACGATGGAGACCGGGTTGTGGGCGGCGAAGTCGTAGCCCTCGAACAGGGCGTCGAAGACCGGCTTGGTGATCAGGTGCTGGGAGAGCATCGAGATCGCCGACTCCGCGCCGATGCTGTCGTTAAGATTCTCCCGCAGTCCCTTCACGAACGCGGTGAACTGCCCGGCCACCTCGTCGTCGGCCTGGTCGACGAGGGCGCGGATGCGGGTCTGTTGGGCGCCGGCGATGTCGGCGACGTCCTTGGCCCAGTCCTCCCAGTAGGTGCGGGTGCCGACCTTGTCCACGATCTTCGCGTAGACGGCGTCGCGCCACTCCATCTCGAGGTTGAGCATTCCTTGGACGCCGCGGCGCAGCGCGTCCTCCTGCTCCTGGTCGGTGGTGGTCTTGTCGGTGTACTCGTCCTCGCCATCTCCGGCGCCGACGTGGCCGATCATCAGCTTGTCGGTGGCCTTGGACTTGTTCAGGTCCAGCTTGTTGACCATGGCGTTGAACCGGTCATCGTGAGCCCGCAGAGCCTGCAGGACCTGCCAAACGACCTTGAACCGCTTGTTGTCCGCCAACGCCTCCTCCGGGGCCATGCCAGCCGGCACCGCGACGGGCAGGATGATGTACCCGTAATCCTTATCGGGTGCTTTGCGCATGACCCGGCCCACGGACTGGATGACGTCGACCACGGAGTTGCGCGGGTTCAGGAACATCACCGCATCCAGCGCCGGCACGTCCACGCCCTCGGACAGGCACCGGGCGTTGGAGAGGATCCGGCACTCCCCCTCCGGAATCGGGGCCTTGAGCCAGTCCAGACGGTGGTTGCGTTCCAGGGCGTTGTAGGTCCCGTCCACGTGCTCCACCGAGCACCGCAGGATATTGTCGCCGGCCGCCTCGTAGGCGTCGATGACCTCTTCGAAGGTGCCGGCCAGGCGCTTGGAGGTCTTGATGTCGCGCAGGAACGCCACGGCCCGCTGCATCGGCTTCTCCCCCGCTCCGAAGCCGCCGGCGCCGTTGTGGCCGGTGCGCTTGGCCAGTCCGTTCCAGCACCCCACGATCCTCGTGGCGTCATCCAGGGTCAGTTCGTGATTCTCATCGGCCAGCTGCTGCTGCAGGGGCCCGGCGATGTACTCCTCATCGACCGTGAGCACCAGCACCTTGTAGTCGGTCAGTAGTCCGCGTCCGACCGCGTCGCCGAAACCCAGGCGGTGGAACTCCGGGCCGTAGACGGTCTCGTCGTCCATGGAGGTGAGCACCGCGGCGTTCTCGGTGGCCTTGGCCTTGGTCTCCTCGGCGAAGATCCGCGGGGTCGCGGTCATATACAGACGCTTGGTGCCGGTGATGTAGGACCCGTCGTGGATCTTCACAAAGTTCGACTCGTCCACCCCCGCGAGGGTGGCCCCGGTGGTGCGGTGGGCCTCATCGCAGACGATCAGGTCGAACCCCGGCGCCCCCTGTTGCTGGGCGTCGTGGATGACGGGCAGGGATTGGTAGGTGGAGAACACCACCGAGACCTCCGGCTCCCCGACCTCGGAAGCGATGGCGTGGGCGAGCTTGGTGGCATCGGTGGTCACCGGGATCACCACATCCACCGTGGAGATGTCCTCAGCTGCCTTCGACGCCTTGGTGTCCGAGCACACCGCGTAGGAGGCCATCGGCATCGCGGTCTGCCCGGTCCACTCACGCAGCGTCTGGGACATCAGGGAAATCGAGGGCACCAGGAACAGCACACGGAACGCCCCGGCCCTCCCCTGCTGACGGGTAGCGCCGGCCATGGTTTCCACCAGCTTCAGGGAGGTGAAGGTCTTGCCGGTGCCGCAGGCCATGACCAGCTTGCCCCGGTCCTGGGTAGAAAAGCCGGCGGTGACCTTCTCGATCGCCTCCTGCTGGTGCGGGCGCGGCTGATGCTTCGTTGCCGGGGCCAGCTCGACCTCGAGCACGTCTTCGGTCGGCCAGGCAACGTGCCAGTCGATCGGGGCCGCGGCGATCTCCGAGAGTCCGATCCGCTGTACCGGGATCGACTGATCTTTCAGGGTCTCCTCTGCGTTGCGGCCCCAGTGGTCTGTGGTGGAGACGATGATCCGGTTGCTGAACCCGTTCTTGCCCGAGGCAGCTAGGAAGGAGTCGATGTCGGCCTTGGCGATGTGGTGATGGGGTTCATAGAACTTGCACTGGATCGCCGTCCACGACCCATCACCTCGATGCCGGGCCACCAGGTCGATCCCGGTGTCGGGTTGGCCGTTGCGGCCCTCCCAGTCCGACCAGCGCATCACCCGGTCGAAGGTGGTGGAGTAGATCGGGTCCAGCTCGAAGTAGCGGACCATCAACTCCTCGAACTTCGCCCCCCGGTCGTAGTTGGTGCGCTCCTGCCGGAACGCTTCCATTACCTCATGGACCGACGTCGTCACAGGGTCACTCCTACTACTCGACTGCACTGGGGGCACCGATGAATCTACCGGTCAGAGGACTCCAGCTCGTCCAGGAAGTGCAGGATCGCCCCAGGCAACTCCAGAGGCTCAAGCCGGTACGGCGCCCACCGGTCCTGCGTGCCCGCCTTTAAAGACGCAGAGAAGCGGTATTTGTTCTGCCCGGTGGCCGCGCCCACTCGTTCCTGGAAGGCAGCACTGGGAACTAACCAGGCGGTGTCGAGTCGTCCTTGCTCGTCGTCGACCGCGACGAACAGCATGGCTAGGTCCTTCCGAGCGGTGAAGGTCTCTGAACGAACGTTGGCTAGGAACCGTCCTCGCCCTGCCGCGGAGCCTGAGAGCATTCGAGCCTTGATCTGCACCGCCAATGTCGCGGTGCCCTCACTCTGGTGAAACACCAGGTCCACGCCCTCGTCATCAACCATTGAGGTGGAGACGTTCAGTCGCCCTTGGGTGATGAGGATGCAGAACGAGGCGACCAGGTACTCCGCAGCCTTGCCCATCCGGCCCGCGTTCGGGGATTTCCCGGTGTGGGGCGCCGTTGAGATCACGCGGCCGTGCGGAGGTGCAGTTCTTCGTCGGTCAGTGGCTCGAACTCCTGGTCCACCTGGGTGCGGTACTCGGCGACGAGGTCCCGCCCTCCCTGGCGGTGGAGAGCGGCACGATCCGTGTTGAGCTGCTTGTGGTCGGTGAACTCATCGTTGAGGGACGCCTTCGAGGGTTTCCACAGCCGGCCATCGGCCCCGATCCTCTGGCGTTCTTCCTGCACCGAAGTGGTGGCGAAACGGTTGTAGAAGGCATCCGGGTCCATGAGGAGGCGCCAAAACACCCAGTTCTTGGGGATGAGCAGAATCTGGCGGTCGAAGGCGTACGGGAGTGTGAACGCTTCCTCTTCCCAGGTTTGGGTCTGCGGGCTGTAGATGCCAATCCGCTCGGTGGTCAGGCGTTGGCCCAGTGCGGGGTAGCGCTGCACCATCTCGGAGGTGAACTGGGCCAGCACCGGGTAGATGATGCGGGTGGTGAGGTCTGAGATGAGATCGTCGCCGACCTGATGGATGAACAGTGGGATGTCCTCGATGCGGGTGAGCGCGGCATCGACGGCCGCCGGGTTGTGGCCCAGCAGGTCCCACAGGTCATCGGCGATACCCGGACCGATCGCGTGCCCACCGACGCCGCCCTGGCTGAACCCGAGGCGGTTCTCATTGGGTTCATGCAGTCCAGCCAGCAGGGCTCGCCCGCGTGCCTGGTCCTCGCGGCCGACACTCTGGCGGAGCCTGAGGACCTCGATGAAGTAGGCCTGCAGCAGGGCCTGCGCCTGGCGGGCGCGTGGCCCGGCGGCGTTGCGGATGGCACTGGGGTCGAGGAACAACTGGTTGTCGTGGTCGAGATGAACGTCCAGGAACGGGACGTCGCCTTGGATGAGGTAGTGCTCAGTAATACGCATAAGGGTCTTCTTTCTGGTTCAGGGTGGCCGTGGGGCGCATGCACGCATCCGCCCCACGGCCAGGGGTTGGTTCACTTGCCACGCTTCTTGGTGGACTCATTGGTCGTCGTCTTGGGGTGACGCTTGACCGTGGACTGCTTGACGAATCGCCCGGTGATCGAGCTGCGTCCGCGCTTGCCAGCCATGTGCTCCTCCTTTCTGTGTCGAGTTAGGCACGATGTTTCAAGTATAACACATCGATTCACATTCGGCACACTGCGTCGGAAGTGGCACAATAGAGGCATGACTAAAACAACGGTGGACTCCCAGCGCCTCTACGCGACGCTGGAGGCAGCGAAGAACGAGCAAGGGATGTCCTGGCGCGAGCTGGCCAAGGAGATCGGGGTCAGCCCATCCCTGCTGTCCCGACTGGGGAACGGCCTCAAGCCTGACGCCAACAGCTTCGCAACCTTGGTGGACTGGTTGAGAATGCCTGCGGAGACCTTCTTCGACCACGAAGGAGAAGACACATCCGGCCTTCGAGAGCCTCAGCTCATGACGAAATTGGCGCCACTTCTGCGCGCAGAAAAATCGCTGACCCCAGAGGACGTGGAATACCTAGAGAAGGTCATCAGCGCCACAGTTGCACATGTGAAGTCCAGAGGCTAACGATCGACCCATGCGCCGCGGATTCAAGACGGAAAGTAAACGCCTAGCATTGGAGGTGCGCGCCGAAATAGGCCTGGGCGCCCACGAGCCGTTTGACCCGTACCACCTGGCCGATGAGTACGGTGTGCAGGTCGTCCAACTGACAGATCTAGATGCCACTGACGCTGTTCAGTACTTCACGGGAATTAGGCCCACTGCATTGTCAGGAGCACTTATCCCCAACGGCTCCGGGCTACTCATTCTCGAGAACGACAGCCATACACCCCAAAGGCGACGTTCCACCCTGAGTCACGAGATGGCCCACGTCCTCCTTGAGCACCCCTTCGGGGTCACGCTTGCTCATGACCGCAAGTGCGGCTTGGGTGGCGACAACGAGAAGGAAGCCGACTTGCTGGCCGGAGAGCTTCTCATTCCCTTCGAAGCGGCCAGGCGCCAGGCCTGGAAGGATGCAACTAATGAGCAAGTCGCTGCTCTCTTCGAGGTAAGTATTCAGCACGCGGCCTGGCGGATGAATGCCAGCGGGGCTAGAAAAATCGTGCAACGAACAAGAGCAGCACGCGGATGGAACTAGTAGCACTTCCACACGAAAGCCCGCCCCTCACCACTCCGCGGAGAGCCATCTCGCCGATCTACATAGAACCAGACTCAGCAAGAGCAATCTCATTCACGCCCAAAAAATTTGGAGGACTTATGGGTAAGGTGGGCCGGTCGGTAATAGCGCCCATGGCAGTCTGATCTCTATCCCGTCAACTTCCCTGAAGGAAGGTAGAGAAGTTCAAGCCGTTTGGCCAGGGACGTGTCCCGACGAAAGCAGCGACGACATCAGAAGAAAGGTGCTGTGATGGCCCAGAGCGTGCAGATCATTCTGGAGGACGACCTCGAGGGCGGTCCTGCTGAGGAGACCGTCCAGTTCGGCCTGGACGGCCGGCAGTACGAGATCGACCTGTCCACAGCCAATGCGGAGAAGCTGCGGGAGGCCCTGCACCCCTACACCGCCGCTGGGCGGCGAGCCCAGGGCAAGGGCGGCCGGGCCACCGGGACCCGCTCCTCGTCCAGCAGCTCCGAGACGGCGAAGATCCGGTCCTGGGCCAAGGAGAACGGCTACGAGGTCTCCGACCGCGGCCGTATCCACCAGTCCGTCAAGGACGCCTACTACGCCGCCCAGTAGTCCCCCACTCCCCCACCGGACTGCATTCGGTCTCCCGAGAGCTCCGCGGCGGCTGGCCCGGTGTTGACGGGCACCGCTGCGACAAGGCAGAGGAACGTCTCGGGCAGGACTCGAGTACCTGGGCCGTCACCACGGTTTCTCCGCACGGCACGCAGCCGTCGACGGGCTGCTCGCCCTGATCCGGCAAGGGGCTGCCGGCTCGACTACTTGACCCTCCTACGAAAACACCCCATTTACTCCATTACACGATTGGAGTAAATGGGGTGTATGGATTCTTGGCTAGTACTTGGGAGGCCGGCCCCGAGTCACGGTGCCGGCACCGCCGAAGGGCCGTCCGTCGTTGACTTCATCGCGGTACTGGTGGATCCGGTCGGTGATGATGCCGGCGACGAAGTCGCTGAGGGTCTGCCCGCGCTGGGCGACGTGGTTGTAGGCCGAGCGCAGTTCGGCGAGGTCGTCGATGTCCATCTGGACCTGGAGGCGACGTCGGGTGTCCGTGGCGTTGCTCTTCTTCTCGCCCTTCTGCTGCTCGGCCGCGGGCGCCGGCGCCGTCTCCTGTGGTGCGGCGGGTGCTGCGGCATCCGGTGCCGGTGCGGGGGCGGTGGTGTCGGTGATGGAGGGGGCGACGGCGTCTTGGCCGGTGAGGAAGGTGGATTTCCGGCGGCGTCCTGTGGTGCTCATGGTCGGGGTCGTTCCTTTCGTGCCGGCGGGTCTCAGCGGCTGGTGATCTTGGCCAGGTGGCGGGTGTAGAGCTCGGCCATGGACTGGCCGCCCTTGATGCTGTCCAGGGCGTCGCCGGTCTCGATGGCGTCGCGGATCACCGCGCGTTTGGGGATGGGCGGGTCCAGCAGCTGCTCCCCCAGGGCTTCTTGGAGGGTCAGGCGCCATTCGCGCCCGGCCAGGGTCGTCGGCTCCCACTTGTTGAGCAGCACCCCGCGGATCGTGAGGTCGGGGTTGTAGTGCTGCTGGACGGAGCCGATGGTGTCGCGCATCAGGGCCACTCCGTCGGCGGCGAACAGGCCGGCCTCGGTGACCAGCACGGCCCCGTGGGCGGCCACCAGGGCGTTGACGGTGAGCATGCCCAGGTTCGGGGGGCAGTCGATGATGACCAGGTCGTAGCGCTCCCCCACCCCCTGAAGGGCGCGCTGGAGGGTCCGTGCCCGTTCCTCGGTGCGGGGGGCCTGGGTGAGTTCTTGCTCGATGATCGCCAGGGCCCGCCCCACCGTGGGGGCCAGGTCCACCCCGGGCCAGATGGTCGCCACGATGACGTCGGCCAGGGTGACGGGCTCCTCCCCCGGTGCCTGCTGGGGGTTGATGACATCGGCCAGGCTGACCTCGTCCAGGGGCAGCCGTTCGGGGGTCAGGGCGGTGGTGAGGTTGCCCTGCGGGTCCATGTCGATGGCGAGCACGCGCTTGTCCGCCCGCTGGGCGGCACGGATGAGGTGGTAGGCCGTGGTGGTCTTGCCCACGCCACCCTTCTGCAGCACGGTGGCAAGGATGTCCATACGGTGCCTCCTTTGAGTGTTTACCTCAGTTTAGTAAATGGAGGCGTTGAGTAAATAAAATGCAGAGGTGTGTCGACGGGTCTCAGGCGGTGATGGAGAAGTACACGCGGTAAAGGTCGTCCCGGGCGCGACAGGCGGTGGCAGTGACCTCGGCCAGGTGTTCCCCGTTGAGGTGGTCGGCGTTGAGGCACGCCTCGGTGGCGGCATCGGCGAGGCGCTGGGCCTTCCGCGCCAGCACCTCGAGGCGCTGGGCGTGGCGGGTGAGCCACTGGGTGCACTTTTCGCTGTCGGCGGCGGCCTGGGCGGCCGCGCGCAGCTTTTCGATCTCGGCCAGGACCTCCTGGGCGGCGCGGGCCGCTTTTTGGGCGGTCGCCCGGTGCTTGCTGGTCCGCTCGTCCTCGGACTGGATGGTCATGGCGTCCTCCTGGGGGCGGGTGGACTTCGCAGGGTTCGATCGTGCGGGGTGCCGTGGATCTGCGGGCGACGGGTTAGGTCAGCTGGGTGCGCTGTCGCACCAGGGCGTGGAGCTTGTCCGGGCGCAGGCCGTGCCAGTGGTCCTGGACGGTGCCGTCGTCGTCGCGGACGACGGTCACGGGCACTCCTTGGTAGCCCAGGCCGCGGAGGAAATTGGCGGCTGCGGGCAGGGAGGCGACATTGATGAGGCCGAAGGGGATGTCCTTGCGGTCCATGGCCTGGCCGGCGGCCTGGCAGTCCACGCACCCGGGGAGGGTGTAGATGGTGATGGTGGTCATGATGCCCTCCTGGGCTCAGGGGAAGAGCCGGTCTTGGGTGTAGAGGCTGCACCCGGCGACGGCACCGTCGTGGAGCACGGCAACGACTCCGGCGGTGCCGGCACCGGAAACACCGTGCGGGTAGAGCACGTGGGCGATGTCGGAGTAGTGAGGCCATCCTCGCCAACCGGTCTGACTTCGCTACTTTAACCATTAATTTACTCCATTGCATGAATGGAGTAAATGGCGTAAATGGATGATTTTGATGTAGAGGTTGGGAATAGTCGGGTGTACAAAAGCTCCCACCAACGAGCAGTCGACAGGGGGCGTCAGCATCCGCGTGGACACCACGCGGTAGGGCGGCCGCCTAAGAGTCTCTGCGAACGTCGAGTAGCTCGAATCCCTTGGAGATGGACGCGAGCAGCTGCCCGCGGGCGGCAACGTAATCCTCGCCCTCCGCTTCAACCTCCTGGGTCGCCGTGGATCGGATCATGCCGACGATCTTGATGTCGAGCTCCCTCTTCGCGCAGCGACATGCCCACCGTGCTAAAGCTTTAGCAGGGTGGGCATGCGTCGAAGCGCGCGGATGCCGGCTCACCCCAGCCTTCTGCTTCTCGTGGACGCCAGCGCCCAGAGAGCAACTGAGTCGTCGGAGCTTAGAGGGCTGAGCGGACACCCAAGGCTCCCATTCTCCCTGGACATCTTCATCTCCCTCACATCACCAAATTGGAGGATTCAACTCCATTTATTTCAAAACGCCCTTTGAAGCGCCCTGGGTCTGATGGAGACTCGCGCTATTTGATTCCGACCAGGTGTTCGCGGTCGGCTTGGACAGCATAGAACGCGTTCTCGAACTCGGCGGGCGGGACGTCGCCGAGGTAGCTGTGGAGGCGCTGCGTGTTGTGCCAGTGCACCCAACCGAGGGTGGCGAGCTCGAGATTCTCGACCGTCTTCCACGGCCCGGACCGGGCCGGCCCGCGGACGAGTTCGGCCTTGTAGTACCCGTTCACCGTCTCGGCCAGGGCATTGTCATAGCTGTCACCGACGGTCCCGATCGACGGCGTCGCGCCGATCTCCGCGAGGCGTTCGCCGTAGCGAATGGACGTGAATTGAGACCCCGCGTCGCTGTGACACCGCAGGTCCGCGTGGCGGTGACCTCTGGACCAGCGGGCCATCTCGATGGCGTCGAGGATCATCTCGGTGCGCATGTGCGACGCGACCCGCCACCCGACGATCATGCGGGAGAACGCGTCGATGATGAAGCACACGTACGCGACACCGGCCCAGGTCGCCACGAACGTCAGATCCGTCACCCAGAGCCGGTTCGGAGCGGTCGCGGTGAACTCCCGCTGCACCAGATCCGGGTGTCGCGCGGACGCCGGATCCGGCCTGGTCGTCTTCACCCGTTTCGAGCGCCTTGCGCCCTCGATCCCTGCCACCTTCATCAACCTCGCGGTCTG
>NZ_JROM01000019.1 GCF_000786655.1 Kocuria marina | reverse complement strand
ACTACCGCCTACGCGCCCTGCTCGCCGCCGGCGGACACCGGCCGTGGCGCAAGACCCCTACCCATGCTCATCTGTGAAGGGCCACTTTACAGAGGTACTTCCCGAAATCATTGGCAGCTCGGCTGGTGGATTTTTCGCTATAGTCGCCGTATTGGTGGCCCATAGAATGGGGGTCCAAGCAGGTCGAGATGAATTGGATGCGAGATAAGACTTTAGAAAGCTATTTGGAATTTCACAGAGAAATGAGTGATTTCCTTCGGCATGCACAAGATCTGAGGCGGTCTATTGAGTCAAACTTGAGCGTAGGGCCAGCGGCGCGCGGGGAGGTGCTGGTTAAATGTAACGATCTTCGTATTATTAGCGACAGGTCGAGGGATGCGTTGGAACGCGTCTTGATTACTTCGGACGACGAATTCTTCCTCCATATCGAGGATGACTTAACTAGTTACAGGGAAGGCATTGTTAAAATTTGTGAAGATTGGGCAAGAGATGAATCTTGTTCCATCCTGTGGGATGAAACTCCCATGCAAGACGGGATGGCGCTCGATGAACTTTTTGAACGCCACGATGATGCTCTTGTGGAACACGCAATTCGCGTTTCTGTATACTTTCGAAAATATTATTACCCGAAGTTAGATTTGGTGAAGCCGCTGCGTAGATATTCAAAAAGAGCATTTCATCCTGGCGAGTAATTCATTAATCCACAATCCGGAAGTGTCTGCTCGTGCAATGGAAATCCCTGAGTCACGTCATCCTCTCACCGATCGAATGTCGGGGCCATCGTCGCCGCCGCACTGGTGCCCACCACCCTCAAGCGTGGCATCCGGTGAGAAAACCTCATCATCCCGAGAACCCGCACAATGCCCTGTCCGATCACGACCTTCGTGACAGCCCCGAACTCCTTCTAGGGATCGCGAAGGTGCTCCCAAGCCCGCTCCCTAACCTGATCTAGGCGTCGGCGTCACCCTCGGGGTGACCCGCGATGCTCGCGCCCGAAATTGCATGTGGCGCGACAGATTCACTCTTCGGACGGGAGTACGACCCCGAAGAACGCCACAGACGGGTCATAGTCCACGCTCAACGGGTGTTGCGCGAACTGTGCGAGTTCGTCCGCCGAGTCCACGACGACGGCGGCACCATCCCTGAATGCCAGTTCCCTCGGGTGCACCTTCGGTAGCGTGCCGAAGTCGACCTCGTACGGATCGGGCCACAAGCGTGCGGCTCGCCTGGTACCCACCTGAGCGTGGGCGATTGGCCATCCCGGGTGCCACACGATCGTGGCGTTCACACCGGCGAATCCAATCGACTGGCTCGTGAAGTTGCGATCTTCACCGTCAACGATCAGTTGCGGTAACACGATGTGCTGTTTGACTGCAGGCGCCGCATCCTCACCGCGGAGGTTCCGCCGCGTAACGAAGACCGAAAACCCAGCTGGGGGCTCGCCACCGGCCCTCATCCAGTCCAGCCACTCGGGCCGGACAACCGGGAGCCGTGGCAGATCCTGGTCACTCTGCAGTCCTGGATGATCATGGTCCGCAGCAGGGTGCGCTGACAACAGGCCGACCTTCAGCAGCCACCGAGCCAGGGCCACGCACTCGTCCGCTGACAGAATCAGTTCGTCGCCGGAGTCTCCATGTTCGAGAAGTCGACGTACAACGGGCTTCGCTGGCTTCTCGACCGTCGTGTTTAGGACGGCGTTGCAGTCCTGGCACGCGGGGACGTGAGCGCCGAGCAGTGCGTTCGCGGTAACCGGGGTCACTTGGTCGCGCTTCGTGTACGGAACGCCCGCGCGAGACGTCGTGAACGGGCCCTGTCCGTGGAACTCTCCGATAAACCAACTCGGCCAGACATGCTCCCCGACGCCGACATTCGGGTTCGGGCAAAACACGCACGCTTGCCCGGGGAATCTGTTGCCCATGAACACACGATACGGGTCCGACCATCGGACCGAACGGCTCTGCTACTGGCTCCGCTCCGCGAACCCCGGGCCGCCTGTCGTGCTCCGGCACGCGGCTGACCGTCTGCGAGACTGAAACCGTGCACAGCGAGATCACGTGGGTGGAGCCGCCGACGACGCCCCTGCGTGACGGGAGGGGGCCCGATTTCGCCGACGACGACCGGTTCAACCCCACCTGGTGGCGGCGGAACGCGGACTTCGGCCCGCCTCAGCATCAGTGGCGTTTCTACGCTTGGCGCGGCGCAGAGGTCGCACGCATGCTCGTCTCTCTCCGGTTTTCCAGCCACATTTCACATACATCGGTACCTGCCGTCATGGTCTGGGACTTTGAGGTGCGGGAAGACCTACGCTGTAGTGGCGATCACATTGGCACCCGAATCATCGAGCAATTCTCTGACGACTTCGATGACAAGGAGATATACATCGGCCCAACCCCCGAGTCCACGTCATTCTGGACGAGGTTCGGATGGCCGATGTGCGACTGCGCTAACTGTTGCGGGCGTGGCTTTATTGCCCGGCCACCCTTAAGTCCTGGAGGAAGACGCACAAGGTGACTGGCCAGAAGTTTCCCGCGTTTCCGGCGGGCATTCTCGAACACGTCTGCAAGCTGATCGCAGAGCTGTACAGCGGCAGCGAACTGACTCGCATCATGTCCGAGATCCCTCTCCGGGACGATCCCGGGGAAGGAAATACCAAGTGGCGGCGTCTGGCCTACGCAGTGAGCAGCAATCAGGCACGTACGCAGAGCGGTAACGCTGTGATCGCGCTTGTATCAGCGTCGATGCGACCGGAACGGACTCTCGACCGCGCGGACGTTGCAAGGCTGACTCGTGATCAGCTCAATCAGGTGTTGTCGCTCGTGGGTTATCGAGTCCGTGATGATGGGCGGGTCGGCCGTGCTGCCCGGGCGCGATCGACGGATGAGGCTGAGAAGCGGACCGAGCATCTCCGTGGTCTGCTGGAGCGCCGCGGTGCCCATCGTGAAGTGCTGACCTACTGTCGACCCGACCTGCTGCGCAAGGACTACTACGAAGCCGTGTTCGAGGCGATCAAGGGGCTCGGGAGCAGGCTCCGACAACTCACGGGCGTCGACGGCGACGGCTACGCACTCGTGGAGGGCACTATGGCCGGCAGCACGCCACGGCTTCGCATCAACGCACTCCAGACGCGCACACAACGAGACGAGCAGCTCGGTGTCGCGAACCTTGCCAAGGGGCTATTCAGTGCGTTCCGCAACCCGGCTGCGCACGAACCGCGGATCGAATGGACACTCTCGGAGCAGGACGCGCTTGACGTTCTCGGAACCTTGTCAATGATCCATCGCCGCCTCGACGTGGCGACTGTCGAAGCCCACTGACGTCGCCGTGCTCGGAGCTGGTCAGGGAAGGTCTGCCCGTGCTTGCGGCAGTCCCAGGGGCTGCGTCCACGATCCCTATGGGTATGGGCTCTTGCTCAGGGTGGCGGAGGGGACTGCCGCACGATCAGGTCATCCCGTCTGGCTACCCTTGGGGCGGGCGCAGCCGAGGTCAAAGGGTGCCGCTGTGCAGTTTCCGGTCGGTCATGGACACCGGGTTAAGGGACAGCTTGTCCTCATGACTTTACATAACGCGGATTATCGGCGCTTTAAGCAGGACGAGTCGAAATAGTTGCAACTACTCGTCTCATCCTGCCTACGGGCGCCTGGCCAAGCCACGACAGGGAGCACGGCCAAGCACCTCAGTCACAGACTTCATGGCGTCCGGTTCCTCCGTGCAGGCCAGCGCGGCGATCTCTCATTAAATGCGAGATTCGCGCGTACAGCTGAGCTACGGAATGGTTCCTGAGGCGTGTCTCTGGGCTCTTCGTCGACAAGGGCATCGCGTCATTGCGAGCTGAGGCTCGGGTGCCCGAGGTGGATGGGCGGGCGGCCCGGCAACTGGCCTGCCGGCGCAGCATGAACCTACTCGTCCTTCCTCCACACGTCTCACTGCCGGTCACTAGGACGAGTAGGTTGCACTAGCAAGGGTCGTCACCGCAAAAGCTACTTACCAGCTATTTTCTGTGAACGATTTCCTAAACCCATACCCTGAACGGTGCACCTTTCCATCTTGGACGAAAACTGTATTGGGCAGTCCGGGAATAATAAACTCTTCTGGCTCAATTAAATCACGTACTTCAAATCCGTGACGTTCATAGAATCGCCGCAATTTTGGACCATTACCTTCAGCCAAACCAAACCAGTCAACAACTCCGGCTGCTCGTTCATGGTTTTCCACAGCTTTCACCAGAAGGGAACCAATGCCCTTATCTTGATATTCAGGAACGACGACGATATGCGCGAGGCTCCGGATCCGCTGGGCGACGGTTAGTACTGCCTCTAGGTGTGTCAAGCCGTGCCTTGTGGCATATTTAGGTGCCACGTTTGTAGTCAGCGCAACGTTCGGAATTGAGTTTACTCCCCCAATGATCAAACCGTTTAGATCTTTGGCAATGTAGCAAACGGCGTCTTTTGAGTAGTTTTCGCTCGGTCTTTCAGGTACTGCGGTAGCTCGGGGCCCCACGTTCGTCAAATATTTGTGAAAGTACTCGTTAATTATCCGGACTTCTGTAGAGGTGACGGCGCGACTGATTGTTACGCCAGCGTCCGCCGGAGACACGCCTTCTGGGATGTCCGTGAATTTCCTGGTACGAGCCGCTAAGGCGGCTTTACTTTTTCGTTTCGCCGCTTCTTTTTCCCATGCCGCTTGCTTTTTGTTTTTGCGTGCCACTGCTATCCCCATTTTGAAATTTGTTTTGATTTTAAGCGCTGGCTTTTCCGCACTGCTTGGTCTGCATTCCCGACTCGAAATCCAGAAATCGAAACGCCATGACTCAAAAAGTTCACAACACGGCGGAATTGAGTCACACCGGTCGCCTCATCGGCTACGCCCGAGTGTCCACCAGATCCCAGAACCTCGACGTGTAGATGGGCGCGCTCATCAAGGTCGGGGTGCCGGCACCGTTTGTCTTCACCGACAAGATTAGCGGCACTCATGCGGGCCGCCCCGGCCGGACGGTTCCAGCTCAACGTGTTCGTGGCCATGGCCGAATACCAACGCGCGCTGATCGTGGAGCGAGTCCAGATCGGCCTAGAGGCCGCCCGGACCCGCGGAGTGCAGCTGGGCCGCAAATCCCCGATCACACCCGAGCAAGTGCGTGCCATTCACCGGCTGCACCGGGCCGGGCTGTCCCATTACAAGATCCACCGCCGCGTCAGGGTATCCAAGGGGGCGGTGGGCCGGGTGCTGCGGGGAGAGAATAAGTCCCTGGCGCATGTGAGTCTGGAGCTGCCCGAGGACGAGATCGACGTCTGGTGCGCCGAGGCACTGGCTGCCACCCCTGATGTCCCCACGCCGAGAGGAGACCGCTGATGCCCCGCATCGTGATTCTCTACCTGCTGTGGTGCGTGCGGCTGTTCTACCGCATCGGCCACGCGGCAGCGCACTGGGTGATGCGCATCATCCCGATGCCCTCGGCGTTGCGACATCGTGTGGCCGGCACCGTAGCCATCGCCCCGTACCTGTTCTGGGTGTGGACTGTGGTGGGCATCAACGCCTACACCTGGCCGGCTATTGGAGTGGGTGGTCTGATCACGGGCTTGCTGCTGCTGCTGGTCCACCAAGCGGAGGCCCGCCGTGCAGTCATCCGACGTTGAACGCTTCTACTCCCACGTCCTGAAAGGACCGGAGCCCGACTCGTGCTGGCTATGGTTGGGGGCGATCAGCGACGACGGCTACGGCCGGTTCTGGATCAACACCGCCGGCGGTCAGCGGGCTGTGGCCGCCCACCGCTTCGCCCTGGCCATCGTGCACGGCGGACTGGGGGCAATCGAGGGGTTGACCGCGTTGCACTGGTGCGACGTGCCGCTGTGCGTGCACGCCTCCCTGGACCCCTCCACGCACCTGTTGCTGGGCACTCGCTCGGACAACATGGCCGACCGGGCGATGAAAGGCAGGATGCCCTCGGCCACGGCGGCCCGATGGCGCCGGCTCTCCCGCACCGAGCGCTCCGCCCGGTCCCGGCAGCTGCGTGAGGAGCTCAAGACCCACGGCTGGGATGAGGAGCTGGTGCGCGAACTGGTGCACGGCATCGACCCCGACCACCCCACCCTGTTCTAGGGCCTGTCCTGTCTTCAGCTCGGTGAGGTCTCTTCTCTGATCCGTTGCTCCTGCCCCATCGCCCCATAGACTCCCGACCGTGCAAGTTACGACGAGCCTCCCAGGCATGCTGGAATCTCTTACATCTACATTGCCCGTCGAGATTGCCACGGGCATCATCCTCGGGGGCGGGGCCGCGCTATGGGGATGGTGGCGATGGGGCCCTAGCAAGCGGCGAGAGCTGACTACGCCAGACCGGCTTGACTACTCCCTCAAGCTTGGGGCCACAGCCCGCCAACTCGACATGCTGAATCTCTACGATCAGCAGCTGTTGGAGTCGGGGGATGTCGAGCACCTGTGGCCTCGGATCCAAGGATGCCTCGACAACTTGCTAGAGATCGGTTTTGGCCCGGCCGCGAAGAACGCGACTGGCAACGCCGGTAGCGGATTTTCGAAGGACGAGGGTACCGTCGCCATGCTCATGGTTGGCACTATCTCCAACTTGGCGACTGGTTATGCACAACAGCTCAAGCTGAGAATCATCGAAGACACCACTGTGGCTACGCGGGTCCGACCAGACCGCATGGGGCTGTCGGATTGGGCAGAGCTTTATCGCTTCGCCGAAAAGGTTTTCGATCCCACACGGCGAACCCCTCGCGGGATCACCCGTCTTGAGCGCCGCTTACGGCGACGACTCATCGACATGAAGAACTCCATGGACGCCGAGGAACAAGCCGCGAAATCGTGAGGTGACCTCAGCTTGTGTGGCAGGGCAGAGGGTGCAGCCCCCGGTAGAGACCTGGACAGACCGAAAAACCTCCGGCTGGTCGTCACCCCGCGACCGGCCGATTCGCAAGGCTGGGCCGAGAATCACCACGTCCTTCAAACGTGCCGAGAGACAAGACTGAGGAAGGTCCTATGGCTATCAATTTCAAGCTGTTCGACAAGAAGGTTCTCGATCCAATGAAGTCATGGGCGGGACGGCCCTGGCAGGGCTGGGCTCCAAAGGTGGCCCTCGAAGAGGTGTGGGAGTACAACCGAGGCATCTGGCGGTTCGGGGACCGCATCGAGGACGAGCGGATCGCCACCTTCTCGTGGCGCGGAGAAGTGGTGTTGGTGGCCGCCATCACCGGGGTCGAGGACGTCGGTCCGCAGTTCTGGAAGAACGGCCAGCGACGTCGAGCTCTCCAGGGGTACGTGCTGCCCGAAGGCCATCGGGTGCACGACGCTCTCATGGGTACCGAGCGGCCACGAAACCGGGCTGCGCTGACCTACCATCCGACACCGGACCTCGATGAGGTCCTGGCGACCGATGAGCCCTTGTCCCCCGACTCCGAGGGACAAGGGCGGGTCCTGGACCCCCAGCGGCGAAAGGCCCTGGAAGACGCCGCCCAGTCCCGCCTGGAGACCTACTACCGCGATCGTGGGTGGGAAGTCGAAGACGTCCGCTTCGACGGCCCCTACGACGCCATCGCGCGCAAGAACGGACAGACCCGTTACCTGGAGGCCAAAGGCACGCAGTCCAACGGCGCGTCAGTGACCGTGACCAGCGGGGAAGTCCACCACGCTCGGCGACACCCCGGTGAATGCGTTATCGGCATCCTCAGCGGCCTGCGGTTCACCGAGGACGGTGAGCTCGAGGACAAGGATGCCCGGTTCACCGTGAGTCCATGGGATCCAGCAGACGAAGACCTGCAGGCGACCCAGTACCGGTGGGCCACCACACGCGAGACAGTCCTGGCCGCAGAGTGAGCTGACGAGTCACCGGACAGAATCTATGCGTCGACAGTCTCTCGCTCCAGCTCACTGTCGGCTGAAGCCGTCACGTCGGCGGAACCGGCATTCTTCGGCGTCGCAGGGTCGTCACCCTTGTTGTCCTTCAAGAGAGCGCGCACCGCGGCCGCTGACAGCTCCAATCGCTGAGCGATATCGGCCACCGCCACCCGCTCCCCCTTCATGGCCACGACCACACCGGCCTGCGCCTGTCTGGCCTGAGCGGCCTCCTGCTCGGCCTTGGCCCGGATCTCCGCGATGCGCTGCTCGGCCGTCTCCATGATCTGCTCGGCCTCGCCCTGAGCGACGAAGAACTCCTCGCCCATTTCCAGCAACCGCTCCTCCCGAGCCATCGACTCCGCGGCCGCCTTCCGGGCCCGTTCCCGCGCCTCGGTCTTCGTCGCACTCTTCCGCTGCGCCATCACCACTCCTTCACATCAGCAACACCATTCCCATCCATTGAACACCACCGCCCTAACGGTCATAACCCCACTACTTCGCGCCGGCCCCACTGCCGGCAGGCCTGGCGCACCCGGAAAGGGCGCCCCAGGGGGCGACAGTGTCCTGAGCTTTCGCGGGGGCTGTGGACCGGCTCCGGGATCAATCCTCCGGTCCCTTCACCGGACCCACAACCGCCCGCGAAACCTCGTGCAGGTTGTCCACCCGAAACCCGTGCGTGGACAACCTGGTGCGCTTTCACCCAGTCGACCTGGAGTGTGGACAGCTGATGCAACTTTGTCTGTCCTCGTTCCTCGTCCGCTCTGTGGCATCACCTGCCCACACTCCAGGTCTCGTGGGCACAACCGCGTCACAGCCGTGACGGACACTCTGGGTCGTTTCGACCCGATGACTCGCGAGCTCGCATCGGTCCTTCACGCCCGGCCAGACCGTCACACCTCATGCATCATTGATAAACGAGGATGAAAAAGCGCATGATTGTTTCTGTGATGACCGTCCACAAGCTCAGTGCTGGGGACGGTTATTCCTACTACACCTCCGAAGTCGCCTCCGCTGATGAGCTGCGCGCTGAGGGCCGGGAGCTGGGCGACTACTACACCGTCGAGGGCATGCCTCCGGGACAGTGGGTGGCCCACTCCGAGGCGCTGCTGGGGGTGTCCGGGGAGGTCACCGAGGCGCAGATGGCCGCCCTGTTCGGTGAGGGTATCCGTCCGGACGCGGACCGTATCCTTGCCGCCGGTGGCACCGAGGCCGATGTGGCCCTGGGGCAGAAGTACCACCGCTATGCCAGTGCTGACACGAAGCTGACTCGCCGCCTGGAGGAGGAGATCGCCCGGCACGAACGCACCACCGGGGCGGCTCCGACCCGTCAGGAGCGGCAGGTCATCCGGGGCCGGGTGGGCGGTCAGCTGTTCCGTGAGACCCACGGGCGCGACGTGCGTGACAAAGAGGAGTTGGGGCGGTTCATCACGGCTCAGACCACCCCGAAGCAGCAGACCGTGGCCGGTTATGACCTGGTGTTCTCCCCGGCCAAGTCCGTCTCCCTGCTCTGGGCCCTGGGCGGAGACGAAGCGCGGAAGGCCGTCGAGACAGCGCACAACGAGGCCATCGCGGAGACTCTGAGCTTCCTGGAGCAGGAGGGTACTTACACCCGGCGTGGCCGCAACGGGGTCCGGCAGATCGACGTCGAGGGCGGGTTGGTGGCCACCCAGTTCCGCCACTACGACTCCCGGACCGGGGACCCGCAGTTGCACGATCACGTGGTGATCGCCAACAAGGTCAAGGGCGCGGACGGTAAGTGGTCATCGTTGGACGGGCGCACCTTGTACCGGATGAATGTGGCCGCCTCGGAGACCTACAACGCGAAGGTGATGGAGAAGGTCACTGCTTTCCTCGGGGTCGCTGCCGTGCCGCGCATGGCCGGTGGGAACGAGCCGATCTATGAGATTGCCGGGGTGGACCTGGACGCCATCCACCACGCCTCCTCCCGCCGGGCCGACATTGCCGGGACCTTGGACCGGCTGCACGCGGAGTTCACCGACCGCCATGGCTATGCCCCCAATGCCAAGCAGAAGATCGCCCTGGCCCAGCAAGCCACTCTGGAGTCCCGGCCCGCGAAGAAGTCCGCCCGGCGCCTGTCCGAGCTGGTCGAGCAGTGGGGCAAGGAGTACGGGCAGCAGGTCGGCATGCCGGTCGGAGGCGACCTGCTGGCCCACGTGCGGGCGGCCGCCACCGGGATGCCGAGTGGCCCGGATGCCATCCAGATCGACGTGTCCGAGCACGCCCGTTTGGTGGTGCACGAGCTATCCCAGAAGCGGGCCACCTGGAGCGTGAACCACGTCCACGCCCAGACCCGCCGGCACCTGAAAGAAGCCATGATCGGGCGCACGGTGCCCGATGAGCTGGTGGCCGAGGTGGTCAAAGAGGCCACCACCACGCACAGCCTGTCCGTCACCCCGCAGGCCGATGTGCCGCGCCTGGCGGAGTTCACCCGCGCCGATGGCACGAGTCAGTTCATCCGGTCGGATGCCGCAGTGTTCACCTCCCGCGAGGTCCTGGAGACCGAGCACCAGGTGCTCGCCGCCGCCCAGCGCACCGTTATTCCTGCCGTGTCCGCCCAGACCTTTGACGAGGTACTGGCCGCCCACACCGGCCCGCTCAGTGAGGGGCAGGTGGCCCTGGCCCGTGCTTTCGCCACGGACGAGAAGCTGCTCTCCTTGGGCATCGGCCCGGCCGGAGCCGGCAAGACCACCAGCCTGTCCCTGGCCGCTAATGCTGTGCGGGCGACCGGCGGTAACGTCGTGGGGCTGGCGCCCACCGCGGCCGCGGCCGCCGTCATGTCCGAGGACATTAAGGCGCAGGCGACGACTATTGACGCTTTCTTGATCGCCCACCGCACCGGGCGCACCGGGGCGGCCCAGCTGCACGCTGGAGACGTGGTGATCCTCGATGAGGTGGGCATGGTCACCACCCCGAAACTGGCCGAGCTCGTGAACGTGGCGGCCCGCCACGGGGCCGTGGTGCGTGCGATCGGGGATGACCGCCAGCTCGGAGCGATCGGCTCCGGCGGGGCGTTGCGCCTGCTCGATAACGAGGTGGGCGCGACGCGCCTGGATGCGGTCCACCGCTTCCAGAGCGAGGGTGAAGCGGCCGCGTCGCTGGCGCTGAGGGAGCCGCCGGCGGCCGGGGCGGACGTCCCGTGGGCCTGGTATCTGGAGAACCGTCGGGTGGTCGCCGGGGACACCGAGGCCATGACCGACACCGCGCTGCGGGCCTGGATCACTGACACTCAGGCGGGCAAGCGGTCCCTGCTGATCGCCACTGACAACACCACTGTGAACGACTTGAACGCCCGGGCTCAGGCCGCTCGGATCGCCACCGGGGCACTGGATGCTACCGGGGAGTCGGTGGTGCTGCGCGACGGGCTCACTGCCCATGCCGGGGATGTGGTGGTGACCCGCCGCAACGATCGGACCTTGCAGCTCAACGGCGGCCGCGACTTCGTGAAGAACAACGATGTGTGGACCGTGGAGAAGGTCGGGGCCGACAGCGCCACGCTGCGCCACACCGGCCACGGCGGCAAGATCACCCTGGACGCCGACTATCTGAGCAAGCACACTCAGCTGGGTTACGCGGCGACGGTGCACCGAGCCCAGGGCGCAACCGTGGACACCGCGCATGCGATCGTGGACTCCGCCACCGACCGCGCCGCCGCCTACGTGGCCGCTACCCGAGGACGCGAGACCAACCAGCTCTATGTCGCCCTGAGCGACGGTCAGAGCCGGGATCAGGTGCTGGAGGCGATCGCCGGGGCCTACGACCGGAACCTCTCCGCCCACGAGACCGTGGCCGCCGAGGCCATGCGCAACGGCGACGTCGCCACCTTGGGCGAGGTCTACCGCGAAACTCATGAGGCCGCCTGGACGGCCAAGACCCGCGCAATGGCCGTGGAGGTCATGGGCGCGGACAAGGCCGCGGACTTCACCAACAGCGAGGCGTGGGGCGCGGTGGCCACCCACTTGCATACTGCCCAGCAGGCCGGCATGGACCCGGCCGAACTCCTGAATCGGGCAGTGCATCAGCGAGGCTTTGGCGGGGCCGAGAACCCAGCTGCGGTGCTGGCCTGGCGCCTGGAGCACCAGATCGAGGCCGCCCAGCGCGTCTTGGACAACACCGACCGCCGGCCCCTGGGCAACCTCACCGACGAGCACCTGGAGCGGCTGGCTGAGCGCACCACAGCCGCCCAGAACCCGCCCCAGGCCGAGGACCCACAGTGGGCCTCACACCCCTATGCCTGGATGCCCTCCGCACAGCTGGCTGCGGCGAAGGCCAGTGCGGAGGCCGAGAACCTGGCTCTGCCCCCGGAGCTGTGGGAGTCCACCACCTCGCTGCACCTGGACTGGGTGGCCCGCACGATGGGTGCTGAGCAGGAGCGCCGGGCAGGGCTGTCCCCGGAGCAGGCGGCGGTGGAGCAGATCGCCCGCGGAGAGCGCCCCCGCACCGACACGGGCGTGTCGACCGGTGCAGCGATCGCTGCCGAGCAGCAGGTGCGTGCGGTGGCCGCCAAGGCCCCGGCACCGGCCCCGGTGGCGGACGGGCGCCGGGTGAGCGAGGACCTGGCCCCCACCCCGCTGATCACCGACCAGCAGGTGCCGGTGCAATACCGGGAGCAGCTGGAGCGGCTGCGCACCCGCATGGAGGAGCGCGTCATGGTGCGCGGTGCCGAACTGGCAGAGACCCGCCCCGAGTGGACTACGGCCCTGGGGCCGGTGCCGGCTAAGCCGACCAAGGCGGCCGAGTGGCACCAGGTCGCCGCCGAGGTCGAGGCGTACCGCAACCGCTACAACGTCCCCGCCCACGAGGCGGCGCTAATTCCCAAGGCCCACCGGGAGGATCCGGTGGCGGCTGCGCTGGTGGCTCGGGCCACCGCGCTGCACAAGCACTCCGCCCTCACCAACGCCGCCCCGCAGACCCCGGAGCAGATCCGGCGGACCGTCGATGAGGCGCACGTGGCCGAGCGGGTGCGCACCACCCCGGCCCCAGCTCAGGAGGCCGTGGAGTCGCTGCGCGCTACCCGCGCCGAGGCCGCCGATCCGTTGCCGGCCCCGCAGGCCCGGGAGGCCGCCGTCACCGAAGCCGCCACGACTCCGGTAGCCGAGGAGACTCGGCGGGTGCTGACCAGGGAGGAGCTGATCGCTCACGTAGTGGCCCAGCACCGGGCCCAGACCCAACAGGCCACCCCGACCACCGATGCAGCTGCCCCTCACGAGCCGGTGTCCCCCACACCGGCCGCTCAACAGAAGGAGCCCACCGTGTCTGAGAACTCCGAGCAGCCCCGCAAGCAGACCTCCGGCCCCGCCTGGCACGCTCAGCACGCTCAGGTCGCCAAGCGCATCAAGGCCGCCAACCGCACCGAGCAGAAGGCCAACCGCCAGGAGGACCAGGCCACCGCAACCCGCCGGGCCGCCGACAGCGCCCGCCGCGATAGTGGTCGCAGTCTCTAGAACTTCTTGCCAAGAGCGATAGTCCCCTGCTGGCCGGCAGTACCAGCACCAATATTAAGAATATAATTAGATGACTAAAGGATAACTAGAATATGAACGTAGACGAATTCAAAAAAAGCTTGGCGGACGACGCGGTGATTACCTTTTTCAAGTCCTTTGATGATGAGGTGAAGGGGGAAAGTGCGAGAGGCATTGCTATCGCTGGTGGAAGCGGGCTTGATCACCAACTCAAAAATTTATTGAAATCGAATCTGCTGCACTCCGCAAAAGACGATAAGTTGTTTGGCGTCAAGCAGCCACTTCATGACTACAGCGCGAAATGTGCGATGGCGCACGCCTTAGGTCTAATATCCGACAATGAAAAACGCGAGCTTGAATTTGTAGGGAAGATTCGCAACAAGCTGGGGCATGAAATCGGTAGTGGGTCTTTCGATGTTGAGCCTGTGCGTAGCTGGTGTATGGAACTTAGGCTTTGTGAAGTGCTTTATGCGCCCAAAACGGTTCCCGTCCCCCGAGGGGTCGGTACCGTCTATCCCCACGGGTACGACGAGGATGGGTACCCTCTCCTTTCCAAGGAAGACCTTTTTCTCCCGAACCCGCGGGATGCAAAGTCGCGTTTTATCGCTTCGATAAATGTAATGATGATTGTGCTTGCAACACGCATTTTCAACACCATGGACACCAAGGTTGAATCTCCCCCGGAGTTCACGTCTCCTGTTGATGTACGGAAGCCGATCCTTTCGGCTTTAGAGCATCAGCTTGATCGGCATGCGGAATTGAAGCAATCATCCATGGACCTAAAAGCCCGAGTATTGGAGGTGGGGCCGAGAGTGGCTGAGGCGGGTCTTGAGCCAATCGATGTTGCAGATGTAGAAAACGCGATAATCGAACAAGACCAAGCCAATCGCTTTCTTGTGGCAATGCTGCAAATGGGTCGATTCATGGAAGAGACTGTTCGTCGAGCACGAGCCCGCTACGCAGACCAAGCAAATGATGCATCGTAAATGCATATAAATTGGCCGAGCCTTTCGAAAAATCCCGACTGAACCGAGGAAATGTTGGGCCCCTTGCCCCCGGGCATGGCGGTGGCCGGGTCCCTTGGGAAGGAAGGGGCCCGGCCACCGGAGACAGCAAATAGGTAGCTGTCTCTAAGAGGGGCACAGCGCCTACTGGGAAGGGACGGCGCTGTGCCCCCGGTCTATGTGGTCACCAGGACCAGTCAGTGGGAGGTTGTTCATAGGCCAGCGTGCGGGGGACGCCCTTCTCGACGTGCTTGGTGCCGCATTCCCCAAAGGGCCCGTGCATGGCGAACAGCACCTTGGCGTGGACATCAAAGTGACTCACCCACCAGGTGGACATGCTGTTCTCCTCCTTCGCCACCAACCACTGGGCGTGCAGAGCGCTCAGCCGCTCCACCGCCTCGGTGTGGGCCCACCACTGGGAGCACCAGTGCATATTGGCTGAACGGTCCACGGACTCCAGCCGCGAAACCAGGCCCTCGACCCAAGCCACGAACTCCTCTTGCGACGGGCCTTCCACCGTCTCGGTGTCCTGCTCAACTGCTTCGCTCATCGCCGCTGTCCTTCCGTAATCCGCTCCAGCACCGGGCCGATCCGAGCTGTCAGAGCCTTGTCCTCAAACCACCGCACAGTGCGCACGATCGTCCCACCCCCGGTGGAGGTCTTCACCCAGGCGTGCCCGGCCGGCAGCTCAGAGAGCTTGGACACCGGCATGATGTCGCGCTGGACGGTCTGCACCGACCGCGACGCCACACCCCGGGAGGTCGAGGTGCTGCGCACCTTCGCGTCGTAGGTGCCGATGAGCTTGCGCAAAGACTCCAGGAACTCCGCGTCATCGGAGCCACCGCCGTAGACCTTCACCGCCGCGGCCGACCACAGGGTGTCCCACCCGGTGCGTTGCAGCATGTCCACGCCCTGGCCCTTGGTCTGGAAGTAGGCAGAGACCACGATGCCCATGGACCCGAAGAACGAGTACCACTCGGGCAGCTGCTTGAGCTTGACCACGTTGCCGACCTCATCGAGGTCAGCCACCAGCGGCACCGGCAGCCGTCCCCCAGCCCGCCGGGCCGCCTGCTGGGCGGCGGTGACCACCGCGTAGACCAGGGTCGAGACGAATGCCGCCCCAGACCCGGCAGCGTCCTGAGTCAGCAGGATGAGAGTGTCCTTGCTGGTGACGAAGCGGTGCGGATTGAATATCGGCACCCCCGGGGTCGGAGTGGTCCAGGCCAGCAGCTCATCGTGGACCAGTGCGGAAGCCATGCGCTGGGCACTGGCAGCCACCGACCCCCGGGTGTCTTCCGGCTGACGTCCCATGCCAGTGAGTGCGGCGGCCGGGCCGGTGTGGCCGGCCTGTTCCAGGTCCTCAGCCGGTTCCATGAAGTTGGCAGCGGAGACCCAGCGCAGCACGTCGGAGAGGGTCTTACCGCTCTTGGCGGCCGCCAGCAGGCACCAGGAGAGGTAGTCCCGGCCCTGGGAGTCGAACTGCGGATCGCCCTTCCCACCGGCCGAGCCGACGGCCGAGGCCGTCTCAAAGATCGAGGCGACCTCCCCGGCCGAGACCGTATCGGTGACGGTGGCCAGCAGGTTGAAGATCATGGCCGGGCGGGTGCTGTCGCGCCAGATGCGCTGGGGGTCGAACAGCCACACGGTGCTGCCCGTGGTGGTGCGGGCGGCCAGGACCTCGGCCACCCCGTCGACCTTGTTCGACGTCATCACGAACGCCCCTGGCGCCTCGGTGGCGTGGCGGATGACCTGGGAGGTGGTCTTACCCCGCCCGGTGCCCCACACGTGTGCGGAGCATTCCCGCCAGCCCTGATAGACCGGGTTCTTGCCCACCAGCCCGATCGTCAGCCCCGGGCCAATGTTCTCGGCCTCGGGGTGGAGGCGGTGGGCTTCCGTGGTGCGAGCAGCAGCCATCGCCGGGTTGATCCTCCCCGGAGGACTCATTCGCCGGGCGGCCTCCTGGGTCTTGGACGGGGTGCGGGTGCCCCAGACCATCAGCGCGGCCACACCGACCACCGCCTCCAGACCCACCAGGAAGGTCGCGGCCGTCGGCCAGTCCACCGCCCCGGTGGCCAGTTCGATCCCCAGGGTGAATGGATTCCACGGCAGGTCCCCTGTCACCGGGGTCAGCACATTCCCCAAATGGGTCAGACCGACCGCACCCATCACGGCGGTGAACAGGATCAGCACGCCGATAAAACTGCGGTTCTGGTCGTTGGTGTTCATGCGTTCACCCGCGCCTGTGCAGCCGCCCAGGCGGCATTGGTGTCGTGCACCCGCAGCTCCCCGGCGGTGAGGTTCGTCTGAAACGGCACCCCCGGGGCCTCCCCGGTTTTCAGCATGAACCGGCCCCGCCCGGGCGGGGGCGAGGTGCGCCCGGTCTTGGGGTTGACCGAGCCCTCGGCCGACCAGGCGACCAGCAGGGCCTTCTCCTGCTCCGAGAGCGGGAAGACCGTTTCCAGCATCCCCATCTCGTTCTGCGCCAGCCCGCCGAGGACCTTCATGGAGGAGCGTTCCATGAACCCGGTGGCGATCTTGGTCAGCTCCTCGGTCGAGAGCTGAAGGTCTTTCATGGAGTGAGTGATCAACAGCTGACCCAACCCCTTAGTGCGGTTCAGGCGGGTGATGCCGTCGATCTGGTGCACCAGCAGCTCCGAGGCCCGCAGGGCCTGCCACAGCTCGTCCATAATCATCAGGTGGTGGCGCTCGGCCATCAGTCCCGCCTCAGCCAACGTCTTAGCCGCCGAAATCCCGGCCTGGGCGTAGGACCAGCACACGATCTGCACCGCGGCCCGCAGATCTAACAACGTTTCGTCGATGGCGGAGAGGTCGAAGTCCACCGACTGGTCGATCTCCATCTCCTCACTGGTCTGCCGGCAGAACACATCCCCGAACGGACCATGCGCACCCAGCGCGTTGAGCCCGGCCAGCAGATTGCGCACCTGCCCCCGATAGGCCGCCTGGTCATCGACCAGGATCGCGGCCATGATCGCGGGCCGGGCGGCCGTGATCACGTCCACCACGTCAGCGATGATCGGCTGCCGGCCCTGGGCCTCGGCGTGCTCGGCCGCCTCGGTGATCGCCATCGACAGCACCGTGGGCTCCTGCTGCCGGGCATCCAACGGTGCCTTGAACACCAGCTCCAACAACCCGGTCAGCGCATTGAGGCGGCGGCTGTGAATTTCCGCGCGCATCTGCCGCTGCAGCGCCTCGGGCAGCTCCCCCAGCCGGCGCCACAACGGCCCAGCGTCCAGGGGGTTGATCGACCCCACCCCGGGGGCGACTCGGATCACCTGACCGCCCACCTCCACGGTGAGCCCGGCCAGGTCGGGTTTGACGTCACTGGCGCCGACGAACAGGAACCCCTGATCGACCAGGGCCAGGGCCATACGCACCGCCACCGAGGACTTCCCCCTCGCCTGGAGACCGAGGATGAAACAGGAGGGCGAGGAAATGATGCCGCGCAGAAACAGGTTGATCGGGTCCCCGCACACCACCGAGCCGTTGAGCTGATTGCGCCCCAGCACCGCCCCCACCAGCGGGGAGGAAGTGCCCACGGCAAAGGGCCACAGCCCGGCGGTCTGGTTGGAGGTCGCGGTGAACTCCGGGGGTGCCTCCACCCAGGAGGTCATCCCGCCGTGGGCGACGTCCACGCCCTTCTCCGTGAGCTCCCGGAACGGTCCGTTGCTCTGGGCGGAGGAGCGGCCGAAGAACCTGTTGAGGATCGAATCGGTGAGCTGGTCGAAGACAGACATCACAGCGCCTTTCGCACATCAGCCGGAATCGTGGCCACAGCATCGGGCACCACACCCAGACCGAGGTTGAACGCAAACGCCGCGTCATCGTTGTAATCGCACTCCCGCAGCCCCAGCTGCACGCCCTGGGAGGCGTTGCGCCGCAGCGTGGCCGCCACCCGCGGCAGCTGCTCGGGACGCTCCACGGTGGCGGTCACGACGATCGAGAACCGCACCAGCGACGCCCCTTCGGCCTGCTCACGCTCGGCCTTCCGGGCCTTCTCCAGGGCAATGATCTGGGAGCTGGTGGGACGGCGGTTCTTCTGATTCGCCGCGAACTGCGCGTTCGTCAACGACTGCTGCACCTGGATGGCCGACTTGTCCGGGGACTGGGGCCGGTAGAACACCGTGACCCGCTTCTGCAACATCTCCGCGTTCGGCGCCAACAGGGCCACCAGCGCGTTCTCCCGGAACGTCCCGGCGGGGGGACGCCACATCTGCCAGGACTTCGACACCACCCCACCGTGCTCATACCGGCCCGGGGAACCGACCACCCGGGCGGCTGAGGGGCCGACTTCCTCCCACCGCAAACCGGTGCCGGCCTCCGACAGCCGGGCCTTCTCCACCGCCGCGGCCGCCAGGGGGTTATAGGCCACATAGGTCTGGTCGATCAGGTCGTGCTCCTGCATCAGGGACACCGACCCGGCCCCGGCCTGCTCCAGCTGCTCCAAGAACCCACTGAGCAGCGAGGACACGTCCGTGGCCAGCTCCTCGGCGGTGCGCTCGGGCACGCCCTCACCCGCGTTAGCTCGGGCGCTGAACGTGAGCGCGATCCACTGCTCCAGCTTGGGCACGTCCTGATTGAGGTTGGCCACCACCTCATCCATCGTCGCCCGCGCGAAATCCGGCACCGACTGGGACCCCGCCTGAGCCCGGCCCACGGCCACCGCATCGGGCAGCCGCTCCCCCGGATCAGTGGTGGACTGGGTGGTGACCGAGACCTGCACCAACTCCGTGTTCGACCCGGCGTCACGCTGGAACGCCGCCCAGGTGCCCACCATCCGGTCCACCCGGTCCTGATCCAGCAGCCCCAGCCCGGAGGAGTTGGCGATGACGAACACGGTTCCGGTCTTCAACTTCGGGTGCCACAGCATCACGCCCTGGTGGCCGAACAGGTCGGTGAAGGTCACCGGCTCGGTCGCCGCCAGCACGCCGGGGGCACGGAAGGACCCATCCGGGATCTGCGAGGTCGGCCCGGCCTTATAGGTGGTCCGGTGCTTCTTCTCCGCCCGGGAGAACATGCCCCTCGCGATCCAGCGCTCCGGCTTGGACCGGCCGTTGCGGTCCTTGGAGCCGAGCACCGTGGCCACGATGAACGCAGCCACCGCGATGCCGGCGGCCACCCAAATCTGGGAGGCCATGATGAACAGGAAAACGAGCACCGATCCCACGCCGAGGACCACGGTGGAGGCCATCGAGAACCCCAACAAACCGGCCGTCTTGTCCTCAGCGATGTTGCCGTACTGCCGCACGATCACCTGGTTGCTACTCACAGATCCTCACCACTTTCAATGGAGTGCTCAGCGTCCCGGACGACTTCCCGCAGCCCGAACTCGATCCGCTGGCCGTTAATCAACGGTTTATTCGCCCCGGTGGCCGAGGACCCTTCCCCAGCCGGGTGCCCAGTCGGCCCCGCGCCATGGGTCGCAGCCACCGGCTCCGCACCGGCCGGCCCAGACGCCTCGGATGCCCTACCGGCAGCTGCCGGGGAATGGCTCGAGCTCTGCACCTGCTCCGCACCCGAGGCCCCGCCCGTGCCGGTGCCTGCTGCGCTGTTGGGGGCGGCACCCGTGGTGGGACTCTGCACGTTCTCCGCGCCCGAGGCCCCACCTGTCGTGGTCCCCGGTGCGGACGTAGGAGCTGCACCGGCCGTGGTGCTCTCCACGTTCTCCGCGCCAGCCGGTCCACCGACCGAAGGAGAGCCACCACCAGGCCCGCCAGCACCAGCCGGTCCCGGCGTCCCGGTCGAACTGGAGGCACCGCCCCCAGCACCCGAACCGGTGCCAGCGCCCGAGGCGCCGGCCCCGGCACCTGAAGCACTGACCCCGGCAGCTCCAGCGCCACCGGCTCCAGCGCCACCGGCTCCAGCGCCAACAGCGCCTCCGGCAGCTCCAGCGCCTCCGGCAGCTCCAGCGCCAGCAGCACCAGCTCCAGCGCCAGCAGCGCCTCCGGCAGCTCCAGCACCGGCAGCACCAGCGGCTCCAGCGCCCGCGGCGACCGCTCCGGCGGCGGCGGTGCCGACGCCAGCAGTGAGTGCACCGATGGCCACCGCGCCACCGAGCATGGCCAGCCCACCGGCCCCCATGCCGCGGGGACCGGCGCTGACGGCCGGGACCATGACGCGGGCCAGGGCGGGCATCGACAGGCAGGCGGAGAAGATGATCACGGTGCCGGTGAGCAGGGTGATCACCTGGTTGGCCACCTCACCGTCACCGGTTCCCCTGATCCCGTTCATCAGCGCCAGGCCGAAGCCGTAGAGGACGGCCGCGACCGGCTTGAACAGGATCACCGAGATCAGCCAGCCCACCGCTTTGTCGAATGCCTTGCGTCCTCGCTCCGTGGTCGAGGCCGCGGCGAAGATCGGCAGCAGCCCGCACAGGGCTCCGGCCACCCCGTAGGAGAAGATCACCAGGGCCGCGTTGAGGATCGCCCCGAGGATGGCGAAGGGAGCGAGCACGATCAGGATTCCAGCGGTGGTCAGCGCCATAGTTGACCCGGCCACGGCGTCCAGGTCCATCGACTGTCCCAGTCCGTCCCGGGCCGCGTTGCCGGCGATGGTGTCTACCAGCCACGGGGCCACCTCATCGGTGACCGCCAGCGACAGGGACACCATCGACACCGCCAGCCCGGAGACCACCACGGTGCGGATCAGTCCCATCACCAGGTTCTCCGCCGAGTCCCGGCTGTGGTCCCGAGCGATCTTGATGACAGCGAAGGCGGTGCCGATGATGCCGGCGACGCCGACGAAGGTGGTGGTGGCGGTCTGCACCCGCTCGGTGGCCGATCCGGCGCCCATTGCCGGTGCGCCGATGTTGAGCCACCAGGTGCCCACGAAATCGAGCATGGTGGTGAAAATTTCGACCAGCCACCCGGCCATGAACAGGATCAGCTTCTCCACCGTGTCCCCGGCGATACCGCCGGCGAGGTCTCCGACCCAATCCATCATGACTTTGGTCCCCACTCCACGTAGGGCTGGCCCTGGTGCTGGTCCCCGGTGATCATCGAGGTGCCCGAGGCCGGGTCCAGCTTCCAGTCCCCGTCCTCCCACACCAGGTCAACCTGACCGGCGATCGTCTGCGTCAGGCCGTTCTCCGAAGGCAGGTCGTAGATCAGCTGATAGGACGCCGCCTCGTCGGTGTAGTGGTCCTGGGAGTAACCGATCAGCGTGGCCGAGGATGCGGCCAAGCCTCCCTTGGCTTCCTCCAGCCCGTCGCGGATGCGCTGAGCCTTTTCCTCCAGGCGGTCCCGGTTGGGGCCTTCTGCGATCGCCACCTCCGAGTCCTTGGCCGCGTCCTCACTCACCGAGGGGTCCAGAGCCATCGCATAAGTCGCCGCAGCCATCAGCGACCCGGCCTCGGAGTGGGCATAACCGGCCCGCAGCCCCGAGTCCCTCCGCTCACAGCCGCCGAACTCGTCGGAGGAGGGCACCACGTTGTAGCCAGCGGCCACCCAGTCCAGGACCTCCGGGGCCTCATCGGCCACCGAGGAGGTGTCCGTGCTCAGCTGCGCCTGGCAGTCCCACGCGAAGTCCTCCCCCGAGGCGGGAGCAGCCGCCTCGGCCGCCCCCTGGGTGGGGGCAGTCGAGGCGGCAGGGGTCGTGGGGGCCTGCACCTCATCAGGGGCGGTGAGGTTGCGGATGGTCCATCCGGCCACCGTGACCAGCAGCAGCACCAGGGCGATCAGGGCAGGGCCGAACCAGCGGGGGCGGGGCCGGGTTGCGTTGTTGTTGTTCGTGTCCATCGGGGGGTCTCCCTGTTGTTGCGGTGCCGGTTGAGGAGTGGGGGCCGGCTCAGCCGCCGGTGATCATGTTCCAGATCGCCCCGGCCGCCCCGAGCAGAGCGGCGGCGACCAGCGGCCACACCGGGGCCTCGACCTCATCGCCGCGGCGGCGGTTCCGGCCGGCGGTGACGAGCCCGAAGATGAAGTAGACGAACAGCACGAGCCCGGCGGCCCAGAGGATCCAGCCGAGGATCATGGTCACGTTCTCCATGCCCGGGGGCTGGGTGGGGGTGGCGTTGATGGCCGGGATCATCAGGGCGTTGAGGGTGTTGATCAGCATGGGGGTTCCTTTCTCAGTGCCCGGTCTGGGCGATTTTGTGGATCTTCCGCAGCACGGTCTTCAACCGGGTGCTGGAAGGAGAGGGGGCGACGCCGACCTCGCGCCACGACGGTTCATAGGGGACGGTCATGGCCACCGGGAACATCCGCGCCACACCCCGGGCGAAGCTCAGGGTGGGCTTGGTGATCCGGTTCTTGGGCCGGTCGTGGACAATGACCAGCCCGACCAGCTCATAGGGCAGCTCCCCGGTGGCCGAGGCCCGCGCCAGCTGGGCCGCAGCCTCCAGGGAGGACGCGCTGGTGGAGCACACCAGCAGCGCCCGCCCCGCCCACTCCGGTTCCTGCACACCGGCGTCCACGACCTGCTCGGAGCACAGCCCCGCCAAGGTGGAGGTCCCCACCCCACCGGAAGCCCCGACCAGCCACAGCGTGGCCTTAGAGACCTCCACCGGGGCCGCCGGTTTCTCCTCGGGGATCGGTTCTTTAGCCAAGGTCTGCTGGAGGTTCTGCGGGCCGCGGATGGAGTCCCGGGTCCCGAGGATCGGGTCCTCCTCCATCGGGTCCTCCTCCTCCACCACCTCGGGGGCGGCCACGAAGGGGTTGCGGGGACTGTCCACGATCACAGGCCCTCCCGCACTGCCGCCCCGGCCCGCAGCCAGGCCCGGCGGGTGGCCGGGGTCATCGCGGAAAACCGCACCCGCCCCTCCACCAGCGCCCGGTCATAAGGGATCGTGACCACGGCCCGCACGTAGGGGGCGAACTCCTCCGCGAGTTCCTTGGCCTTGGTCTTCTGATGGCCAGGCTCGCAGCACAGCACCACCACCACCGCGTTGCGCGCCAGCTCCTGGGCGTGCTCATCTCCGGCGTGCAGGGCGGCCAGTACCCGGGAGGCGCCCTCGGCGGCATCATCAACGGACTTCACCGGGATCACGACCTGATCGGCGTGGCCGATCATCGCCTGCCAGTTCGCTCCGCGTTCGGTGTTGCCCGAGTCCATCACGATCGCCCGGTAGTACTTCGCGGCCACCGCGTGCAGCCGGTCCACCTCGTCCCCGGTGACCATGTGCCGCTCCTGGTCCCCGGAACGGTCATCGGAGCGCAGCACGTCGTAGCGGTCCGCCGGCTGGTGGTGGACGTACTCGGACAGGTCCCCTACCCGGGCGTCCGAGGTCATGAAGTGCTCGGTGCGCCCGAGCAGATCCACCACGGTGGACTCATGGCCGGCGTCGAAGGTGCGCCAGCCCAGCGAGCCCAGGGAGTTGTTGTTGTCCCAGGCCAGCACCCCGCCACCGGACAGGCGGGCGAACACGGCCGACAGGCAGATCACCGTCGGCGTTTTGCCGGCCCCGCCCTTGGGGTTGAGGACAGCGATCGTGCGCGGGCCCGGCCAGTGGGCCGACACCGCGGCCTCGTCTTGGCGCTGGCTCAGCTCCGCGGCCGAGGGCGCCAAGCTCAGGCCCAACTGGTTCAGGGCCCCGCGCCACCCGTGCTGGGCGGGGGCGTCCACCTCGGGGCGGTCCACGAAGGAGGGCAGCGACTCCCGCCGGCTGCCAGCTGCCGCGGGCTCCGCAGCGCGGGCCGTGGACGGGCGGTCGCCGAGGAACGGATTAGGGGCCGTGGACGTCGCCGCCACCGGGGCCAGGGACTCGACGGGGGCCGGTGCCGCCAGGGCCACCGCCAGGTCCTCCTCAGCCGCAGCAGGCACCGGCTCAGGCTCAGGGGACTCGACCGGGGCAGCCGCCCGCTCTGCCGTAGCCACCGAATCAGCCGGGACCTGGACGGTGGCCGGTGCCGCACTCTCCTGCCGGGAGGTGCCATCGGCGCCGACCAGGAAGGTGCGGGACCCGGCGGGGTCCTCGATGTGCAGCTGCATGTCCTGATTGGTCTGCTCCGCCAGAGCCTTGGCCGTGGCCATCACCGAGCGGCGGGCATCGCCCACGGTGGAGTGGTTCTCACGGGTGATCTGCCCGGCGGTGTCCAGCTCCACAGCACCGGTGGAGTCGATCGTGGCGGTCATTCTCATCAGGGGGTCTCCTTAGCAGTGAGGGTAGGGCTCGCAGTCGGTGACGGGCTGGCTGTGGGGGTGGGGCCGGTCTCCACCAGGGCGTAGAGGGAGCCATCGGTGGACCCGTCCACCCGGGTTAGCGCCATTCCGTTGTCCGTGATGACGTCAGGCACCGCCGCCTGGTCAGCCAGGGTGGTGGCCTCGGTCGCCCCGTCAGGGGTGACCTGGGACTGCTGCCCGTCATCGGTGACCCAGGCGTAGCCGGCGGCCAGCGTGGCTTGGCCCTCCAGGAGGTGGGCGGTGGTGGCGTCCACATCGACCAGCACCGTTGAGGCCAGCAGCAGCCCGTGCACCCGATCGGTCTGCACGGTGGAGGTGGTGATCTGGTTCCCGTCGAGTTCGCGCACCGCGACCTGCTTCACCGCGGTCGCCTCGGTGGACTCGTCCACGTCATAGAACCCGACGAGGGTCTGCTTCCCGTCCTTCCACGCGGCCACCACCCGGCCCTCCACGCTGCCGAGGATGCCGGTGAGTTCCGCGCCCTTGGCCGGGGCCGGCAAGGTCGCCGGCTTGGGCAGGGCCGCGGAGTCGGTGCCGACCCGCCACACCTTCCCCGCCTTGGCATCAGCGGCGATCAGGTCCGCCCCCTGAGCCTCCAGAGGTTTGGCGGCCGCCGGCACCACCCGGGCGGCGGTGGATCCGTCCGCTGCCACCAGCAGGGACTTCTGGTTGGGCAGGTCCAGGCGGGGCACGGTGCCTCCGTCCAGGACCACGGTGGCCTCCTGCGGCACCTGGACCCTGATCGGGTCGGTGGAGTCCGGGGTGAACAGCACCAGCTCTTTGCCCGTGGCGGCCGCCAACCGGGTCTGCCCGTCCACAGTGAACAGCCCCAGCTGGGTCACGGTGAACGGCGCGGTGCGGCTCCACTGTTCCACCCCGGTGTCGGGGTCGTGGCCGATGAGCTTGGCCCCGTCCACACTCACGGGCCGGCCCTCCCAGTCCAGGACCGCTTGCACCTGGGACCCGGACATGGGTGTGGCCCACGCACCGTAGGTGTCCCACCCGGCCGGGGCCGGCACCGGCAACTGGGCCGGGGGCGGGGTGTGCACCACCGCCACCGGCTCCCCGTCGCCCTCGGTGAGGTTCATCGCCACCGAGGCCCCGGCCGTCAGTGCCAGGATCCCGACGCTGCTCCAGATCGCCAGGGCGCGACGGCGCTGGTTCCCGGACCGGGCACCCGCTTTGCGTGTGCTGGTGCTGCTCCCGCCCTGCCGGGCCCCATTGCTGGTGGCGGGCCCGGGGGCAACCGGGGGTTCGTATTCCTCCAGGGTGCCTAGTTCGGCGTCTACGACCATCTCGAATACGGACCCGTCCTCGGTGTGGCCCTGCACCCGGCAGGCCTTCAACCCGAGTCGTCGGCAGGCTTCTGTGGCCGCGTCCGCGGCGACCTCGTGGGCGGTGGCGGCGTCGAGCACCGGGTAGGTCAGCACCTCCCCATTGGCATCGGCCACGATCTGCTCGGCCCCGAAGGTCAGAGTGATCACCGGCCAGGTGTGCACGGCCGGACTCACGAGGCGACCTCCCCGGCGGGTAGGTCGTGGGACTGGTGGCCCACGACCTCCCAGGCCCCAGAGTGGCGCTCCAGGTAGAGCGTCACGTGCCGGGTGCCGGTGCCCTCGGCCGGTTCCCCATCGCGGCTGGCCCACCGCCAGGTCACCTTGTACGCCCGCACTGCCTTGTCCTGCCCGACGTCGCGGGTCGCGTCCCCGATCGCCGGCACCGCCTGGGCCCGGCTGTAGGCCCCGTGCGAGGCCGGCTCCAGCCACGCCCCCTGGGAGGCGTTGCGCTCCGGCTCCACCTGGTGCCCCGCCCACTCATCGGACATGAGCGGCTTGGTACGGATCGCCGCCGCCGTCTCGGTGCGGTCCACCACGGTGTCCCAGGAGTGCAGCAGAAGCGCGGCCGCCCGGGCGGTGGAGTCCACGTCGGTGCGGTCCACGTCCTCAACGGCCGGGAACGTCCCATCCCCGGGCATCTCCGGGGTAGGAAAGCTGCGGGTCGTCGGCCAGTCGGCCGGGGCCGAGCTGGCCGGGGCCGCTGCACTGGAGGAGGTGGACGTCTCCTCAGCAGGCTCGGTCGAGCATCCCGCCAGGGGTACGGCGCATAGGGCCAGGGCAGTGATCAGGTAGGGGCGGCGGCTCATTGCGGCCACGCTCCTTTCTCGCGCAGGATCGGCTCGGGGTCGATGTTGAAGCCCTGATAGGGGAAAACGACGTCAGGGGCACCCGGCTTGTAAATCTCGATGTGCAGGTGCGTGGACATGCCGAACTGGCCCCGATTGCCCTCCACACCGATCACGTCCCCGCGGGTGAGCTTCTGACCTTTCTTCACGCCCCAGGAGTTCAGGTGGCAGAAGGCGAACCCGAAATCGGGATCGTCCCCGTCCTCCTTCGCGATCACGCACCCGTCCGTCTCGTTGAACCCGGTGATCCGCAGATCGGTCGGGGCGATCACCGGCCCACCGGGACGGGAGCCGACGCCGGGGGTGGCGAAGTCCAGGCCCACATGGTTCTGCGCCCACTCGGGCAGCCCCGGCACGTTGCGGCGCCCATAGCCGGAAGTGAACTTCCCCCCGGGCAGCGGGGCGGACCACTCCCCGTCTCCCAGGTCCCCGTCCCAGGCCTTGCCACCCGTGGGGGCCTCGCAGCCGGCGGAGAACTCGACCTGCCCGCCGTCGAGGATCGCCTCCACGTAGCGCTGGGTCTCCGCAAACGGCGGCACGCCTTTGTGCTGGGCCACCGCACCGGGCCCGGCGTTATAGGCGGCCAGCGTCAGGCGCACCAGCTGATCCGCGTCGTCGCCGGCCAGGGGCTTCACCTCATTGCGCAGCGCTGCCATGTAGCGCCCATAGGCCGGGATCGCATCCTCGGGATCGGTCACGTCCCCGCCCTCCCCGTAGGCGGCCCAGGTATCGGGCATGAACTGGGCGATGCCTTGGGCCCCGGCGGAGCTGCCCGCCCGGGGTTCCCAATTGGATTCCTGCTTGAGCTGGGCAGCCGCCACGCTCACCGGCAGCCCCGCCGTCTTGGCGGCCTCCTCCACGAGCGGGCCCCAGCCGTTGGGAACGTTGATCACACCGTCCTCGGAGTCCTCACCGGAGACAACCGTGGCAGGGGTGCACCCACCAGCCGATGCCTGCATGTCCGACACCAGCGCGAGGCTGGCAACACCCGCCACGGGTACGCTGACAGCCACCACCCCAACCAGCGCTAGAGCAGCGAAAACCAGGACGGAGGAGTCCTTGGACTCGTCTTCCTCCATGAGCCACCTCTCGTCCCGATGCGAATCGTTTTGACTGTCTTATGCAGATATAAGAGTTGTAGCACGTTTCTTCTGTGTAAAGCAGTCAAAACAAGTTCGACCTGTTGCGGTATGGACCTCGGGTCTGGAGCGCGATGTCAGATGCTTGGGAGATGTTGTGGGTGCGACACAATGAATTCCGTGCCGTCCGTAGTTCGCCCCGCAGGTCAGCCTGATCTTGTTGCCGAAGCCGCCAAGGTGTTCGGCAATACCGTCCGGCTGTCGATCATCAATGCCCTCAGGCAGGGTCCGGCGCTACGTGCGGAGCTGGTGGCGCGAACGGGACTCCCGGCCCAGACTCTCGGTGCTCAATTGACCGAGCTAGAGGCTATGGATGCCGTGAAGGCGGAGGCGCAGCACAGCCGTGGTCGGCCAATGTTGTACTACGCGAACCACGCTCGGCTCGAGAGGTTGCTGTTGGCTCTCACGCAGTATGTCCTGGCGGATGCCCGGGGTGCGGATGGGGAGACGCGCATCAACCCTCATTGATGTTTTGCCATGTCGAGCACCCTTTCGAAACTATGTTGAACATGTTCAACATAGATCCTACGGGCAGTCCGGCTAGGGCTCAAATGCTGTACGGCACGTTCTACCGCTCGCGCTGGTCCTTCTCGATGACCTCGAGAATCGCCTGAAGGCCTTCGGGGTCGATCTGCCCAAGGGCTCGGGCGGCAAAATTGCGGACCTCGGCTCGTCGAAGGGCCCGGACCGTGGCCAGCTCCTGCTCGACCTGCTGCGGCAGCGGGCCGTCCTCCTGAACGAGGTATCGGGGGTCCACGCCAAACACCTCCCCCAGTGCCCGGAGCAGTTTCTCGTCGGGGCGCACCCGGATGTCGGCTGTTTTCAGGTAGTGCCATTTCGTACGGGAGATCGCCACGCCGCGGTCTTTGAGGCCTTGCTGGATCGTGGTGAAGTCGTATGTTTCGCTGGCTTCGGTGCGCAGGGTGTCCAGCAGCAGGTTGATCTTGTCGGCCAAGATCTCGGCTGAGCGCCGGCGGTCCTCGTCTGCCACTTTTCCGCTCCTCATGTCACAATCCAGGCGTAGATGCCGCCCAGGAAGGCCAGTCCGTAGATGAAGCCTGAAATCACCTGCGGACCGGTGTGGTCCTGGAGCCGAATGCGGCTCCAGCACACCGCCAGGCCCACCGGAACAAACAGGAGCCCGACCACACCCCAGGATGTTGTCAGGGCAACAATAGTTCCGCCCATCATCATGCCGTGCCCGGAGATCTTCCACCACGGGCTCACCACAGCGATCACCAGCCCGGCCAGGAACGTGGCCACGAGCAGCGCCACGATCTCGATCGGTCCCTGCAGCAGGATCGTCGCCGTGAGGTAGCTGAGGACCAGCACCAGTACTCCGGCCATCACCGGGCGGCGGTGCTCCTTCACGCTCACGTGATGGTCGGTGAGGACCCCTCGACGCACCAACAGGAGGACCGCAGCCAACGGAATGCCACACACAATGAGGGCCGCGCTGATTCCCCACCACAGCGAGGCCGCAGTTGGGTTCGCCCCCCAGGGCAGCGCGATGAGCAGCGCCGCCAGCAGTACCGGAGGCTGGAAGGCTTCCGTGGCGGTTCTCTCCCAGCGGGGGACGACGATCGAGGTGCTCATGATGTGAGTTCAAATCTCCTCTCGGCGGCCTGAAGGGCACACCGTTGCTTTTCCGACAGACCCATGTTCTCTGCCCGCAGGGCGTCTTCGACGGCAATGACGGCACTGTAGAGAACCTGCTGAGGATCGGTCGACAGAGCGCTGCGCCAACCCGGAGGGCGCCCACCAGGGCTCCACCGGTCCGCCCCGAGGTGGGCCCACACCGGGGCGATCCTCAGGATGTCCATGCGCAGACCCATCTTCAGTCGCCGGCCTTGGGCGTAGAGACCCAGCCACGCCACGGCCAAGCACACCAGCACGGCCCCGGGCAGGAAGACCGGACCGAACGAGGCCCGCAGGGCCACAGCTACAGGATCCCACGCGCCGGAATACCCCAGGAGCGCGTAGCCGGCCTCGAGCGTGCAGCCGAGCACGAGCAGAGAACCGCCTACGCCCAGGCCGAGCAGGCTCGGCCACAGCAGGCGGTCGTGCCCCGGCTGGCGCAGGGTGAGTTCCCGGAAGGCGACACGGGCGACATCGGCGGCGTTCCAGGCTCCCATCACCATGATGAGCAGCGTGTAGACCAGGGTGCCGCCCTGGGCGAGGTGGTCCGGGATGAACGCTCCCGAGGTCGGGCTCCGGTCGATCGAGAAGAACGCTGCCGTCAGTCCCATCAGCAAGGCGCCACCTATGGCGGCCTCCCGCAGTGTCCGCGACCGGCTCCAGTCCCTGCGCTGCAGGGACTGGACGAGAGCCGCCCGCAGGCACCACACGGCGCTGAGGGCGAGCAGGTTGCGCACCAGGTGGAAGACGTTCTCCCCGCCCAGCCACGCATCCACGGTCCGTTCGGGAATCATGACCCCGTTGGCCGAAAAGGCCAGGGCTGCCAACACTGTGCCCACCCAGACGAAGTCCACTCGGCGTCGCTGCGCTACTCGTGGCAGACGAATGAGCACTGCCACGGCGGCGAAGATGCACGCCACGGCCTTGAGCAGACTCAATCCCGCTCCGAGGCTCATCAGAAGGCCTCGAGCAGAGGATTCACCTGCTGGGTCAGCCGGGCGGCCAGCCGCGTAGCGGCGTTCTCTGCGGCAATCTCCTGGGTCGTCCAGGTCGAGGAACGCCCGAGAAGGGTCTTGATCCGCCGGGAACCTCCGATGTGGGCGAAGGCGTTGCCCAACGTCAGCTCGCATCCACCGTGCATGAGGAGGATGTGTCCGTACTCGTGCAGGATCACGTGCCGGCGCAGCAGCTCGCTCTCCCCGGCAGCATGGAAGATCCAGGACCGCTCAGCCTTCTCCAACCACAGCCCCGTGACGTCCTGACCCAACCCCGCCGGCGCCGGCGCGATGTGGATGGGCTTGCCGTGCCGACGCTGCACCTCCAGATGAAGACCTTCCCAGGTGAGACGGTCCGGCAGTTCAGCCAGCACATCTGAGTCGGAACGGGAAACAGTTCCCCCTAGCCAAAACATGCCCCCAAGGCTACCTGGAACTTGAACATGTTTAAGTTGAACATGTTCAAAAGACTGTATGATTGATGCGATACACCTAGGCGGGAGCCTTCACTGCGTCTTTACTGCGTCAAGTTTCAGAAACAAGGGGGCAAGAAAATTATGGAGACACACCCCATACTGCTACCGGTTGCGGTTGCAGTATGCGACGATGGCTTCATGACTGAGTACCAGCAGCCGAAGCTGCAAGGACACAAAGTGGCGTTGTCTACGCGCGTGTCTCCTGAGCAGCATCGTGCGGCCGTCGAAGCGTCTCGTCGAACGGGACTCAGCATGGCCGAGTACATCGGCGCCTTGATCGACCGCGATGCGGGACGACCCAACAAGCTTGACAATAGGGAGGAGCCGCGCCTACCGCTGGCTAATTCCGCTTAAACGACTGACGACCCGCCTGGCAGGGCGGGCCGTCGAAGTCATTTGGCTGTCTCAGGTCGCCAAACTCGCGACAGCCGTTTCAACAGCTAACTGAATCGGAACCTGTCATGAATCCAATATCAGGGGACTGTTATGTCTCCTAGTGTACCTGAGGCGCGTCCACAAGTGGACCCTGCCTTGATGGATGTTGTTCTTTTTTGCCCCGAGACCCCGGCCCGCCGGTTCCTTGAGCACCACCGGATCGAGTACTTCCGGTGCGGTCAAACCAAGTCGCAGGCGTTCCCGAACCGTGGGCGGCCTGCTGGTGACTTCGCGTTCATCCAGCTCAACCCGGCCGATTGGTTGAACTTCCTCGTCGTGGACGTCGATGACGAGGCCGCGTTGTTGAACCTGATGCACCCGGCCGTGCCGGAACCGACGTGGATCATCGAGAACCCGGCCACTGGTCATGCTCAGGCCGGGTGGGCCATCGAACCGGTCTACCGGGGCGAGGGCGCTCGGCCGTGGCCGATCCGCTACGCGGAGGCGGTGCAGCGGGCCCTGGACCGGCTAGTCGATGGGGACCCGTGCTTCACCCGTTATTTGGTGCGCAACCCGGCTGCTGAGTTCCCGGCCGGGCGTGTGTGGTGGGGTCGCAGAGCCAGCCCGTGGTCTTTGGGGGATCTCAAGGCGCACATGGCCGAGTACATTGACCCGTTCCACGACGAGGCTATTGATGGACCCGCCGCGTCAGCCTGGGACCCGGGCACGGCCTTGCTGGGGCGAGCCGGCATCCCGCGGGTCCCGGTAGTGGACACCGCCACGGAGGTGGGGCGCAACACCGCTATCTTCCGCGCCACCCGCCGGTGGCTGTGGGACCAGCGGCAGGCCCGCCACCAGACCCCGACGGAGGCCGCCTCGATCGCCCACGCCAGGGCGCTCAACGCCCAGCTGCCCCACCCTCTGACCGATAGCGAGGTCGCCTGTCTGGCGCGCTCGGCCGTCCGTCAGGTCAACGCCGGCAAGGGACGCCCCACCTCTACCAGTGGTTCCGATGCTGCACACGAGTATCTAGCGCGGATGGGCCGCCGCGGCGGGAAGGCCAGGACCGAGGCCAAGGCGCGTGCGGCGGCAGACAACGCCGCCCAGGCCCGTCAGGCCCGCACCCGCCGTGTGGGGCAGCTGCGGACTCTAGCGGTGCAGTTGCGGGCGGCGGGGGCGACCTACCGGGCCATCGCCGAGGCCGTAGGGCGTACTACACGCACCGTGATGGCCTGGTTGAAAAGCGAACCCATCACACCCGCTGGCAGCCCCGTCGAGGAGGGTGAAGTTCTCCAAGCAACAGGTATTGGTTCCGCCCCCGCGGTGTACCCCGCCCCCGCCCCTAGTGTGGAAGTGCCCCCCGGACCTGCCGATGAAGAGGATGCCCCCGTGACGAGTGAACCCGCCTACCAGTGGCCCGAAGGCGTCCTGCCTGGAGAACCAGACCCCGACTTCCGGGATCGGCTCCTCCCTGAGCACCGCGGCCTCACTCTCTGGGTGCCTCTGGACTACCTGGAGGATCATCCCACTGGCTCCGGGTACTGGTCTTTCACGACCGCCTCCGACTACTGGGAGACAGTCAAGGACGGATCGCTCCACGGTGCTGCGCTGGGTGGGCGAGAACTGCACGTCACTGAAGTTGGGGCCCGTGTTGGAGAAATCCACGGACTGCGCTTCACACACTTGACCGCCGTCTCTTACGAAGTCACTCGAGTCGCTGGCGACTCCCGGTGGTCAGCACGGTTCCCCGGCTACATCGTCTACTGACAAGGCGAAGGCCGGGACGGTTGCCCCAGTGCCGCTGGTGTTTTCGCAACCGTTAGGTGGGTCGGTCAGGGGCGCGGTCAACGGCGGTGTGTCCCGTGACGGGTTCAGTGGAGGCTTGGTAGTGCCGCTCCGGCGGTCGCCGGGGCGGTGTGGTGACGATAGTAGGCGTCTTCGAACTCGATCGGGGGCACGAGCCCGATCTCTCCGTGCAGGCGCCGGTGATTGAACCAGTCGACGTACTCGGCCACCGCGATCTCCAGGTCGTCGATCGACTTCCAGGGGCCCTTGTTGCGGATCAGTTCGGCCTTGAACAGCGAGTTGAACGCCTCAGCGAGGGCATTGTCGTACGAATCGCCGGTGGATCCCACCGAGGCCACCGCCCCCGCCTCGGCCAGGCGCTGGGTGTAGCGCACGGCGACATACTGAACGCCTTTGTCGCTGTGATGGACCACACCGCTGGTGTCATGGCCGTCGTGGGAGCGGGTCCACAACCCCATCTCGAGAGCGTCCAGAGCCAGGTCCGTGCGCAACGAGGTCGACAGCTGCCACCCCACCACCCGCCGGGAGAACACATCGATGACGAAGGCGGCGTAGACCCAGCCGGCGAACGTTCTGCAATACGTGATGTCGGCGACCCACAGCCGGTCCGGGGCAGCGGCGGTGAAAGATCGTTCCACCAGGTCCGGGCGGGTCTCCGGTCCGGTGCCGGCCACCGTGGTGCGCGGGCCCTTGGCGCGAATGATCCCGCGCAGACCCGCCGCCCTCATGAGCCGGTGAACCGTGCACC
>NZ_JROM01000018.1 GCF_000786655.1 Kocuria marina | reverse complement strand
GGGGAGCACTCGGGCTGCTCTTCAGCCAGGTGCTGTTCACTCCTGATCCCCTGCGACTCGTCGCCGGTCACCTAGACAACGTGCTTCAGGAGAGAGCAGCCGCGTTGAGTGGCATCGCGCACGCCGCCGAAAGAGGTGACCAGAACCTCGCTGCTGATGCGGCGCGTCGCGCCCGCGCCGCTGCCGCCGAACTCGGCCCCCTGACAGCAACTCGCAGCACCAGTCAGGACATCGCCGCGCGCACCCTCCGGGGTCGCCGCCACGCCAGGCGGTCGCAGGACGTTGTCGGCCGCGTCGACGACGCGCAGATCATCGTCGCGGCCGTCCTCGTGCTGACCGACGACCTCCATAAGACTATCGCCGACGGCGTCCGGATCGACCCGGACTTACCCACAGTCTTGCACCGGCTCGGTAGTGAGGCGACAAATGTCCACCGGCACCTCGCCACCGAACCACCGAACCGCCCAGACGGTCGGATGATCTGACCGACATTCGAGCTGAACTCGCCGAACTTATCGTTTACCGACACCCCTAGATGTAAGAGGGCATGACGTTATTGACACGGGCCGGGACGCGTGAGGCCGGGGGCTTTTCGCCGCAGGCAGTGTGCGGGCGGTGGTAATTATAGTGATTGACCCAGGTCCCGATCGCGGTCCGGCGGTCGTGCTCGGTGGCGTAGGTCCGGGTGTAGAGGACCTCGTCGACGAGCAACCGGTTGTACCGCTCCACCTTGCCGTTGTGCCTCGGGGTGTAGGGGCGGATCCGCTGGTGCTTCGAGGCCAGGGCCTCAACGGTGCGGGTGAAGTCCTTGGCCCGGTAGTTGGCGCCGTTGTCGGTGACCACCCGGTGGACCCGCTCGATCCCGTGAGCGGCGAAGAACGCCCTCGCCCGGGCGAAGAACCCGATCGTGGTGGTGGCCTTCTCGTCGTCGAGGGCCTCGGTGTAGGCCAGGCGCGAGAACCCGTCGATGGCGGTGTGCAGGTAGGTGTAGCCGATCCTGGCCCCGGGACCGCGTTTGGCTGCCAGGGCCTTGGTCGTGCCGCGGCCGTGGGCACGCCACCCGCCGCCGTAGGGAATCCTGCCGACCTTCTTCACATCCAGGTGGACCATGTGCCCGGGCCAGTGCGCGGTGATCCGCCGCGGGACCCGGCGGGAGTCCTCTCCGTCCGGGGTGAGGTCGCGCAACCGGGAGATCCCCAGCCGGGCCAGCCACCGGCCCACGGTGCGCAGCGCGATGGTCACGGGGGCGTGGAAGGGCCCGGGGCCCTTCTCGTCCTGGGGGTCGTTGTCGTAGCCGCCGGCGCTCAGGTGGTGCCAGATGCGCCGGGCCGACCACTTCCGGCCCCGGCGCAGGGCGTCGATGCGCTCCACCACCTCCGGGGCCGTGCGGAACGGACTCCCGACAGGGGTGCAGGGCCGGTCGGCCAGGCCATCCTCGCCGTCTTCGAGGTAGCGGGCCACCCAGGTGGACACCGTCGGACGGCTGACGTGGAATTCGGCGGCGACGTGGGCCTTGGGGATCCCGTCCTCGAGGTGACGGGCCACCATGCGCAGCCGGCCGGTCGGGGTCAGGGGTGCATTACGGTGGGTCATGAACGGGCTCTCTCGTACGGACGGACGGTGTAGGAACTTCCATCCTGTGGCGAGGAGCCCGTTCCTCATCTCATCGACGCACCCGCGACAAGAACCTCATGACCCACAACA
>NZ_JROM01000017.1 GCF_000786655.1 Kocuria marina | reverse complement strand
GAGTGAGCTCGCCGCTGACGGCATCCCCGTCACGGTGTCCCTGCGGGTCCTCAAAGCTCTCCCGCCAGCCCTACTACCGATGGCGGCACCAGCAGGTCACCAAGGCCGAGGTGGTCGAGGCATACCGGTCCAACGCGTTGCTGGACGCTCACCTCGACGACCCCGAGTACGGCTACCGGTTCCTGGTCGGCGAAGCGGCAGAAGCCGGTGAGCAGATGTGTGAGCGGACGGCGTGGAGGATCTGCCGGGACAACCAGTGGTGGTCCGTCTTCGGCAAGAAGCGTGCCAAGAACGGCAAGCGTCCGGGACCACCAGTCCACGATGACCTGGTCCAGCGCGACTTCACCGCCGATGACGCCAACGAACTGTGGCTGACCGACATCACCGAGCACTGGACCGCTTGAGTTCCAGCCATCGTCGCAACACTGGTTCAACTCGCATTCAGTAAAGCATGGAGTCGTTCGGCTGGAGTGTCCCAGTCGAGCGTCTTGCGTGGACGTTCGTTGAGGTCCTCTGCGACGCGTCGCAATTCTGCGGGCGTGTGGCGGGAGAGATCGGTGCCCTTCGGGAAGTACTGGCGTAGGAGACCGTTCGTGTTCTCGTTGCTGCCGCGCTGCCAGGGGCTGCCCGGATCACAGAAGTACACCGCCATATCGGTGGCGGTCTGGAACCCCACATGCCCCGACATCTCGGTGCCCTGGTCCCAGGTCAGCGAGCGGCGTAGCGCTGCTGGCAAATCAGCGACGGTGGTGATGAGGCCATCGCGCACGGTCTCGGCCGTGTGGTCATGTTCAAGGTGCACGAGGGTAACGAAGCGGCTTGATCGCTCGACGAGTGTTCCGATTGCTGATCGTCCCATCGTGCCGACGATGAGGTCCCCTTCCCAATGCCCAGGGATTGCACGATCCTCAGCTTCCGCGGGTCGCTCAGCGATGGAGACCATAGGGTCCACGAAGCGACTGGTTCTCTTCGCTGGATCGCGCCGTGGTTTTCGTGTTGTCCGCCCGCGCCTCATCGACGCGGCGATCTCGCGTTTCAGAGCGCCGCGTCCTTGGACGTAAATCGCCTGGTAGATCGTTTCGGTGCTCACCCGCATCCCTTGATCGTCCGGGAAGTCTTTCACGAGCCGGTGACTGATCTGCTCTGGTGACCATCGTTTACGCAACTTCGCTGCCACATAGGCGCGCAAATCGCCAGCAGATTCGAGTTTGCATGCACGTCGCCTCGGCCGGCGCGCCGCCGCGATCCGGTGCGCCGCGTAAGGAAGATAGCCGACTGTCGTGGCCGTGTTGCGGGCGATCTCCCGGCTGATCGTCGACGCGCTCCGCCCCAGCGCCCGCCCGATCGACCTTATCGAGTCCCCGCGGCTGCGTAGATCGTGAATACGCTCTCGTTCGATCAAACTCAGGTAGCGAGAATCGATAACAGTCTCAAGACGCGCCAGATCAACCGGGGCGCCTCTCGTATAGGCATCACGCGGGCTCTTCACATTCGCCAGTATCGCCGCCTGACGGTAGCGAACTACACGACCGTCGGGGTGAACGCGTCCGCCCGTTATCTGCTTGATGCCCTTGTCCCAATCTTGCGCAGAGCGCTTGTCCACGCCGACCCGTCTCGCAGCATCCGCCCGACTGACACCGTCGGCACGCAACCGCTCAAACCGTGCTCGTTGAGCGCGGGTGTCCTTCCCCGTGAAGATCCCCGCCTGATGCGCCCACTTGTAGCAAGTGACCCGCACGAACCCGAGCTCTTTCGCGACCTTCGACACGTTCCCCGTCGACGCCAGCAGGCGGAAGAACTCGGCCTTGTCCTCAGCCGTATAGACCCGGCTCTTCGCACGGGAAGTCGATACGCCAGCCTCATTTCGCCACCGGTAACACGACTCAACGCTCAGCCCCAGCTCAGCCGCGACAGCACGGATCGTGCCGCCACGATCAAGCCGACGGAAGAACTCGTCCCGCTCCTTCGCCTTGTACTGCACATTCTCTCTACCCCTCGGCCGAATAACCATCGCACGCACCTCTCGATCAGAGTGTTGCGACGATGGCTGGAACTCAAGCTGTCCAGTGCTCGGTGATGTCGGTCAGCCACAGTTCGTTGGTGTCCTCAGCGGAGAAGTCACGCTTCACGAGATCATCGTGGGCCGGCGGCCCGGGGCGCTTCCCGTTCTTGCCGCGCTTCTTGCCGAACACGGACCACCACTGATTGTCCCGGCAGATCCGCCACGCGGTCCGCTCGCACATGCGCTGGCCAGCGGCCTCCGCTTCGCCGACCAGGAACCGATACCCGAACTCGGGATCATCGCGGTGGGCGTCGAACAACGCGTTCGCCCGGTAGGCCTCGACCAGCTCAGACTCCGTGACCTGTTGTTTCCGCCATCGGTAGTAGGGCTGGCGGGAGAGCTTTGAGGACCCGCAGGGACACCGTGACGGGGATGCCGTCAGCGGCGAGCTCACTCACGAGCGGTGGGGGCACCTCCCGCTTGCGGGGGAAGAACCTTTTCCCGGCAGGTTCGCCTGGGACAGGTAGGCCGCGGCACGGCGGAGGACCTCGTTCTCCTGCTGGAGCAGCCGGATCTGCTTGCGGGCCTCACGCAGCTCGGTCGACTCCTCCCGTGTCCTGCCGGGCCGGTTGCCATCGTCGATATCGGCTTGGCGGATCCACTTATGGAGCGTTATTTCGTGGACTCCGAAGTCCTTCGCGATCTGCGCGATGGTGATGCCGTCCTCACGGGACCGGGCCACTCGCACGACGTCTTCGCGGAACTCCTGGGGGTAGGGAGCGGGCATGATGCACATCCTTCCAGGCCGCCCAACGGGCAAGCCAGATCAGATGTCACCTATCCGTGCGGCAGTCCCGATTGACCAACGTGTCCGGTCAGTACACCTAGTCGTGAAGAGCGCTTCCAGTGCGGCCTCGAATGCGCTGTGGCTGACCGAGCGCGGGACCCGGCTGCAGGCCCGTGACGTCGCTGACCGGTTCGGGTTCTACCGCGATGAGCTCGGCTTGGATCCGGCGTTGAGCCCGCACTGTCTGCGCCACAGCTACGTGACCCATCTGATCGAGGACGGGGTGGACCCCCGCTTCGTCCAGGAACAGGGCGGCCACGTCTACCAGTCCACCACCGGGCTCTACACGGCCGTGAGTGGGGACTTCAAGAACAAGATGCTCCATGACGCGATCCGGGCCGTGCTGCCCACGAACTCGGGAGGGCAGAGACAGTGAAGGTCATCGGCTATGAGTGGAAGCTGCGGCAGGTAATGGCGGCCGCGGGCATGTTCAGCACCACCAAGCTCATCCCGGAACTGGAAGCGAGGGGTATCCATCTGTCGGCCAGCCAGGTCTACCGGCTGGCCGCGGAGAAACCGGAACGGCTGAGTTTGCACGTGCTAGCGGCCCTGATGGACATCTTCGGCTGCACGGCCAATGACCTCATCACCCGTGTCGATCTCGGCGCGGCCACCGCTCGCACCGGCACCGGCACCGATGCGGGGTCGCCCGAGGCTTCGGCGGATGCGCTGCGTGCCTCCGGGGCTCGGCCCAAGCGGGCCCGGATCGTGCCTCCCAGCGATGAGTGAGCACCCGGGGCGGCCCATCGCCGAGCTGATCAGCACGGTGGAGGCCGGTGTGCCCGCCGATCGCCTCCGGGAGATCGTGGCTGCCATCGTCGTGCGGCCCCACTCCGGGGCCCGGCAGCTGGGTCAGCTGCACGTGGATCCGGGGTTGTTGACCTCGGCCGACAATGCGATGCCGACCCTGCTGCAGCGCATCATCGCCGCCCTGCTCGAGGCCGGTGCCACCTCGGTGCGCCTGCCGCGCTGCACCGGCTGTGGTCTCGAGCGGATGTTGCCCGAACGCCTCGACGGGCACCGGGTCTGCTCCAAGTGCAAGAAGCGGGCCGGTACCAGGGCCATCACCTGTCATTGCTGCCGACGAGAGCGTCAGCTCGCCTCCTTCGTCGGGGACGCCGACTACTGCGGGGCCTGCTGGCGGGACATGTACGGGCAAGCATCGGCGATCTTCGTCGCGGCCGCCCACGGCCTGATCCCCTCCCTGGATCCTGCGGTCCTGGGGGGGTCTTCGCCCAGCTTCCCGCCTCGCCCGGGCGCCGGTTGCGCTTGGCCCTGGACATCGCCGACTACGGAGCGGATTGGTTCGCAGCCCCTGCCCGGGGGTCGGCCCTCTTCGGTGTCCTCTATGATCAGCTGGCCCGCCAGGCGCCCGAGTTGCCGCCGGCGTGCTGCGGGCACTGCGGGCAGCACCGGTCGCTGACCAACGTCTATGAAGGTTTACGCTGCTGCTCCCGGTGCTACACAGCACTGCGGTCCCAACCGTGCGACGGATGTGGGCGTACGGGCCCGATCGCACGGCGGATGCCCGACGAGGACCGGCTGTGCCAGGGGTGCGCGAAGGCCCTCCCCGACGGCTGGGGCATCTGCAGCCAGTGCGGCACCCACCAGCACATCGTCTACCGCGGCCCCGCCGGACCCGTCTGCGCCCCGTGCCGGTTCGCAGCCCAGGTGGACACGTGCACCCGGTGTGGGCGCACTACACCGTGCCGGTTCCCCGGCACCCCGGGCGCGGTGTGCGAGAGGTGCCGCAAACCCAGGCAACCCTGCTCCCGGTGCGCCCAGGAGCGGATTGTCGCCACCCGGGACGAGTCCGGCGCCCCGATCTGCCACAGCTGTCACCACATTCTCGAGGACTGCAGCGTCTGCCACCGGCACCGGCGCGTCGTGGGACGAACCGAGGGGGCGCCCCTGTGCGAATACTGCTACCCGCGCCACCCGGTCAGCTTCCGCGACTGCACCCGCTGCGGCCGCCATGCCAAGCTGCGACAGACCGGGCTGTGCGACCGGTGCACCGCCGATGACCAGCTCGCCACCTTGTTCCCGCCCGAGTTGCTCGAGCGCCACGAGACCGCCCGCACGATGCTCACCGCCCTCCAGGCCGGGGACCCGGCCACGGTCCGCGCGGCCTTCCATCGCCACCGCGCCGTGGAACTGCTGCGCACGGTGTTGGCCACCCCCGATCTGCTCGACCACGAGGCCCTCGACGATCTCGGGCCCGAGTACACGACCCGGGCGGTGCGGGCGCTGCTGGTCGAGCACGGCCTGCTGCCCGCCCGCAACCTGCCGCTGGCCCGCTTCCAGGCGTGGATCATCACCACCGCCCAGCTGATCGAGGATCCGGGTGAGCGGCAGGCCTTTGTCCAGTTCGCCACCTGGAAGCACCTGCGCGATCTCAGAAGCCGCGCCGAGCCCCTGTCCGGTCCGCTGGTCACCAGCCGCCGGCACGAGCTGCGGGTCGTGCTTGACCTGCTCGCCTGGGCCCGAGACCGGGGCAAGACCCTGGCGAGCCTGGACCAGGCCGACCTGGACCACTGGGCCACCACCGGGGCCGAGAAATACCTCGTGGCCGGCTTCCTCACCTGGGCCCACACCAACGGCCGCAGCCAGCCTCTGGAGATCACCCGACCGCCCAGGACGTACCTGTTGGTGGGAGGTCTCAGCGATGACCAGCGCCGCCGAGTCCTCGACGGCGTCCTGAACCACGACACGATCACGGCGGGGACGAAGCTGGCCGCCGCCCTGGTGCTGGTCTTCGGCTTCCGCCCTGCCCAGATCACCCGGATCCGTCTGGACGACATCCGCTCCACCGGGGAGGCGCTGCAAGTCACGGTCGGGAAGGAACCGCTGCTCCTGCCCGAGCCGCTGGCCGATCTCGCTACCCAGACCGCAGCAGATCGCAGCGCGCGTCGGATGTTCACCCCTGCCCAAGACCACCACTGGCTGTATCCCGGCGCTCAGCCGGGGACACCCTTGTCAGCGGCCGCTCTGGTGCGCCGGCTGGCCGCAGTCGGTGTCCTGGTGAGCCCGGCGCGAACCGGGGCACTCACCTCACTGTCCCAACAGCTGCCACCACCCGTGCTCGCCGACCTCACCGGCATGCACCTGGCCACCGCCGTCCGCTGGCGCAGCACCGTCGCCGCCAGCAACGCTCACTACGCCGGCCTGCTGCTCGCCTCCGAAGAGAGCCCAACCGCAGTGCTGCGAACTGTGCTTTCCTCGGCATCCAGCACAGAGCCGCCCTGAGCGTCGCAAGACGGAGTAGTCCGCGGCCTGAGAAGCGCCTGCCCAACGAGGTCGGTCGGCCGCCCAGGTTTTGCCGCGCACCGCTGTTCACGGGTGAGCAGGCCAGGGTCGACGAGCTTCTTCATGTGGTGGCTGACCACCGTGTCCTCATTCTCGATCGGCGCCGGAGGAGGAAGGCAGGACGGTGGTGCTGGCTTTCTTGGCGGCCGTGCTGACGAGCCGTTCCAGAGGGCCTTGCCCGAAGGCGCGTTTCCAGGCGAGGGCGAAGATCGCCGCCAGAACGAGGTAGAGCAGGAACCACAGCTGGGGCTGGTCGTAGTGCAGCTCGAAGGAGAGCAGCACCAGCTGGGTGGAGTAGAGGGTCAGGGTCATCGCCCCCATCGCCGACAGGGGCAGCAGCCACGGACCGACCTTGCGGGCTAGTAGCAGGAACGCCCCGAGCGCGGCCAGGCTCACCCCCAGGCTCCAGGCGATGGCCAGGGGCATGTTGGTGTGCGGGGTGGTGATGGCCAGCCACCACCAGGAGCCCGCGGGCAGCGCGTCGTCGGGGCCCCAGATCAGGATCCCGGCCAGAGTCTCCTCGTCCAAGGACGCGGCGTGGGTGAGCTGGTGATAGCCGCCGAAGATGTAGAGCACCAGCCAGGAGGCCAGCCGGGCCGTGACCGCCAGACCCACCCCGATCACCAACAGACGGGTTTGGATCTCGACGTGGTGCAGGTGCAGGCGTCCGATGCCCAGGCCCACCAGCAAGTAGGTCAGATAGGGCAGGGCCGGGTAGGTGCCGGTGAGCAGCAATTGGGCGAGGGTGGCGCCGGGGTCGGTGAGCACGTCGATGACGGTGGGATTGCCGGAGGAGAATTCCGGGACCTGGTCGCCCAGCTCCAGCATCAGGACCGGTGCCGCCACCGCGAACCCAGCTGCGCTGAGGAACAGCGTCCGGGCGGGCAGGTGCAGGAAGGGGATGGTCAGCACGAAGAAGATGCCGTAGTAGGTGAGGATGTTGAACGCCGGTGGGTCCTCGGGCATCAGGGAGTTGATTGCCACCCCGAGGGCGAAGATCAGCAGGGCCCGCACCGCCACGCCCACCCGCGCTCCCGTCATCCGTCGGCCTGTTCGGGGGTGTCGGCCACCGGTGGCGAAGGCCAGGCCCACCCCTGCCAGCAGGGCGAACAGGGCGGCGGAGTCTCCGGAGAACAGGGTCCAGCTCAGCGTCGCCTCGTGGGTCTGTTCGTTCTCGGCGGGCAGGAAATGGATGGCGGTCAGCCCGATCAGCGCCAGCCCGCGCGCCGCGTCGATGCCGGTCAGCCGTTTCCGCGGGACACGTCCGGCCTCCGCCGGCATCGCGGCATGGGTGGCGTCCTGGTGCGTAGAGTCGTCCTTACTCATGATGGCCCCCTACTCCCTTGTTGCCTGGCGCGCTGTCAGGCGTGAATGGTCGCCGACTGTGCCTGGGGGCACGAGCGGTGGTGTTCACAGCAGCTGCTCCGTCGTGGCTCCACCGTCCAGGCTCCGCAGCACCCGGGGGCCCTCCACCAGCAGCGCCTCGACCTCCCCGCCGTCGGTCAGACCTGCTCCCAGGGCTACGACCTCGCCGACCGGGTCCCGACTGGCTGTCCAGGTGTCCCCGGCGTCACGGCTGGTCAGCAGGCGCCCGTCGATGCCGGCGCCCACCATCGTTTCGTCGTCGGCCCAGGCCACCCGGGACATCAACTGCGGGGTGTCCACCGTCGTCCACGTCGTGCCGTTGTCGGAGGAGCGCAGCAGGCCGTCCTCGGTGGTGGCCAGCACCGTGCCCGTACCCGGGGCGACCGCCAGAGAAGCGGGGGCGGAGGGGATGGCGGCGGTGTCCCAGTTGCGGCCGTCGGCGCTGATGCGCAGCTGCCCGTCGAAGCCGATGACCCCGTTCGGGCCGGCGGCCAGGGCATGGAAGTCCGATTCCCCGGCCCGCGAGAGCACTCTCCAGCTCTCACCGGCGTCGGTGGACTCGATCAGCCCGACCGGTTCAGGCAGGTCCACGCCCAGACCCGGGTGGCCGGAGGCGAGGTAGCGCCCCTCGCCGGTGGTGGTGAAGCCCATCAGGTCCACTACCGGGCCGACCTGGGTCAGGTCCTGGTCGTCCAGGCGGAACAGGCCTTCGTGGGTGGCCAGCAGGATCGTCCCGGCCGCATCGCGGGTGATGGCGTGGACGTGGGTGATGGCGGTGCCCGTGCTGGAGGCCGGGGCGGTGGAGTTCCCGGACTGTGGTGAGCAGGCGGTGACGGCCAGTCCGGTGCCGGCGACCAGGCCGAAGGTGAGCAGGGAACGGCGGGAGAGGGTGGTCATGGGCGGTATCTCAGTTCGGTCGTCATGCCGGCTTCGGCGTGGTAGATGTTGTGGCAGTGGATCAGCCAGTTCCCGGGGTTGTCCGCCTGCAGGTCGATGGCCATCGATCGCATCGGGGCGATCAGGACGGTGTCCTTGCGCAGGCCGTTGGGCAGCGCGAAGGTGTGCCCGTGCAGGTGCAGGGGGTGGGCCATCATCGTGTGGTTGGCCACGGTCAGCCGCACCCGCTGTCCCTCCTGGATCTGCACAGGATCGTGCTGCCCGTAGGGGGCCCCCTTGAATCCCCACTCGTAAGGGTTCATCTGCCCGGTCATGGCCAGGTCCAGGGACACGTCGGGGTCCCGGGCCTCCAGCCGGGCGCTGTCCGCCGGTGTCAGGTCGGCGCCGATGAGCACGGATCTGTCCAGTTCCGCCGGTCGTACTGACGACGGCGGTGGATTGCCGGCCCCGGTGCGCACCAGGGCCATGGCCTGCCCGTCCTTGCCCAGCGGCACGGCCACGAAGGGGAAGACCCCTTCGGCCAGGGTGACGGTCGCGTCGTAGCGTTCTCCCATGCCCAGGTAGAGGGCATCGGTGTCCTGCGGCTGCACCGGGAACCCATCGGTGTGTGTGACGGTCATGCGATGCCCGCCCAGGGCGACCGTGAAGATGGTGTCCGCGGCGGCGTTGATGATCCGCAACCGCACTTTCTGGCCCGGCTTCGCCGTGAGCACCTCCGGGTCCGCGGGAACCCGCCCGTTGACCAGGTAGTGCGGGTAGGACACGTCCCCGGCGTCATCGCCGTACGGGGAGTCCCCGGCGCTTATCGCCCCGTGGTCCATCCCAGCCATGCCCTCCGAGGAGCCGGAGGACATGTCCATGCCCTCCATCCCGCCCATGTTGCCGTGGTCCATCCCGGGCATCCCGCCGTTGTCCCGGGAGGAGGTCAGGGCGGCCAGGACCTCATCGGGGGTACGGCCGGTGCCGTCGACCCAGTCGTCGAGGACGAGGATCCACTCGTGGTCGTAGGCGCCGGGTTCTTGCGGGTCGTCGATGATCAGCGGGGCGTACAGACCGCGGTCCAGCTGCACCCCGACGTGCGGGTGGTAGAAGTAGGTCCCCGGGTCCGGGGCGGTGAAGTCGTAGGTGTAGGTCGCCTCGGCGGCGATCGGATCCTGGGTCACCCCGGGCACCCCATCGGCGCCATTGGCCAGGGCGATGCCGTGCCAGTGCACGGTGGTGTCCGCCGGCAGGCGATTCTCGACCCGGATGCGCAGCCGGTCCCCGGCCGTGGCGCGGATGAGCGGACCGGGGAGACTGTCGCCGTAGGCCCACGTCGCCACCGTCGATCCGCCCAGATCGAGCGTGACCGGCCGGGCGGTGAGCGCCGTGTCCACGAGGCGCTGACCGGCTCCGGCGGAGGCCGTCCCGGCCCCCACCCCTGCTGGGAGGGACGGGGCAGGTGAGGAACAGGCCGCCAGGGCGCCGGAGCCGAGCAGGCCGAATCCGGCGACGAGCAGACTTCTACGGGAAAGGGTGTCCATGATTCCTTGTCGGGTCACCAGAAAATGCGGGGGTTGAGAACCATTCTGGCAGGCCACCGGCAGGCGGGAGCCCAGATTCCATGAAGGTTTGGCGAAGATTGCGGACCATCCGGCCCCCAAGTGGCTTCTACGTCGGGACGGCGGGACACACTGGGATCATGGTGATCTCCGCAGACAGGGATGCGTCCTCAGCCGGGCGGGTGCTGGTGGTCGACGACGAAAAGCCTCTGGCGCAGATGGTCGCCACCTACCTGGCCCGCGCCGGCTACGCCGTCGCCCAGGCGCACACCGGCCCCGACGCCCTCGAGACCGCCCGCACGGAGCACCCGGACGTCGTGGTCCTGGATCTGGGGCTGCCGGGGCTGGACGGGGTCGAGGTGTGCCGGCGGCTGCGGGCCTTCTCGGAGTGCTACGTGCTGATGCTCACCGCCCGCGGGGACGAGGAGGACAAGCTGGCCGGGCTGGCCGCCGGAGCCGATGACTACATCACCAAGCCCTTCAGCGTGCGCGAGCTCGTCGCCCGGGTGGCCGCGGTGCGGCGCCGGCCCCGCCCCACCGTGGCCCCGGCCGAACCGGCGCGGGTGTTCGGGGACCTCGTCATCGACCTGACCGCCCACGAGGTGCGGGTGGGCGGCGATCCGGTGGCGCTCACCCGCACCGAGTTCGACCTGCTGGCGGCCCTGTCGGCCCGCCCACACCAGGCGTTCTCCCGTCGTCAGCTCATCGACATCGTGTGGGACCCGGCTTGGGTGGGCGACGAGCGGATCGTGGACGTGCACATCGGCCACCTGCGCCGCAAGCTGGGCGAGGAACCGACCGCCCATATCGACACGGTGCGCGGGGTCGGCTACCGGATGGGGGCCCGATGACCCGACGCCCCCGGGGGCTGGTCTCCCGGTTCCTGCTCGCCCAGCTGCTGGTGGTGGCCGCCAGCCTGCTCGCCGCGGTCGTGGTGGCCTCCCTGGCCGGCCCGGCGATCTTCCACGAGCACCTGATCATGGCCGGGCACCCGGAGAACTCCCCGGAATTGCTGCACGTGGAGCAGGCCTACCGCGACACCAACCTCATCACCCTGGGCGTGGCCCTGGGCACCGCCCTGGTCTGCGCCCTGGTGGTCAGCGCCTGGTGCTCCCGTCGTATCCGGGGGCCGTTGGAACGATTGACCGAGGCGGCCCAGGGCATGGCCCACGGCCGCTACGACACCCGGGTCCCGGCGATGGGCGCCGGGGCGGAGGTCGAGGCCCTTGCCTCCTCGTTCAACACCATGGCCGCCCGTCTGCGGAGCACCGAGGACACCCGCCGGCGAATGCTCTCAGACCTGGCCCATGAGATGCGCACCCCCATCGCGGTGCTCACCGTCTACTGCGAGGCCCTCCAGGACGGGGTCACCCACTGGGATGAGACCACCAGTGAGCTCATGAGCGAGCAACTGGCCCGACTGACCCGGCTGGTGGACGACATCAACGACGTCTCCCGCGCCGAGGAAGGCCGGATCGACCTGGACCGCACCGAGCAGCCCGTCGGTGAGCTCCTCCGGAGTGCCGTGGAGGCCCACCGGGAGGGCTACGCCGCCAAGGGCGTAGCCCTGGAGCTCGACGTCGACGAGTCGGCCGGGACCGTGGACGTGGACCGGCAACGGATGGGCCAGGTACTGGGCAACCTGCTCACCAACGCCCTGCGCCACACCCCGCTGGGCGGAAAGGTGATCCTGAGGGCGGCCCGGCAGGGTCCCGGGCAGATCGCCATCCACGTGGCCGACACCGGTGATGGCATCAGCGCCGAACACCTGTCCCACGTCTTCGAACGCTTCTACCGCGGGGACACCGCCCGCGACCGCGACCACGGCGGCTCCGGGATCGGCCTGACCATCTCCAAAGCACTGGTCGAAGCCCACGGCGGCACCCTGACCGCCGCCTCCCCCGGCCCCGGACACGGCGCGGTGTTCACCATCCAGTTGCCGCCCCCCCAACTGGCCGATCTGCCTCCCGCTCGGGAGGCTCACTGACATCCTTGCACTATACCCCCCCAGGGTATATACCTGAGAGGCGAGGGGCGTTCCCCGTTCCCTCACGATCCGAAGGAGCCCACCATGACCAGCTCGCCCCGCCGCCCCCTGCCGATGGCCGCCACCGGTTGCGCCTGCTGCGCTCCCTCCTCTGTCCCTGAGGAAGCGGGGACTGCCGTCGAGGCGCAGTCGCCGTCCTCGGACGGCACCGCCACGACCTACCAGGTGGAGGGCATGACCTGCGGCCACTGCGCCGGCCGGGTCACCGAGGCCCTCACGGCGTTGGAGGGGGTCCTTGACGTGCAGATCGACCTCGTAGCCGGCGAGGCTTCGGCCGTTACCGTGACCAGCACCACCCCTGTCGCAGAGGAATCCGTGCGCGCCGCAGTGGCGCGTGCCGGATATGCGGTCACCTCTTCCTGAGCGTGCCGGGACCGGATCCCCCACGGCCCGACCCGGCTCCCGGTCTCCAGGCCCTGCCTGGGGCCACCACCACCCAACCACCCCACGTAAGGACATCCCCATGAACCGAGCCTCTTCCCTCACCGCCGTGGCCCTCGCCTCTGCCCTGGCCCTGGCCGGCTGCGGCACCGGAGGCGAACAGAACACTGACGCGGCCTCCGAGACCACCAGCTCCACAGCTGCCGCCACCGGGGCCGGTAGCCCCTCGAGCACCCCGTCGGGCGCTACCTCAGGGGAGCCGATCGCTGAAGAGCACAACGACGACGACGTGATGTTCGCCCAGATGATGATCCCCCACCACCAGCAGGCCGTAGACATGAGCGAGACACTGCTGGCCAAGGACGACATCCCCGCCGATGTCCAGGACTTCGCCCAGAAGGTCATCGATGCCCAGGGCCCGGAGATCGAGCGCATGAACCAGATGCTGCAGACCTGGGAAGCGCCGATGCCCGCCGAGGACTCCACGTCCATGGACCACGGGACCGGCGGGATGATGAGCGAGGAGGACATGGGCATGCTCAACGACGCGCAGGGGACGGACGCGGCCCGGCTGTACCTGGAGCAGATGACCGTCCACCACCAAGGCGCGGTCGAGATGGCCCAGGAGCAGATCGAGCAGGGACAGAACCCCCAGGCCGTCGAGCTCGCCCGCCAGGTGGTCGAGGACCAGGAGGCGGAGATCACCGAGATGGAGCAGATGCTCCAGGAGCTGCCGGACGGTTCCTGACTGCCCCGGTGACCGGCGTCGCCGCCCACGGGCGGCGCTCTGCAGGAAGCAGCGAACCGATCGATGAAGGAGGACCGTGATGATGTGGGGCGACGGCATGGGAGGGGGCATGGGATGGGCCTGGCTCTTCTGGATCCTGCTGATCGTGGGGGTGGTCGTGCTGGTGGTCGTGCTCGTGAAGGCGTTCACCGGCGGCACGGGCGGCGGGACCAGGCAGGGCGGATACGCCGCGCCCCCGACGGGGGCGGGCCCGCGCCGGTCCCGCGAGATCCTCGAGGAGCGCTACGCGCGCGGGGAGATCAGCACCGAGGAATACCGGGAGCGGCTGCGGACCCTGGACGAGGGCGGCAGGTGAGCCCGCTGACCCGCCGACAGATGCTGGCCCTGGGCGCGGCCGGGGCCGGTGCCGCGGCCGTGGGCGGGGCCGGGCTGTGGTGGACCAGCGGCGGCGGCGAGGCCCTCGGCGGCGGCCGGGAGCTGGTGCAGCCTGAGGTGCTGTCCAGCCGGGACGGGGCCCTGGACCTGGCCCTGGAGGCCGCCCCCGCCCGGGTGCGGATCGGGGCGCGCACCGCGCACGTGCAGGCGTTCAACGGCTCCCTGCCGGGGCCCACCCTGCGGGTCCGCCCCGGCGACACGCTCCGGGTGGCGATGACCAACGGCCTGGAGGCCCCCACGAACCTGCACGTGCACGGGCTGCACGTCTCCCCGGAGGACAACGGGGACAACCCCTTCGTCAGCATCGCCCCCGGGGACTCCTTCGACTACGACTTCTCCCTTCCGGACGACCACCCGCCCGGCACCTACTGGTACCACCCGCACCGGCACGGGCACGTGGCCGACCAGCTCGCGGCGGGTCTCTACGGGGCCATCGTCGTCGAGGACCCCGACCCCGTGCCCGTGGCCCGGGAACGGGTGCTGGTGGTCTCGGACCTCACCCTCGACGACTCCGGGAACCTGGCCGAGGTCTCCCCGCCGCAGCGGATGATGGGCCGGGAGGGCGAGACCGTGCTGGTCAACGGCCAGGTCCGGCCCCGGGCCGGCGCCGCACCCGGGGAGCGGGAGCTGTGGCGGGTCGTCAACGCCTGCCCGGCCCGGTACCTGCGCCTGACCCTCGACGGCCAGACGCTGCGGCTGCTCGGCCGCGACGTCGGCCGCCTCCCCGAGCCGGTCGAGCTCACCGAGGTGACCCTGGCCCCGGGCAACCGGGTGGAGCTGCTCGTGGACACCCGCGAGGGCGCCTCCACCCTGACCGCCGCCCCCGTGGACCGCGGCAGCATGGACGGCATGATGGGCGGGGCGATGCCGGGGGACGGCCCCGGCACCGACGAGCCGATCGAGCTGCTCACCCTCGAGGTCACCGGGGACCGGGCCGCGGACGCCGGCCCCGTCCCCCCGGGTCCGGTGCTGCGGGACCTGCGCGAGGAGCCGGTCGCGGCCCGGCGCACCCTGGACTTCGCCATGGGCATGGGCATGGGCGGGATGATGGGCGGCATGCGCGGCCCCGGGCAGATGATGTCCTTCACGATCGACGGGCGGCCGTTCGACGCCGAGCGCACCGACCAGCGGGTCCGGGTGGGCACCGTGGAGGAGTGGACCCTCACCAACTCCAGCCCCATGGACCACCCGATGCACCTGCACGTGTGGCCCATGCAGGTCGTGACCGAGGCGGGCCGCGAGGTCGCCGCACCGCGGTGGCTGGACGTGGTCAACGTCCCGGCCTTCGGAGAGGTGACGGTCCGGGTGGCCTTCGACGACTTCGCCGGCCGCACCGTCTACCACTGCCACATCCTCGACCACGAGGACCTCGGCATGATGGGCACCCTCGAGGCCCGCTGAGCACCGTGGGCCGGCCCACCGACCCTGTCCGAACCACCCCACCGCCGGGGGCACTCACCGCCCGGCAGGAAGGACGTGCACCTCCTCATGGACCACGACACGCAGACGCAGCAGAAGCTCTCCCTGACCGGTTCCGTCGCCCTGGGGACGGGGGTGATGATCGGCGCAGGCATCTTCGCCCTCGTGGGGCAGGTCGCCGAACTGGCCGGCGGCTGGGTGCCCTGGGCGTTCCTCGCCGGAGCCGTGGTCGTGGCGTTCAGCTCCTACTCCTACATCCGCTACTCGGCCACCAACCCGTCCTCCGGCGGGATCGCGATGCTGCTCAAGGCCGCCTACGGCCCCGGGGTTCTCGCCGGGTCCTTCTCCCTGTTCATGTACGTGTCGATGATCCTGGCCGAGTCCCTGCTGGGCCGTACCTTCGCCTCCTACCTGCTGCGCCCCTTCGGCCTGCAGGGCTCCGAGGTGTGGGTGGCGGTGCTGGCGGTGGTGGCGATCGTGGCCGCCGCCCTGGTCAACCTGGTGGGCAACCGGTGGGTGGAGCGCTCGGCCACGGTGACCGCGGCGCTCAAGATCGTCGGGATCGCCGTGCTGGCGATCGCCGGCATCCTCGCCGCCGGGGTGTCCTCCCTGGGCCGGCTGTTCAGCGCCGCCGACCGCACCCCGCCGGAGGCGGGATGGGCCGGCTTCCTGGCCGGAACCACCCTGTGCATCCTGGCGTACAAGGGCTTCACCACGATCACCAACCAGGGCGCCGACCTGCAGCAGCCGGAGCGCAACATCGGCCGCTCCATCATGATCTCCCTCGCCCTGTGCACCGTGCTCTACCTGCTGATCACCGTCGCGGTGACCGGCAGCCTGACCGTGCCGCAGATCGTCGAGGCCCGGGACTACGCCCTGGCCGAGGCGGCCGAGCCGATGTTCGGCGCCTGGGGCGTGACGCTGACCGTGGCGATCGCCGTCGTCGCGACCCTGTCGGGGCTGATCGCGAGCCTGTTCTCGGTCTCGAAGCTCTACGACATGCTCCGCGACATGGGCCAGGCCCCCGGGCTGCCGGGTCAGGAGGGCCACCAGTCCCTCTACATCACGGCGGGACTGGCCATCGTCATGGCGGCCTTCTTCGACCTGGGCCAGATCGCCTCCCTCGGCGCCATCCTCTACCTGGCGATGGACATCGCCATCCACCTCGGCATCCTCCGCCACCTCAAGGACGACGTCGGGGCCAAACCGTGGATCCCCTGGGTCGCGATCGCCCTCGACGTCACGGTGCTCGTGCCGTTCGTGCTGCTGAAATCCCAGTCGGACCCGTTCACCCTGGTAATCACCGCCGTGGTGGCCCTGGTCATCGTCGTGGCGCAGTGGTTCACCGTGCGACACCGCTCCGACGAGGACGCGCGGCAGGGCGAGCACGAACAGCACTGAGGACCGGTGAGCCGCCCCGTAACCCGGGGACCGGAAGAACAAGAACCAACGACGGAGGTCGATCATGGACGTACTGCTGACAGCTCTGGGGATCGTGGTCATCGTAGCCGGGCTGATGGACATGTTCCACACCCTGTTGCACCCCAGCGGCCAGGGACGTCTGAGCCGACTGGTGCTCTCCACGGTGTGGAAGGTCTCGAAGGCCACCGGTCACCGGGCCGGCTCCGCCGTGGGGCCGGCGGCGATGGTGGCCGTGGTGCTCCTCTGGGTGGTGCTGCAAGCAGCGGGGTGGGCGCTGATCTACTACCCGCACGTCCCGGGCGGGTTCATGTACTCCTCCGGCATCGACGCGGCCGCCTACCCGGACGCGGTCGAGGCCGTCTACGTCTCCGTGGTGACGCTGTCGACGCTGGGCTACGGGGACGTGGTGGCCACCGACTCGTGGATCCGGGTCGCTGCCCCGTTCGAGGCCTTGACCGGGTTCGCGCTGTTGACCGCGGCGCTGACGTGGTTCACGCAGATCTATCCTCCCCTGATGCGGCGCCGGGCGCTGGCCCTGGAACTCAAGGGGCTGGCCGACGCCGACTATGCCGAGACGATCGAGGAGGTCGAGCCGGTCATCGCCTCCCGGGTCCTGGATTCCCTGCAGGCGGATCTCACGAAGATCTCCGTGGACTTCACCCAGCACACCGAGGGTTTCTATTTTCAGGAGAGCGACCCCGATCTGTCCTTGGCACGGCAGTTGCCGTATGCGCTGCGGCTCCGTGATGCGGCCATGGCCCGGTCCGAGCCGGCGGTGCGGTCCAGCGCCCAGCGGCTGTCCTCGGCCCTGGACCAGCTCGGGTCCGAGATCAAGGACGACTTCGTGGGCACCGGGGAGCACCCCGGTGAGGTCTTCGCCGCCTATGCGGCCGAGCACGGCCAGAGCACCCGGGCCTGAGTTCGCCCCTCTCGGCGTTGCGCACGGGCGGTCCGGGGCGCGAAGGTCGCCGCACCTACATTCCCAGGGGGCCCTCGAGGGCCGCCCACAGGGCGCCGGCCAGGACACCCAGCACCAGGCTCGCGACCGCGGCGACCCCGGCGGTGACGGCCGGCCAGGCGGCCGCCCCGCCGCGGCCGGGGAACCCCGCGGCGTGCTGCTCCGGGCGGGCGAAGACGGGGGCGAACCAGCGCAGGTAGTAGAAGAGGCTGAGCACGCTGCTGAGCATCACCACCAGGGCCAGCCAGCCGTGCCCGCCGTCCCAGGCGGCGGTGGCGGTGGTGAGCTTGCCGACGAACACGGCCAGCGGCGGGGTCCCCACCAGCCCCAGCAGCGCCACGAGCAGCGCCAGCCCCAGGCCGGGGCGGGAGCGCGCCAGGCCCCGGTAGTCGGCCAGCTCCCGGTGCTCGGGCAGCGCGGCGGTGACGGCGAAGGCGGCGACGTTGGTGACGGCGTAGGCGGCGAGGTAGAACAGCAGCGAGGGCAGGGCCAGGTCGCTGCGCCCGGCCGCGGCCACGGGCACGAGCAGGAACCCGACCTGGGCCACCGTGGACCAGCCCAGCAGCCGGCGGGGGTCGGTCTGCCAGTACGCCGCGAGGTTGCCCAGGACCATCGAGGCGGTGGCCAGCAGTGCGGCGACGAGCAACCAGGAGCCGTCCCCGGCGGAGACCGTGGCCACGAGCCGGTACACGGCCACCAGCGCCCCCACCTTCGGGACGGTGGTGAGGAACGTGGCGGCGGTGGCCCCGGTGCCCTGGGCGGCGTCGGGCACCCAGAAGTGGAAGGGCACCCCACCGGCCTTGAAGAGCAGCCCGGCGAGCACGCCCAGCACGCCCGCGCCCACGGCCGCGGCCGGGGCCGCGGGCAGCGTCTCCTGGAGCAGGGCGTAGTCGGTGCCCCCGGCCAGGGCGTAGAGCACGGTGACCCCGAGCATGAGCAGGATCCCGGACAGCGCCCCCATGAGGTAGGTCTTCATGGCGGCCTCGGCCCCGGCGCGGCCGCCGGTGAGGCCGACGATCCCGTACAGGGGGATGCTGGCCAGCAGGAACCCCACGATCAGCACGAGCAGGTCGGTGGACCCGGCCAGGACCATCACCCCGGTGGTGGCCAGCAGCAGCAGCGCGTACGTGTCCGACTCCCGCGGGGACCCGGCGATCTCCCCGGAGGCCACCCCCAGGACCAGCAGGGTGGTCAGGGCGGTGATCACCCGGGCGGTACCGGTGGCGGTGTCCACGGTGAAAGTGCCGCTGAAGGCGCTCTGCGCGGGCCCGGCCATGGCGAGGGCCGCGGCGGCCGCGGCACCCAGCAGGGCCAGGGCTGCGGCGGCGCGGGCGATCCACTGCCGGTCGCGGGGCAGGAAGGATCCGCCCAGCAGCACCACCAGCCCGCCGAGGAAGACGAGAATCTCGGGCAGCAGCAGCTCGGGGCGCATCTGCATCGAGGCCTCCATCGGCTACCGTCCCACCAGGCCCACGAGGGCGGCCGAGGCCGGCTCGATCACCTCGAGCAGCACCCGGGGCAGCACACCGATGAGCAGGGACAGGCCCAGCAGGGGACCGGCGGACCACAGCTCCGGCGCCCGGAGGTCCTCGAACCCGGGGGTGTGCCCGGCCGCCGGGCCGGTGAAGACCCGCTGCAGGGCCCGCAGGAACAGTGCGGCGGTGACCAGGATGCCCACCAGGGCGACCGCGGTGACCGGGGCCACCGCCACGCTGCCGGCGAAGATCTGGAACTCGGCGATGAACCCGGAGAACCCGGGCAGGCCCAGGGAGGCGAAGGCCCCGACCGCGAACAGCGCCGCGTAGCGCGGGGCGGGGGCGGCCAGCCCGCCGTAGGAGCCCATGTCGTAGGAGCCGGCCCGGTCCTGCATCACCCCGGCGAGCAGGAACAGGGCGGCGGTGATCAGCCCGTGGCTGACCATCTGCACCACCGCGCCGGTGACCGCCACGGACCGGGCCTGGGCGGCGCCCTCGGCGAGGACCCCGACCGCGCCCAGGGCCAGGACGATGTAGCCCATGTGATTGACCGAGGTGTAGGCGATCATCCGCTTGAGATCCGTCTGGGCCAGGGCCACGAACGCCCCGTAGAGCACCGAGACGACGCCGACGGCCACGATCACCCAGGCCCACGCCCGCCACGCTTCGGGCAGGATCGGCATGGCGATGCGCACGAACCCGTAGGTGCCCATCTTCAGCAGCACCCCCGCCAGCACGGCCGAGCCGGTGGCCGGGGCGTCCGTGTGGGCCGGGGGGAGCCACGTGTGGAACGGCACGGTGGGGGTCTTCACGGCCAGGCCCACCAGGATCGCCGCGAGCACCAACCCCCCGGTGAGCGGATCGCCCGCCAGAGGTGCGGCCGCGACGAGCTCGGGGATGTCGAAGGTGTGCGGTGCCGCCGCCACGTAGAGCCCGATGAAGCCCAGCAGCAGGGCCAGGGAGCCCAGGAACGTGTAGAGGAAGAACTTCAGCGCCGACCGGACCGCGTTGCCGTGGCCCCACCCGGCGATCACGAAGTACATGCTCACGATGGACAGGTCGAAGAAGACGAAGAACAGGATGAGGTCGGCCGCCACGAACACCCCGAGGCTCACGCCCTGCAGGAACAGGAACAGTGCGGCCTGCACGCGCGGGCGGTCCGCGTCCCGCAGGGCGTGGACGGCGCAGGCCAGGAACACGACGGCCGTCATGGCCAGCAGCGGCAGGGAGAGCCCGTCCACGCCCACGTGGTAGCTGCTGTTCACCCCGGGGATCCACGGCACCTGCTCCTCGAACGCCAGCCCGTTGGGTCCCGGGTCCTCGTAGCCCGCCCACAGCACGCCCACGAGCAGCAGCTCCACGACGCTCACCGCCACCCACGCCCACCGCGCGGCCGCGGCCCCGATCGAGGGGACCACGGCCAGGACGGCGGCGGCGGCCAGGGGCAGGAAGACGATCAGGCTCAGCATGTTCATCCCATCACGGCGTAGACGGACCAGACCATGACGCCGACGGCGAGCACCGCGACGGCCTGGAGGAAGTACTGGTGGACTGCCCCGGTCTGCGGGGCCCGGGCCAGCTGCCCGAGCCGGCGGACCCGGCCGGCGAGGCCCTCGACGGCGCCGTCCACGACGTCGTCGTCGAGCCGGGCCGCACCCCGGCCGGTCGCGTCGGCGGCGTGCGCGGTGGCCTCGACCCCGGTGTCGAGGGCCCGGTCGTCGAACCGGGCCGCGGCCCGTGCCAGCACCGGGACGGCCCCGGCGGCGGCGGTCACGGCCCGGTCCAGGACGAGGTCGTCGAACCGGGCCAGGGCGTGCGCCAGGCCCAGTGAGGGGCGGACGACGACGGCGTGCGCGGCGGCCTCCAACCCTAGCCACCGCACGGCCCATCCCGGCTCGGGGACGCGCAGGCGCAGCATGAGCAGCAGGACCACGAGGGCGATCGCGGCCGAGACGAGCAGCTCGGCGGCCGCCACCTCACCGTGCCCGCCCACCGCCTGGGCGAGGGTCGTGCTGACCGGGGGCAGGGCCAGCACCCCGAGGGCGGCCGCGCCGACGGCGAGCACGACCAGCGGGACCTGCTCCAGCACCCCCACTCCCCCGGTGCCGCCCTCCTGGGCCTCAGCGCGGACACCCCGATACCAGATCGTCCACAGAACCTTGCCCGCGTAGGCCGCCGACAGGGCCGCCGCCACGAGCCCGGCGGCGTAGAGCCACGCCGAGGCCTCGAGGGCGGCGGCCAGCACCGCGTCCTTGGTGGCCCACAGGGACAGTGGGGCGATCCCGGCCAGGGCCAGCGCCCCCACGGTCGCGCTCACGCCCACGACCCGCCACCGGCGGCCGGCCCCGCGCAGTGCCGCGAGCTCCTCGGTGCCCAGGGCCGTCAGCCACGCCCCGGCGGCCAGGAACAGCAGCGCCTTGGTGGAGGCGTGGGCCACCAGGTGGGCCGCGCCGCCGCTGACCGCGCCCACCCCGGCGGCCAGCACGACGAAGCCCAGCTGCGCCACCGTGGACGCCGCCAGCAGCTGCTTGAGCTCCCGCTGGGCCAGCGCCACGAACCCCATCAGCACCGCGGTCACCGCCCCGATCCACGCCGCGGCCGGGCCCGCCCACCCGGTGGAGGCCAGCAGCGGCTCCACCCGGAGCAGGAGGTAGCCGCCCATGGCGACCATGGCCGCGGAGTGCAGCAGCGCGCTCACCGGGCTGGGGCCCTTCATCGCCCCGGAGAGCCAGAAGGAGAACGGCAGCTGCGCGGCCTTGCCTAGGGCCGCCACGAGGATCCCGGCCGCGATCACGTGCCGCCACGGGCTCTCGGCGGCCGGCAGGGCGGACAGGGCCATCCCGGCGCCGCCGGCCAGGGCGGCGCCGGCGGCGACGTAGAGTCCCAAGTCCGCGGTGCGGGTCGTGATGAAGGCGGTGAGTCCGGCCGAGACGCGGTCGGCGTCCCGCCACCAGAACCCGATCAGGGCGTAGGACGTGGCGCCCATCAGCTCCCAGGCGAACAGCAGCGCCGGCAGGCTCGCGGCCGTGACCGTGGTCAGGGCCGCGGCGGCGAAGAGCAGCATCAGCCCGTGGAAGCGCGGCCGTGCCGCCCGGATGCTGCCGGCCGCGAAGACCAGCACCAGGAGCGTCACTCCCGCGACCATCGGGAGGGTCAGTGCCGCGAGGGCGTCGGCCTCCAGCGCGAAGTCGGCACCGGCCACGAACGGATACGCCAGGGCGGGCCGCGCCAGGGCGGCGACCGCCGCGAGCACCGTGGTCACCGCGGCGGTCGCCACCGCGACCGGGGCCGCGGCACGCTCCGCCCGGGTGAGGGCGAGCACCGCCCCCACGGTGGCCGGGAGCACCACCACGGCCAGCAGGACGGCCTGGGCCGCGGTCATCGGGAGAGCTCCTCGGCCATGTCCGTCATGTCGGTCTGGCGCCTGCGGTGCAGCAGCGTGGCCACGGCGAAGCCCATGGCCATCTCCACGGTCATGGCCGCCAGGATCACCAGCAGCAGCACCTGCCCGGAGGGGTCCGGGGCGAGGAACCACCAGAAGCCCGCGGCGGCCAGGAGGACCCCGTTGATCATCAGTTCCAGGCCCATCATCACCATCACCACCACCTGCTGGGACAGGGCGCCGTAGAGCCCGACGGCGAACAGTGCGGCGGCCACGACCAGCACGGCTTCCAGGGTCATCGGCCCACACCCCCCGGCTGGGGGTCGTCGGCCGGGCGGCGGCGCAGGTCGTCACCGAGCCGGTCGTAGCGGGTGCGGTGGGCGGCCAGGACCACCCCGGCCACGATGGTGGCCACCATGACAGGGCCCACCACGGCCATGATCAGCATCTTCTCGCCCATGATCTCCAGGCCCAGCGCGTGCGTGAGGTCCTCCGGCGGAGCACCGCGCCGCTGCGGCCACGGCACGAGCAGCGCACCGGCGGCCAGCAACACGAAGACCCCGGCCGAGGCGACGATCGCGGTCTTCTTCCCGTGGGTCATGTCCATGGGCATCAGCGCCGGGTTCATGCCCATGAACATCACCATGTAGACCGCCATCACCGCCATCTCCATCACCATCATGAGGATCGTGATGATCCCGAGGTAGCTCTGCCCGAGCAGCAGAATCTGCACCCCCACCGCGATGAACGACAGCGCCAGGGCATAGGTGGCCCGGGCCATGGAGTCCACCACGAACACAGCTGCCCCCGCGGTCACGGCCACCACGGCGAGCACCCAGAATACGATTCCGACCAGCACGGCTCAGCCCTTCCAGACGACGACGAGGGACACGACCAGGTCCTGGAGCACGGCGGCCGGGAGCAGGACCATCCACCCGATCTCCATGAACCGGTCCGGGCGCAGCAGCGGAAGCTTCCGCCGCAACCACACGAGCACCGCGAGCACGGCCACGGTCTTCACCAGGACCCACGCCCAGCCGGGCAGGACCGGCCCGGCCCCGCCCCCGAGGAACAGCGGCACCGAGAAGGCGGCTCCGGCGGTCAGGAACAGGTAGCGCCCGGCCTGGAGGACGAGGCGGTCGACCCCGGAGAGCTCGGCCAGCACGCCGCCGCCGATGTCGGCGGCCAGCGCCGGGGTGAACGGGCCCCACACGGAGAAGCCGGTCACGCCGATGAGGAACACGAGGAACGCCACCGGCATCCAGACCACGAACCACACGCCGTCCTGGGCCGCCGCGACATCGCCCACGGCCAGGCTGCCGGCGGCGATCGCCGGGGCCACCAGCGCGAACATCAACGGCAGCTCGTAGGCCAGCCCGTGCGCCAGGAAGCGGTAGCCGCCCACCAGGCCGTGGGCGGAGTTCGCACCCCAGCCGGCCAACCAGACCAGCGCCCAGACCATGACGTCCACGGTGTTGAACCACACGACACCGACGTCCAGGTCCGCCAGCGTCCACTCCCCCAGCGGGATCACCGCGATCATCAGGAACGCCCCGACCAGCATGCCCGCGCCACCGATCCGCCACAGCAGGGTGTCCGCGGCCACGGTGCTCCGGCGCCGCTGCCGCAGCAGCCTCGCCGCACGGCCCAGCGGCGCGCCCCATCCGCCGCCGGTGCCCTGCGCCCGGGCCGAGAGCGCCGCATCCAGCGCCACGGCGAAGAAGGCCAAGCCGCACAGGAGGATCCCCGCCAGCACGGCCCATCCTCCGGGGACGGTCGTCACCACGCTCTCAGCCATGCCCCACCGCCTGGACGGCAGGATGCGGATCGAGATCCAGGCTCGCCACGGCCAACCGCACGGAGGCCAGCTCCAGCCCGGTCACCAGCTCCGGCAGCACCGCCCACGGCACCGCGGCGTCCTCCACCGGGACCGGCTCCGCGCCGCCGGCCTCGGCCCGGATCCGTTCCAGCCGGGCCAGCAGCCGGTCGTGGGCGTCCCCGAGGCAGCGCCGCGGCAAACCATGCTGCTCCAGGTCGGACGGGTCGAGCGGCAGCACGCCCCGCAGCGACCAGCGGAGCAGTCGTGATCTCCGGATCGTCCGGTGCAACCGCTCGGCGGCGGCCCGGGCGGCGCCCTGATCGCCGTGCAGGAGGGCGTCCCGGGCGCGGCGGGCGCAGGCCGCCGCGTCCTCGACCCCCGCGAGAGCCAGCAACGCCATGACCTGGTCGCACCACACCACCGCCGCCGGCGCGGGACCGGGACCCGGTCCGCCTGCTCCGGCGCCGTCGACCACGGAGGCTTCGGCGTCGACCACGACATCCCCCTGCAACGAGCAGCGCAGCACGAGCCCGGCCGGCCAGAACGGCAGCACGGGACCCAGCGGCAGGTGGAGCACGTCCATCTCCAGCCCGTCACGGTCCTCCCCGCCCCCGGCCAGGGCGATTCCCCCCGGGGCCATGTCCATCCCGCCGTGGCCACTGTGGTCCATGCCGCCATGACCGCCGTGGTCCATCTCGCCGTGGTCCATCCCGCCGTGGCCGCTGTGGTCCATGCCGCCATGACCGCCGTGGTCCATCTCGCCGTGGTCCATGCCCCCGTGGTCCATCCCGCCGTGGCCGCTGTGGTCCATGCCGCCATGACCGCCGTGGTCCATCTCGCCGTGGTCCATGCCCCCGTGGTCCATCCCGCCATGACCGCCGTGGTCCATCTCGCCGTGGTCCATCTCGCCGTGGTCCATCTCGCCGTGGTCCATCTCGCCGTGGTCCATGCCCCCGTGGCCCATTGCCCGCCGTGGTCCATCTCGCCGTGGTCCATCTCGCCGTGGTCCATCTCGCCGTGGTCCATCTCGCCGTGGTCCATGCCCCCGTGGCCCATGCCCCCGTGACCCCCATGATCCGCGTCCTCGGGGATCTCGGGTTCCTGCGCCCGCTCCTGGGCGTCCGTCCGGTGGTGCGGGGTGTCGAGAAGGAGGGCTGCGGCGGCGTCGAGGGCGGAACCTACAGTTCCGGGCGAGGTGATGTCGGCGCGGACGCGGGGACCGGGCATCTGCTCCCAGAGCCGGTCCACGAGCTCCGAGAGCTCGGGGCCGGGGACACCGCACACCGCCAGGACGTCCGCGTCCGCTGGTGTCCACGCCGGTCGCCACCCACGGCGGAGCAGCTGGTGCTCGACCTCCATCCGGGTCGCCCAGTGCCCCGGGACCTCGACGACGAGGACCCGGGTGGCCCGGACCGCGAGCCGGGCGAGAGCACCGCTTAGGCCCATCGGAAGGCTCCTTCGCGCCAGGCCCAGGCCACGGCGACGAGCAGGGCCCCGAGGAACAGGAACATCTCCACGACCGCGGAGATCCCCTTCTCGATCACGACCACCGCCCACGGATACATGAAGAGCATCTCGACGTCGAAGGCCAGGAACACGATTGAGGCGAGGTACCAGCGGGCGTGGAATCGGGACAGCGCGTGCTCCTGGGGCATCCACCCGGATTGGGCGGGCAGAACCGTCAACGGCTCGGCGGTGATGACGGCAGCGCGGTGGAGTGCATAGAGGAGAACGACGACCGACAGCGCCACCAGGGCCATGGCCACGATCCCGGAGTACACGATGGTCTCCCCTTTCGCGCGGTCGGAACATGGAAGTCTGTCGTTGATCGGTGGGGCAACCCTAACAGGTGGCCCCACCGATCGCGCTGTTTCAGCTCGGTGATCAGGCGCGGCCGGCGAGCCAGGTGCGGAAGTCCGCGACCTGGGCCTGTTGGGTGGTGATCCCCGCGGTGGCCGCCACTCGCAGCTGGGTGTGCGGGGCCCGGGCCTGGGGTTCGAGGAATTCAACGATCCCGGACTGATGGTGCGGGATCATCTTCTGCACGAAGGCGACGTCGAAGTCCTCACCGGCCTCCACGGCCGAGAGTTCCTCGATCATCATCTGGGTCTCCTCCTCCAGGATCTTCATCTCCTCCTGGGCTTCTGCCGGGACCTGGGCCATGGCCTCTTCCGGGGTCAGCCCGTACCACTCCTCCAGCCACCGGGTGAACTGGTCGATCTGGTGCTGCTGGTTGGCGATGATGTTCTCCGCGTGCGTGCGGATGTCCGGGCTGACCCCCCGCTCAAGCTCCAGCTGGGACATCTCGATGGCGGCGCGGTGGTGCGGGATGATCTCGGCCAGGAACGTGATCTCCAGTTCCTCGCCTTCGAGGCCGGCCAGGGTCTCGCCGAACTCGTAGGCGGTCGGGGAGGTCGGAGCAGGCTGGAGCATCTCCTGCGTCTGGGTCTCAGCGGCCGCCGGGACCACTGGATGGGCGAACGCCGGGGCGGTCGCCCCGCCCAGCAAGGCGGTGGCGACGGCGATAGTGGCGGCCACCGTGGGGCGGCCACGGAATGGGGTGGAACCCATGATGATGTCTCTCTTCCACGACGAGGGAGCTCGACCCTGAGATGCCGGCTCGGTGATCACCCCGCCGCCGGGGCGGGAACGATCCGCGCGGGCGGGGCTGTGCTCAATGAGATACGGGGGGAAGAAAGAACCCCCGCCTCCGGAGGTGCCCGGTCAACGGATCAGATTCCTCTTTCACCGACGGAGGCCCATCCACGGCCTCCGTGGGTCAGCGTCGGCCTCCAGAAGAGGCCCGGTTTCCGTGGAGGAACTTCTCCCCAGGTGATCAGTCACCCGGGGCATCACCCGGGCGGTGGGTGTGTCATGGCGTCGCCCGACTTGTGCAGCTCGGGCTTGCTCCGCGGCCTCGCTCCCAGCCAGCCCCGGAGCTTCTCACCGCCGTCCGCCACCCGGGTGATGGGTCCGCGGGGGCAGGCTCAGCCCAGGGCGGCGACCAGCTCGGCGCAGGTGGCCTCGCAGCGCCGACAGGCCTCCGCGCAGATCCGGCAGTGCTCGTGCATCGAGGCGTGCTTCTCGCACTCGTCCGCGCAGGCCTTACAGGCCATATGGCAGGCCCGGATCGCATCCAGGGTGATGTTCGCGTCGTAGCCGGTGTGCCGGGAGAGCACCCGCCCGGTGGCCTCGCACAGATCCGCGCAGTCCAAGTTGGTGCGGATGCACTTGGTCAGCTCCGCGACCATGTCCTCGGACAGGCACGCGTCGGCGCAGGCGGTACAGGTCTGGGCGCACTGGAAACAGGCCTCGATGCAGGCGGCTAGCTTCTCCTCGTCCACCCCGCCCAGGCCCTTCGGGTAGGTCTCCAGCATCGACGTCACATGATGAGTCATGGCTTGCTCCTTCGTCGGTTCGGCCGAGGAGACGAACCGGCCGGAGCCAATCCGCCATACAACCGACAGCAAACTGCGGATCTGGCCGGATGAAGCACTTACTCCTTGAAGATTCCGTGAAGAAATCCCGAGAGCGAGGCGCGCGCCACACCACGCATCCATTTCCTTTTGTGAAAGATGCATAGGAACCATGAAGATCTCATGAAGAAATCTCTCCCGCGCCGCCGGAAGAGAACGACTTCCTGAAAATAGCCTGGATGATTTCCTAGCCTTTTTTTACCAATCCCTGTGGGGCGGCAGGGGCTGGCAGCTGCGCTCTTGCACCCCTCTGACGGAGCCGCAGGTACAGGAGGGCCTGGGCGCACACCGCGTAAATCCGCTAGTCGCCGTCAGATATGCACCTCTTCGGCAGCAATGTGCGGGGGCGCGAGTAGAAGGCGGCCGCCGCCTCGGCGGTCACTCCCGAGCGTCTCTCCGTCCCGCTCGGCGGTGAAACAAGGGGGGGAGGAGCGGCCGTAACCGTAACGTGACTTTTCCGTTATCTGTTCGCTACTGTCCTCTGCGTGCCGATCGCCGATCCGGTTGGCATCCCCGGGTACATCGCCGAATTCTGCCGGTGCCCGGGGTCCGCTGAAAAGACATCGCTTGGCAGAAGCGGGGGAACCATACACGGTCCCGCCCTTGGGGCCTGGGGGTTAAGCCGGCCGGACGCGCGCGTCCGCCCGGCCGGGTGTCTCCCACCCGCATCCGACAGCTCACCTCGCAGGCAAAGGGAGGAATCCACTCATGCCCATGTTCCAGCGCCGTACTGCTCGCCACCGCGCCCAGACCCCGTCCCGCCTCGTTCGCCGCACCACTCTCGCAGCCGCCGCTGGTGCGACGGTGCTCGGCTCGGTGGCACCCGCCCAGGCCTACGCCGAGCTACCGACCCCCTCGAACACCGCCTCCTCCACCCCCGCCCCCGTGGTGGCGACCCTGGCCTCGTCCCCCGCCGCGGCCCCGATCGTCCCGGCAGCCACCCCGGCCCCTGGGGCGCAGGCGGCCTCGACGCCGCAGATGGCCTCGGCCTCGGATGTTTCCGTCCAGTCCACCGACACTACTGCTGTCTCCACTTCCGGGAACGGGCTCGTGGGCACCGCCATGCAGGGTGTGGGCGGTGGCTACGTCTGGGGTGGTACCGCCTTCGGCGCCTGGGACTGCTCCGGGTTCACCCAGTGGGTCTACGCCCAGAACGGCATCGAGATCCCCCGCACCAGCCAGGCCCAGTGGGCGGCTGGTACCCCGACCGCCAACCCCCAGCCCGGTGACCTTGTCGTCCAGAACGGTGGCGGCCACATCGGGGTCTACCTGGGCGGCGGCAAGATGATCTCCGCGCTGAATCCGACCCAGGGCACCTTCGTCCACGACGTCAACGCCATGCCCGTGGTCGGCTACGTCACCTTCCGTTGACCCACACCACTGGATGCCTTGGGCATCCACCCAGGGGCTCCCGGAGAAGCCGCCCCCGTGCTGTGGGGGCCCTGTCAACGACAGGGCCCCCACAGCACGGGATCTCATCCCGCAGTCCAGGCCTGGTTGCCAACGCAGGTCACCGCGTAGCTGGCTTCTGGGCAACAAAGCGTAGAATCCGCCCACCGAAGGACAACCGGAGGGCGAGGAGCTCCAGGCCGACCTGGTCGAGGACTGGTTCGAAGGCTCCGGGGTCGATGAGTCGGTGGGGAGAGCGATCGGCCCGGTGCACCAAGGAGGCCATCCGTGAGGCAAGCAGGTCGTATCCCACCAATGCCCCGCCCGGCCGCAAAACCCGGGACCCCTCGACCACCGCGTGTTCCCACTCGATGACGTGGTGGAGCATCAGGAAGCTCACAACCGTGTCAAATGACTCGTCCTCGAAGGGCAGGCGGGTGGCGTCGGCCTGACAGGCCTCAGCATGGGGGAATCTGACAAGGCATTGCTGCGCAACCTCAACCATCACCGGGTCGGCGTCGGTCGTAGTGAGCCGCACCCAAGGGTTGGCTTGGACGATCGCTTCGGCCATCGCCCCGCTGCCCCCGCCGATTTCCAGCACGTTCCCGGTGACGGGGAAGCCTTGGGTCGCCCAGGGGACCATTCGCCGGGCCAAAAGGCTCCATGGCGCACTGCGGCAGCACGAAGCTTCTAGAGCGGACATCCTCGGCATGGACTCCCCCTCCCGGTGCATCCGGATCGTGTGCGCCGAGCCTAGTTCCACGATCGACAGCAGTGAACCGGCTCGGCAAGGACGAGGCGACCTCGCTATGCACACCGCCCGGGGTGGGCGCGGCCGCTGATTCGAGGAAGCTAGGCCCCTGGCCTCCGGACCCCCACCCATGCCCCCTCACGCGGGGTCAGCAATGATGTCGCCTCCGGCGGCTATACCTGCTCTCATGGGCAGGGATCAGATCTCCAAGCACAGGGAACATCGCAAGAACGAACATCGCGACATACCAACACGCCCCGTGGGGCGCTCGGCGTGATCGCCCTGGTGGACGTGAACAACTGCTACGTGTCCTGCGAACGTCTTTTCGACCCGTCCCTGCTCGGCAAGCCCACTGTGGTGCTGAGCAACAACGACGGGTGTGTGGTCGCCCGCTCCGCCGAAGCCAAGGCCCTGGGGATCCAGATGGGAGATCCGTGGTTCAAGATCGCCGCCGATGCCCGCCGGTGGGGCTTGCAGCGCAGATCCTCGAACTACCCGCTCTACGCCGATCTCTCCCAACGCACCATGGCTCTGCTGGACCGCTACGCCCAGGCACAGGAGATCTACTCGATCGACGAGTGCTTCCTGACCCCTCCCCCGGGCACACACGCGAGCTGCTGGCCTGGGGCCGGGAGCTGCAGCGGTTGGTAGCGCGCAACGTGGGGCTGCCCGTCAGCGTGGGCATCGCCCCCACCAAGACCCTGGCCAAGCTGGCCACCGAAGCGGCCAAGAAGATCCCCGCCACCGGGGGCGTGGTGCACTGGGAGAACACCCCGCCGGGCTTCTGGGGCCGGCTTATGGGCACCCTGCCAGTGACCGAGGTGTGGGGGTGGCCGCGCGCACCGCCCGACGACTGGGCACCCACGGAATCACCACCGTCACCGAGCTGCGCGATGCTGACCCGGTACGGATCCGCGACCGCTTCTCCGTGGTGCTGATGCGCACCGTGCTTGAGCTCAACGCGGTGCCGGCGATACCCGTGGAAGAAGAGACCGCCACCAAGCAGCAGATCCTGGTCTCCCGCTCCTTCCCCGAACCGATCCACGACCCTGCCCTGATCGCAGAGGCGGTGGCCGATTTCGCCCAGCGGGCCGCGCGCCGGCTGCGCAAGGAGGACCAGGAAGCCGCGCGCCTGACGGTGTTCGCCTCCACCTCACCGCACCGCCCAGGACCTGACCACCACCCCAGCGCTCATGTGAGACTGCCCGCCCCAACCCACGAACCCGGGGCGCTGGCCGCGACTGCCCGCAGATCCTTGGAGCCGCACCTGGTGCACGGGATCCCGTACATGCGCGCCGGGGTGATGTGCCTGGAACTCACCGACACAGGCGCCGCCGCACCCCTGCCCGGCACCATCCCCACCACAGCGCCCATCGGGTCCCTGATAGACACCATCAACGGCAGGTTCGGAACCGGCACGGTCGGCCTAGGTCGTGCTGATCGGACTGGCCGTGGTCGTGGCACCGTTCACCGTCCTGGCCATCATTGGGCGCGTCATCGGGTTCTTCTAGACCCGCTCCGCCGCAGACCCACCCCAGGTCCGGGGCCACGGCTGACGAGCCCCTCCGTGCACCATAGGGTGGAGGCATGACTCGGATCACCAGCTTCACGCGACAGGGACTCACGTTCGACGTTCTCGACCAGGGCCCGCAGGACGGCCCCGTGGTTCTGTTGCTGCACGGTTTCCCGCAGGACGCCCGCGGCTGGGACGACGTTGCCGCGCGGCTGAACGCGCAGGGGCTGCGCACTCTCGCCATGGACCAGCGTGGGTACTCCCCGGGCGCCCGACCCACCGAGCTGGCCGCGTACCGCCGCGAGGAGCTCTCCGGGGACGCGCTGGCCCTCGCGGACGAGGCCGGAGCCGAGCGGTTCCACCTGGTGGGCCATGACTGGGGCGGGGTGCTCGCGTGGGACATCGCCCTGCGCGCACCGCAGCGGGTGACCTCGCTGACCGTGCTGTCCACCCCGCACCCCACCGCGCTCGGGCACGCGCTGAAGACCCCGGACCAGGTCAAGAAGTCCTGGTACATCGGCATGTTCCAGATCCCCGCCGCACCGGAGCGTCTGCTCGCCGGGCGCGTGGGAACCCTCACCCGCCGTGCGGGCATCCCCGGGGAGGCCGCGGAACGCTACGGGCGTCGCTTCGCCACCGCGGACGACCTGCGCGGGCCCATCAACTGGTACCGCGCAATGCTGCGCAAGGACGGTGTGGCCGGGAAGAATGCTGGGAACGGCATCATCACGGTGCCCACCACCTTCGTGTGGGGCAACCGGGATCCCGCCCTGGGCCGAACGGCCGCGGAGGAGACCCAGGTGTACGTGCACGCGCCGTACGAGTTCATCGAGCTCGATGCCGGGCACTGGCTCCCCGAGCTCGAGGCCCCCGCGGTGGCCGAGGCCATCGTGGACCGCATATCCTCCGTCACGTCCGAGTGACGTCGAACGGCCGGGGCAGTTCTCGCCGTCAGGGCTCCGAGGAGCCCAGCACCTCCAGCACGGCGTCCCCGTACTCGGCGAGCTTCTTGGCGCCCACGCCACTGATGCCGCTGAGCTGCGCGGTCGAGGCCGGAGCGGCCTCCACGATGCCGACGAGCGTGGCGTCCGAGAACACCATGTAGGGCGGGATCTGCTTCTCCTTGGCCACGGAGGTCCGCCACTCGCGCAGGGCCTCGAACATCTCCTTGGCGGCCTCGTCCAGTGCGTCCGCGGCCCGAGAGCGCCCACCGCTCCCGGCGGACCGGGCGCGACCGCCACCACGTGCCGCGGGTGCGCGGTCCACCGCGAGCTCCAGGGCGATCTCCCCGCGCAGCACGGGACCCGCCTCCGGCCCGGGAACCAGCACACCGAAGTCACCCACGGCTTCCACCACGCGGCGGGCCAGCAGCTGCCGCAGCACGGACCGCCACTCCCGCTCGGAGAGGTCCTGCCCGATCCCCCACACGCTCAGCTCCTGGTGGCGCGACGCCTCCGTGCGCTCGTTGCTGCGGCCCAGCAGGATGTCGAAGACCTTGCCGGAGCCGAACTGCTCACCGCGTTCGCGTTGCAGCCTGATGAGCGTGGACAGCAGCTTCTGGGCGGGCACGGTGGCGTCCCAGACCTTGGGCGGGTTCAGGCACGTGTCGCAGTTGCCGCACGGCTCGGAGTCCTGGCCGAAGTAGCGCAGCAGCTGCACACGACGGCAGTCCGTGGTCTCGCACAGGGCGAGCATGGCGTCCAGGTGCGAGCGCGCATTGCGTTTGTGCAGGTCAGATACGTCTCCCTGGTCGATCATGCGCCGCTGGTTGACCACGTCGCCCAGGCCGTACGCCATCCATGCCGTTGCGGGCATACCATCGCGGCCGGCGCGGCCTGTCTCCTGGTAGTACCCCTCGATGCTCTTGGGCAGGTCCAGGTGGGCGACGAAGCGGACGTCCGGCTTGTCGATGCCCATGCCGAACGCGATCGTGGCGACGACGACGATTCCCTCCTCCCGCAGGAACCGCGTCTGCGTGTCCTGGCGCACTGCGGCGTCGAGACCCGCGTGGTAGGGCATGGCGTCGACCCCGCGGGCGCTGAGCCACGCGGCGGTGGACTCCACGCTCTTGCGGGACATGCAGTAGACGATGCCTGCCTCCCCCGGGTGCTCCGACTGGATGAGCCGCAGCAGCTGGTCCTTCGCGCGGTCCTTGGACTCGATCCGGTACTGGATGTTGGGGCGGTCGAAGTTGGAGACGAAGTGCCGCGCGTTCTCCATGCGCAGCCGCTCGGTGATCTCCTGGTGGGTGGCCCGAGTGGCGGTCGCGGTGAGTGCGATGCGGGGGACGTCCGGGAAGGCGTCCGCAAGCACGGACAGCCCCATGTAGTCGGGGCGGAAGTCATGCCCCCACTGGGAGACGCAGTGCGCCTCGTCGATCGCGAACAGGGCGATCGGGGCGCGCTTCAGCAGCTCAACGGTGCGCGGCAGGATGAGCCGTTCGGGGGCCATGTAGAGCAGGTCGATGTCCCCGTTGAGAAGCTGCCGCTCCACCTCCTGCGCCTCGTAGGGCTCCAGGGTGGAGTTGAGGTACGCGGCGCGGATGCCCACGGCCTCGAGCGCGGCCACCTGGTCCGCCATGAGCGCGATCAGCGGGGAGGCCACCACGCCCGTGCCGTCCCGCAGCAGGGCGGGGATCTGGTAGCAAAGGGACTTGCCGCCGCCGGTGGGCATGAGCACGACTGCGTCCCCGCCGGCCACCACCTGCTCGATGATTTCCGCCTGCTCACCGCGGAAGGCGTCGTACCCGAAAACCTCCTGCAGGACGCCCAAGGATGTGGTGGCAGTGGCGGAGGAAGTCATGCCTCCAGGGTAGGTGCTGAGCACTGGAGCATTGTGCGCTCACCTGCCGCCGTGTGGACAGTCCCGCACCTCAGTCACGCAGGATAGCCGGGAGCATGTCCAACTCGTTGAGGCGGCGCACCACGTGCTTGGTCAGAACGTTGCGATGCAGACTCACCACGTACCGCCCCGGCCCTGACATCTTCTGTAGCAACCCGGACTCGACCATGCGGCGCAGACGGTGGCTCCTGTTCGACGGAGACCCCTTGATCACGTCTTCGAGATCGCCCGCTTTGGCTTTCCCTTGGCGCGTCACCGCGTAGATCACATTTGCCTCCGTCTCCGTGAGCTCCCCCGCCGCGAGGGCGGCATTGACCGAAGGCCCCACGACCTCCTCGGAAATGAAGTGGGGGGCAGCAAGCCGACTGACCCTGTCCATGTCGTCCTTGAGGCCGTGGATCACATACCCGGCCCAGGCCAGCACCCCCTCCGGGCTCAGGGAGTCCGCTCCCGCGAGGTGGTCGTAGTACGACTGCCGGTCGGCACCAAAAACTGCTGTGGGGTTGAGCGGACGCGCGGCGCTCCTGGAGGTGTAGCCCTGGTTGCTCAGCATGGCGTACGTCAGCAGGCGTGAGACCCGCCCGTTACCATTGGCAAACGGATGTATCCAGACGAACCGGTGGTGGACAAGCGCGATCTGGAGGAGTTGGTGCTGAGCGGGCACCTCCTTGTTTGCAAACTCCAGGAGCTGGTCCATGTCCGCCTGGACGGACCCGGGTGCGGGCGGGACATGGGACGCTCCAGCGATCCCGACGGGGATTGTTCGATAGCTGCCCGGGTGCTCGTCACCTTCACGTTCGAGTCCCTGCACGGCGAGCTGGTGGAGTTCACGGATCAGCCCATGAGTCAGGGACAGCCTTCCACGGGCTGCCAACTCGTCCATGTAGTCAGTTGCCTGCTCCAGCTGCAGAATCTCTCGCACGGCGTCTGCTGCTGGCTGTCCCGTGGCCGCGGCCCGCCGGGCTTCGGCCACGACATCCGCCACCGTGGTCCGGTTCCCTTCGATGCGTGCCGACATGACGCTCGTGAGACCTTGGAACAGCCTGCGCAGCTCCAGGCCAAGAGGGTCGTCAAGGTGCTCAGTACGAAAATCCACGCGCACCCGCTCCAGGGCGAACAGATCCGTCACGAGCGCACTCGCGAAATCGACCTCGGGAAAGACCATGGGTTGCATGTATCAAAATTTAGCCGGGGATCAGACAGATTTGAACATCGGAGCCTCTGTCCCTTAGAAAAACAGGGAAAGAAGGCAATACCCACTTGTAAATTATTGACTTCTACGAGTATGGGAACTTGATGCTCACCTCCAGCGGGATACCCTTCTGGGCGACCCGATGCCAGGTGGTGGGCAGCCCCACGGTGGATCTAAACTGTCCCCGTACATTTTCGAGATCCACAGCCGTGGAGGAACAAGGCTTTCGTGCGTTAGGGGGTTGCCGGCTTCTTCACCGCCGGCACTAGACAGCGCTGACCGGACGCGGCGGGTGAAGACCAGCCCGTCGCGCGCTTTCACCCACCCCTTTCCACCTCCCCGCGGCGACCGCGCTCCACGAGCGCGCCGAACGCCGTCGCCCTCCCGCACCACGCGGCACGACGACGCCGCCCGCCCCCACCGCACTCCTTGGCACCCGGGTGCCCGCGCGCCGTCCTGACCCGCACGTGGCAGGCAGGGGGAGACCATCCTCGAAGGACCAAAGAACATGAATACGCATACAGAAACCGAGATCCGCAAGAGCTTCGTCAACTGCTCCAAGGGCGCTGCGCAGCGCATCAACATCCCGCAGGACGTGCTCCACGGGGACTGGGAGTCCCAGATCTTCCTGGGCTGGTACGACCCGAAGTCACCGCGGGCGGGCTACGTCGTCGTCGAGACCGAGCACGGGCTGCGCGGGCTGGTGCTCGAGAAGAGCGCGCAGAAGGCGAGCGGTGGCGCACGTATGTGTCAGATCTGCCTGACGTTGCACCCGGCCAGCGGCGTCTCACTGGTGTCGATCCAGCGTTCCAAGACCGCGAAGGACCGCTACAACTCCGTGGGCACCTACGTGTGCTCGAACCTGGCGTGCAGCGACTACACGCTGGGGCGCCGCAAGCCCGAGGGCATCCGGCAGATGGAGGAGACCATGAGCCCGGAGGAGCGCGCCGATCGCGCGCTCGCCAACATGCGCGGGCTCGTGGAGCGCGTGGCCAAGGCCATGGGGAAGTAGCGGCCTCCGCGGCGGGGCGGACGCGGGCAGGACCCACCTCGCCGCCGGGCGCGCAGCGCGGACCGCCCCAGCTTGATCTGTGCCCGCGTCAGCTGGTGAAGGGCTTGGAGAAGATGGGAACCATGATGTCGCTGAAGTTCTCCTCGTTCGCCATCTCGCGGCGGAACTTCTGGCCCGGGTGGTGACGCACGAACTGGCGACGCCGCCCTGCCCAGAGGATCTCGGACGCCACGTACTGCCCGAGCATGCCGCCCATGCACAGGCAGAACGCGGTGATGGCAGCCTCGAGGACGTTCTCCCCGGCGTCTTCGAGGCCGAAGATCACGCCCAGGACACCCTGGTAGACGAGCATTCCCGGGAACAGCGGGAGCAGGACGACCATGAGCGTGGCGTTCGAGGCCAGGTTCAGGGCGCGGGTGAGGGTGACGCTCAGGATGCCCGCGACGATCGACGCGATCAGAATGGCACCGAACGAACTGATGCCCGTGGCGGTGATGGCGAGGGTCCCCAGCTGCACCAGGCCACCGAATAGACCGAGGGACGCCAGCTTCCACCCACGACCACCCGAGGCGAGCGCGAAACCGGCGGAGACCACGGCGGCACCAAGGACGGTGAGGGCCCAGCGGGAGTCGTCCATCTTCAGCGTCTCGATGTAGTCCACGGAGTCCCCCACGAGCGGCCGCATGGCGTGGATGCCGATGGTCACACCGGCCACCAGACCGGCAGTGCTCGTGATGGCCTCGAAGATGCGCCCGGAGGCGGAGACGTACCACCCGGTGATGACGTCGTGCACCGCACCGTACGCGGCGATCCCCGCGAGCCACGCGGCCAGCGCGGCCACGATGCACACGGCCGTCTGGGTGATGTCGAAGAGCACCCCCGCCACGGTCGCCCCCAGCACCGCGGTCAGCCCCCCGGCCGCCAGGCTGAAGACCTCGGGGGCCTTGACGCGCTGGACGAGGGCGTAGACCCCGTAGACGGCCGCGGAGACGATCGCGGCCGTGATGGCGGTGGGCCAGCTTCCGCCCAGGATGAGAGCGAACCCGACACCGAACATCCCGAAACCGGTCACCGTCAGACGGTGGCCGATGTGCCGGGACTCCGCGAGGATCTCGTCCATGCGCTGGATCCCCTCCTCTGCAGAGATCCGGCCGAGCACGAAGTCCTCCAGCACCTCGCCCGTGTCCGTGCGCAGCTGGATGTCCAGGGTTCCGGGCTGGGACTCGAACACGCGAGTGCTCGGCGCCTTGTCCGGCGCATCCTGGTGGCTGATGGTCACCTGCCCCAGGCTCACACTCACGGTGACGCCCTGCAGCTCGGTCTTGCGGAAGATCGACAACAGCGCCTTGGTGGTACTGGCCGATCCGGTCCCGCTGCGGATGAGGGCATCGGCCATCTGGAACGCGAGTTTGTAAGCAGCCTGTTCAGTGGTGAGCACCGACCACGCGTAGTGGGACGGGCCGGTTACGGGCGAGGTGGGTGCGATCCCAGGGGGTGGGAAGTTGGACGCAAGGCGCAGCTCGGCTTGCCCGGAACGCAGCACAAGACGGGGAGCTGAAGACTTTAGAACCCCTCCAGCGCCATGTTTGCGAACCGTGAGTAGTGGCCCTGGAACGCCACCACGATGGTCTTCGTGGGACCGTTGCGGTGCTTGGCCACGATCACGTCCGCCTCACCGGCGCGCGGGGACTCCTTGTCGTAGACGTCCTCACGGTGCAACAGGATCACCATGTCCGCATCCTGTTCAATTGAGCCCGATTCACGCAGATCACTCACCTGCGGCTTCTTGTCCTGGCGCTGCTCGGAACCACGGTTCAGCTGGGACAGCGCCACCACGGGGACGTCCAGCTCCTTGGCGAGCAGCTTGAGAGCACGCGAGAACTCGGAGACCTCCTGCTGGCGGGACTCCACCTTCTTGCCGGAGCTCATGAGCTGCAGATAGTCCAGCACCACGAGTTTGAGGTCATGCTTCTGCTTGAGCCGGCGGCATTTGGCGCGGATCTCCATCAGGGACATGTTCGGGGAATCGTCGATGAACAGGGGCGCCTCGTTCATCTTGCCCATGATCTGCGCGATCTTGGCCCACTGCTCGTCCTGCAGGGTGCCCGCGCGCAGATCCTGCATGTTCAGGGTGCCCTCCGCGGAGAGCAAGCGCATGGCGATCTCGTTGCGGCTCATCTCCAGGGAGAAGATCACGGACGTCATGTTGTGCTTGATGGACGCCGAGCGCGCCACGTCCAGGGCGAGCGTGGACTTACCCATGGCAGGACGCGCCGCGATCACGATCATCTGTCCGCCCTGGAATCCGTGGGTGAGCTCGTCCAGTTCGATGAATCCCGTGGGCACACCCTGCATCCCGGAGCGGTTGCCCGCGGCCTCGATCTCGTCCACGGTGGCTTCCATGACGTCCTTGAGCGGGACGTAGTCCTCCGCCGTGCGCCGTTCGGCGACCTGGTAGATCTCGCCCTGGGCCTCGTTGACGATGTCGTCCACTTCACCGTCGTGCGCGTAGCCCAGCTGCACGATCTTGGTCCCGGCCTCCACGAGCCGCCGCAGCACCGCGCGTTCCCGCACGATCTCCGCGTAGAACCCCGCATTCGCGGCCGTGGGCACGGACGCGATCAGCGAGTGCAGGTACGCGATCCCCCCGATCCGCTCGATCTCACCGTTCTTGGTGAGCTCGTCCCCCACGGTGATCGCGTCCGCCGGTTCGCCGCGCCCGTACAGGGAGACAATGGCGTCGTAGATGTTCTCGTGCGCCGGCTTGTAGAAGTCCACGCCCCGCAGCACTTCCACCACGTCCGCGATGGCGTCCTTGGACAGCATCATCCCGCCCAGCACCGACTGTTCGGCCTGGTTGTCGTGCGGCATGGTACGGCCGTAGTCCTCGCGCGGCCCGGACGAATATTCCGACACCCTCACTCACTTTCCTCGCAGACGAATGCGCCCACCTCGCGCGGCGCACCCGTTCATTCTCCCACCGCTCTCCGACCCCCATAGCCGCCCCCGCTCGCCCCGCTGTCGGGCGCCGAGCGGACGACGACGCCGCGCGGCCCGGTGGCGCGGCGTCGTCGTCCACGGCCTGTGGAAAAGTATGTGGAGAACATGTGGAACACGCCGTGCAGTGCTGTGCACGGGCTGTGGAGAGATCTGTGGAAAACCCGTCGCAGCTGTGGGTAACTCACCCCAGGAGCGCGAAGAAGAGCAGCCAGAGCAGGGGCGATGTCACGATGGCCAGGAGCAACACCAGAACGTAACGGCCCCGCAGCGCCGGGAAGGCCACGGTGCCCGCAATGCCCAGGATCAACGCCACGAGGGACGCGACCACGCTCAGGATGAGACCGACCACCAGGACGGTCACCGCACCGCGCGGCGCCAATGAGTTACCGGCGAGGAACGCCCCCAGGAAGAACACCAGGGTCAATGCCACACACGCCAGTGCCACCCAGAACAGCGTGCGGCCCGTACTCAACCTGCGTGCGCTCATGATCATGACCGGCATCCTCCCACGGTGCTCTGCGCGATCTCTGGAAGCCCGAAGACGGCAAGAACCCCGTGGAACGACTGTTCCACGGGGTTCTCACACATCACCCGCGGGCCCGTTCACGAACCGCGCGAGCGGCTCAGGGACCCGGATGCACTCGAGGTGCGATCAGGCGGGGACGACCTCGAACTCCACGTTCGCGTTGACGTCCTCGTGCAGGTGGATCACGGCCTGGTACACGCCGGTGGTCTTGATGCGCTGGGTCAGGTCCACGCGACGCTTGTCGATGGAACCCAGACCGGCGGTCTCGACCGCGGAGGCGATGTCACCGGCGCGGACCGTACCGAACAAGCGACCCTCGGCACCGGACTTGACCGGAACGGTCAGGGTGGTGGAGGTCAGCTTCGCGGCGAGAGCCTGGGCGTCCTCGAGGGAGGACAGCTCACGGGCCGCACGAGCCTGCTTGATGGAGTCGATCTGCTTCTCGGCGCCGCGGGTCCACGGGGTCGCGAAGCCGCGGGGGAACAGGAAGTTACGGGCGTAGCCGTTCTTCACGTCCACCACGTCACCCGCGGAACCGAGCCCGGAGACTTCCTGGGTCAAAATGATCTTTGCCATGAATTCTCAGTCCTCTCTGATCAGCGGCCGGCGCCGGAGTAGGGCAGCAGTGCCACTTCACGAGCGTTCTTGATCGCCTGGGCGATCTTGCGCTGCTCCTGAACGGACACGCCGGTCACGCGGCGAGCGCGGATCTTGCCGCGATCGGAGATGAACTTACGCAGCAAGGCGACGTCCTTGTAGTCGATCTCGGTGACGTCGGCCGCCTTGAGCGGGTTCTGCTTCGGTTTCGGCTTGCGAATTTCAGCCTTGGCCATCGTGGTGCTCCTTTTCTGGTGCGGAGCCCGCAGGCGTACCTGCGGGATGGGTTGGAATGGTTGTGTTTAGAAGGGGGGCTCGTCCTCGGCGCCGGTTCCCCAGTCGTAATTCCCACCGGAGGACTGACCCCAGGGATCGTTGCCCTGCTGACGCGGTTGCTGGCCCCCACGGCCGCCCTGGTTCCCGTTGAACCCGCCGCCCTGGTTGCCACCGCCGGGGTTGCCACCACCCTGGTTGCCGCCGAAGCCGCCACCCTGGTTGTCGTTGAAACCGCCCTGGCCTCCACCGAAGCCACCCTGACCGCCGCCGAAGCCCTGGTTCCCGCCGTAGGAGTTGCCTCCGCCGCGCGAGTTCCGGTTGATCTTGGCGGTCGCGTACTTCATGGAGGGGCCGATCTCGTCCACTTCCAGCTCGGTGCTGGTGCGGCGCTCCCCCTCCTTGGTCTCGTACGAGCGTGCCTTGAGCCGACCCTGGACGATCACACGGGTTCCCTTGGTCAGGGACTCCGCCACGTTCTCGGCAGCCTCACGCCACACCGAGCAACGCATGAAAAGGGTCTCCTGATCCTTCCATTCGTTGCTCTGCCGGTCGAAGGCGCGCGGGGTGGACGCAACGGTGAAGTTGGCCACGGCGGCTCCGGACGGCGTGAAGCGCAATTCGGGGTCTGCGGTCAGATTTCCGATCACTGTAATGACGGTGTCGCCAGCCATGTGAACCTCCGGATTCTGTGGACGCTGGATGCGAGACTCAGTGGGGTGAAAAGCATCTCACGGGGACTCTCACGAGCCCGTGGTGAGTGCGTGCTGTGCAGCCCGGGTGGGCCGCACGCTCACCTCACTTGCCGTGGATCTTCTGCTCTTCCGGACGGATGATCTTGGTGCGCATCACGGCCTCGTTCAGGCTCAGCACGCGGTCCAGTTCCTTGGCGGTCTGCGGCTCGGCGGTGAAGTTCACCACGGCGTAGATCCCCTCGGACTTCTTCTGGATCTCGTAGGCCAGACGACGACGGCCCCAGATGTCGAGCTTGTCGACGGTGCCGTTCTCCTTCGTGACGACCTCGAGGAACTTCTTGAGGGTCGGCTCGACGGCGCGCTCCTCCACCTCGGGGTTGAGGATGACCATCAATTCGTATTCACGCATGTAAAGAACCCACCTCCTTCGGGCTAAGCGGCTGCGGTCCTTCCGCAGCAGGAGGTTCTGTGCGTATGTCGGTGCCGGCAGCGATCGGCGCACGGCACACAGACTTCCCCACTTTACTACAACGGGGGCTCAGTAGCCACCGACGCGTCGGGCCAATCGGGCGTTGAGGGTGCCCACCCGCAGGGGGATCACGAACAGGTCGATCAGCATGAGCAGCCACAGCAGACCCAGGAAGAACCAGCCGATCAGGATTCCCACGGTGAGCCACCCGATCGCGGAGAGCACCAGGTAGAAGATCCCCTGGAAGGGCTGGGCCAGGTAGAACTTGTGGACGCCGAAGTTGCCCAGGAAGAACCACAGGACGTAGGCCAGCACGATGGACCTTCCGCCCACCACGTTGACGTTGACCGGCTGACCGACGGGGCGTTGCTGACCCCACCCGGGCGCGGTGCCCGCGGAGCCGAAGCCGGCGCCCGGGCCGTAGCCGCGGGACGGCTCGTCGCGGCGCGGTAGCGGTTGTGCCTTGTAGTACTCCGGCTCGTCGGCCATGGTGAACCCCTGTTCCACTCCCCAGTTGCCCCGATGCAACCGATCCCATCCTAGGAGGGCTGGTTGCCCCTCTCCCGCTCGGTCAGCGTTGAGCGCAACTGCACGTCCGTGTCCAGGTCCTCACCGGTGGTCCGGGCCGTCACGTCGATCCCGAAGTCCACGGTCCCCGAGTGCTGCCGCCCGTTCTGCAGCCAGGTCACGGTGGCCACCGCGGGGCGGAACCGCACGGCGTGGAAGGCCAGGGGATCGTCGTCGTCCTGTTCCAGGAGCAGCGACGGGCGGGACTGCAGTTCCCACCGGATGTTGGACACGCCCGGCGGGACCTCCGTGGAAGCCCCGGTGGGTAAAGCGCTGGGCGAGGCGGAGGGCGACGCCGCGGGCCCACCTCCCAGCTCCGCGGGCAGCGGGCACTGCGCGGCGTCGAAACGCAGCACGCGTTCGCACTGGCCCACGGCGTCCTGGACGGCCCGCTCCGCGCCCTCCCACATGTGGGGCGATGCCGTGAAGTCCAGTTCGGCCGCGGCGGACCGGGGATCACTCATGGATATTCCCGCGGAGGCATGCGCGCTGGCCAGGAGGTACGAGTCCTCGGGCATCGCGATGTCGTAGACCCCGGGCAGACCCTCGAACTGCCACGTGCGCGCTGGCGACCCGGGATCGGAAGGGTCCGTGGGGAAGAGCTCGGAACCGTTCGGACGCACCTTGTTGCCGTTGACGGACACCGCGTCCACGGCCGCGGGTAGCCGCACGTCCACGATGGCGTTGTCACGTTCCACCAATCGCCACGAGTCGTTGAACGGACCCCAGGACGCCACCTTCTCGACCGTGTAGTCACGGTGCACGGTGGAACCGTCCCCCAGGTGGATGTCCACCCCCACCGCCGCGTGGTCCCCGTGCTTCTGGACCCCCACGAAGTCGTGGCCCTGCGGGCGGTTGGCGGCATCCCGGTACACCCCGTTGGACAGCAGCTGGGCCAGGGGGCGGTCCCCGCCGATCAACAACGGAGCGAGGACCTGACGGGAACTGCCGCCCTCGAGGTACCCCAGGTACGTGTCCACGGGGGCCTCGGGATCCCGCGAGACCAGGAAGTAGTTGGCGAGCGCGGCCCACACGGTGGACGCGACCGCGACGAACACCAGCACGAGCAACAGGGGTAGGCGGAGGGAACGCCAGGACGGCAGCCTCAGGCGAGCGAGGTTCTCGGAATCACGCGGTGCCATGCCGGGTCCTTACTGGACCGCGGACGCGCCGAGCGCCGCAGCCTTGCGTCCCCGGAACATGTCCACCACGACCGCCACCACCAGATAGATGAGAAAAACATAACGTACTACGGCCAATATATCTTGGGCGCTCCAGCCGAATTCCTCGACCCACGGCAGGGTGGGCCATGCCGAGGCCGGCAGCACCACGGTGGCCCAGTAGAGCACTTCCACGACCTGCCACAGCCCGAACTCGATCCAGTTGCGGCGACACAGGATGACGAGGGGCACGAGCCACACCACGTAGGTCAGGGAGTACTCCTTGGCCAGCAGGATGTAGAGGGCGAGCAACAGGAACGTGATCTGCACGGCCGAGGGCTCCCGCTTGCTGAGCAACGCGATCAGGAGCACGAACACGAGCGCCAGGATCATGCTCAGCAGGACGTCCTGACCGTCCGCGCCGGTTCCCAGGGACACCCCGGTGCGCGGTTCCACGGTGGAGCTCCACACGTTCCACAGCGAGGGTTGTTCGGTGTCGGAGCGCACCATGTCCCCGAACTGGGCCCGCCAGCGGTCCCACGCCGTGAGCATGTACGTCCCGTTGATCAGGGCCCACGCGACCACGGCCCAGATGAACGCGGAGAGGATGTCCTTGAGGAACCGGTGACGCGCGGCCATGATCAGGATCGCGAGCAGCACCACCACGGGGAAGAACGCCACGGAGGCACCGAAGCCCACCATGATCCCGGCGAGCGCCGGGTTCCCCCGCACGTAGCCCAGCAGGGCGAGCATCATGAACAGCACGGCCCACAGGTCCCAGGACTGGAACCCCACGAGCACGATCACGGGGGCCAACGCCATGACCAGGGCGTCGGTGCGCCGGTTGCCGCTCAGCGAGGAGACCACGCCCACGATGGCCAACCACACGAGGGCCAGAAGGATCAGGGAGAGGTCCAGGTAGAAGCCCTGCCCCACGTCCAGGCCCAGCAGGGAGGTCAGGTTGGAGGCGAACCACCCGATGATCGTGGTGATCATCCCCACGAGCACCGGCTGATCCCCCGTGGGACCCCCGGTGAAGAACCCCCCGGCCACGTCCGACGAGCGCACGCTGAGATCCCCGGTGCCGATCACCGTGGCACACAGCTCGGGAACCTGCTGGGCCATGTTCCAGTCCGGCACGCGGCACGGGATGCGCAACAGGTAGGCCATCATGACCGTGTACAGGCCGAGGCCCAGCAGCATCAGACCGGCATTGCCTCCCGATCTGTTGCGCGCACCTTCCAGGCTCATGCGGGATCTCCTCGGAACGCGGGTACGGATGCTGTCAGTGTTCCACGGGGGCGGGGAGTCCACGCGTCATGGCGCGAGTGTTCCGCTGCGGTATCTCGGCGCGGCCCTTTCCGTCAGGAGTCGATGACGCCGTTCTCACGCGCCCAGGACACGAGACGCTCGCGTGCCACGTCCTCCCCCACGGCGCCCTCGTCCAGACGCATCTCCAGGAGGAACTTGTATGCGCGGCCCACCTGGGGCCCGGGCGGGATGCCCAGGATCGCCATGATCTGCTGGCCGTCCAGCTCGGGCCGGACGGCGTCCAGCTGTTCCTGCTCGGCGAGCTGGTCGATGCGGTGTTCGAGCTCGTCGTAGTGCCGGGCGAGCCGGGAGGCCTTGCGCTTGTTGCGGGTCGTGACGTCCGAGCGGGTGAGCCGGTGCAGCCGCTCGAGTTCGTCCCCCGCGTCCCGCACGTACCGGCGCACCGCGGAATCGGTCCAGTCGGCATCGCCATATCCGTAGAAACGCATATGCAGTTCCACGAGGCGGGTGACCCGCTTGATGGTGTCATTGTCGAAGCGCAGCGCCTTCATCCGCTTGCGCGTGAGCTTGGCCCCCACCACCTCGTGGTGTCGGAAGCTCACTGCCCCGGACGGTTCGAAGCGACGCGTGGCCGGCTTGCCCACGTCGTGCATGAGCGCCGCGAAGCGCAGCACGAAGTCCGGGGCGGGCACGGGGCCCTCCGGACCGGTCTCTTTCTCCGCGGCCTGTTCCATGACCGTGAGGGAATGTTGGTAGACGTCCTTATGGTGGTGCGCCTCGTCGGTCTCCAGCTGCAGCGCGGGCACCTCCGGGAGCACGATCTGCGCGAGTCCCGTGTCCACCATGAGTTCGATGCCCCGGCGGGGATGGGCGCCGCAGATCAACTTGACCAGTTCCTCGCGCACCCGTTCGGCGGAGACGATCTCGATCCGCTCGGCCATCGCGGTCATGGCCTCCCGCACGGGGTCCGCCACGGTCAGACCCAGCTGGGAGCTGAACCGCGCGGCACGCATCATGCGCAGGGGATCGTCCGTGAACGAGTCCTCCGGGGTCCCGGGGGTACGCAGCACACCGGCGTGCAGGTCCCTGATCCCGCCGAACGGGTCCACGAGCTCCATGCCCGGCAACCGCAGGGCCATGGCGTTGACGGTGAAGTCGCGGCGTCGCAGGTCCTCGGTGAGATCGTCCCCGAAGGCCACGGTGGGCTTGCGGGAATCGGGGTCGTACGCCTCGGCGCGGTAGGTGGTGACCTCCAACTGCATGCCGGACTTACGCATCCCGATGGTCCCGAACTCCCGGCCGATCTCCCAGTGCGCGTCCGCCCAGTCACGGATCAGCTCGAGGGTCTGATCGGGGCTCGCGTTCGTGGTGAAGTCCAGGTCCAGCGCGTCCCGGCCCAGCAGGAGGTCACGTACGGGCCCGCCCACCAGGGACAGCTCGTATCCGGCGCTGTCGAAGAGGCGCCCCAGCTCGTGGGAAACGGGGTGAAGTGAGGAGGTGTCCAGCAACTGCGTCATGATGAGCGTCATTATCGCATCACGGCGCACGGGACCGGGGTGGCCGGCCCACCTGCGGACCCACATCAGGGAGTGTCCCGGGAATGTCGCTAAGGTAGATGGCATGGCTTTCCCCGTACCCAGCGCGCCCAAGAGGCGACCGAACCAACCGGTCTCCGCGCTGCCCACGGTGGAAGAGGTGTCGGCCGGTGGGATCGTGGTGGACCTGTCCGATCCCACGCATCCGGTGGCCATCATTGCTCGGATCAACCGCGGTGGACGGCTCGAGTGGTGCCTTCCCAAGGGTCATCCCGAGGGCGAGGAGACCAACGAGGAAGCCGCCGTGCGGGAGATCGAGGAGGAAACCGGAATCATGGGCCGCGTGCTCTCCCCGCTGGGCAGCATCGACTACTGGTTCACGGTCTCCGGACACCGCGTGCACAAGACCGTCCACCATTTCCTGCTGGAGGCCACCGGCGGATTCCTGACCACGGAGAACGACCCCGACCACGAGGCCGTGGATGTAGCGTGGTCCGGGATCGACGACCTCGGCCGGAAGTTGTCCTTCCCCAACGAGCGGCGCATCGCGGACATCGCCCGGGAATACATCATTCACCAGTTGTAGGCTGTCCCGTCCGATCCGTCGTGCGCCGTACCCGGCCCGTCCCCCCGCGCAGGAGGCCTTGATCCATGCAGAAGTCCGGTGCGCGCTCCAGCGCCATCATGGCCTCCGGGACCCTGGTGTCCCGCATCCTGGGGTTCGTCAAGACGTTCCTGATCACGGTGGCCATCGGTTCCGCCGCGACCATGGCGGACGTGTTCCAGCTGGCCAACACGCTGCCCAACCTGATCTACGTGTTGATCGCGGGCGGTGTGTTCAACGCGGTGCTGGTGCCGCAGATTATCAAGGCGTCCAAGGCGCAGGACGAGGGTGTCGATTACATCTCCCGGCTGATCACGCTCGCCGTGATCGCGCTGTTGGTGATCACCGCGGCGGTCGTGCTGTTGGTGCGCCCCATCATGAACCTCATGGGCCCGGGGTGGTCGGACGCGCAGCTGGCCATGGGCACCACGTTCGCGCTGATCACGTTCCCCCAGATCTTCTTCTACGGCCTCTACACGGTCGTGGGTCAGGTGCTCAACGCCAAGGGCGCGTTCGGTGCGTACATGTGGGCCCCGGTGCTCAACAACGTCATCGCGATCGCCGCCCTGCTGGTCTTCATCCAGCAGTTCGGTCCGTTCCGCACGAACCCCCACACCCTCGAGAACTGGACCTCCGCCCAGACGTTCTGGCTCGTGCTCATGGCCACGGTGGGTGTCGCCGCGCAGGCCTTCATCCTGTTCTGGCCGCTCGCCCGGCTGGGGCTGCGGATCCGCCCGCGCTTCGGGTGGCGCGGGATCGGGCTGTCCACCGCGGCGCGTCTGGGCGGTTGGACGCTCGCCACCGGCGTGATCGCCAACCTCGCGTTCATGGCCCTGTACCGCACGGCAGCGATCCCCACCGGTGCCCGGGCGGACATCGCGTCCGGCCCGGGTGGGGCACCCCCCATCGCAGGTACGGCCGTCCTGGACCAGGCCACCATGCTCTACGCGCTGCCCCACGGGGTGATCGGGCTGTCCATCGCCACCGTGTTGTTCAACCGCATGGCGGCCGCGGCCTCCGAGAAGGACCGTGACTCCCTGGTCTCGTCCCTGTCCTCGAGCCTGCGGGTCACCGGTGTGGCCACCGTGTTCTGCATGGTCGCCCTGATCGTATACGCGGGTCCGCTGGGCATGCTCTTCTCCGGTGGCGTTCCCGCCGCGGGCGCGGTGATCGGTCAGGTCATCACGGTGATCGCCATCGGCGCGCCGTTCATGTCCACCGCGTTCATGCTGGGCCGCGCGTTCTACGCCCAGGAGGACGCGCGCACCCCGTTCCTCGTGCAGCTGGGAGTGTCCGTCTTCACCGTGATCGCCGCCGTGCTGATCGCCCGGGTCTTCTCGCCCGAGCACATGGTGTTCGCCGTCGCGGCCTGTTACGCCATCCAGAACGTGCTGGCCACGGTGATCTACCACTACGCCCTCACGCGGCGGATCGGGGACTACGGCCTGTCCCGGATCGTGGGCAGTCACGCGCGCATCCTGGCCGCCTCGCTCGTCGCGGGCGTGGCGGGGGTCGTGACGCTGTGGTTGCTCGGCGGGTACCGCACCGACGGTTTCCCGTGGGGCAACCAGGCAGCAGCCCTGATCAGCCTGGCCGTGGGCGGGCTCGTGATGGCCGCCGTGTACGCCGTGGCCCTGAAGCTGTTCCGGGTCCAGGAGTTCACGGGTCTGCTGGCCCCGCTGCGCGCCAAACTCGGCCGGTAGACTGCCCGAAAGATCGTTCTCGCGCCCGTGCGACCCCCGTGGCGCCCGATTATCAGAGGGAGCCACCGTGTCCCAGCCCATTGCGCTAGGAGCCGTTCTGGGGGGCCGTTACAAGGTCACCGCGTCCCTGCTGAGCACCGCCGAGGACGATCACGTGCTCCAGGGCGAGGACCAGATCCTGCGCCGCCGGGTCTCGATCCTGGTGCCCTCCCCCGCTCACGAGTCGCTGCTCGTGGACAACGCGCGTTCCCTGGCCGCCGGCGCCGGGCACAGCGGCTTCCAGGTCCTGGACATGGGTCAGACCGAGGACTCCACCTACCTGGTCACCTCCTACGCACCCGCCGCGGACCTGTTGGACGCGCTGCTGGTCGAGGACGACGACGCCGACGACTACTCCCTCTCCGACGACATCTTCGGGGACTCCCGCTCGGCCGCCTCCTCCGCCTACATCTACGAGGAGCCGGACCCCACACAGCCGCAGGACACCGTCTCCCGGGATCCCGAGCCCTCGGGGCGCCCCGCCGTCACGCGCTGGAACGCCTCCGACTACGACGATTACGACGACGCCCCCGCCGCCCCGTCCGTGCGCAACAAGCTCGGCTTCGCGCGCAAGGTCCGTCCCGACGCCGTGCGCTCCACGATGTTCGACCGCGCAGCCACCCGGGGCGCAGCCACCGGGGCGACCGCAGCGACGTCGGCCGAGGGGATCGACCCCACCTACGACGGCGACAACCGCTACGAGAGCTACGAACGGACCGAGGGCAAGCCCGGGCGCCTGGACGAACAGCCCTCCGCGCCCCGCTCGGCCCGCGATGACGACGCCGCTCACGACGGCACCGCCGCCCTCCGCACGATCGCACCGGCCTCCGGTGCAGCGGCCGGGCATGCTTCGGCATCGGACGACGACGCCGCGGCGCTCCCCGACACGGCCCCCGGTGACGACGCCGCTGCCCTGGACGATCCCGCCGCCCCGGCCAGGACGGCGGCCGGCGGTTCGGATGCCGCCGCGTCCGCCGAGAGTGTGGGTACGGCCAATGCCGCCGGGGGCGGGATGATGAACGCCGCCGCGACCACCGCGGCGGCGGGCGGGATCGCGGGCGCGGCAGCGGCGTCGTCGGCGAACGCATCCGCCGGGCATTCCCCCGCGGGGACGGACACCGCAGCGGCGCGCACCGAGGACGGGACGAGGGAGCCCGCGGCCGCCGGGCGGGAGGACGTCGCCGACCGGGCGGACACCGCGGGCGCGGGTGGCGCCCGGTCCGGCTCCACCGAACGTTCCCGCAAGGGTCCGCTGCGGTGGCTGTTGCTGTTGTTGCTGATCATCGCGCTGATCGCGGCGATCGTGATGGGCTTCCGCGGGCTCGGTGCGCTCACCGGGCAGTTCGGACAGGGCGGGGCCCCGCAGGAGAACGCGGCGCCGAGCGGACCCGCGGGCTCCCCCGCGGCGTCGAACACGCCGAGCCCGGCCGCCACACCGCAGATCGGGACGGTCACGCGGGTGACCCAGGACCCGAACTTCATGGCCGACACGGACGCCACGCTGGGCCAGGCCACGGACGGCAACCCGGGGACCTCGTGGCTGAGCTACGGTTTCTCGAACCCGCAGTTCGGAAACCTGGTCCAGTACGTGGGAATCGCCGCGCAGCTGCAGGACCCCGCGCCCGTCCGGGAACTCACGATCCAGCAGGACGGTGGCACCGGCGGACAGTTCACCGTGTACGTCTCGGACAGCCCGTCGCTCGACGGCGCGCAGCAGGTGGGCACGGGCTCGTTCACCGGGCCGCAGGTCAGCGTCCCGCTCTCCGAGGCCGCGCAGAACGATCCGCACCGGTACGTCCTGGTGGTGTGGAACGAACTGCCCCGACTGAACAATCCCATCGGCGGCTACCCGTACGGCCTGCGGATCAGCGAACTGTCCGTGCGCTGAACCCGGTGACGCCGCCGAACGGAATATCTGGCGGTACTCCCCACGTTCTGGGGTGTAGTTGACATCCGCACACGCGGTGACTCGTGGAAAGGTTTCGTACCAGTGAGCAATCAGCCCGGCATTTTCGCGAATGCTGTGAACCTCAACGTCGGCGGCGCGGCGCAGGCCTCCGCTGCGTCCGAGGACGCCCGCACCACCTCCGGGGACGACGCCGTTCACGACGTCGTCATCGTGGGTTCCGGTCCCGCGGGGTACACCGCCGCCATCTACACGGCGCGCGCGAACCTCAAGCCCGTGGTGCTGGCCGGGTCCGTGACCGCCGGTGGTGAACTCATGAACACCACGGACGTGGAGAACTACCCTGGGTTCATCGACGGCATCATGGGCCCGGACCTGATGAACAACATGCAGCAGCAGGCCGAGCGCTTCGGGGCGGACATCCGCTACGAGGACGTCGTCTCCGTGGAACTCGACGGCGAGATCAAGACGGTGACCGTGGAGGACGGGACCGTGCTGCGCGCCCGCGCGGTCATCATCTCCACCGGTTCCGAGTACCGCAAGCTCGGCCTCGAGGATGAGGAACGGCTCTCCGGCCACGGCGTCTCGTGGTGTGCCACGTGCGACGGGTTCTTCTTCAAGAAGCAGAACATCGCCGTGGTGGGTGGCGGTGACTCCGCGATCGAAGAGGCCACGTTCCTGACCAAGTTCGCGGACAAGGTGACCCTGATCCACCGCCGGGACCGGTTCCGTGCGTCCGAGATCATGCAGCAGCGCGCGTTCGACGACCCCAAGATCGAGATCCTCTGGAACACCAAGGTCACGGGGATCCAGGGCGCGGACAAGGTGGAGTCCCTGGCCCTGGAGGACACCGTCACGGGTGAGACCTCGGAGCTGGCCGTGACCGGTGTGTTCGTGGCCATCGGCTCGGACCCCCGCGTGGGACTCGTGAAGGATCAGCTCGAGCTGACCGTGGACAACACGATCGCCGTGGACGGGCGCAGCTCCACGACCTCGCTGCCCGGTGTCTTCGCCGCCGGCGACGTGGTGGACGCGACCTACCGCCAGGCGATCACCGCCGCGGGCTCGGGCTGTATTGCCGCGGTGGACGTGGAGCACTACCTCGCGGCCCTCGACAGCTGATCCGAATCCACCCGACAACCCACTCCCGCCCGGAACCGCCGGTACGGTTCGGCGACCGACCGGGGAAACCCATCGAAAGGAAACGCACATGAGCTCTGCAAAGGACGTCACCGACGCCAACTTCAAGGCCGAGGTACTCGAGAACTCCAAGCCCACCATCGTGGACTTCTGGGCCGAGTGGTGCGGTCCGTGCCGCCAGCTCGGACCCGTGCTGGACGCGATCGCCGCGGAGCATGCGGATCACGTGGACGTGGTGAAGGTCAACGTGGACGACAACCCCGCGATCGCCTCCCAGTACGGCATCACCTCGATCCCCGCGGTGTACCTCTTCGCGAACGGTGAGGTCGCCAAGACCTCGATCGGCGCCAAGCCCAAGTCCGCGCTCGAGAAGGAGTTCGGGGAGTACCTCAACCCCTCCGCGTGAGACATCCGACCCGGGCCCGCATTAGATATGTGCGCGGGCCCGGGTTTTCTCGACCCCGATTCCAGTGTGCGAACCACTCCGTGAGAGTGGCTCGCCGACCCCAGGGAGACCACGTGCCGCCATCCACCCCCGGAGCCGCGCTCAGACACGGTATGACCGACCGCCGCATCACGGGTCTCAGGGAACGCCTCGTAAGGGCAGGGGGCGAGGACCTACCCGTGGCCGGTGACAGCGTGTCGGACCCCACGGTCTTCGACGACCGTGTGGACCATGCCGTGCGCGTGTTCCAGCAGCGCAAGGGGCTCATCGTGGACGGCGTGGTCGGTCCGGAGACCGAGGCGGCGCTCAACGACGCCCAGTACAGGCTGGGCGACCGTCCACTGTTCTTCGACGAGGCGGCCCCGCTGCAGGGCGACGACGTCGAGGAGTTGCAGGACAACCTCTCGCTGTTGGGTTTCTACTACGGCCACCTGGATGCGGTGTTCAGCCGACAGACCGAGTACGCCGTGAAGGAACTCCAACACAGCCTGGGTGTCCCGAGCGACGGCACCGTGGGGCTCGACACCCTCTCCGGACTGGCTCGCGTGCGCAAGAAGATCACCTCGGCGAAGGCCTTCTCCCTGCGTGATCACCACCGGCTGGAGAGCCTCCAGGAGGCCCTCCGAGATCGCCTGGTGCTCCTGGTGCCGTCCGGCGCCGGTCCCCAGGTGTCCCCCGCCGGGGCCCCGGATTCGTTCGCCGCGGATCAGGATGCCATCACCCTCGACGTCGCGCAGCGCACCCGCGTCCTGCTCCGCGCGGTGGGCGCCAAGCCCGTGATCGCAACGGCCCAGGGCACCGGTGCTTCGTCGTCAGGTGCTGGACCGGAGGACTCGGACGGGAGCGTCCCAGAGGTCCCCGAGGTCCTCCCCGACGACGCCCTGATGCTCACCCTGCAGTGTGATTGGAACTCCTCACCCTTGGCCCAGGGCGTGGCCACCTTCTTCTGGGGTGCACCGGACACGCGGCAGGCCTACTCCCCCGTGGGTCAGCTCGCCTCGGACATGATCCTGCGTGAGCTGGTGGCCCGCACGGGTGCCCTGGACCTGGGGAGCCACGCGCGGCAGTGGAGCGCACTCCGTGAGGTCCGTACCGCGGCGGCATGGGTCGATCTGGGGTACCTCTCGAACGAGGATGAGGCCTCCCGGCTGCGGAGCGGTGAGTACCGCGCCCGTTTGGCGGAGGCGCTTCTGTGTGGCCTCCAGCGCGTCCTGGCGCCCACGCCGGAACCCACGGCCACGGGAACCATGAGCCTGGCGGACATCCAGGACTATTACCGTAGGGACGCCTGAACGCACCTAATCATTGGGCGACGGTGATTCGTTCGAGACAAGGCTGATCGACTCGCTGCTGACACTGGTTCGTCCGGCCGGAGTACGCCGGTGATGGAAGTAGGGCCGCGATGTTTCACGTGAAACATCGCCGCCCTACTTCGTACTTGCGGAGAGTCAGTTGGAGTCGAGCTTGGGGTCCAACACGTCGATGATGCGGTTGAGGTCCTCGACCGAGGCGAACTCGATCGTCATCTTGCCCTTGCGCGCTCCGAGCTGGATCTTCACGCTCGTGTCCAACTTGTCGGAGAAGGAATCTGCGATGTAACCCAGTCGGTCATCGTGACGGGTTGCGGGGGTCTTCCGCTTGCTCGCGTGTCGCTTGAGACCGTCGGAGAGGGCGACGAGCTCCTCCGTGGCACGCACGGAAAGGCCCTCCGCCACGATCCGCTGGGCGACCCGTTCCATCTCGGCGGGATCCGTCAGCGCCAACAGGGCGCGTGCGTGCCCCGAGCTCAGTACCCCTGCGGCCACACGGCGCTGCACGAGCGCCGGGAGTCGGAGGAGGCGCAGGGTGTTGGAGATCTGCGGCCGGGAGCGTCCGATCCGCTCCGAGAGCTGCTCCTGAGTGGCCCCGAACTCCTCCATGAGCTGCTGGTACGCGGCGGCTTCTTCAAGGGGGTTCAACTGAGCCCGGTGCAAGTTCTCCAGCAGGGCATCGCGCAGGAGGTCGTCGTCCGCCGTGTCCCGGATGATGGCGGGGATCTGGGCCAGACCGGCCTCTTGAACGGCCCGCCAACGCCGTTCACCCATGACGAGCTCGTACTTCTGCTCTCCCCCCTCGTGACTCGGCCGCACGACGATGGGCTGCAGGACACCGAGTTCCTTCACCGAAAAGGCGAGCTCCGCGAGCTCGTCCTCGTCGAAGACCTGGCGCGGCTGCTTGCGATTGGGGTGGATGTCCGTGACCGAGATTTCCGCGAAGGTGGCTCCGGGGACGCTCTGCAGGTCTTGCTGGTCAGAGTGTCCCGTGGGCACGACCTCTGGCTGTGACGCGGGAGCGCTCGCCGCGGGGACATCATTTCTGGCAGCGTCCGCAGCACCATCGGCGGAAGCGGCGGTACGCGTCGTGTTCGGAGTGGTAGACGATTGGGTCGATGTTTCACGTGAAACATCGGCAGAGCCGGACTCTACCTGCTCGTTCGCCTGACCAGCATTCTTGGGTGTATTGTCCACGGTCTCCTGGTGAGACCCATATGCTGTAGTCGAGGAGGTTACCTCCGCGGCCCGCGAGGAGTCCTGACTTTCATCGGTACGCGAGACGTCGTCAAAGTCTCCCGCATTGGATTCCTCGTCACCACCCGACGGCAGGAAGAACATGTCCACTGGGCGGCGCACGTTCGTTGTACTGCGTAGGGCCTGGCCCATGTCTCTCCGGGTCCGCGGCTGCTTGCTTCCACGTGATGCCGAAGCCTTCGGGGAATCGGATGTTTCACGTGAAACATCGTCGGATTGTGACCCAGCGGCGTCGGCGCCGCTTCTGGCCGGTCTCACCTGGGTCTTCGACGTTGCCGTATCAGGCTTGGTGCTCGCACCCTTTACGGAGCCCGCCTCCCCCGCTTTAGCCGACCGCGACGACCGACGCACTGAGGTTCCAGTTTTGTCGCCGTCACCGGTCGGGGCGGCCTTCTTACCAGATGCCCCAGCGTCGGCGCCTGATGCCACGGTCTTGTTGCCCTTCGTCCCGGTTTTCTTGCGGGCCGCCGTCGCGCGCGGAGTCGCCCCCTGGGGATCCTCGTCGGCAGGCGTCGAGGCGGAGGTGGCCTTTACACCCTTGGTAGTACCGGCTTTACGGGACGATCTCCGACCAGTGGGCTCGGCCACGTCCCTTCGTGCGGACTGGTCGCTACTTCTCGCGGTCTCGCTAGGGTCGACTGTCGGCGGTGTCGTTTGCTCCTGGGCGTCCCCGCTGGGGATGAGAGCGCCTAATCCGCGCCCGAGGCCACGACGTCGTTCTGCCACGATGATTTCCTCCCGGTGATGATGGTGTGTCCATCGTAGTCAACAACGGATCGTTCATATGACCCATTCACCGGTGGCAACCGTGCACCTTAAATACGAGGGCCCCGATGTTTCACGTGAAACATCGGGGCCCTCGTGGGGAGAACTAAACGGCACCGCGTTTTAGGACCTGACGTCCCCGGAGCCTCGTACGCGCAGCGTGGGGACTAGTTTGGTTCGCGGTCCAGGAACTATCTACTTGGCCGCACCGGATCCGCGGCTGGCCAGTTCAGCCGCAGCCTCCAGGTACGACAGCGCTCCGGTGGAGCTGGGGTCGTAGGTGATGACGCTCTGCTGATAGCTTGGCGCCTCCGAGACACGCACCGACCGGGGGATCATGGTCTCCATGACCTCCTTAGGGAAGTGCTGCCGGACTTCGTCGGCCACCTGCGACGCCAGGTTGGTCCGCCCGTCGTACATCGTCAGCAGGATGGAGGACACCACGAGCTTCGGATTCAGGTGCTTCTGGATCATGGTGATGTTGTTGAGCAGCTGGCTCAGCCCTTCGAGCGCGTAGTACTCACACTGGATGGGGATCAGCACCTCGGTCGCCGCGACGAACGCGTTGATCGTGAGCAACCCGAGGCTGGGCGGGCAGTCAATGAACACGTAGTCCAGTCGGGGGAGTCCCTGCTCCTCTCGCGCCGTCGCGTATTCCGCTAGAGCCCGCTGCAAGCGCTGTTCACGAGCCACCACGGACACGAGTTCGATCTCGGCGCCGGCAAGGTCGATGGTCGCCGGGAGGACCCACAGGTTGGACACCTCGGGGGATTCCTTGACCACCTCGGCCACCGGCACCTCGTCGATGAGCACGTCGTAGACGGAGTCCGCATCTGCACCGTGGGGGATCCCGAGTGCGGTGGAGGCGTTGCCCTGCGGATCGTTGTCAACGACCATCACGTTCTGGCCCTGCTGAGCGAGCGCCACGGCGAGGTTGACCGACGTGCTGGTCTTCCCCACACCACCCTTCTGATTGCTGATGGTGATGTAGCGTGTGTTGTCGGGGCGGTCCAGGTGCACGTTCTTGAGCTTGGCGCGGCGCTTGTTCTCTTCCACGAGTTTCCTCCCCAGGGCGGTATCCGCCACCGCGTCTTGTGCCGTCACTCCTGCTTGACCGTCTGTTTCACGTGAAACATGGCGTCCGCGATCAGGAACAACTTTTTTTGATTGCGAAATCGGATCAGGCGGCAGTCCGAAGTCGTGTCCACGGGTACGTCCTGCGGTGGGCCGTTCCGGCTCGGTCATCGACTGTCCCTTCCGTGACTGGTGCGGTGCTCCCAGTAGCTTATCGACAAGGCCGCACCGGCAACGACGGACTCACAGCACGAGCCGGACCACCGTGGTGGGTTCCTCCAGGAGGTCCTCGCCCACGGTCACGACCTCCGAGGACCGGACCCCGTAACGATTGAACTTCTTGCTCGCCTTGCGCAGCTCGTCCTGGGCGGAACGTCCCTTGAGCGCGAGCAGTTCACCCGAGCCCTTCAACAGCGGCAGGGTGATGTCCACCAGACCGATGAGCGCGGAGACGGCTCGGGCCGTGACCACATCCACCGGGCCCACCTCGTCCTTCGCCTGTTCGGCGCGCGCCCGCAGCACACGGACGTTGTCCAGGCCGAGATCCGCCACGATCTCCTCGAGCCACGTGACACGGCGCTCCAGCGGCTCGATCAACGTGATCGACAGGTCGGGCCGGGCGATCGCGAGGCACAGGCCGGGAAGGCCGGCCCCCGAGCCCACGTCCGCGACGTGAGCGTCCCGCGGGATCAGGCTCTCCACCGCCGCGCAGTTGAGTACGTGGCGTTCCCACAGTCGCGGGGCCTCACGGGGACCGATCAGTCCACGCACGATGCCCGAGGACGCCAGGTGCTCCGTGTAGCGCCGCGCCAGGTCGAGGCGGTCACCGAAGATCGTGCGCGCGGCGGCCTCGTGCTCACCGAGCTCGGGGGCCGGTTGGGGCTCGGGAGCGGGACGCGACGCGCCCTCGCCGCCCGACCCGTTCCTGTCCTGCCCGGACGCGCCGGGGTGCGGGGTGGAACGCGACACGGTCACTGAGCCGCCGAGACCACGATGTGGCGCCCGGCGCCGTCGCCCTCGGACTCGGAGACCAGACCGGCGTCCGCGACGGCGTCGTGGACGATCTTGCGCTCGTACGGGGACAGCGGGGGCAGGTGCACGCTGCCGCCCTCGGACTCGACCTTGGCCACGGCGTCCTGCGCCATCTCGCGCAGCTCCGAGGCCCGCTCGTCACGGTGCCCCGCGATGTCCAGGATCAACCGGCTGCGCCGCTGCGTGGCGCTGAGGACGGACAGCCGCGCGAGTTCCTGCAGCGCCTCGACCGTCTCACCGTTCTCGCCCACGAGCTCCCGCAGCGGGGAGTCGTCTCCGTCCTCCGCGACCACGGAGACGTACGTGCGGCCGTCGCGGACCTCGATGTCGATGTCGCCGTCGATGTCCGCGGTGTCGAGGAGTTCCTCGATGTAGTCCGCGGCGATCTCACCCTCCTCCTCGAGGGGGGAGAGCTCGGAGGTCTGCGCGTCGGCGGACGCGTCCTGCGAGGGCAGCTGCTGCTGTTCGTCGATGTCGTTCATCGGGTGCGACCTCTCAGCCGTTCTTCTTCTTGGCCTGTTGCTTCTGGCGCTTCTTGGACACGGGCTGCTGACGCTGGCCCGCCGCCGCGCGTTCACGCTGCTCCTCGAGCTTCTCCTCGTGCTCCTTCTTGGTCATGCCCACCGGGGGCAGGCCCTTGGCCGCACGGCGCTCGTTGAGTTCACGCTCCGCCTGGGACCCCTTGGTGGGGTTGTTGCGGATGACCCACCACTGCTGGCCCATGGACCACAGGTTCGAGACGGTCCAGTAGATGAGCACACCCAGCGGGAAGTTGATGCCACCGATCGCGAAGATGAGCGGGAACAGGTAGAGCATCATCTGCTGCTGACGGTACATGGGCGATTCCTTGGCGGCATCGCTCATGTTGCGCGCAGTCAGCTGCTTCTGCGTGATGAACTGCGTGGCACACATGGCCACGATCATGACGATCGCCAGCACGATGGTGGCCGTGTGGTTGCCCGCACCCGGCTGCATCAGGGTGGAGAACAGGGGAGCACCGAAGATCGTGGAGTCATTGAACTGGTGGACCAGCTGCGGCGTGAGGACGTGGATGGACTCGCTGTTCTGGGCGGCCTGCGGGACCGAACGCAGCACCTGGAACAGCGCGAAGAAGATGGGCATCTGCACGATGATCGGCAGGCACGCCGCGAACGGGTTGGAACCGTGTTCCTTGTACAGGGCCATCTGCTCCTCGGCCATGGCCTGGCGGGAGAGCTGGTCCTTCTTGCCCTTGTACTTGGCCTGCAGCTTGGCCATCTCCGGCTGCAGCTCCTGCATGCCGCGCATGGACTTGATCTGCTTGAGGAACAGCGGGATGGTCAGCGTACGCATGACCAGGGTCAGGCCCACGATGCACAGTACCCAGGTGACACCGGAGGCCGGGTCCATCCCGATGGTGGTGAACAGTTCGTGGAACACCCACAGCACGGCGGAGACGATCCACCTGAAGGGGAAGAGAATGATGTCGAAGAAGTTCATCGAGCGTTGGCTCCTTGAGCCGCGTGGTCGTCACGGGCCGGGCAGTCGCGCACGTGGTCGCGCACGAGGTTCGGGTGGTTGAGCAGAACGATTTTGGGGGTCGAGGCCATGGAGGGGAACTCCCGACCGCCGCTCGGGACCCTGTCGATCCCGCCGGCCGCCCACGGGTGGCAGCGCAGCAGACGTCTGACGCTCAGTCCGAGTCCGCGCACCGCGCCGTGCACGGTGAACGCCTCCAGCGCGTAGGCGGAACAGGAGGGGAAATACCGGCACACGTCCCCGTACAGCGGGGAGACGATCGTGCGGTAGAGCTTGAGCAGGGCGATGCAGAGATTCTGCGGAAGATGCTTGACGGTGCGCACGAGGCCACCGCCGGGGTTGTACTCGTGCGGCGCGCGCGAGAGGAGTTGCTCAGGAGACGGACGTGATGTCACGTGCGGGCCTCCTTCTCGACTCTGTACAGGCAACGTTACGGCATCCGTCGCGTGCGCAACGGGGAGGTCATCGCGCCTTGCGCAGCGCGGCATGCAGGGCGTCGCGGTAGTCACGCCCCAGTTCGTCCCACCCTGCCGCGGCGGCCGCGGGCAGAGCGCGGACGACGACGTCGAGCCCGGCCGGGTGTTCGCGGACGGTCACGGCAGCGAGTTCACGCAGGCGGCGCTTGACCTTGTTCCTGACCACGGCGTTACCCACCGCCTTGGAGACGATGAACCCCACGCGGGACGCCTGCTCCGTGGTGCTTCGCACGGATACGACGACGTTCCGGCGGCCACTGCGGGCGCCGGAACGTACGGTGTCTGAGAACTGCGCCGAGGTCCGCATCCGATGCCTGGTGGGCAACACGATGCGAACCTCGCGAGTTGACGATGAATCAGGCCGACAGGCTGGCGCGGCCCTTGCTGCGGCGGGCGCCGATGATGGCGCGGCCGGCACGGGTGCGCATGCGAGCACGGAAGCCGTGCTTGCGAGAGCGGCGGCGGTTGTTGGGCTGGAAAGTCCGCTTGGGCATTAGTCACTCCACGAGGTTGGACAACGGCGCGCCAACTGCGACGGATCACAGGGGACGCACGCGGTACGTATTTGGGGGCATGCGGACACGCAGAAATCGCAATCCTACACGCACAAGACTGATTCACAGTAGTCAAAAGGGCCACACCGGTCAAATTGCCGCACACTACGATCGGCGGTCCGGCGGGCAGCCGCGTCCCTCCACAGGTGTGTACACCGCCTCCCGGGAGCATGTGGAAAAGCGCCGGATCAAACCCCGGCGGAGCGAGTTATCCCCAGGTGGGAACTACACAGTTGTAGTTCTGAACACCGGCTCGAACGGGCTATGACGAGCCCGGAACGATGCTCTAGGCTGAGGTTCGCGGCCGCCCCCCACGAGGTTTATCCACCGCTGTGTACAAGTCTGTGGAAAACTGGGGCTTCCCCGTACCTCACGTCAGGAGTCGTTCATGCAGCAGGACAACAGGGCTTTGCTCGAGCAATGGGCAGAGTGCGTCCGCGTCATGAACGAGAACCCGCGGGTCACGGGACGGGCACGCGGGACCATCGCGGTGTGTGAACCCCGCGGCCTGATGGGCACCACGCTGCTGATCGCGGTCCCGAGCGAGGCCACGCGGGAATTCCTGCAGAACCGCCCCATGTCCGAGATCCTGGACGAGAGCGTGGGTCGGGTCCTGGGTGCGGACACCCTCGTGGCATTCGTCGTGGACCCCGAGCTCGAGGTCCAGCCGCCCACCACGCGCGCCGCGACCGATGCGCGCTCCTCCGATCGCAACATCCCCTCCCTCAACGAGCTCGAGGCCGAACGGTCCCCCGGGTCGTTCCAGCCCGCTCCCGGCCGGGACGCGCCGTCGGGTGAAACCCGCCCGCGATCCACGGCCGGCGCACCGACCTCCTCCGCGCACGACGACGGCGCCGGCGACTACGACGACCTGCCCCCGCGACGCGTTCCGGAAGCGGCTCCGCCGGCGCCCCAACAACGCGAGGTACTGAGCACCGGCAACGGTTCGGACACCAGCCCCGCGGATTCGGAATGGGACAGTTCGGCCCGGCTGAACCCCAAGTACGTCTTCGACTCCTTCGTGATCGGCCAGTCCAACCGGTTCGCCCATGCGGCGGCCTTCGCCGTGGCGGAGACCCCCGCCAAGGCATATAACCCGCTGTTCATCTACGGGGATTCGGGGCTCGGAAAGACCCACCTGCTGCACGCGATCGGGCACTACGCCAAGCGGCTCTACCCCAAACTGCGGGTGCGGTACGTGAACTCGGAGGAGTTCACCAACGACTTCATCAACTCCATCCGCGACGACGAGGGCTCGTCCTTCAAGGGCATCTACCGCAACGTGGACCTGCTGCTGATCGACGACATCCAGTTCCTCGCGGGCAAGGAGCACACGCAAGAGGAGTTCTTCCACACCTTCAACGCGCTGCACAACCACGAGAAGCAGATCGTGATCACCTCGGACATGCCGCCCAAGCAGCTCACGGGATTCGCCGAGCGGATGCGCTCCCGCTTCGAGTGGGGTCTGATCACGGACGTGCAGCCGCCCGAGCTCGAGACCCGGATCGCGATCCTGCGCAAGAAGGCGATCAGCGAGGGGATGGACGCCCCGGACGACGTCATGGAGTACATCGCCTCCCACATCTCCACCAACATCCGCGAGTTGGAAGGGGCGTTGATCCGGGTCACGGCCTTCGCGTCCCTCAACAAACAACCGGTCGATCTCCCACTGGCCGAGCTCGTGCTCAAGGACCTGATCACCGATGACGGGGGACAGGAGATCACGGCGGCCTCGATCCTGGGGCAGACCGCGGCGTTCTTCAACATCACCCTGGACGAGCTGAAGTCCAAGTCCCGCACACGAACGCTGGTGACCGCGCGCCAGATCGCCATGTACCTGCTGCGGGAACTCACGGACATGTCCCTGCCCAAGATCGGCCAGGAACTGGGCGGGCGGGACCACACCACGGTCATGCACGCAGACCGCAAGATCCGCACTCTCATGGCCGAACGCCGGCAGATCTTCGATCAGGTCACGGAACTGACCAACCGGATCAAACAACAATCGCGCGAGGGCTGAGCACCCCTCCGATCACGCGACACCCGGACATGGGCCCTCGGAACACGGTTCCGGGGGCCCATTTTTCTTGTGATTCGTCCACAGGCCGAGCCCGCGGATCCACTGCCCTCGGCGCCCACCGTGCACAGGGGAATCCGGAGGTGTGGACGCGCTGTGCACAGTCCCGATCGGGGCCGTGTGGAAAAATCTGTGGACAACGAGCAAACCGCGGTGGACAACCCGCCCGCAACGGTGGGCGAGCCTGTGGAATCCGCGGAATCACGCGGAAGTTGTGCACTCGGCACGCACAAGGCGATCCACAATCGTCCACACCGGATCAACACCCCCGAACCGCGGGATTGCTGAGGAGCAGGCAGTTATCCACAGAGTCCACAGGGGTTATTAACACTTCTACCCCTTAAGAAAAGATCGACCGAATAACAAAAATCCGGTCCTCCCCGGCCGAACGGGTCCCCGGGATCTCTGTAATTACAAGAATCCGGGAACCGCCACGGGCGAATCCTGCACGAACCCGATGATCCGGGGGTTCGGATCACGTCCCCGCGGCCGGATACCATGCAGACAAAACACTTCAGTTCCGAACCAAAAGAGGGGCACCCCGTGAAGTTCTCGGTCGAGCGCGACGTACTGGCTGAAGCAGTCACCTGGACTGCCCGTTCGCTGTCACCGCGGCCTCCCGTTCCCCTGTTGTCCGGACTGCTCATCAAGGCGGAGAACGGCTCGCTGTCCATCGCGAGCTTCGACTACGAGATCTCCGCGCGCCTGACCATCAGCGCGGACGTCCTCGAGGAGGGCACCACCCTGGTCTCCGGCCGTCTGCTCGCGGACATCTGCCGGTCCTTGCCCTCCGCACCCGTGCAACTCGAGGCCGACGGCGGCAAGGTCACCCTCACGTGCCGATCCGCCAAGTTCAACCTCGCGGCCATGCCCGTGGACGACTACCCCCAGCTGCCCGGACTGCCGGACCTGTCCGGCGTCGTGGCCGGGGACGAGTTCGCGCACGCCGTGGCACAGGTCAACATCGCGGCGTCCAAGGACGACACCCTGCCGATCCTCACGGGCATCCGCATGGAGATCGAGGGCGAGAAGATGACCCTGCTGGCCACGGACCGCTACCGGCTGGCCATGCGGGAACTCACCTGGCGGCCCACCGATCCCACGATCTCCACGGCGGCCCTGATCAAGGCCAAGACCCTCAACGACATCGCCAAGACCCTGGGATCCTCCGGTGACGTGAACATCGCGCTCGCTCAGAACACGGAACTCGTGGGATTCGAGTCCGGCGGCCGGCGCACCACGAGCCTACTGATCGACGGCGAGTACCCCAAGATCCGCTCGCTGTTCCCGGAACACACACCGATCACCGCCGTGGTGAAGACCTCGGAACTCGTGGAAGCGGTGCGCCGCGTGTCCCTCGTGGCCGAACGCAACACCCCCGTGCGGCTCGCGTTCAGCGAGTCCCAGGTCGCGCTCGACGCGGGAACCGGGGAGGATGCCCAGGCCTCCGAGATCCTGGACGCCCAGCTCAACGGCGACGACATCACCGTGGCCTTCAACCCCACCTACCTCTCCGAGGGACTGCACGCGTTCGACTCCGACTACGTCCGGTTCTCGTTCACGGCCCCTCCGAAGCCGGCCGTACTCTCGGCCCAGAGCGAGCCCGACGGCGAGGACAGCGTGGACTACAAGTACCTGCTCATGCCGGTGCGTCTGCCCAACCAGTGATCGTGTGTTCGTAGACCACCTGTCGCTCGCGAACTTCCGGACCTATCCCGGTCTGGACCTCCCGCTCGCCCCGGGACTCACGGTGTTCGTGGGACCCAACGGTGTGGGCAAGACCAACATCGTGGAGGCGATCGACTGGGCCGCGACCCTGGGCTCCCACCGTGTCTCGGGCAACGGACCGCTCATCACCACGGGATCCGACCAGGCGATCATCCGGGTACGCGTCAACCGCGGGGGACAGCGCACGGTCCTCGAGTACGAACTCAATGCCGCACGAGCCAATCGCGTGCGGATCAACCGGGCGGCCCCGGTCCGCGCCCGTGAGGCCCTGGGGACCCTGCACACCGTGTTGTTCTCCCCGGAGGACCTGACCCTGGTCAAGGGGGACCCCTCCCACCGGCGGCGGTTCCTGGACGATCTCGCCACGGCCATGCGACCGGTGCTCGGTGCCGCGCGCTCGGACTACGACCGGGCGCTGAAGCAGCGCAACGCCCTGCTGAAATCGGCGCGACGCTCCCGGGGGTTCTCGGACTCGGACCGTGCGACGCTCGCGGTGTGGAACGACCAGCTCGCGCGCGCCGGCGCGGCCGTGATGGGCGCGCGGTTGCAGTTGCTCAAGGCTTTGGAGCCCGAGGTGGACCGGGCGTACCAACAGCTCACGGACGGACCCAAACACGTGTCCCTGGGCTATGAGAGCTCGTCCGTGGCACCCGGTGCCGATCAGGAAGCGCTCGAACACTTCTCGGTCACGGACCTCTACGAGCTCATGATGAATGCCTTCGAGCGCATGGAACGTCATGAGCGGGATCGCGGGATCACCCTGGTGGGACCGCACCGGGACGACCTCGTGATCCGGCTGGGGGACACCCCCGCCAAGGGCTACGCGTCCCACGGGGAGACCTGGTCCACGGCCCTGGCCCTTCGTCTGGGCTCGTGGTACGTCCACCTCGCCGACGATCCGGCCCGGGGTTCGGCGCCCGTGCTGATCCTGGACGACGTGTTCGCGGAACTGGACGCGCGCCGACGACGCCGCCTGGCCGAGCTCGTGCGGCAGGCAGAGCAGGTGCTCGTGACCGCCGCGGTGGACGAGGACCTACCCGCGGCGCTGCTCGAGGACTCGCCCACGGTGATCGAGGTGGAGGCGGGGGCGGTACGGAACCGCGCGGCGTCGCCGGCCGAACCCGAGACCGAGGCCGAGTCCGAGTCCGGACCCGAGCCCGAGGCCGGAGCAGATCCCGGGTTCGGCGGGAACCAGAACGCCCCCGAGGCGGAGCAGCCGTGAGCGAGCCCGTGCACCGCGACGTCGTGGACGCGGCGGCCGTGGCCCTGCAACGGGCCCGGAAGGCCGCCCGGGACCGCGGAGACACGCCCCTGTCCAAGGCGGCCGCGGCCAAGAACATGCGCGCCTTCGGCACGGCCATGGAGGAGGGAACGGGCTCCCCGGCATTGCGCGCGCGGGACCGTTACGGCGCGGATCCGCGCCAGCTCGGGGGCTTCTCGGGACCGGGGCGTTCCGCGCGGGACCCCCGACCGCTGTCCACCGTGGTGGACGCGCTGATGACCCACCGGGGCTGGAAGACGCCCGTGAACGTGAGCAGTGTGCTCGCGGACTGGCCGTCCCTCGTGGGGGCGCGCAACGCCGAGCACACCTGGCCCGAGAGTTTCGAGGACACCGTGGTGCGTGTGCGCTGCGACTCCACGGCCTACGCGACCCAGCTGCGGTTGATCCAACCCCAGATCCTCAGGAAGTTCTCGGACAAGCTGGGGGAGGGGATCGTCACGCGGCTCGAGATCTACGGTCCCGTGGGGCCGAGCTGGAAACGCGGGCGCTGGTCGGTGCAGGGCAGGGGGCCACGGGACACCTACGGGTGAGCCGAAATCGCCAAAAACGCGCCAGAAGCACGCGAGGCGCACCGCACCCCGAAAATGGGTCCACCCTGCGCGGCGGGGTTCCGGGGCGTCTGCGGGCCGTCCAGCGCTTTATGCGGTAGAATGGGAAGCCAAAGATCTTCCCGTCCCGCCAGCCGATGAGCCGCGAGCCGTCTCATCGGCTGTATTCATGTGGGTCGGGTGATGATCGCCATCGATTACGCAGGAGGACCGGAGACCCCGTGGCTACAGAGGATCCCCTACAGCACGAGTACGGCGCGAGCGACATCACCGTTCTGGAAGGCCTCGAGGCGGTCAGGAAGCGCCCGGGGATGTACATCGGTTCCACGGGCCCCCGCGGCCTGCACCACCTGGTCTACGAGGTGGTCGACAACTCCGTGGACGAGGCGCTCGCGGGGTACTGCGACCACATCGAGGTGACCCTCCAGTCGGACGGCGGCGTGCGCGTGAGCGACAACGGCCGCGGCATCCCGGTGGACATGCACCCCACGGAGGGCAAGCCCACCGTGGAGGTCGTGATGACCATCCTGCACGCCGGTGGCAAGTTCGGCGGCGGTGGCTACGCCGTGTCCGGCGGTCTGCACGGCGTGGGCATCTCGGTGGTCAATGCCCTGTCCCGGCGCGTGGACACCGAGGTCCGCCGACAGGGCTACGTCTGGCGGATGAGCTTCGCGAACGGCGGCCACCCCCAGGGTGAGCTCGAACGCGGCGAGCAGACGGACGAGACCGGGACCACCCAGGTCTTCTACCCGGACCCCGAGATCTTCGAGACCGTGGACTTCGACTTCGAGACCCTGCGGGCGCGGTTCCAGCAGATGGCATTCCTGAACAAGGGTCTGCGCATCACGCTCACGGACGAGCGCGCCACGGACGAGACCGGTGAGGAGATCGCGGGGGAGTCCCCCGTGGACACCTCCGGTCCGGTCGAGGGACAGGACGGTGGGACGGCCGGCACGGACGACGCCGCTGTCCCCGCCCACGGGGGCGCGCGCCGGGTGGTCTACTGCTACGACCACGGCTTGCTGGACTACGTCACGTTCCTGAACTCGGCCAAGAAGGCCGACCTGATCCACGACGACGTCATCTCGCTCGAGGTGGACGACCCGGACAAGAAGATGTCCCTGGAACTGGCCATGCAGTGGACCACGGCGTTCAACGAGTCCGTGCACACGTACGCCAACACCATCAACACCCACGAGGGCGGCACCCACGAAGAGGGCTTCCGCACCGCGCTGACCACGCTCATCAACCGCTACGCGCGGGAGAACAAGCTGCTGCGCGACAAGGACGACAACCTCACGGGCGAGGACGTGCGCGAGGGGCTCACCGCGGTGATCTCGATCAAGCTCGCCGAACCCCAGTTCGAGGGCCAGACCAAGACCAAGCTGGGCAACTCGGAGGCCAAGACCTTCGTCCAGCGTGAGATGTTCGACCTGTTCGGGGCGTGGCTCGAGCGCAACCCCAACCCCGCCAAGGACATCATCCGTAAGGCCATATACGCGTCCCAGGCGCGGTTGGCCGCCCGTAAGGCGCGCGAGACCACGCGTCGCAAGGGTCTGTTGGAGTCCGGCGGCATGCCGGGCAAGCTCAAGGACTGCTCGTCCAAGGACCCCACGGTCTCCGAGATCTACATCGTGGAGGGTGACTCCGCGGGCGGTTCCGCCGTGCAGGGTCGCGATCCCGCGCACCAGGCGATCCTCCCGCTGCGCGGGAAGATCCTCAACGTGGAGCGGGCCCGGTTGGACCGTGCGCTGTCCAACGCGGAAGTGCAGTCCATGATCACGGCCTTCGGTGCGGGCATCGGTGACGACTTCGACATCGAGAAGGCCCGCTACCACAAGATCGTGCTCATGGCGGACGCGGACGTGGACGGCCAGCACATCACCACGCTGTTGCTCACGCTGCTGTTCCGGTTCATGCGCCCGCTCATCGAGCACGGGTACGTGTACCTCGCACAGCCGCCGCTGTACCGCATCAAGTGGTCCAACGCGCCGCACGACTACGTCTTCTCGGACGCCGAACGCGACGCCGCCCTGGCCAAGGGCCTGGCGGAGAACCGGCGCCTGCCCAAGGACAACGGCATCCAGCGCTACAAGGGCCTCGGCGAGATGGACTACACCGAGCTGTGGGACACCACCATGGACCCCGAGCACCGCACGCTGCTGCAGGTCACCATGGACGACGCCGCCGCGGCGGACCAGGTGTTCTCGGTCCTGATGGGCGAGGACGTGGAGTCCCGCCGCGAGTTCATCCAGCAGAACGCGAAGGACATCCGGTTCCTGGACATCTGAGCATGTGACGTCCGGAATATTCCGGCGCGAGCATAGACGATGACCCCGGGGATAAGAGAAGGAAACAGCAACGCATGAGTGACGAGACGCAGGACGGCAACGTGCCCGTGGACCCGCAGGACGCACCCGAGGCCGGCGACGGCGTCGTGACCGACGAGGTGGCGATCACGGGCGACCGCGTGGAGCAGATCGATCTCCAGACGGAGATGCAGCGCTCCTACCTGGACTACGCCATGGCGGTGATCGTGGGGCGCGCCCTGCCGGACGTCCGCGACGGTCTCAAGCCCGTGCACCGGCGGGTGCTCTACACGATGTACGACGGCGGCTATCGCCCCGATCGCTCGTTCAACAAGTGCGCGCGCGTGGTGGGCGACGTGATGGGCAACTACCACCCGCACGGTGACTCCGCGATCTACGACGCCCTGGTGCGCCTGATCCAGGACTGGATCATGCGCTATCCGCTCGCGCTGGGGCAGGGCAACTTCGGTTCCCCCGGTAACGACGGCGCCGCGGCCCCCCGGTACACCGAGACCAAGATGGCGCCTCTGGCCATGGAGATGGTCCGGGACATCCACGAGGACACCGTGGATTTCCAGGACAACTACGACGGCAAGCAGCAGGAACCCGTGGTGTTGCCCGCGCGGTTCCCCAACCTGCTGGTCAACGGGTCCTCCGGCATCGCGGTGGGCATGGCCACCAACATCCCCCCGCACAACCTGCGCGAGGTCGCGGACGGGGTGCAGTGGTACCTCGAGAACCCGCACGTGGACCGCGAGACCCTGCTCGAGGAACTCATCAAGCGGATCAAGGGTCCGGACTTCCCCTCCGGAGCGCAGATCCTGGGTCACAAGGGCATCGAGCAGGCCTACCGCACCGGTCGTGGTTCCATCACGCAGCGCGCGGTGGTCAGCGTGGAGGAGATCCACAACCGCACGTGCCTCGTGGTCACGGAGCTGCCGTACCAGGTCAACCCGGACAACCTGGCCATCAAGATCGCGGACCTCGTCAAGGACGGGCGGGTCCAGGGCATCGCGGACATGCGCGACGAGACCTCGGGACGCACGGGTCAGCGGTTGGTGATCGTGCTCAAGCGGGACGCCGTGCCCAAGGTCGTGCTCAACAACCTCTACAAGCACACGCAGTTGCAGGAGAACTTCTCCGCGAACATGCTCGCGCTCGTGGACGGGGTGCCCCGCACGCTGTCCCTGGACGCGTTCGTGCACCACTGGGTCACCCACCAGATGGAAGTCATCGTCCGGCGCACCAAGTACCGCCTCAAGCAGGCGCAGGAGGAAGCGCACATCCTGATCGGCCTGCTCAAGGCCCTGGACGCCCTGGACGAGGTCATCGCCCTGATCCGGCGCTCGCCCACGGTGGAGCAGGCACGCACCGGGCTCATGGAGCTGCTCGAGATCGACGAGGCCCAGGCCCAGGCGATCCTCAACATGCAGCTGCGTCGTCTGGCCGCGCTCGAACGGCAGAAGATCCAGGACCGGCACGCCGAGCTGCAGCGGTTGATCGCCGAGTACGAGGCGATCATCGCGTCCGAGGAGCGCCAGCGCGAGATCATCTCGGAGGAGCTGCAGGGCATCGTGGACCACTACGGTGACGACCGCCGCACCGAGGTGCTCTACGGCTTCGACGGGGACGTCTCCATGGAGGACCTGATCCCGCAGGAGCAGGTGGTCGTGACCATCACGCGCGACGGCTACGTCAAGCGCACCCGTGCGGACGAGTACCGAGCCCAGCACCGCGGTGGCCGCGGCATCAAGGGCGCGCAGTTGCGCGGCGACGACGTCGTGGAGCACTTCTTCGTGACGAGCACCCACAACTGGATCCTGTTCTTCACGACCCTCGGGCGCGTCTACCGCGTCAAGGCGTACGAGTTCGTGGAGGCCGGCCGGGACGCCAAGGGCCAGCACGTGGCCAACCTCATGGAGTTCCAGCCCGAGGAACGTATCGCCCAGGTCATGGAGCTGCACTCCTACCAGGACGCCCCGTACCTCGTGCTCGCGACCCGCAACGGATTGATCAAGAAGTCGCGGCTCACGGACTACGACACCAATCGTTCCGCGGGCGTGATCGCGATCAACCTGCGCGAGAACGACGAGTTGGTCTCGGCCATGCTCGTGGACACCGACGACGACGTCATGCTGATCTCGCGCCTGGGCCAGTCCCTGCGGTTCACCGCTGACGACGACGCCCTGCGCCCCATGGGTCGCGCGACCTCCGGTGTCACGGGCATGAAGTTCCGTTCCGGGGACGAGTTGCTCTCCGCCAACGTGGTCAGCGACGACTCCTACGTGTTCGTGGTGACCGAGGGCGGCTACGCCAAGCGCACGAGCGTCCAGGAGTACCGCGTGCAGGGCCGCGGCGGCCTGGGCATCAAGGTCGCCAAGCTCGCCGAGGTCCGCGGTGGCCTGGTGGGCGGGCTGATCGTGGGCGAGAACGACGAGGTGCTCGTGGTCATGGAAAGCGGCAAGGTCGTACGCTCCAACGTGAGCGAGGTCCCCGCCCGCGGCCGCGACACGATGGGTGTGATCTTCGCCAAGCCGGGTCCCAACGACGCCATCGTGGGGGTCGCCCGCAACGCCGAGCGGGAGATCGAGAAGGAGGTCGCCGAGGAGGACGCCGCCGAGGCCACCGGGCCGAGCGACGTCGCCCCCGGCCCCGCGACGGACTCCGCCGAGGCCGCGACCGCGGACGCCCCCGCGGGCCAGGACGGTGCCGACGCCGCTGCGCCGGTCGGTGACGACGATGCAGTAGCGTTGGAGCACAACGACAACGGAGGTGACGCATGAGCGCGAGCTCAGCCTCGAAGGCGGGCCAGCCCGTGAAGACTTCTTCCCCCCAGAAGCCGTCCCCGCAGAGCGCCAAGAGCTCCGGCAAGGGACTCGTGCGACCCGCCCCCCGGGCCAAGGTGCGCCGCGCACGGCTCGTGGTGTCCAAGGTGGACACGTGGTCCGTGCTCAAGCTGGCCTTCCTGCTCTCCGTGGCGCTCGGGATCATCACGGTCGTGGCGTCCCTGGTGCTGTGGATCGTGCTGAGCCTCACCGGGCTGTTCGACGGGATCAACGAACTGCTGTCCATGCTCGGCGGCAGCGCCGGGGGGGCGGACATCAAGCGGTTCCTCTCGCTCGGCAACGTGGCCCTGTTCGCCACGATCATCTCCGTGGTCAACGTCATCCTGCTGACCGTGCTGTCCGTGCTCGGGGCGCTCGTGTACAACATCGCGGCGTCCCTGATCGGTGGCATCGGGGTGACCCTGACCGACGACTGATCCCGCGGTCCGCCCGATTTTGTGCGGCGGATGAAACTCCGGTAAAGTCTTGGCGTGGCCGATCAGAGGACGATTCTGGCGGTGCACGCTGAGGGCGTATAGCTCAGACGGTTAGAGCGCTTCGCTGATAACGAAGAGGTCCCAGGTTCAATTCCTGGTACGCCCACCCATCGAATTCCCACCAACCGCGAGACGATCTCGTTCGGAGGGTCCCCATGAAGGCACGAATCGCAGCCCTGGCCGCACTGGCCGGCTTGTCCGTGGCAGCCTTCAAGTCCTGGCGCGAGGCGGAGGCCAAGCGCGAGGCGTGGAATTCGGCCGTGGACCCCGTGGACTGACCGTCCCGGTACCGCGATCCGCGTTCTGCGGGATCAGCACCACAATTGAACACGGGGCCTTAGCTCAGTTGGTAGAGCGCCGCCTTTGCAAGGCGGATGTCAGGAGTTCGAATCTCCTAGGCTCCACACCCGAGAACCCCCGGGGACCGCAGCATCGGTCCTCGGGGGTTCCTTCGTGCCGGGCCCGTCCCCGGTCCTCCGCGGGGACACACCCGCCACACTTCGCCACCGAAAGGGTGTGGCGCACCCAGCGTGAAAGACTGCATGAGCACAACTGTGACCTGACTCATGCCCGAAGTGTGGAGCCCCCGATGCGCGACAAGACCCCGCTGCAACCCCTTCCGTCCATCGACCCCGATGAGTCGTTGGAGAAGGTCAAACGGTGGCAGCTGATCGGCCCCGGTCTCGTGGTGGCGGCCACGGGCGTGGGTGCCGCGGACATGGTGGCCACGCTGACCGCCGGCTCGCGCTACGGCTACACCCTGTTGTGGGCAGTCATCGCGGGCACGATCATGAAGATCGTGCTCGTGGAGGGCGCCGGTCGGTACTCGCTCGCGAGCGGGCGCACCATCTTCGAGGGCTGGCGCTCCCTGGGCCGGTGGACCTCCTGGTACTTCGGTCCGTACATCCTGATCTGGGGATTCGTGTACGGCGCCACGGCCATGTCCTCCTCCGCCCTGCCGCTTGCCGCGCTGTTCCCCATCCTGCCCCTGTGGGCGTGGGCCATCCTCATGGGCCTGATCGGGTTCGTGATCGTGTGGGCGGGGCGCTACGCGGTGATCGAGAAGATCACCGCGGCCATGGTGGGGATCATGTTCCTGGTCATGGTGGGGCTCGCGATCATCACCCTGCCCAACATCCCTCAGATGCTCACCGGGCTGATCCCCGTGATCCCGCAGGGCGGTGTGGTCTACACCCTGGCGCTGGCCGGCGGTGTGGGCGGTACGATCACCCTCGCGGCCTACGGCTACTGGCTGCGGGAGAAGGGCTGGCACCAGCCGCGGTGGATGCGCGTGATGCAGCTCGACAACACCGTGGCCTACACCGTGACCGGCATCTTCGTGCTCGCGATGCTCGTGGTGGGCGCCGAGGTCCTCTATTCCGCCGGCTACGCCATCAGCGCCGGGGACAAGGGCCTGCTGGACCTGGACCAGGTGTTACGCGACCGCTACGGGGACGTCATCGGCATCACGTTCCTCGTGGGGTTCTGGGCGGCCTCGTTCTCCTCCGTGGTGGGCGTGTGGTCCGGGGTGTCCCTGATGTTCGCCGACTACTGGGGCAACGTCCGGCACAAGCCCAGCGGCCACCCGGACACCCGCAACGGCGGCAAGTACTTCAAGTTCTACCTGCTGTGGCTCACGTTCCCGCCCATGCTCCTGCTGCTGCTGGACCGGCCCGTGTTCCTCATCCTGCTCTACGGCGTGCTCGGGGCACTGTTCATGCCGTTCCTGGCGGTCACGCTGCTGGGACTGCTCAACACGTCCCGCACACCCAAGCGCTGGCGTAACGGTATGTTCACCAATGCAGTCCTGGTGGTCTGCGCCGTGCTGTTCATCATCCTGGGTATCTACCAGTTGTGGGACACGGTCTCCGGCATCTTCGCCTGAGCCCCATCGCACGAGGCCGCGGTTCTCCCCGCACGGTCCGTGCGTTCTCCCCGTACGGCCCATGCGTTCTCCGCGTACGGCTCGTGCGTGTTCTTCTAGTCCGACGACGACGGCGCCGCGCCCCCTCAGGGGACGCGGCGCCGTCGTCATGCGGCTACGCGCGGTGAGCGCGAGAACCGGCTCAGTGCTTGGGATCGCCCGGGTTGTGCTTGGAGCGGTTGTCCGGGGTGCCCATGTCGTCCGTCTTTGAGCCCTTGATCTGCTCCTTGACCTCGTTCACGGTCTGCTTGGCGTCCTCGGCCACGGACTTCACGCTGTCCGAGGCGCGGTGGGCGGCCTGGGAGGCGGTGCCCTCCTTCTGGGCGGAGGAGGTGGGGTCCTCGACGTCGTCCACCTTCACACCCGTGCCGGCGGCGACCGTGGAGTTGGTGTTGACCGGGGAGGCCGACACGCGCGGGGAGGCGGTGGCGGGGGTCTTCCAGGGGTCCTGCACCGGGCGGGACGCGCGCCACGCGGCCACACCGGCCACGCCACCGGCGGCCAGCAGACCGAGGAGCAGCAGACCCTTGTGGCCACCCTGGGCCTTCTTCTGCTGCTTGGCGTATTCCTTGGCCGAGTTCTTCGCGGCCTTCTGGATGCGCTTGACGGTCTTCTTGTCACCGGTCAGCTTGGCCACGAGGGCGTCGAACTGGTCCGAGGTGTCGGCGTCCGCGACCTTGGAGGCCAGCGCGGCCACGGCACCGGAGTACTTGTCCTGTGCCACGGCACGACCCTCGGCGGTCTTCTTGGCGGCCTTCGCGGCCAGGGGAGCGGCGGCAGCGGCACCGGCGGCCTTGGCCTTCTCGCCGCGGTGCTTGATGTCCTCGCCGAGGTTCTGCGCCTTGCCCAAACCGTCCTGGACGTAGGGACCCGTGGCCTCCACACCGCTCGCGAGGGCGGACGCACCCGCCTGCACGCCGTGCTGCAGCTTCTCCCCGAGCTCACCGATCTCGGTGGAGAGCCAGTCCCCGGCGCTGACGACCTTGGACTCGGCGTTCTTCCGGGCGTGCTCGGCCTGCGTCTGGGCCTTGCTCTTGAACAAGCTCATTGTGTGTCCCTCCTACAGTGGTGACCGTAAAAATCTCCACCTTCAGCATACGGTCTGACAACCCCGGGATTCCCGGGGAAAAGCGACACCCCAGCCCTTTTCACTGTGCGCTGAACACCTCGGGAGCGTTCTGTCGGCCCCGAGGACGCCGTGCCACAATGTGAATCATGACTTCCGCTATCGCCACGCACAAGGCCACCATCCACACCAACCACGGGGACATCGTGGTGGACCTTTTCGGCAACCACGCGCCCAAGACGGTCAAGAACTTTGTGGGTCTCTCGGACGGCACCCAGGAATGGGCGGACCCCCGCACGGGTGAGAAGCAGAACGGCCCGCTCTATAAGGACGTCGTCTTCCACCGCATCATCAAGGACTTCATGATCCAGGGCGGGGACCCGCTGGGCCAGGGCATCGGCGGCCCGGGCTACAACTTCGACGACGAGATCAGCCCCGAACTGAACTTCAACGCCCCGTACGTGCTGGCCATGGCCAACGCCGGTACCCGCAACGGCCGCGGCACCAACGGCTCCCAGTTCTTCATCACCACCGCGCCCACCACGTGGCTGCAGGGCAAGCACACCATCTTCGGTGAGGTCGCGGACGACGAGTCCAAGAAGGTCGTGGACGAGCTCAACAACGTGCGCACCGGCGGCCAGGACCGCCCCGTGGAGGACTGCGTGATCACCTCCATCGATATCGAGAAGCTCTGACCCGCAGCTTCCACGCCCGGCACGAAGCCCACCCGGTCCCCGGGTGGGCTTCGCCCGTATCCGGGCCCCGTCCAGCCGCCCCGCCCACTCCCGGAGGATGACCATGACCCACCACCCCCACGACCCCCGGGACGATCGACGGCCCGCAGGCTCACCGGACGGCCCCGCCCCGTGGAGCGGCGAACCCGTTCCCGCGCCCCGGTACGGGCAGTACGTGCACGGCCAGACGTCCGCCGACCCGCGCGGTGCGCAACGCGGGGGTCACGACGACGCTGCGCAGCGTCGTCGTCGCCCACGCCGGGTCGGGGCCATGCCCGTCACGTGGACGCTCATCGGGATCTGCGCGGTCATGTGGGGCCTGCAGTGGCTCACGAGCCTGTTCACGCCCTACAGCCTGACGAGCATCCTGGGCTACGCCCCCGCGCTCACGGACACCCAGCCGTGGCGGATGCTCACGAGCGGTTTCGTCCACGCGATGCCCTCCCCGCTGCACCTGCTGCTCAACATGTACACGCTCTATCTCTTCGGTCGGATGCTCGAGCCGCTGCTGGGGACCTGGCGGATGGCCGTCCTGTTCGTGGTGTCCGTGCTGGGCGGATCCGTGGGAGTGCTGTTGCTCGGTAATCCGTGGGTGCTCGTCATCGGGGCGTCCGGCGGCGTCTTCGGGCTCTTCGGCGCCATGTTCGTCTTCATGCGCCACTTCAAGAACAACATCACGCCCATCGCGGTGTTGATCGCGATCAACCTGGCCTTCGGTTTCCTGGTGGGCGGCATCGCGTGGCAGGCCCACGTGGGTGGGTTGATCGCGGGTGCCGTGGTGGCGCTCGCCATGCTGCCGGGGCTGCGCCGCCGGTTCTGACATTGCCGACCCGATGGCTGTCCACAGGGGTTGTCCACACCTGTTAACAACTTACAGATGTGTAATTCCACAGCTGTGAACACCCCTGTGTATACCGTGACAGCGCGCTAGGACTGCCCTGTAGGGGACATGTCGATCGCGATATGCACAAGGTTCTCCACACCTGTGGATAGCCCTCGTGCACGGGGTGGGGACAGTTCACGATCGTGACCTCACCCACACGTGCGCGGGCTGGTGAATAAAACGCGCGTGCACCGTGTTGTATTGATCCTGTGCCCGCCCGGGTGCTGTCCGAATGGTCCGCCCGCGCGGTTCGCCCGCTACGAGCGCCTGCGCGGTGCGCCGTCGTCGGCCACGGACCGATCGGCGCGGCCTCTCCGGCCACTCGCCCACCTCCCTCCGGGGAGCCCCACCTGCGAATCCTCGAAAGGTCGCGCGTCCATGTCCCAGTTGACCCCCGCCCGTCGCAGACTCGCGCTGTTCGCCCTGGCCCTGGGTGGTTTCGGCATCGGCTGCACGGAATTCGCGTCCATGGGACTGCTGCCCCAGATCGCCCAGAACCTCCTGCCCGATCTCTACGGTGCGTCCTCCGAGACCGGGATCGCACGCGCCGGGTGGCTCGTGAGCGCGTACGCCATAGGTGTCGTGGTCGGGGCCCCGGTCATCTCCTTCTTCGCCGCGAAGTCCTCCCGCACCACGATGCTGCTGGTGATGGCCGCGGCACTGCTCATGGGCAACCTCGCCTCGGCAATCGTGCCCACGTTCGAGTCCCTCCTGGTCATGCGGTTCCTGGCGGGTATTCCTCATGGCGCATACTTCGGTCTGGCATCCCTCGTGGCCGCCACCGTGATGGGGCCGGGGAACCAGGCCAAGGGTGTGGCACTCGCGCTGTCCGGGCTCACGGTCGCCAACATCGTGGGTGTCCCCGTGATGACGGCGGTCGGTCAGGCCTACGGCTGGCGCATGGCGTACATCGCGGTGGCCGTGGTCTTCGCCGTCACGGCGATCGGCGTGTGGCTGACCGTCCCCCACCAGGACCGGGTGGTCGGAGCGAACCGGCGCCGTGAACTGCGGGCGTTCCGGCTGCCCCAGGTGTGGATCGTCATGGGGATCGCGGGGATCGGTTTCGGCGGGTTCTTCGCGATCTACAGCTACCTCACCCAGATGAGCCGTGAGCTGGCCGGGCTGTCCGGCGCCGGCATCCCGTGGTTGCTCGCGGTCGTGGGAATCGGCATGACCCTGGGCAACATCCTGGGCGGGATCAGCGCGGACCGCAGCGCCCGGCGCACCATGGCCGTGGGCTTCCCGGTGCTCACCGCGGCACTGTTGCTCGTGGGAGCGCTCGCGGGATCCCCCGTGGGGATCTTCGTGGCCGGGTTCCTCATGGCACTGGCCAACTCGTTCATCATGCCCAGCATCCAGAGCTGGCTCATTACGGCCGCGGGACCCGCCCAACTCATGGGCGCATCGCTCAACCACGCGGCGTTCAACGTGGCCAACTCGATCGGGGCCCTACTGGGCGGTGCGGTGATCTCCGCCGGTTTCGGCTACCGCTCCCCGGCCCTCGTGGCGGCCGCGCTGGCAGTCATTGGAGGTCTCCTCGCGCTCGCGGGTGTCAAGCGCCAGAAGGCGGACCGGCGGCGTCGGCTCGAGGCCGGCCTCCCGGTGACGGCCTCGCAACAGGCCGTCTGACGCCCCACCCGCGCGGGATGGACCTGTTGCGTCAGCGCTCGCTCGCGGTGGACACCGTGCGCCGCGTGTTGACCGGGCAGGGCTACCGCGAGGTCGAGACACCGGTGCTGAACACGGTGCACGGTGGGGCCTCGGCGCGCCTGTTCTGCACGTACATCAACGCGTACGGGATGGACCTCACGCTGCGGATCGCCCCCGAGCTGTACCTCAAGCGACTGCTCGTGGCGGGCAGCGGGCCCATCTTCGAGGTGGCCCGCAACTTTCGCAACGAGGGCGCGGACGCGACCCACAACCCGGAGTTCACCGCGCTCGAGGCGTACCACCCGTTCGCGGACTACACGGTCATGCGCGAGCTGACCGAGACGATGATCAAGACGGTGGCCCAGGCGTTGCACGGTACCCAGGTACTGCCCCTGTACGACGTGCACGACCCCGACGCCGCGCCCGTGCTGACCGACGTGTCCGGGCCGTGGCCCGTGATCACCGTGACGGATGCGGTGAGCAAGGCGGTGGGGCGGCGGATCTCGATCGAGTCGGACTTCGAGACCCTGCTCGCGGTGGCCGCGCAGCACGACGTGGAGATCGGTCCAGGCATGGGCCCCGGGGCGGTGCTCGAGAGCCTGTACGAGGAGCTCGTGGAACCGCACACCGTGTTCCCCACGTTCTACTGCGACTTCCCGGAGGAGACCTCCCCGCTCACCGCACCCCACCGCTCCGAGCGCGGTCTCGTGGAACGCTGGGACCTGGTGGTCAACGGCATGGAACTGGGTACGGCGTACTCCGAGCTGACCGACCCGGTGGTCCAGCGCCACCGGCTCACGGAGCAGTCGCTCAAGGCCGCCGCGGGGGACCTCGAGGCCATGCAGGTGGACAATGATTTCCTGGACGCCCTGGAGGTGGGCATGCCCCCGGCCGGTGGCATGGGGATCGGGCTGGACCGGCTGGTCATGCTCATGACCGCCACGACCATCCGCGACGTCCTGAGTTTCCCGTTCGCGAAGCCGCAGCAGCCGTGATCGCACCCCGCGCGACCCCGGTTGCGGGCACACCGCGGGACGAACGAGCTACCCCGGGCGAGCGCCGTCGTCCGGGGAGGAACAGGACCGTGGTGCGCGGCACCCGGCCCACGAGGAGAAGAGTGGGTCACCATGACGCTTGAACTGCTGCACACCGCGGGAACGCTGATCCCGCAGCTGCCACCCTTGGGGGATCCCGCCCAATTGCTCGAGCAGCTGGGGCCGTGGGCGCTCGCCGGGACCACCCTGATGGTGTTCGTGGAATCGGGGCTGTTGTTCCCGTTCCTGCCCGGGGACTCCCTGTTGTTCACGGGCGGGCTGCTGCACGAGGCGCTGCAGGTCCCGCTGTGGCTCATGATCCTGGTGCCGTTCATCGCCGCGGTCGCGGGGGACCAGGTGGGCTACTTCCTGGGTAACCGGTACGGCCGGCGCTTCTTCTCCGACGACGCCCGGTTCCTGAAGACCTCCTACCTCACCCGCACCGAGGACTTCTTCCTGCGCTACGGCGGCAGGGCGATCGTGCTCGCGCGCTTCGTCCCGATCATCCGCACGTACGTCCCGCTCGTCGCGGGTACGGCGCGCCACCCGTACCGCCGCTTCGTGGGGTGGAACGTCCTGGGCGGCTTCCTGTGGGTGACCATCATGGTGGTGGCCGGGTCCCTGCTGGGCGGGATCCCGCTGATCCGTGACCACGTGGACCTGATCGCGATCCTGATCGTGGTGATCTCCGTGATCCCGGTGGCCCTGCAGATCCTCAAGGGGTTCCGGGACCGGGGACCGCAGGAGAGCCCTACGGGACGATCGTGAACTTCACGTGGCCGTCCCCGCCGCGTTCGGCGATCCGCAGCACCTCACCGGCCTCCTCGAGCGGGTGCACGGGACCCAGGCAGTAGTCCACGCTCACCTCGTCGTCGTGGATGCGGCGCACGGCCTCGTGGAAGGACACGAGACCGGGCTCGGACTGGGCGGCCACGGAGGCCTGCAGACGCACGCACTTGCGGAAGGTCTCGAAGATCGGGACGGGAGCGGGATCGAAACTCTCGTACAGTCCGAACCAGCCCACGATCCCGCGGTGGGCCACGATCTGCACCGCCTCCGCGCGCAGCGCGTCCGAGCCCACGGCCTCGATCACCAGGTCCGCACCGTTGTTGCCCGTGAGTTCCGAGACCACGGAGGCCAGGTCCTCGTCCGGGACCCGGACCGTGTGCGCGCCCAGTTCCCGGGCGATCCGCAGGCGTGATTCCTGCTTGTCCGAGACGATCACCTGCTCGAAGCCCCGGCGCAGCGCGTCCTGCAGGAAGAACAGGCCCGCCGAGCCCGCGCCCATGATCACGCACGTTCCCGCATGGCGCTCGGGCACCTCGGTGGGCCAGTAGAGGTCCATCGCGTACAGGCACGTGCCCATCTGCTGGGCCATCATGTAGCGGCGCATCTGCGTGAGGTCCGAGGGATCCACATCACCGGGCAGGGCCACGGCGTGGTCGTCGTCCAAAAGCATGAACTGCGCGAACGTCCCGCCCATCTCCCCGGGGGGAACGCACAGCACCGGGGTCCCCACGGGGAACCTCCGTGAGCGCGATTCCGTGACGACCCCCACGCCCTCGTGCCCGGGGTATCCCGCCCGCGTGGGGCCCAGGGGGTGCAGCGTGCCGTGCAGCACGGCATGCAGATCCGAGCCGCACACGGAGGCCGCCACGACCCGCACCACGAACTCGCCGTCCCGCGTGGCCTCCGGGGCCGGCCACTGCTCGATCAGGATGGTCCCCTTCTCGGGGACATGGGTTGCGCGCACGATGACTCCTCCACGGCGGGGACGAACAGGCTTCCGTCCTCACCGTACGGCACCGGTGTGGTCCGCGTGACAACGTACCGGTAACCTGTGCGGGTGAAACTTCCCCGGGCCCTGCGGCCGTTCTCGTCACGTGCGTACACGGTGCTCGCCGTGGCCATGTGCATGAGCGTCTTCGGCTCCGGGTTGTGGGCCGTGGCCCTCGTGGCACGGGTCATGGCGCTCGGGGGCTCCGCGGTGCAGCTGTCCCTCGTGACGGCTGCCGGCGCGGTGGGCATGGTGTGCTTCGTGCTGCTGGGCGGCGTCACGGCGGACCGGCTGCCCCTGGGTCTGATCCTGCGGTGCGTGGAGGTCACCAACCTGGTCACGGCCCTGACCATCGTGATCCTCACCTGGACCGACACCCTGGCCCTGTGGCACCTCGCGCTCGCCGCGTTCGTCTTCGCCGCCGCCGTGGGGTTCTTCTACCCCGCCTACTCCGCGGCCCTGCCCAGGATCCTGCCGCCCGATCAGCTGCTCGCGGCCAACGGCGTGGAGGGCACGGCCCGCCCCCTGCTGCAGATCGCGGCCGGGCCCGCGGTGGGCGGGGTCCTCACGGGCCTGGCCCTCCCGGGGGCGTCCGTCCTGGCGATCGCGGTGTGCCACGCGATCGCGCTGTCCTTCATGCTGCGGTTACGGATCCCGGAACGCGAGGTCACCGGGCCGATCCCCGCGGTGGACACCGCCCGGCCCTCCGTCCTGCGCGATCTCGTGGACGGGTTCCGGTACTGCGTGCGCACCCCGTGGTTGCTGTGGACGCTCTTGTGGGCCATGAGCGCGGTGTTCCTGTTCATCGGCCCGCTCGAGGTACTCGTCCCGTTCCTGGTGGTGGACCGGCTGGGCGGATCGCTCGCGAGTTACGGCGCCATGCTGGGGCTGTACGGAGTGTCCACGGCCGTGGGCTCGAGCATCATGGCGTCCGTCCAACTGCCCCGCAAGTACCTCACGACCATGGTCTGGCTGTGGGGTTTCGGCACCCTGCCGTTCGGTCTGGTGGGCGGCACCGACTCGTGGTGGGTCATGGCGGCGGCGCTGTGCATCTTCGGGGCCACGGGTGGCGCGGGTCAGGTCATCTGGGGCACGCTGCTGCAGCGGCGGGTGCCCGGGCACATGCTGGGGCGGATCTCGTCCCTGGACTTCTTCGTCTCGCTGTCCCTCATGCCCATCTCCATGGCCGTGGCCGGGCCCGTCTCACAGCTGCTGTCCCCGGAAGCGATCTTCTGGGGCGTCGCTCTGCTGACCCCCGCGCTCGGCGTGGTCGCGGTCGTCGTCGGGCGGATGTACCGGGACCAGGCCGCCCACCCCTTGCGGTGATCCCGGCGCGCGTGTCCTGAACGGACGACGACGCCGCGGCGCCCCTCCCTGAGGACGGGCGCCGCGGCGTCGTGACAAGTATTTATATCGGGATCAGTATGCCTTGTTGCGCTGCTGGACGACCAGGTGGATCAACGCGAACGTGTGGTCCTCGTCGATCGCCTTGTAGGCCTGCTCGAGCGCCCCGGGGATCTCGGACTCGCGCTCCACGCGCACGCCGAAACCGTGGAACGCCGTGGCCATGGCCGCAAAGTCCGGGTTCTTCAGCTGGGTCCCTGAGACGTGACCCGGGTAGTGCTGTTCCTGGTGGGTGCGGATGGTGCCGTACTCCTGGTTGTCCATCACGATGACCAGGGGAGTGGCGCCGTACTGCGCGGCGGTCGCGAGCTCCTGGCCGTTCATGAGGAACTCACCGTCCCCGGCGATCGAGATCACGCGGCGACCGGGGTAGTTCAGGGACGCCGCCACGGCGGAGGGGATCGAGTAACCCATGGAGCCGTTGCGCGCGGAGATCATGGACGCGTAGCCGTTCGTGGGGAAGTAGCGGTGGGCCCAGTTGGTGTGCTCGCCCGCGCCGAAGGTGACCATGGCGTCCTCGGGGAGGGTCGCGACGAGGTTCGCCATCATGGTGTCCATCGAGGCCGGGCCGTCCGCGGGGGAGGCGTCCTTGGGGGTGGAGAAATCCACCTGCTGCTGACGCATCCGCGCGCACCAGTCCCGCCACACGTCCGAGACGGGCAGGTCCATGCGCACCAGGTCACGCACGAACACGTCCGGCTTGGCCACGATCTGGTAGGTCACCGCGCCGGAACGCCCGCGCATGGAGGGGTCCATGGTCACGATGAAGTTCTTCTTGGTCCAGTCCTGGCGCACCAGGAAGCCGTTGGTGATCACGTCACCGGGGACCGTGCCCACGAACACCAGCAGGTCGGTCTCCTCCAGCAGGTCGTAGGTGGGCTTGGGGCGGCCGTAACCGATGGGTCCCACGTACGAGGGGGAGTCGAACGGGACGGTGCCCTCGCAGCGCCACTCCGCCGCGGCGGGGATGTGGTGTTCCTCGAGCCAGGCGGTGAAGCGCTGCGCGCCCTGCGGGGTCCAGTCGTTACCACCGAAGACGAACAGGGGCTTCTGGGACTCCTTGAGCGCGGACTCGAGGGCCTTCCAGTCCTCCACGGTCATCCCGCCGCCGGCCACCGGGATCTCCGGGTGCACCGTGGGCTCGATCTGCCGGGTGATCACGTCCTCGGGCAGGCCCACCACCACGGGCCCCGGACGCCCGGAACGCGCGGCGAACATGGCCTCGGCCACGTACTCGGAGGCCCGCTCCGCGTGGTCCAGGACCATCACGCGCTTGGCCCCGGAGGCGAACCACTGGTGCGGGTCGAACTCCTGGAACGCTTCCTTCTCACGGTGCTCGAACGGGATGAGTCCCACGAACAGCACCATGGGCGTGGAGTCCTGCCACGCGGTGTGCAGGCCCACGTGCGCGTTGGCTGCGCCGGGACCGCGGGTCACCATGGCCACGCCCGGGACGTCGTTCATCTTCCCGTCCGCCTCCGCCATGTACGCGGCGCCACCCTCCTGGCGGCACACCACGGTGTCGATGGGGGAGTCGTAGAGACCGTCCAGGACGTCCAGGTAGCTCTCGCCGGGAACCACGTAGGCGCGCTCGACCCCGTGCGCCGCGAGGGAATCCACGATCACGTGGCCCGCGGACTTGCGTCCTGAGGTCGAGGAGTCGGTGTGCTGCGTCATGGGAGGCTCTCTTTTCGCCGTTGAACGTGTCGTGCTTCCCGGGCCCCGATGCCCGGGCAGCGGCAAATCTGTCTTGAAAATACCCGAACACCGGACCCCTGCCGGTATTGCGACGAGCTGTTATCACGAACGTGAACCAGGTATGACGATGCCCCGGTGCGCGTGTACTGCGAACCGGGGCATCGGGACGGGGAGAGTGGGATCAGGCGTGCATGTCCTCGAGTTCCACGTTGTTGGTCTCCCGCACCATCTTGATGGTGAAGACCAGGGACACCAGCGCGAAGAACGCGTAGATGCCGTAGGTCAGCCCCAGCGAGAAGTTGGACAGGGAGGGGAAGGAGACGGTCACGGCCCAGTTGGCGATCCACTGCACCGCACCGGCCACGGCCAGCGCCGCGCCACGGATGCGGTTGGGGAACATCTCGCCGAGCAGGACCCACATGAGCGGACCCCACGAGACACCGAAGAACACGACGAACAGGTTGGCGGCGATCAGCGCCACGGGTCCGGCCACGGGGCCGAGCTCGGGGGTGAGCTGGCCGTCCACCATGACCTTGGTGGCGGTCGCGAACACCACGGACATCACACCCAGGGACAGGGCCATGCCGGCGGAGCCCACGAGCAGCAGCGGCCGGCGCCCGATCCGGTCCACCAGGAAGATGGCCACGATGGTCACCGCCACGTTGACCACGGAGGTGGCCACGGAGATGGTGAACGAATCGGACTCCTTGAAGCCCACCGACTCCCACAACACGTTGGAGTAGTAGAAGATCACGTTGATGCCCACGAACTGCTGCAGTGCGGCCAGGCCGATGCCCACCCACACCACGGGCTTGAGCCCGGCCATGGAACCGCGTAGGTCCGCGAAGCGGGGCTTGCGCTCGTTGTCCACGGTGCTGCGGATCTTGGAGACGCGGGCGTCCACGGCGTCGTCACCGTGGATCCGGGAGAGGACGGCGCGCGCCTCGTCCGGACGACCCACCGAGACCAGGTAGCGCGGCGACTCGGGGATCAGGAACGCGCCGATGCCGTACAGCACGGCGGGCACGGCCATGACCAGGAACATCCAGCGCCACGCGGCCAGTCCGAACCACAGCTCGTTGGCGGCGCCACCGGCCCAGTGGGCGAGCAGGGCGTCGATGAGCAGGGACAGGAAGATGCCCAGCACGATACCCATCTGCTGCAGGGAGCCCAGGCGTCCGCGCAGGTGTGCGGGGGAGACCTCCGCGATGTATGCCGGTGCGATCACGGACGCCACACCCACGCCGATACCGCCCACGACCCGCCAGAACACGAGCCATTCGATGGACTGCGTGAAACCGCAGCCGATCGCCGAGAGCAGGAACAACAGCGCAGCGATCTTCATGATGGGGATGCGCCCCGTGCGGTCCGCGATGCGGGAACCGAAGAACGCACCCACGGCGGCGCCCAGGAGGGCCGCGGCCACCGCGAAGCCCAGGGGCCCCGGACCCACGTCGAACGTGGACTGGATGGAGGAGACCGCGCCGTTGATCACGGCGGAGTCGTACCCGAAGAGGAGGCCGCCGAACGCGGCCACGGTGGTGATGCGAATGACCGCGCCGGTGTTCGTCTGATGACGCTCCGGCGAGTGTGCTTGCGCTGGATTGCTCATCCCGCAGCTCCCTTGCTGTACCGAAATTCAACGCTTCCCGCTCCCGGGGATCATGCCGTCCGTTCCGGGGATGTACCGGTCGAGGGGCCCGTACGAGGCGGGTTTTCGTCTCCTGGAACCAGCTCGTGGGACCAGGGAGGGCGGCTGCCGGGGAAGGACAGTGAACCCAGGGTAGGACCCAGGTCACAAAATGTCCATGAGTCGAAGACAAATTCCGTGCGTGTCGTCTGCGGCGGCCGGCGTGCCCCGGATGTCCTACACGGGGAGGGACGTCTCGGCCCGCGCACGGATGAGCGCACCCATGAGATGCGCCCGGGCCCCGAGCTGCGCTGTGACGATCCGCAGCCCGGACACGCAACCGCGCACCGCGTAGCGCTGCACCGCGTCCCGCACGGGATCGAGCAGCAGGTCCTCGGCGCGCGCGAGCTCTCCGCCCACGACCACGAGTTCCGGGTTGAACGCATTGCACAGCTGCGCCACGGCACCGCCGATCAACCGCCCGGTGTCCGTGATCACCCGGGTGCATCCGGGATCGCCGGCCAGCGCCTCCCGGACCACGTCACCCACCGATTCCGCGCGCCGCCCCGAGGAGGCCACGACGTCCAGCACGGTCTGGGAGGACACGAAGGTCTCGAGGCACCCTCGATTGCCGCACCGGCACAGCCCTGCGCGTTCGTCGAGCGTCACGTGGCCGATCTCGCCCGCGGACCCGGTGGCCCCGCGGTACAGCCCGCCGCCCAGGATCAGCCCGGCACCCACGCCGTGCGAGAGCTTGAGGTACGCCATGTGGGCCGTCCCGCGCCCCGCGCCGAGCGCGTGTTCGGCCACGGCCCCGGCGTTCGCGTCGTTCTCCACCACGGTGGGACAGCCCAGCGTCCCGGTGGCCAGCGCTCGCAGGTCCAGCCCGGCCCACGCAGGGAGGATGGCCTCCGAGCCGAGGCCGCGGCACTCGGCGTCCACGGGCGCGGGAAGGGTGAGCCCCGCGCCCAGGATGCGCTGGGCGGGGACGTCGAGCGAGGTCCGCAACTCGTCGAGGATCTCCCGTGCCCCGGTCAGTACGTCCTCGGCGCGGTGCCCGGCCGGGAGGTCGATGCGCCGCTGCGCGCGGACGTCCAGGTTCAGGTCCGCCACGGCCACGCTCGCGTGACGGTGGCCCACGTCCACGCCCACCAGGTAGCCGGCGCTCTCGCTGAAGTGCACGCGCTGCCCGCGCCGCCCGCCGTGCTCCGGTTCCATGGCGAGCAGGTCGCACGCGGTGAGCTCATGGACGATGGACGAGACCGTCGACGGCGCCAGGGCCGTCTCCCGCGCGATGCTCGCCTGGGTCGCCGCACCCAGCTCGCGCACCGCGTCCACGACCCTGCGGCGATTGGCCAGGCGCAGTGCGGCCTGCGACCCCGGGGCGGGCGGCTGCGCGGAGGCGGGCTGCGGCGAGGGCGGGTGTGTGGAGGGCGGGCCGGCCTGGGCCCGAGACTCTCGCGTGGAGCGCGGGGGTGGGGGTGTGGACGCCATCGTCTCTTCCCTTCTCGAATATTTCTTGAGGGCTGAGTGTAGTCAGTGTTCGGGAAATGAACTTTTGGAGCGCCCCGTGACGGTGTCCGCACCAGGAAGACGCACGTGAATGGACTATTCGTCCTCGCGGAGCACATACCAATCGAAACATGCAACCTTAAAAAGGTGTATTAGCACTACGTGTTTCACGTGAAACTTCGTTCCCAGCCCGCGGGGCACGGTGCGGCCGCGCAGCGATACCGGCCGTGGAACACCCCGGAACCTCGCGTCAGGGACGCCACACCGCGTGCGACACGCCCACTTCAGGAATCGTTGAGTGTCTCGTGTCACCATTGACACATGACCTATCCGGCGCAGCACACTTCCCCCTCGCCGGGCGGGTCCCCGTGGCGGTTGCCGCAGTTGCGTCACCGAGTGGCCGTTCCCTTGGTCACGGTGTTGCTGACGGCAACCCTTGGGCGTCTGGTGGTGTTGTCACCGCAGATCACCCACGGGGAGACCGCGTTGCTCGAGGGGCTCTCCCAGCATCGCAACGTTCTTCTGGACGCGGTGGCCACCGCGGTGCAGTACGCACTGTCCAACGGCGCGGTGGTGTTGATCATCGCCGCCGTCATCGGGTGGTTGGCCGTCCTCAGACGCCGCCCCCTCGACGCCACCGGTTTCGGGATCACCGCCCTCGCCGGGTGGGGTGCCGTGGGTCTGGTCAAGGTGTTCGTGGAGCGGCCGCGTCCCACGTTCCTGAGCGGGGAGGCCCTCGCACCGGTCACCGGCTCCATGTCCTTCCCGTCCTCGCACACGGGTGCGGTCGTTGCGATCGTGCTGGCCTTGGGTCTCGTGGCCTCCCGCCGTTCCTCACGGCGTCGGATCGCGCTGCTCGGCACGCTGGCCGTGGTGATCGTCGGGGCCGCCCGCATGTACTCGGGCGCGCACTACCCGTTGGACGTCCTGGCCGCCGTGCCCGTGGCCTGGGCCGGGGTCATGGCCGGGTGCGCCCTGGCCAACAAGGTGGTGCCCGCTCTCGCGTTCGGGTTCTCGTGGCGTCAGGCCGGGGTGTCCCAGCCCGCACCCGCGACCGTGCGCCGCGCCGGCTCCACGACGGCAACCGCGCCCGCGCCGTCGTACCGGCCCGCGCGGGGCAGCACCCCTCTGGACGGCGCCGCGCAGCACGACGAGCGCACCGACCGCGCGGCCTGAGCGCTCTTTCCATCACGTCCCACCGACGACGGCGGGCCGGACCTTGGGGGTCCGGCCCGCCGTTCCATGGGGCGATGGTCAGTGCTCGCGCGGTCCCGCCCGCCGGGTTCGTCGGCGCGTGACGGGAGGCTGTCGACGTCGCTCGCTCAGGCGGCGTCGTACCCCGCCTTCACGCACAGCACCGGGCACCCGGCCTCGAGCAGCAGACGCTGCGTGGTGGGGGCCATGATCAACTTGCCCACCGGGGTGCGCCGGCGGGTCCCGATCACGAGCAGAGCGGTCCGGTCGCGATCGGTGGCCTCGAGGATGACGTCCGCCGGATCGGCGTCGTGCGCCACTGGGACCAGCTCGTAGGACACGCCGCTCTCGTCGAGCGCGGCGCGGTCCTCCTGCATGGCGGCTTCGGTGTCCTCGGGGCCGGTGTGCCGCCCCCAGCGCTTGGTGTGATGGCCCTGGACCACCACGAGGTCCGCCGAACGCAGGGTGGCCTCGGCGATCCCGGCGCGCAGGGCGGCCCGGCCGGCGGGGGTGGGAAGGTATCCGACAACGATGTTCATGACGTCTCCGGGTCCGTGAGCGGGTGGGCGGGGGAGCGGACTCAGCGGTCCACGTCCTCCAGGTTGGCGAGGTCCTCGGGGCGCTGGAAGCGGGTGCGGCGACCCGTGAACAGGCGGGCGTACAGGAAGTTCAGCAACCACAGGACCAGGCCCAGGGCGATCAGGACGAGCGCGATCTGGTACTCGATGACGTCCTGCGCCCACGGCCCCAGCAGGAACGCGCACGTGATGGCGCCGAGGTAGGGCAGGACGCGCGGGGCGTGGAAGTAGTCGTGACCCTCCTGGGAGCGGTCGCGGCGCAGGATCACGGCGGCCACGTTGACCACGGTGAACACCGCGAGCAGCAGCAACGCCGTGGTGCCGCCCAGCGCCGCGGCGGTGCCCTTACCCATCGCGTTGTTCACCAGGATGATGAGCACCATGCCCAGCACGGTGGTGAAGATGATCGCGGTCCAGGGGGTGCGGCGCCCGGGGAGCACCTTGCCCAGGAAGCCCGGGATCACGCCCTGCCGCGCCATGCCGTAGAGCAGGCGCGAGGCCATGAGCATGTTGATCAACGCGGTGTTGGCGACCGCGAAGATGGTCAGGAACGGGTAGATGGTGTCGATCGGCAGCCCGGGGGCGCCGATGCGCACCACGTCCAGCAGCGGGGTCGTGGACTGTCCCAATTCACCGATGGGCACGATCGCCACCGTGAACACGGACACCAGCACGTAGATCACGCCGGTGATGCACAGGCCCAGCAGCATCACGCGCGGGAAGTTACGCGTAGGGTCCTTGGTCTCCTCGACCATGTTGACCGAGTCCTCGAAGCCCACGAAGGAGAAGAACGCGAGGGACGTGACGGCGGTCAGGGCCAGGAACATGCCCTTGTCGTCCGAGGTCTCGAAGATGACCGTGCGGCTGAAGTCCGCGTTGCCCTGGGCCGCGGCCCAGAACCCCACCAGGATCACGATCAGCAGGCCGGTGAGTTCGATGCACGTGAGCACCACGTTGAGCTTGACCGATTCGGACACCCCGCGCAGGTTGATCAGCGCGAGGATCGCCAGGAAGGCCACGGCCACGATGGTGATCCCCAGCGGGCCCACGTCCAGGTGGAAACCCTTGGCGAAGTTGGAGGCCACGGTGCTTGAAGCCGTCGCGGCCGACGTCAGTCCCGAGCACAGCACGGCGAACGTCACGAGGAACGTGAGGAAGTGGATCCCGAACGCCTTGTGCGTGTAGAGCGCCGCACCCGAGGCCCCGGGGTACTTGGTCACGAGTTCCAGGTAGGAGAACGCGGTGATCGTGGCCACCACGAACGCGATGAGAATGGGTGCCCACGCGGCGCCGCCGATCTCACCGGCGATGTTGCCGGTCAGCGCGTAGACGCCCGTGCCCAGGATGTCGCCCACGATGAACAGGAGCAACAGTCCCGGACCCATGACCCGCTTCAGCTCGTGCCCGCCCCCCGAGGACGCGGGTGCCCCGGAGACACCGGATGCGCCCGGTGTCCGGCTGTTCGCCGTGGATGCCGACGTGGCACCCTTCGACGCTGGTGAATCGCTCATGGTGTCCTCCACGGATCGGCCTCGTGCAGCCGCTGACTGGCACCCGTTTCCGATGACATGGATGTGACCCGCGGCTCATGCGTACAGGTAACCCTAAAGGATGCGGTCCGGGTGGTGGGAGCACCGGAGGACCCGGCGCGGCGAGCCGCGTGGGGGAAAGGCGCGGGCGGCGTCGTCGTCCGGTACGACGACGCGCCCCGCACCCGCCGCTGCGGGTACGGGGCGCGCGCCCACGGAAGGGGAACTCAGCGGATGCCGCGCATGAGCCGCAGGATCGGCTTGGCGGCGAGCAGCATGATGATGCCGAGCACGATGGTGATCGCACCCATGGTGCCGAAGTAGCCGACCTCGTTCTCACGGGAGTAGAAGCTCGCGAGGGAACCGGACAGGGCGGTACCGAGGGCCACCGCGAGGTTGTTCAGGGCCACCATCTGCACCGGGAACTTGCGCGGGGCGAGTTTGGTGGACAGGGACAACCCCACGGGGGAGAGGAACAGCTCACCCATGGTCGCGAAGAACAGGACCAGGACGATCCACCCCACGAACACGGAGGCAGTGTTCGCCTGCGTGATGAACAGCAGGAACGCCACGCCGATCGCCAGCAGAGCCACACCGAACTTCACGGGGGTGCTGGGCTGACGGGTACCGAGCTTGGTCCACATGGCCGCGAACACCATGCCGAACAGGATGATGAACACCGGGTTGATGGACTGCACCCAGGAGGGCGGGAACTCGTAGCCCAGGAAGTTCAGGTTCAGGCGGGTGTCCGCATAGATGGCGAGCACCGTGAACTGCTGCTGGAACAGGGCGAAGAATGCCGCGGTGGCGATGAACATGGGGATGAAGGCCAGGACCCGGGAGTGTTCCTCCGGGGAGAGGTCCTTGTCCCGCAGCATGATCGTGAACAACAGGATGGTCGCCACCAGCACCACGAGGACCACGGCGTCGGCCAGGTTGCCCGGGTTGAGGAGGCCCGTGAACAGCAGCACCAGGATGATCACCACGGCGGCCACGGCAATGCCGATCCACTTGCCGTACTGCGAGCGCGGCAGGGGGTTGGCTACGGTGTGCACGCTGGCGGGCAGGCCCTTGCGGGTGAGGACGTACTGGATCAGGCCGATCGCCATGAAGAAGGCGGCCAGGCCGAAGCCGAAGTGGAAGCCCCACGTGTTCCAGGCGAAGCCGGTCAGCAGGGGGCCCAGGAAGCCGCCGATGTTCACGCCCATGTAGTAGATGGAGAAGCCGGCGTCACGGCGGGGGTCCTCACGGTCGTAGAGGGTTCCCACGAGGTTCACGCACGTGGTCTTGAGGCCACCGGACCCCACGGCGATGCACAGCAGACCGATGGTCAGCCCGGCAACGCTGGGGATCAGGGCCAGGGCGATGTGTCCCGCCATGATGAGCACGGCCGAGGCGAGCATGGTGCGCTCGGAGCCGAGCAACCGGTCCGCGATCCAACCGCCCAGGATGGAACACAGGTAGACGGTACCGCCGTAAGCACCCACGATGCCCGCGGCGACGCCCTGGTCGATACCCAGGCCGCCATCGGAGACCGCGTAGTACATGTAGTACAGCACCAGTGCTTGCATGCCGTAGAAGGAGAAGCGTTCCCACATCTCCACGGAGAAGAGATTGGCCAGCATTCCTGGCTGGCCGAAGAAGGATTTGCGACCCGCGGGGTTGTGCGGGTCCACGTGTGTATTGGGAGCGACGGGCACGCTGCTGGCCTGGCCGCCGTCCGAAGTGTCGTGACTCATAACTCTCTATGATGCACCCGCGCGCCGGGTGCGGTGACCTTTGACGCCGTACGAACGTGCCCCCGGGGCCCTCTCGTGAGGACCTCGGGGGCACGTTTCCGGGGTATGTTGCCGCCGTGTCGCGGGGAGCCGACGCCGCCTCGTGACCGGCCGACGCCGCGTTACAGCAATGTGCGCCGCGTCACGGGACGCGCGTGTCGGAGATGTCAGTTGTTGAAATCGGCGGGGTCGGGGCCGAGGCGCCCGTCCTCGCGGGACAGCCCGCTGATCCGCTCGATCTCGTCCTGGCTGAGGGTGAGTTCCTGGGCGTCCCAGTTCTCCTGGATGCGCTCCGGGGTCACGGACTTGGGGAACACCACGTTGCCCAGGGCCAGGTGCCACGCGATGATGACCTGCGCGGGGGTGGCGTCGTGGGCGCGGGCGATCTCACCGATGGTCTCGTCCTGCAGCTCCACCTTGCCCTGGCCCAGAGGGGACCACGCCTCGGTCACGATCTGGTGCTGGGCGCCGATCTCGCGCAGACGCTCCTGGGTGAAGTACGGGTGCAGCTCGATCTGGTGCACCGCGGGGACCACGCCGGTGTCCAGGACGTCCTGCAGGGCCTTCTCCGTGAAGTTGGAGACGCCGATGGAACGCGCCTTACCGGACTCCTTGATCTCCTGGAACGCCTTCCAGGTCTCCACGTACTTGCCCTTCTCGGGCTGCGACCAGTGGATGAGGTAGAGGTCCACGTAGTCCAGGCCGAGCCGCTCGAGGGACGCGTCGATGGCCTGCAGTGCGGAATCGTGACCCTGGTCGTCGTTCCACAGCTTGGTGGTCACGAACAGTTCCTCGCGGGGGATCCCGCTCTTGGCGATCGCACGACCCACACCTTCCTCATTGCCGTAGATCTTGGCGGTGTCGATGTGTCGGTAGCCGATCTGGAGTGCCTTGCTCACGACGTCCTCGGCGACGTCCGCCGCGACCTGCCACACCCCGTACCCGAACTGGGGGATGGTGTTTCCGTCGTTGAGCTGCACGGTCTGGTTGGTGGGCATGAGGGCAAATCCTTTCGTTGACAACTACCGCTCAGTCAACTGCCTACCGGGTGGTTCTGACAAGCCCTTTACGTTCTGGGTGAAGTCCCTGGTGGGGGCCGGTATCCGGGCGGGAGGCCCCGCGGAAACATGATGGAATAGGGGTATGCAGTTCAATTTCCGGCGCGTCAAATCCCCCGCTTACCTCACGTCCGTGGGTCTCCTGCTCATCGGTCTGCTGTTCGCCCTGGCCTCGGTGGCCGTGGCCGCCTGGATCTTCTTCCTCCTGGGTATCGCCCTGAACGTGGTGACCGTGAGCGTCACGGACGTTCCCGACTCCGCGTCCCGCGCTCGCGGTGCCGGCACCCGGGTGGTCGTGGAGCCCGAGGCGGACACCGAGCAGCACGCCGCGGTCCCGCCCGCCGGATCGTCTCCTGCGGGCTCGTCGTCCCTGCGCCGGGACGAGGAGCGGGTCCAGGACGCACGCGAGGGTTCTCGCCACTGACCCTGCCCCCGGCAGTGCGTCGTCGTTGCGCAGCATCGGAGCTGATGACGACGGCGCTGCACGGCGCCGCGCCCCGCGGTCAGTTCATGGCCGCGGCACGGTAGATCTGCTGCACCGTCAGTTCGGGCAAGCGGGTTTCGATCCCCACCGTGTTCTCCGGGTCCGAACGCAGGTAGCGGACGAGACCGTGGGATCCCACGGCGAGCTTCTCGGCGTCGGCGACCGCGTAGACCGCGTCCAGCTGGGCCGTGAACGCCTTGCCCTGCGTGGGATTGACCCGCAGCGTGAGGTGCGCGGTCACGGTGTCCGAGACCCCGTTCTCGTCGAAAGGTGAGGACACCTCCAGCTCACGCACGATGCCCACACCGTGGCCGATCACTCCCGGCAACCGCGCGGCCAGGTGGCCCCGGGCGCGGGCGAACGCGCCGCGCAGCACCGCGACCCAGGACAGCGCGGCCAGGACGAGCACCACCGCGATGACCCCGAGCCACAACCCGTTGCGGGTGTCCGTGTACCGGATGGCGCTGAGCACCACCACGAGCGCGGAGACCAGGGGGATCACGAGCAGCAGGGACGTGGTCCACTTCTCGCGCAGGGTGGGCTTGGCGGACAGCTCGGGATCGGCACCCGGGGCCCCGGTGCCGGTGCCCGCGGAACCGGTCCCTGCGGCGTCGCCCGACGCGGGTGCGCGGCCCAACTGGCGCATGGCTGCGGCGTCGAACGCGCGGTCGTCAACGGTCACGGGCGCGGGCCAGGTGTCGTGGGAGTCCATGCCTCCCATTATGGTGGCAAGGACGTCCAGGAGAGGTGGCCCCGTGCCCGCAGTCAATCCACGCCCCGAGCGTTCCGTGTCCGCCCGTGGGCCCCGCGCGGGACTGCTGTTGGTCGGCGTGCTCCTGCTGGGGGCCAACCTGCGGGCGGGGATCACCGCGGTGGGTCCGGTGCTGCCGCAGATCGAGCACCAGGTGGGGTTGAGTGCGTCCCAGGCGTCGCTGCTCGTGAGCCTGCCGCTCGTGGCGTTCGCCGTGATCTCCCCGTTCGCCCCGCGGCTCGCGGAGGCGCTCGGGCTCGAGCGGGTCCTGGGTCTCGCGCTCGTGGTCCTCGCGGCGGGCATCGTGGTGCGCTCGGTTCCCGGACCCGGACTGATCTGGGTGGGCACGGGCCTGCTGGGTGCGGCCATCGCGGTGCTCAACGTGCTCATCCCGTCCCTGATCAAGCGTGACTGGCCGCATCGGATCGGCCCCATGACGGGCGTGTACCAAGCGGTCACGGCGCTGACCGCGGCGCTCGCGTCCGGCGTGGTGGTGCCCATCGCGGACGTCGCGCCGTCCGGGTGGCGGTTCGCGCTCGGGATCTGGGCCGCCGTGGCGATCATCGGCGTGGCCGTCTTCCTGCCCTGGATCCTCGGGATGGCCTCCCGCGCGGGCTCGAGCCCCGCGGCCTCACGGGCCGGGGCCCCCGGCTCGGCGGCCCCCGATGCTACGACGCCCGGTTCGCAGACTCCGGTTCCAAGGGCGGACGACGACGCCGCGCCGGCGGTTCCCCCGGCCGTCACCGCGTCCGTTGCGCGCTCCCGGGCCCGGCTCCCGCTGGGCTCCGCCCTAGCCTGGCAGGTGACCGTGTACATGGGCCTGCAGTCCACCGTGTACTACACGATGGTCACGTGGCTGCCCGCGATCCAGATCTCCAACGGTGCCACCCCGGTCCAGGCCGGGTGGTACCACTTCGCGTTCCAGGCGTGCGGGCTCGTGGGGACGCTCTTCGCCGCGTTCATGATCCCCCGGCTCCGGGCGCAGTCCGGTCTGGGTGCGGTCTTCGCGGCCTCGGCGGTGATCGGCCTGCTGGGTCTGCTGTTCGTCCCCTCCCTGTCCCTGCTGTGGGCGCTGTTCATCGGGTTCTGCACCGGCGGGGCGATCGTGCTGGCCATGGCGTTGTTCGGGCTGCGCACCACGGACTACCACCGGGCCGCGGCCCTGTCCTCCATGGCGCAGAGCGTGGGGTACCTCTTCGCCGCTCTCGGTCCCGTGATGATCGGGGTGTTGAAGGACGCCTCCGGGTCCTGGACCGTACCGCTGCTCGTGATGGTCGGGGTGGCCGTGGCGCAGGGCGTGTTCATCGCGCTCGCGGGGCGGCGTCGCACGCTGGGTGCCTGAGCGGACTGCACGGGGCGGGTCGAGCCACCCGGGTCCTTAGATATAAGAAATATTTGCCGCGTCAATATATGCTCACTACACTCGTGAGTATGGATGAGACCAAGTGGCTGTCAGAGGACGAGCGGGAAGCGTGGCTCGCGCTCGTCTCCATCATGTTCCGCCTGCCGGGTGCCGTGGAGGGGCAGTTGCGCAGCGAGGAGGACATGTCGCTCGCGGAATACCTGGTCCTCGCCATGCTGTCCGACGCCCCGGACCACCGGCACAAGATGTCCGCACTGGCCACGGCAACGAACACGTCCCAGTCCCGGCTCTCGCGCATCGTCGCGCGGATGGAGAAGGACGGGCTGGTCACCCGCGCGGGCCGTCAGGACGACCGTCGCGTGGTGATCGCGGAGATCACCCCCGCGGGTCTCGAACGTTTGCGTGAGGCCGCTCCGGCCCACGTGCGTCATGTGCGGGAGATCGTCTTCGACCGGTTGGCCCCCGAGCAGGTGGGCCAGCTCAGTGAGATCGGCCGCGCCCTCAACCGCGGCTCCAATACCCGCGGTGCCATGGGGCTGGACTGCCCCGCCTGATGTCCTGACCCGGGGATACAGTTGCGAGCGTGAGTATGCAGAGCGCCCACATGGCCATGTGGCGGACCATGAAGGGGCAGGAGAACAAGGGCCGCAAGATCAGCGGCGACACCGTGCGGCGGATCATCACGTTCGCGCGTCCCCACCGCCACGCGATCCTGGCGTTCGTCCTGGTGTCGGTGGCCCTGGCCGTCCTGGGCGTGGTCACGCCCGTGCTGGCCGGGCGGGTGGTCAACGCGATCACCGGCGGGCACGACGTCTCCGTGGTGGTGTGGCTCGCCGTGGCCATCGCGGTGGTGGCCGTCGCGGACGCCGTGCTGTCCCTGCTCAACCGGTGGCAGTCCTCGCGGATCGGTGAGGGGCTCATCTACGATCTGCGCACCGCCGTGTACGACCACGTGCAGACCATGCCGCTCGCCTTCTTCACCCGCACGCGCACCGGGGCGCTCGTGTCCCGGCTGAACACGGACGTGATCGGCGCGCAGCGCGCGTTCGCCGGGACCCTCTCGGGTGTGGTGTCCAACGTGGTGTCCCTCGTGCTGACCGTGGGGGTCATGGTCACCATCTCGTGGCAGGTCACCGCGCTGTCCCTGCTGTTGTTGCCCATCTTCCTGATCCCCGCCCGGGCCATGGGTGGCCGGTTGGCCGCGTTGCAGCGCCGCTCCGCCCAGTACAACGCGCAGATGTCCATGCGGATGACCGAGCGGTTCTCCGCCGGCGGGGCCACCCTCGTCAAGCTCTACAGCGATCCCACGCAGGAATCGCGGGAGTTCGCGGCCCGCGCGAACGACGTCCGGGGGATCGGGATCCGCGCGACCATGTTGCAGACCACGTTCGTCACCGCCCTGACGCTGGTCTCCGCCCTCGCGCTGGCGCTCGTGTACGGCGTGGGCGGGGCGCAGGCCTTGCTCGGGCACCTGGACGCGGGCTCGGTCGTGGCCTTGGGTATGCTCCTGACCAGGCTGTATACCCCGCTGACCATGCTGGCGAACGCCCACATGGACATCATGAGCGCCGTGGTCAGCTTCGAGCGCGTCTTCGAGGTCCTGGACATCAAGCCCCTCATCACCGAGAGTCCCGAGGCGCGCGCCCTGCCCGAGGGGCCCGTGGCGGTGGAGTTCGATCACGTGCGCTTCTCCTACCCGTCCGCGGACAAGGTCTCGCTCGCGTCCCTCGAGGACGTGGCAGTCCTGGACTCGCGCGGCGGCGAGGAAGTCCTGCACGACATCGACTTCCGGGCGGCCCCCGGCCACACCGTGGCCCTCGTGGGGTCCTCCGGGGCCGGCAAGTCCACGATCGCGCAGTTGGTCGCGCGGTTGTACGACGTCGATTCCGGCGCGGTCCGGCTCGGCGGCCAGGACGTGCGGGACACGACCTTCGAGTCCCTGCGCCGCTCCGTGGGAATGGTCATGCAGGACGGGCACCTGTTCCACGACACGATCCGCGCGAACCTCGGTGTGGCCCGCGAGGGGGTCACGGACGCCGAGCTGTGGAACGCCTTGGACCGTGCCCGGTTGCGGCACGTGATCGAGTCCCTCCCGGACGGTCTGGACACCGTGGTGGGGGAGCGCGGCTACCGGCTCTCGGGTGGCGAGCGCCAGCGCCTCACGATCGCTCGCTTGTTGCTGGCCCAACCCCGCGTGGTGATCCTGGACGAGGCGACGTCCGCCCTGGACTCCACGAACGAGGCCCACGTGCAGGCCGCACTCGACGAAGCGATGTCCGGGCGCACCGCCGTGGTCATCGCGCACCGGCTGTCCACGATCCGCCAGGCGGACCAGATCCTCGTGATCGAGGCCGGCCGGATCGTGGAGCGCGGTTCCCACGAGGAACTGCTCGCGCGCGGTGGCCGCTACGCGGAGCTGCACGCCACGCAGTTCGCGGCGGGCCGCAAGGACGACGCCGCGGCCCAGCTCGATGACGCCGCCCGGCCCATGGGCGGCGCCGGGCCTGCGTCGTCGGTGGAACGCGGCACGGGCCGGGGCTGAGGCATGCCGTCCTGGGAGGGCCTGGGCGCTGAACTGGGGATCACGCCCACCCACGCGATCGCGGTGGTGCTCTCCGCGGTGGGGATCTACGTGGCGTTCCTGGTGTTCGTGCGGATCTTCGGCCAGCGGGTGCTCACGGCCATGTCCACGTTCGACGTGGTGATCACCGTGATGCTGGGCGCGGTGGCCGGGCGCGTGATCCTGGGGCATCCACCCACACTCATGAGCGGTGTGCTGGGCCTGGGCACCCTGTTCCTGCTGGAAGTGGTGTTCGGCCACCTGGGTACGCGCGCCCGGTGGCAGCGCGTGTTCAATTCACCCGCCCGCCTGCTCATGATCGGGGACCGCGTGGACGAGCAGGCCCTGCGCCGCGCACACATCACGCACCCGGAGCTCAACGGGGCGCTGCGTCGGGCGGGGGTGCGCTCCTACCGCGAGGTGGCGTGCGTGCTGCACGAACCCGGGGGCGGGATCAGTGTGCTGCGCCGCGGGGTTCCCATCGACCGCCGGATCCTTGCGGACGTGGCCGGGGCGGACCGGATCCCGGAGGAGTTCCTGACCGATGACATCGGGGACACGCCACGTGATGCGCCACATGATCGGTGAACTGACTGATGATGAACGGCACCCACTCCGGTGGGGCATGGGCGAAGTCCCAGGGATGCTCCATAGCAGGCTCGGTTGGTGGAACCTCGTAGAAAGAGAATGTCGTGAAGTTCAAAAGCCCGATCACGGTCTACTGCAGTGCTTTTGCAGTGATCGGATTGATCATTTGCGGATGGTTGCTGATTTCTGAAGGGGTTGTGTTCACCTTGGCCCTGACTCTGGCATTTTTCTGTCTGGGATCTCTCATAACATCCTTTCTCGTGATTTCGGATACCGTGGGGGGAAATCAGATGCGGTGGGCATCGAACGCCTACAGATCCGGTAGTGCGAGTGAGCAGGACATTGACAGGGACCTCAAGACCGGCCGGCGCATATTGATCTGCGTTTCCGTCATCAGTGGGATACTGGCAACCCCGGTGTTCATCCAGACCGGGGACATCATACAAATCTGACATTTGAGCGGCGCGCGTGAGTGTAAAATGAAATGGGTGGGTCATCTCCGAGTGTTCCGCCCATCGCCGTGGTCGGGGCTGAGAAATGTGCGTGGCCGTGCGTTATCCCCGCTCGCACATCTTCTGGTCCGGCCCGGACTCGCGGGTGCTGCCCACGCGGTTCCGATCCTCGGACGCCATCGCGGACGTCTTCCACGTGCCTTCCGTCCGGGCGGCATGCTTCGGCTTCGGCGGCACTTGTGGTGTCGCCATCGGGTGAACGGTCATGAAACCGGAAATGGTTCGCTCACTGATGGTTGTGCTCCGTTAGGATGAGGCCACGGCTACGAAGGGATACGGCCCCATGACCGATCTGGCGATCCGCTACCGCGGGGTGAGCAAGGTCTATCCGGACGGTACGGCCGCGGTGGACAACCTGGACCTGGACGTTCCCGCGGGCTCCCTCACGGTGTTCGTGGGCCCGTCCGGTTGCGGCAAGACCACGTCCCTGCGGATGCTCAACCGCATGGTGGAGCCCTCCTCGGGGACGGTGGAGGTCAACGGTCAGGACGTCGCGAGCATCCCGGCCGCCAAGCTGCGCCGCTCCATGGGGTACGTGATGCAGCAATCGGGTCTGTTGCCCCACAAGACCGTGGAGGACAACATCGCCACGGTCCCCCGGCTGAACGGGGTGTCCAAACGGGAGTCCCGCGCGAACGCCCGGCAGCTGCTGGGCTCGGTGGGATTGGACGAGTCCGTGGCCACCCGGTACCCGGCGCAGTTGTCCGGCGGTCAGCAACAACGCGTGGGCGTGGCACGTGCGCTGGCCTCGGATCCACCCATCCTGCTCATGGACGAGCCGTTCTCCGCCGTGGACCCCGTGGTGCGCCAGGACCTGCAGAGCGAATTGCTGGACCTGCAGAAGCGGTTGCACCGCACCATCATCTTCGTGACCCACGACATCGACGAGGCGATCCTGCTGGGCAATCGCGTGGCCGTGTTCGCGCGCGGTGGCCGGCTCGCGCAGTACGCGACCCCGGAGGAACTGCTGCGGGCCCCCGCGGACGACTTCGTCGCGGACTTCATCGGCCGCGACCGCGGGTTCCGTTCGCTGAGCTTCGACAACGCGTCCGTGGCACTGCAGCCCGTCACGGTCCTGGCCGTGGACACCGGCGAGCGCTTCCTGGTGGGCCCCGGCAGCGAGGACCCCGCGCCGTGGCAGGCGGCGGGCGCGTCGTCGTCGGACTGGGTGCTCGCGGTGGACGAGCGCCGCCACCCGCTGGGCTGGCTGCCCGTGACGGCGTCCGGGGAACCGGCCGCGCGCGAGGAACTGCGCGTGGGAGGGACCCTGTGGCACGACGGCGGGTCGTTGCGCACCGCGCTCGACGCCGCCCTGTCCTCCCCGTCCGGGCAGGCCGTGGCCGTGCACCGTGACGGCTCCGTGGCGGGCGTGGTGCCCGGTGAGGACGTGATGCGCGCGATCGAAGAGCAGCGCTCGGCGCGCTACGACAGGTCGGAACGCTCGTGAACTGGCTGTCGAACAACTGGTCCACGGTCCTGGACCTCGCCGGCGCGCACCTGATCCAGTCCATCGTGCCCGTGGTCGTGGGCCTGCTGATCAGCGTCCCGCTTGCCCGGTTGGCCACGAGCAGACGCTGGTTGCGTCCGGTGTTCGTCACGGGCTCGTCACTGCTGTACACGATCCCCTCGCTGACCCTCTTCGTGGTCCTGCCCCTGATCCTGGGCACGGGCATCACATCCGTGGTCAACGTGATCGTGGCACTGACCCTGTACGTGATCGCGATCCTGGTGCGCTCGTGCGTGGACGCGTTCGAGTCCCTGGACCGGGACGTCCTGCAGGCCGCCACCGCGCTGGGGTACAAACCCGTGCGCCGCCTCTTCGGGGTGGAACTGCCGCTGGCGGTGCCCGTGATGATCGCGGGGCTACGCGTGGCCACGGTCTCCAACATCTCCATGGTCTCCGTGGGCGCCGTGATCGGCATCCAGTCCCTGGGCACGCTGTTCACGGACGGGCTGCGCCGCTCGATCGTCTCGGAGATCGTGGTGGGCATCGTGGCCACCGTGCTGATCGCGATCGTGCTGGATCAGCTGCTGCGTCTGCTCGGCCACGTCCTGACCCGCTGGCAGCGCACGGGGACCACGACGGCGCGCGAGCGGCGTCGTGCCGGCGCGGCGCGGCACGCCAGCGCGAGCGGCCGAGACGACCGGACCGGGGGCGGCGATCCTGAGGGCCGCGATTCCGTGGCCGGTGCGCCCGGGGGCGCGGGCGCCGTCGCCGCCGTGGAAGCCCGGGGTGATCGCGCGTGAACCTGTTCTCGGAAGCCGCGCAGTTCCTGACCGACCCCGCCAACTGGAGCGGGGCCACCGGGATCCCGCAACGACTGCTCGAACACGTGGGCTACAGCGTGCTGACCATGGGGATCGCGCTCGCGATCGCCGTGCCCCTGGGCCTGTGGGTGGGCCACACCCGCCGCGGCGGCGGCATGATCGTGGGCCTGGCCGGCGCGTTGCGCTCGCTGCCCACCCTGGGTCTGTTGACCCTGTTCACGCTGCTCATGGGATTGGGGCTCATGCCCCCCATCCTGGCGCTCGTGCTGCTGGCCATCCCGCCCATCCTCTCGGGCACGTACTCGGGGGTCGCGGCGGTCTCCCCGGCGCTCGTGGACGCCGCCCGTTCCATGGGCATGACCGAGGGTCAGGTGCTCACGCGCGTGGAGATCCCCGTGGCGCTGCCGGTGATCCTGGGCGGGATCCGCAACGCCGCGCTGCAGGTGCTCGCGACCGTGACCATCGTGGCGTACATCAACCTGGGCGGTCTGGGCCGCTATCTGATCGACGGGCTCGCGGTGCGCGACTACGCGCGCATGCTCGCGTCCGTGGTACTCGTGGCCGTGCTCGCACTGGCCGCGGATGCAGTACTCGCTCTCGTACAACGCCTGGTGACGTCGCCGGGCCTCAGACTGGCAGGAGATCGACCATGACACCGTCCCCCTCTACGCAGCGCACGCGCGTTGCGCACCGCGTCCTCCGCCCCGCCGCGTGGGCCGCCGTGACCGCCACGGCCGTGTTCGCACTCACCGCGTGCGGCGGCGGTTCCGACCCGCTCGCGGAGAACTCGGGCGACGCCGCCTCGGGTGGCTCCTCGGACGCCGTCACCGTGGGCTCGGCGGACTTCCCGGAGTCACAGGTCATCGCCGAGCTCTACGCCGGGGTGCTGCGGGACGCGGGTGTCACGGTGGAGACCAAGCCGGGCATCGGCGCGCGCGAGGCCTACGTGGGTGCCGTCAAGGACGGCTCCGTGGACGTGGTCCCCGACTACTCCGGGAACCTGTTGCTCTTCGCGGACAAGGACGCCACCGCGGCCTCCGCCGAGGACATCATGAAGGCACTGCCCTCCGCGTTGGAGGGCCAGCAGCTCTCGGTGCTCGACCCCTCCCGCGCGGAGAACAAGGACGCCCTGGTGGTCACGCAGGCCACCGCCGAGAAGTACGGTCTGACGTCCATCGAGGACCTCTCCTCGGTGTGCGGGGACCTGGTCATGGCCGGCCCGCCCGAATTCCAGGAACGCGCCTACGGCGTGGATGGGTTGAAACAGAAGTACGACTGCTCCTTCAAGTCCTTCCAGCCCATCAACGACGGCGGCGGCCCCCTCACCGTGCAGGCCCTGACCCAGGACGACGCCCAGGTGGCGGACATCTTCACCACCACCCCGGCCATCCAGGACCAGCACCTCACGGTGCTCGAGGACCCCAAGAACAACTTCATCGCCCAGCAGGTGCTCCCGCTCACCGCCCCGGACCGCTTGCCGCAGAACGCGGTGGACGCGCTGAACGAGTTCTCCACCAAGCTGACCACCCAGGACCTGATCGACCTCAACCGCAAGGTCAGCGGGGACCAGCAACAGAACCCCGCGGACGCCGCCAAGCAGTGGCTCTCCGACCACGGGTACGAGAAGGCCTCCTGATCCGCGACTTCCGCAGCGACGTCGGCTGACGAACCGCCGTCATGGTCACCTGGTGACGTCCGGGATCCACCCCGCGGGGTGGGAGCGCCCGGTGCTCCCCGCACGGGGAAGCACCGGGCGTCCGTCATGTTCCGTTCATCCGCGTCCGGCCGAGCATGTTCTCCACGGCCGTGTGCGCGGTTCTGCACAGGCTTGTCCACACCCGCTGGGGATTCACGTCATATCGCTCTGACCTGGGGTTTCAGGGGTATCGCCCCACGTGGCCGCCTGTGGAACACGTCGGGGTTTCCACACTTGTGGATAACTCTGTGCACAACCTGTGGGGTGAACACGGGGTGTGGGGACGAGTCACGCGGACGTCACCTGAGCGTCGAGTGGAACCGCGCCCGTATCCTGGACGCAACCGGCCCGCGGGAACGCGGAGGCGGTCGATCCGAGCTCGGCATCAAGGGGGATCCCGGGCACCATGACTCCCCACGCACGTGACGTGCGTCAACCGAGGAGGCATTCCCGTGCTGTCCGAACCCTCGATCCCCCGGGACACCACCGATCGCGAACACGTGCTCGAATCGGTGCGTGAGCATCTCGCTCTGGATACGCGCGCGACCCCCGAGGAACTCACCGTCTTCCTCGGTCGGCTCAGCCGTCAGCTGGACCGTCTGATCACCTCCTTGCACGCGGTCTACGGACCCGGGCCCGGCATCTGGGACACCGTGACCCGCGCGGTCCTCACCGCGTGGGAGGCCTACGTGCAGCGCCCCCGGGACCTCAAGGACCTGGACCGCCGCCGCGAGGACCAACCGCCGTGGTTCACGTCCCGGGAGGCCGTGGGCGGGGTGTGTTACGTGGACCGCTACGGTGGGGACCTCGCGGGGATCCGGGAGAAGATCCCGTACTTTGAGGAACTCGGGCTGACCTACCTGCACCTCATGCCCCTCTACGAGAGCCCCGCCGGCAACTCGGACGGGGGGTACGCGGTATCCTCATACCGCCGGGTGGACCCGGAGCTGGGGACCATGGCGGAGCTCGCGGACCTGGCCGCCGAGCTGCGGGCCCACGGGATCGCCCTGGTGCTGGACTTCGTGTTCAACCACACCTCCAACGAGCACGAGTGGGCCCGGGCCGCGGCCGCCGGGGACCCGTTCTACGAACGCTTCTACTGGATGTACTCGGAGCGCACCGTGCCGGACGAGTTCGAGCGCACCGCGCGGGAGATCTTCCCGGACGACCACCCCGGGGTGTTCACGCGCGTGGACAGCACCCCGGTGGGACGGGACGCGAGCCCCTACGACCCGGATCCCCGGTGGGTATGGACCACGTTCCACCACTTCCAGTGGGACCTCAACTACTCCAACCCACACGTCTTCCACGCCATGGCCGCGGAAATGCTGTTCCTGGCCAACCAGGGGGCCCAGGTGCTGCGCCTGGACGCCGTGGCGTTCATCTGGAAGCAACTCGGCACCTCGTGCGAGTCCCAGCCACAGGTTCACGATCTGCTGCGCGCGTTCAACGCCGTGACGGCCCTGGCCGCCCCGGCCGTGGAGTTCAAGTCGGAGGCGATCGTCCACCCGGACGAGGTCATCCGCTACGTCCACCCGGACCAGTGTGCGCTGTCCTACAACCCCCTGCAGATGGCCCTCACATGGGAGGCCATGGCCACCCGGGACGTCTCCCTGCTCTCCGCCGCGCTCGCCGAACGTCACGAGACGCCAGCGGGCACTGCGTGGGTCAACTACGTGCGCGGCCATGACGACATCGGGTGGACGTTCTCCGACGACGACGCCGCTCGCCTGGGTGTCGATGGCCACGACCACCGCCGCTTCCTCAACGCCTTCTACACCGGGCGCCACCCCGGTAGCTTCGCGCACGGCGTGGCGTTCCAGGGCAACCCCCGCACGGGCGATTGCCGGATCTGCGGCACCACCGCGTCCCTGTTGGGTCTGGAGACCGAACCGGGTCCGGCCGTGGATCGGATCCTGCTGGCGCATTCGTTGGCCATGAGCACCGGCGGGGTCCCCCTGCTCTACTTGGGTGACGAGGTGGGCCAGCGCAACGACGTCCACTGGGACGAGAACCCGGACGCCGCGGACGACGCCCGCTGGGTCCACCGCCCGCGCTACCCCCGCGACGACTACGAACGCCGCCACGACCTGTTCTCGGTGCAGGGGCGGATCTTCGGCGGGATCCGGGGGATGATCTCGGTGCGCCGTGCCACCCCGGAGTTCGAGGGCACCGCGCTCATCCCGTTCACCACGCACAACCGCCATGTCCTGGGCTATCAGCGTCCCGGCGAGCACAGCGTGGTGCTGTGCCTGGCGAACTTCAGCGACTGGCCCCAGTTCGTCACAGGTGAGACGCTGAGCGGTTTCCTGCCCTCGGCGACCATGCTGCACGAGAACGAGCGGGTGGACCTGCGCGGGGGGATCCTGGTGGAGGCCCACGGTTTTCGGTGGCTGCGCGTGATTCCCGCCTCCTGACACGCTGGAAATCACAGCGTCACATAACTGTCCCCCTAAAAGGGGGTAACTCAACGCAGATAAGTGGACAGCGAGCGTTATCCACAATGCTTCTCCACAGGGGTGGATAAGTCACACGACTGTCATTCGACCCGGCTGACCGGACGGTTGTTCGGTATTTACCCTGGTCATGCGTCGTTTTCTGCCGTTGCGGCGCCTGCCCAGGGTGTGTGCGTCGAAACTGTGTTCGAATTGTGCACAGACTTTTCCACCCCTGTGGATAACTTTTCTCCACCTCTTGTGGACGCGTCACACTTCCCCCGGCGGAGTGACGGCTTGTCGTCTTTGCATCAGACTGAGCGTCATAAGTTACTCGCGTGTAGTTGGTGTTCGGTGGGACGAACGCCATGGGGGGAAGCACGCACCAAGGGGGAAACATGTCTGTTCGCATCTCCGAGGTCGATTCCACCGACCACGGATTCTCGCTGCTCGTGGAGCAGGACGTGGCGGTCACCGCCCAGGAGTTCGATCTGGCCCTGGGCAGGCCCAGGGGGATGGGCCGATGGTTCGGGATCCACGTCACGTGGCCCACGTCCCTGGACGATCAACTGCACGTGGGCTCGGCGATCGAGTTCGACGCTCCGGTGGGGCCGTTCACGTTCGACTACGTCATGATCGTCGCGGACCGCGTGCCCGGTGAATCGCTCATGCTGCGCACCACCAAGGGGTTCGCGGACGTGATCATGGAGTACGCGTGGCAGCCCACGAGCTCGGGGGTGACCGTCCAGCTGCGCGCGGATTTCCGACTGCGCGGGGGGTTGTGGTGGAAGCGCCCGTGGGCCCGGATGATGGCCCATCGCCGACTTGCCCAGGGGCTGGAACGCATGCGGCGGGATCTGGCCGCGGGGCAGCCAGGCGAGCTGGCGACGTCGTCGACCGAGCATCCCTCTCGCGGCACCGGCCACGGCGTGCGGGCTGTTGCCCACGGCAGGCACGCGGGAACGCACCGCAAGGCCACGGGGCGGCGACGCGCGCAACGCGCGTGAACCGCTTGAAACGCGCGTACTACTGAGAGCTGTGCGGACGCCACCGGGACCAACGGGGGGTGTCCCGCGGCGCCCGTCGGCACCGGATTACGGGCTGAGGCGGCGCTCCATGCGCATGACCGTGACCCGGTAATCCAACCGGGGGACGGTGAAATCCACGGCACCGCGGGGCGTGTAGCCCAGACCCGTGTAGAAACGCTTGAGCACCAGGTTCTCGTCATCGCAGTCCAGGCGGGAGACGCTCCGTCCGGACTCGACGATCACCCGTTCTGCGGTGCGGATCAGCCGGGCACCCGTGCCGGTGCCTGCGAGCGAGCGGTCCACCGCGACCCCGTGGGTGTAACCGGCGGGCTCCGGCTGCTCGCCCCAGATCTCAGGATCCGCCCAGATCACACGGATGCTCGCCAGGATCAGGCCGGGCTGCACAGGGGATTCCACGACCCACCACTCGCCGCGGTCGATCTCGCGGCGCACCTCGGCGGGGTCGAACTCGCCCTCGCGCCACTGGTCGATGCCCCGGCCCTGCAACCACCGCGCCAGACGGTCCCGCAGGTTCACGATGCCCTGCGCGTGCGAAGCCTGCGCGCGCGCGATCTCGAGGCCCGCGGGGTCGCCCTCGCCGGTTCGGGCCGCCAACGGGGCGTGGGCGGCGGCGGCGCGTCCCGGCGCGTGGGCGCTCGCGGTGGCGCCGCCGGAACCGGTCGCGGTCGCGGTGACCTCCAGGGCAGTATCGGGGGTGGACATGGGCCCGAGGATAGGTCACGGCCCGGGCGGCAACGCACCGGTTGTGACGGAAGATGACGGGCTCCATGAAACATACGCTAGTGGCTGAACGTCCTTGACCCGCCGAACCGCAGCGACGGACAGTTGAAGCATCACGCACCCGCAAAGGAAGGATGATTCACAGTGGCTGAAAAGTTCACTCTCCCCGATCTTCCCTATGACTACGCAGCGCTCGAGCCGCACATCTCGGCCCAGATCATGCAGCTGCACCACGACAAGCACCACAACACCTACGTGACCGGTGCCAACACCGCGCTCGAGAAGATGGAGGAGGCCCGCGCTAACGGCGACGCCGCCGGTGCCGCCAAGCTCTCCAAGGACCTCCAGTTCAACCTGGGCGGCCACATTAACCACTCCATCTTCTGGAAGAACCTCTCCCCGGAGGGTGGCGACAAGCCCGAGGGTGAGCTCGCCGCGGCGATCGACAACTTCTTCGGTTCCTTCGACGCCTTCCGCGACCAGTTCACCGCGGTGGCCACCACCATCCAGGGCTCCGGCTGGGCCATCCTGGCGTACGAGCCCATCGCCGGCAACCTGGTGATCGAGCAGATGTACGACCAGCAGAACGGTGTGCCCGTGGCCACCATCCCGCTGCTGCAGCTGGACATGTGGGAGCACGCCTTCTACCTGGACTACCAGAACGTGAAGGCCGACTACGTCAAGGCCTTCTGGAACATCGTCAACTGGGCGGACGTGGCCGAGCGCTTCGAGAAGGCTCGCGGCGGCGCCAAGTCCCTCATCTGATCCGGATGTGACGTTCGCACCCCACGGGGTGCATTGGAACCCCGCACGGCAGTTCTCGTGGCCGCGCGGGGTTCCGTGTTCCTTCGGGCGGCCGCCGACGACGCCGCTCCCCACCTCCCACGCCCATCCGCCCGGTCCGTGCCGCATGAGTCGGTGCGTGTCGCACCCGAGGAGAGTTCATGAAGACACCGCGTTTCCTGGTCACACGTGAGATCCCCGAACCGGGGCCGTCCATCCTGGAGGACGCGGGCGACGTCGAGATCCGGGACGGGATGAGTGGGGACGAACTGCGCAAGGCGGTGACCGGCGGCGAGTACGACGTGGTGGTCTCGCAGGTCTCCGACCGGTTCGACGCGGACCTGCTGAGCGAAGCGCGGATCCGGGGGATCGCGAACTACGCGGTGGGGTACAACAACATCGACGTCGCGGCGGCCGCCGAACACGGGATCGCCGTGGGCAACACCCCAGACGTCCTCAATGACGCGACCGCCAACACCGCCATGCTGCTTCTGCTCGGAGCCGCGCGGCGCGCCCACGAGGCCGCCGAGTACCTGCGGGACGGGAAGTTCACGGGGATCGGACCCCAACTGCTGGTCGGTCAGGACATCACCGGGGCCACCCTGGGGATCGCGGGCATGGGTCGGATCGGCAAGGCTGTGGCCCGCCGCGCACTGGGCTTCGGCATGACGGTGATCTTCACGCAGCGCCCGCCCGAGGACCGCGAGGTCTCCGACAACGAGCTGGGCGACCTGGCCGGGCGGGTGCGTCAGGTGCCGTGGGACGAACTGGTCGAGACGAGTGACTACCTCTCGCTGCACGTGCCGCTCACCGAGGACACCACGCACCTGGTCGACGCGGACGTATTGCGGCGGATGAAGTCCACCGCGGTGCTCGTGAACACCGCCCGCGGCCCCGTGGTCGATGAAAATGCATTGGTTTCTGCGCTGCGGGACGGGGAGATCTTCGCGGCCGGGCTGGACGTGTTCGAGAACGAACCCCAGCTCGCGGACGGTCTGGCCGATCTGCCCAACGCGTTCCTGTTGCCGCACGTGGGCTCCGCGGAAGTGGGCTCACGGGCGGGGATGGCCCGCAAGGCCGCGGAGAACGCCGTGGCCATGGCCCGCGGTGAGAAGCCGCCGTACGAGGTGACGCCCTAGGCGCTCAGCCGGCGGACGACTTCCGCGGTTGCCCGCACGGCGGCATCGACCTCTTCCTCCGTGGTGTCCCGACCGAGGCTGTAGCGCACGGACGTGGTGGCGAGCTCCGCGGGGATCCCCAGGGCCGTGAGCACGTGGGAGGGCTCGCTGGAGCCGGCCGCGCACGCCGAGCCCGAGGACACGAGCACCCCCGCGTTCTCGAGGTCCACCAGGACGGTTTCGCCGTTGACGCCCGGGAAGCAGAAGGACGCGTTGGTCGGTAGTCGCGTGATCCCGTTCCGTCCCGACGTCGGCATCCTTGCGGATGGGCTAAGGGGATCGGTGGCCGCCGGTTCCGCGCGGTCCGAGGGGGCGTGCACATGTCCGAGGCGCTCCGGTCGCGGATCCGGGCCGGTCAGGATTGCGCCCGGTACGCGGCTCAGGATGCCCGAGATCAGGTGGTCACGCAGGGCTGTCGAGCGGGCTGCGTAGGTAACCCGTTCCCGCTCGGCCAGCTCCAGTGCCACCGCCATGCCCACGGCACCGGCCACGTTGGAGGTTCCCGAGCGGCGCCCGCGCTCGTGACCGCCGCCGCTCATGAGCGGTCGCAGGGGAGTGCCCCGCTTGACCCACAGCAGACCGATGCCCTGTGGTGTGCCGATCTTGTGTCCCGCCAGGGTCAGTGCGGCCACGCCCAGGTCTCGGACGTTCAGCGGTAGGCTCCCGGCCCCTTGCACGGCGTCCGTGTGCAGGGGAACTCCGTGCTCCGCTGCGATCTCCGCGAGGGCGGGGATGTCCTGGACGGTCCCCACCTCGTTGTTGGCGAGCATCACCGACGCCATGGCCACGGTGGCTGGATCGGAGACGCCGCTGCTCCCGGGAGGGGCATGGGAGGCGACGCCGCGGGAAGGTGCGGCACGGTCGGGGAGGGTGTGAGCGGCGTCGTCGTCGGACACGAGGGCGGCGCGGAAGGTGTCGGGGGAGAGCGCACCGGAGGGATCGACGGGCAGTTCGAGCGCCTCGAAACCGTCGTGCCGGGCGAGCGCGCGGGCGGATTCCAGGACGGCGTCGTGCTCGATGGCGCCGACCAGCACGCGGTGACGCGAAGGCTGCCGCTCACGGCGCGCCAGGGCGATGCCCTTGACCGCCAGGTTGTCCGCCTCGGTGCCGCCGGAGGTGAAGATGATCTCGCCCGGGCGGGCCCCGAGGACCGCGGCAATGCGCTCGCGGGCGCCCTCGAGGGCGCGGGCCGCACGCTGGCCGCGCTCGTGGTGACTGGACGCGTTACCGAACCCGCCGGTCAACCACGGCCACATGGCCTCGAGCACTTCACGGTGCGGGGCGGTGGTCGCCGCGTGATCCAGGTAGATCATGATGTGACCTCTCGTGATGACGGACGTGTCGTGCCCGTGACGGGCGGTGAGCCGGACTGTAAAGATGGACCATGGAAGAAAACACGCTGACCACCATTGCCCAGGACATGCTCACCGAGGCGCGCGAGGCGTCCAGCGGGCGTTCCGCCCACCACCTCAACGGCGGCCGCGAGCACACGCTGCAGCAGACCATGATCGCGCTGGTCCAGGGCCAGGACCTCAAGGAACACGAGAACCCCGGTGAGGCCACGATCCAGGTGATCACGGGTCGGGTGGAGCTGGTCGCCGGTGATGAATCCGTGCAGCTCGGTCCTGCCCAGCACGCCGTGATCCCGCAGCAGCGTCACTCCCTGCACGCGCATGAGGACTCCGTGGTGTTGCTGACGCTCGTGAACAAGGGCTAGGCCACGGCCACGTCCAGACCCAGGTCCAGCGCGCGCACCGAATGGGTGAGTGCGCCCACGGAGATGACGTCCACGCCGGCGGAGGCCACCCTGCCGATGGTCTCCAGCGTGATGCCACCGGACGCCTCCACGATGGCGCGACCGTCCACGACGGCCACGCCGCTGATCAGGTCCGCGTGGGCGAAGTTGTCCAGCATGATGGTGTCCACCCCGCCGGCCAGGACGTCCTCGATCTGATCGAGCCGGTCCACCTCGACCTCCACGTGCGTGGTGTGCGGCAGCTTCCTGCGCAGCTCGCGCAGTGCGTGAGTCACGGAGGTGCCGTCCGCGGTGAGCACGGCCAGGTGGTTGTCCTTGAGCATCACGGCGTCCGAGAGCCCGAAGCGGTGGTTGTGGCCGCCGCCGCACGTCACCGCATGTTTTTCCAGCGCTCGCAGCCCGGGGGTGGTCTTGCGGGTGTCGGTCACGCGGGTGCGCGTGATGGTTCCGGCGGGCAGATTGTTGGCGCGTTCCACCTCCGCCACGGCCTTCTCGACCTCGGCCACGTACCGGGCGGTGAGCGTCGCGATCCCGGACATCCGCTGCGCGAGGTTCAGCACGGTGCGTTCCGCGCTCAGCAGCGGCCGCGCCGGGCCGGTGATGGTTGCGATGGTGGTTCCGGGGGTCAGCGGGTCACCGTCATGCACGTGGAGCGTGACCTCCAGGCGCGGGTCCGCCGTGGTGAAGCCGGTCCGGATGACCTCCTCCCCGGCGAAGATCCCTTCCTCACGCGAGGTGAGCGTGGCGGTGGCGGTCGCCGCGGCGGGGATCACGAGCTCGGAGGTGATGTCACCCCACGGCGCGTCCTCGGCCAGGCTCGCACGGATCACGGTCTCAACGGCTGAGCGAGTCAGCATGGTCTGTCCTTTCGGGGGTGGGTGCTGCGGATCCGGAGGCGATCCACGCGGTGCTCGTGGCCAGGCGGGGGTCGGTGGCCGGGTGGTCCGCGCGCTGATGGGCCCCGCGGGACTCGGCGCGGGCCAGTGTCGCGCACACGAGCGCGTGCCCCACGGTCAGGAGGTTCCGGTCCTCCGCGTCAGTCAGGGTTCCAGGGGCCGCCGCCGTATCCTCCTCGTCCGATGACGACGCCGCCGCGAGCCAGCTCTCCAGCCCCGCCTTCGCCCGTTCGATGCCCTCGGCGGTGCGGAACACCCCGGCGCCCTGCCACATGGTGCGCTGCAGTGCTGCGCGGGAGAACGATTCGGCGGTGGTCGAATCGCAGTGAGGAAGTTCGCGCGGCTCCGGATCGGTGCCGCGGGCCACGGGCCACACGTCCGAAGGTGCTCCCGAGTCGCCGAGTAGCTCGCCGATCCGCCGTCCGAGGACCGCCGCTTCCAATAGGGAGTTGGAGGCCAGGCGATTGGCCCCGTGCATGCCCGTGCGCGCACATTCGCCGGCGGCCCACAGCCCGGGCACGGTGGTGCGGCCCAGCGCATCGGTGGCGATACCACCCATGAGGTAGTGCGCGGCGGGGCTCACGGGGACCCACTCGGTGGACCAGTCGATGCCTCGCCTCGTGAGTTCGGCGTGGATGGACGGGAAGCGGCGGGCCAGGAACTCGGCGCGGGTCAGCCCGGACGGGACGGGGATCGTGGAGCAGTCCAGGTACGCGGCGCCGTCGTCGGATGCCGTGCGCACCGCGAAGACCGCGCGCGCCACCACGTCCCGGGGAGCGAGTTCCTCGCGGGGGTCCACATCGGTCATGAAGCGGCGGCCGTGCTGATTGCGCAGTACCGCTCCCTCACCGCGGACCGCCTCGGAGATCAGGAACGAACCCGGTGCCGCCAACGCGGTGGGGTGGAACTGAAAGAACTCCAGGTCACGCACCTCGGCACCCGCGCGCAGGGCCAGTGCGATGCCGTCCCCGGTGGCCACCGGGGGGTTGGTCGTCCACGGATACAGCTGACCGGCGCCGCCCGTGGCGAGCACCACGTGGTCCGCGGGCAGGAACTCCTCGCCGCCCAGCTCGCGGCCGGGAAGAACCGGGCGGGCGGTGCAGCCCACGACCCGGTCACCGGCCACAATGACGTCCGTGACCAGGGTGTATTCGCACAGACGGATATGTCCCCCGTGCGCCATCTCGCGTGCCCGAGCGGATAGGGCCTCCTGGATCGCGTGGCCCGTGGCATCGCCTCCGGCATGCAGGATGCGCGAGACGCTGTGCGCGGCCTCCAGGCCCTGCACCCACGGGGAGTCGGGGCCGGCCACGCGGTCGAAGGCGACGCCGCGGCCGGTGAGATCCCGAACGGCCGCGGCGGAATCCCGGACCACGCCGTGCACCACCAAAGGATCACACAGGCCCGCGCCGGCCACCAGGGTGTCCTGGACGTGCAGCCGTACCGAATCCGTGGGGTTTCCGCCGGGGAGGGATCCGGTCATTGCGGCCATCCCGCCCTGTGCGCGATCCGTCGCGGTGTGGCTCAGCGCGGCCTTGGTGACCACGGTGACGCGGGCACCGGCCTCTGCTGCGGACAATGCCGCGCTGAGACCGGCCACCCCGGTGCCGATGACCAGGACGTCAGTCATGACTCAGGCCCTCGGGACGGCGGCGAGCATGCGTTCGAGCGCCACGGACGCCTCCCGTGCGACGTCGTCGGCCACGGACACCTGGTTGATCACCCGGCCGGCCACGAGTTCCTCCAGGACCCACGCGAGGTAGCCCGGGTGGATGCGGTACATCGTGGAGCACGGGCAGATCACGGGATCCAGGCAGAAGATGGTGTGTTCGGGGTGTTCCGCGGCCAAGCGGTTGACCATGTTGATCTCGGTGCCGATCGCGAACGTCTGCCCCGGCTCCGCGGCCTCCACGGCCTTGCGGATGTGGTCGGTGGAGCCCGAGGAATCGGCGGCGTCCACGACCTCCATGGGGGATTCGGGGTGCACGATCACGGTGCAACCGGGGTGCTCCGCGCGGGCCTTCTGGATCTGGCCCACCGTGAACCGCTTGTGCACGGAACAGAAGCCGTGCCACAGGATCACGCGGGAGTCCCGGAGCTCCTGCGCGGTGTTGCCGCCCAGTTCCCTGCGGGGATCCCACAGGGGCATGTGCTTCAGCGGCACACCCATGGCCTTGGCGGTGTTGCGGCCCAGGTGCTGATCGGGGAAGAACAGTACACGCTGCCCGCGCTCGAACGCCCATTGCAGCACGGTCCGCGCGTTCGAGGACGTGCACACGATGCCCCCGTTGCGACCGCAGAACGCCTTGAGCGCGGCGGACGAGTTCATGTAGGTCACGGGGATCACGGCGGCGAGCGGCTCCCCGTTCTCGTCCGTGAGCGTCCGGCCGTGGGCGTCCGTGGCGTGCGGGCCGAACACGTCCATGAGATCCGCCCAGCACTCCTCCACGGAGTCCGCGTCCGCCATGTCCGCCATGGAACACCCCGCGGCGGGGTTGGGCAGGATCACCGACTGGCCGTCTCGGGAGAGGATGTCCGCCGTCTCGGCCATGAAGTGCACGCCGCAGAACACGATCGCTTCCGCCTCCGGGTGGGCCTTGGCCTGCTGCGCGAGCTGGAACGAGTCGCCGATGAAGTCCGCGTGCGTGACCACTTCGTCCCGCTGGTAGAAGTGCCCCATGACGACGGCGCGCTCGCCCAATGTCTTCTTGGCCGCCGTGATCATGGCGTCCAGTTCCTCGGGGGAGGCGTCCCGGTAGCGCTGCGGAATGGTGGGCTGTGCGGGGGAGTCGGCCGGAGCGGCGTCGTCCTGGGAAGCGCCCGGGCCGTAACCCGCCGCGAGCGGGGTGGGGAACTCCCACGGGTCCTGTGCGAGGGCGGCGTTGCACGAACCGCCGTCCAGGGTCGCCGCGGTGCCGGACGGGCGGGTGGGCAGCAGTGTGAGGCGGGTGGCCACGGAGGTCATGGGGTCTCCTCGGTACGGTCTGACGGGGTGGGGCTGAAAAGGCGGGGTGGCTCGGCCGCCGCGAAACGGTAGAGCGTGGGCGGGCGGTGTCGGGCGCCGGCGAGGCGCTCGCCGGTGTCCCGGAGCTGGCCGGAGGACAGGACGTGGCGCCGGAAATTAGGGGGATCCAGGGCTTTGCCGATGATGGCTTCGTGCACCTCGCGCAGGGCCGCGATCGTGAACGTCTCCGGCAGGAACGCCCGGGCCACGGTTGGCTCGGCGATGCGACCGCGCAGGTGTTCCAGGGCGTGGGCCACGATGAGTGAGTGGTCGAACGCGAGGTCTGGCAGGTCGGTGACGCGCAGCCACGTGACGTTGAGGTCGTTCTCGCCCATCGCGGCCTCGTGCGGCGGGAGGGAGGCCCAGTAGACCACGGTGACCTGGCGTTCTTCGGCCCCGGCGGAGCGGGTCAGTCCGCCGAACGTGGCCAGTTGTTCCAGGTGGGTGGGGGCCAACCCGGTGGTCAGGGTGAGGCTGCGCAGGGCGGAGTCCTCGAGATCTTCAGTGGATCGCAATGGACCGCCCGGCAAAGCCCACATGCCGCGGTAGGGATCGCGAATCCGGCGGACCAGGGGTAACCACAGCTCGTGGGCACTGTTCTCGCCCGTGGGGCGGACCGTGAAGATCACCGTGGACACGGCCAGCAGCACGCGCTGATCGGTCATGGCGGCTCCCCGGTCTTCGACGCCCCGCGGGGCCGGATCGTTAGTGTCAAGATGACTCTAACTTGCTAAAGTCGTTATGACCATAAGTGCGACGGGATGCTTCACCCAGCAGGGAGCAGGGCGGTCCACCGAGCGGGGGTCCCGTTCCCCGGGGATGCCAGGAGACCATCGGGGTGCGGGAGCGTGTCGGCGGGCCCGGCTTGCCGCGCGCCGTCGCCGACGCCGTCGGGGCGAGGGGTCGAACGCTCGGGATGCCTGCTACCGTGTGCCGTCGCGGTTGCCGTCGTCCCCCACGGCCGTCGAGTCCGTCGCGTTGGAGGTGGCCCCACCGCGGCGTAGCTAACGTCCAGGTCCGAGTGTTCGACGCCGGCCCGGGAGAGGATCTCGCGACCGTAGCGGACTGCTTCAGCAACCGTTCCGCCGTTGGCCACCACGGCGGCCGTGATCCGTGCCGCGAAGTCCTCGGCGAGCACATCCGTCCCGGGGCCGTGGGACTGGGATGTGTGCTGGGTGCTCACGGGTGGACCGTCCTCGGACTCGCGGGTGGTGGATGCGGCCGGTGGTGGGTGCCGCTGGTCAGCCTCATTCAGGGCGGGGAGGCCGGACCCCGCGGTGGGCGCGGTAGGGTCACACGTGCACCGCCGCATGGAAAGGATATGCCCGGGTGAACGCGACCAATCCCTCCGAGCTGGTTCTCACCGGCGAGTTCCGGGAGGCCCTGCAGCGGCTGCACCACGGGGAGAGCGTGTTCCTCACGGGCAAGGCCGGGACCGGTAAGTCCACCCTGATCCGGGAGTTCATGGCCCACACCCGGCGCAACGTGGTGGTCGTGGCACCCACGGGTATCGCGGCGTTGAACGTGGGCGGGTACACGATCCACCGGTTGCTCTCGTTGGCCCCGGGGATGTCTCCGGAGGAGGTGCGGCGCGGGCGGTACTACCCCGGCCGGTTCGCGGCCACCCTGCGCGAGTTGCACACGCTGATCGTGGACGAGGCGTCCATGGTCCGGGCGGATCTTTTCGACTGCCTTGTGGCCGCCTTGGAACGTTTCGGCCCCAAACCCGGGCGCAAGTACGGCGGTGTGCAGCTGGTGTTGGTGGGGGACCTCTACCAGTTGCCGCCCGTGGTCACCGATCACGAACGCGAGTACTTCGCGACCCGCTACTCCACCCCATACTTCTTCTCCGCGGACACCTACCACCGGGACGACTTCGCCACGGTGGAACTGACCACGGTGTTCCGTCAGCTCGGGGACGACCGTCTCGTGGACATCCTCAATGCCGTGCGGGAGGGCGCCCTGCTCGAGGAGGCCCGCCGGGAGCTCAACGCCCGCACCGACCCCGAGTTCACCCCGCCCATCGACGAGTTCTGGCTGACCTTGACCACGACCAACCGGATGGCCACGTCCCGCAACCGCGGGATGCTCGAGCAGATCCCCGAGCCGGCCGTGCACCACTCCGCGATCCTCACCGGGCAGCTGGACGGGTTCGAGATCCCCGTGGACCGGGAGCTCGTGTTCAAACGCGGTGCGCAGGTCATGATGTGAAGCGCCCTGGGTCTGATGGAGACTCGCGCTATTTGATTCCGACCAGGTGTTCGCGGTCGGCTTGGACAGCATAGAACGCGTTCTCGAACTCGGCGGGCGGGACGTCGCCGAGGTAGCTGTGGAGGCGCTGCGTGTTGTGCCAGTGCACCCAACCGAGGGTGGCGAGCTCGAGATTCTCGACCGTCTTCCACGGCCCGGACCGGGCCGGCCCGCGGACGAGTTCGGCCTTGTAGTACCCGTTCACCGTCTCGGCCAGGGCATTGTCATAGCTGTCACCGACGGTCCCGATCGACGGCGTCGCGCCGATCTCCGCGAGGCGTTCGCCGTAGCGAATGGACGTGAATTGAGACCCCGCGTCGCTGTGACACCGCAGGTCCGCGTGGCGGTGACCTCTGGACCAGCGGGCCATCTCGATGGCGTCGAGGATCATCTCGGTGCGCATGTGCGACGCGACCCGCCACCCGACGATCATGCGGGAGAACGCGTCGATGATGAAGCACACGTACGCGACACCGGCCCAGGTCGCCACGAACGTCAGATCCGTCACCCAGAGCCGGTTCGGAGCGGTCGCGGTGAACTCCCGCTGCACCAGATCCGGGTGTCGCGCGGACGCCGGATCCGGCCTGGTCGTCTTCACCCGTTTCGAGCGCCTTGCGCCCTCGATCCCTGCCACCTTCATCAACCTCGCGGTCTGG
>NZ_JROM01000016.1 GCF_000786655.1 Kocuria marina | reverse complement strand
TCCACTCCTGCGTCTCCTGAACATCAGCGTCCTGAAGATTATTCGTCAACCCACTCAAAATGTGGTGATTGCTGTCGGAAGACACGAGAACCTCTCTATCGTCAGCTCCGTGTCACGGGATCCCCGGTGTCGGAGCGGTGTGTCAGGCGGCGGGTGCTCGGACAGGCCGATGCCGTCGTCCTCTCATCGTGTCACACGCGACGGCGTCACCGGCAGTGACCACACCGTTCCACGCGTCACACCGCCCGCGCCGGGCCGCCACGGGTGTGGAACGTGTCACAAGTCACCCGATTCGCCCCGCCGTTCGTGGCGTGGCTTGAACGCGGGGACAATCCGGTGTTGTCTTTATTACGCACCGTTGACATCCCCGTCACGGTGAGGGTGAGGTCCGGCAGCGTCGTCGATCCGGCGGTCCGGCCCCGCGCGAGACAGCAGTGAAGGAGAGTTACGGTGAGCGAGGCGAAAGCCCCCGAGGAGAGCATTGCGGCGCAACTGAATCTGAAGGACGGCGACTACGTCCAGGAATTCGGTTACGACGACGATGTCGACGCGGATCTGCGCGAGCGGATCGAGGACGCGATCGGCTCGGAGCTCTTCGACGAGGATGCGCAAGAGGTCGTGGACGCCGTCGTGCTGTGGTGGCGTGACGGGGACGGCGATCTGGTGGACGAGCTCGTGGACGTCCAGACCACCCTCGACGACGGCGGTGTCGTGTGGTTGCTGACGCCCAAGGCCGGCCGCCAGGACCACGTCTCTCCCGCTGACATCCAGGAAGCAGCCTCGACCGCCGGTCTGCACGTCACGAGCGCGGCACGGGTCTCCCCGGACTGGTCCGTCTCCCGCCTGACCCCCAAACGAAACTTCTGAACGCGCGCCGCGGCGCTCCCGCGCGGCAGGAAGGGCCCTCATGAGTGCCATCGGATCCACCGCGCCGGACTTCACGCTCCCCGACCGTCACGGCGAGTCCCGCTCCCTGGGCGACTACCGGGGTGCGCCGGTCGTGCTCGTGTTCTTCCCCTACGCGTTCTCGCCGATCTGCACGGACGAGCTGTGCCATCTGCAGGATCACGCGGACATGTTTGATGAGTTCGACGCCGTCGTGGTGTGCATTTCCACGGACAGCCACTTCGCATTGGACGCGTTCGCGCGGCAGGAGTCCTACGACTTCCAGATGCTCTCCGATCACTGGCCCCACGGGGACGTGGCCCGCCGCTACGGTGTCCAGGACGAGGACGCAGGGTGCGCCCAGCGCCACACCATCACCATCGACGCCCGCGGGATCATCCGTGACGTCAGCTCCGCCGACATCACCCAGGCGCGGGAATGGGATCGGCTGCGGGGCGTCCTCGAGAACCTGCCCCGGTCCTGATGCCCCTGCGAGTACTGCGCGCCGGTTACGGCGCACCGGTGGACGAGAGCCTCTTCCCCGATCCCCATGCACTGAACGCCCAGGAAGGTCTCCCGCGCGTTCTCGAGGTGCTGCGCGGCAAGCGGATCGCGGTGCTCACGGGCGCGGGGGTGAGCACCCCGTCCGGGATCCCCGACTACCGCGGCCCCGGTGCCAAACCCCGTTCCCCCATGACGTACCAGGAGTTCATGGGCAGCGTGGCGAGTCGCCGGCACTACTGGGCCCGTAACCAGTACGGCTGGCACTTCGTGGCCCGGGCACAACCGTCCGCCGCCCACGAGGCGCTGGCCCGGCTCGAGGCCGCCGGTCTGGTGGACGGGATCATCACCCAGAACATCGACCGGCTGCACCAGAAAGCCGGCTCCGTGGCCGTGGTGGACCTGCACGGCACCTACGCGTGGGTGTTGTGCACCTCGTGCTCGTCCCGGTTCCCCCGGGAACAGGTCTCGCGCTACCTGGACGAGTTGAACCCCGGGTTCTACGACGGCATGGCCTCGGCGGACGACATCGAATACGCCCCTGACGCGGACGCCACCGTGGAGCACACCGGCGGTTTCCGTGTGTGGGACTGCCCCGTGTGCCAGGGGGTGCTGAAACCGGACGTCGTGTTCTTCGGGGAGAACGCGCCGTCGCACCGCGTGGCCCTGGCGCGGCGCTTGGTCGCGCGGTCCGAGGCGCTACTCGTGGCGGGATCGTCGCTGACCGTGAACTCCGGACGCCGGTTCGTGCGGCAAGCAGACCGGGAGGGGATCCCCGTGGTGATCGTCAACCACGGCGTCACCGGAGGGGACTCGATGGCCACCGTGAAGGTGGACGCTCCCGTGGGGGAATTCCTCGCCGACCTGGGCGAACACCTGACGGCTTGATCCGAATGCGTTGAGTACTTAGACTCTCAATATGAGACCCCGAGGGTCCGCGGAGGGGAAGCCGCGGTCACCTTCGGGGTCTCACCCATGTCCGGGGCGGGTCGGTACCGTCCCGAGCGCGGAGGATCTTCGCGGCCCGGGACGGGCGTCCGTCACTTCACGGGGTCGATGACCGGCTTGGCGGCCTGGGCGTCCCGGCACTGCTGGGCCCACAGCGCAGCACCCACGATGCCGGCGTTGTTGCGCAGCGCGGCGATCTCTACCGGTGTCCGCAGTTCGAGGTAGGGCAGGAACTTCTCCGAGTTCTTGGACACACCGCCCCCGATCACGAACAGGGACGGGGAGAACAGGAACTCCACGTGGGAGAAGTACCGCTGCAGCCGCTTCTTGGCCCACTTCTTCCAGGGCAGCTGCTCGCGTTCCCGGGCGGCGGCCGAGGCCTTGGTCTCGGCGTCGTGCCCGTCGATCTCCAGGTGACCGAGTTCGGCGTTCGGGACCAGCTGGCCGTTGAGGATCATCGCGGAGCCGATCCCGGTGCCCAGGGTGATCACCATGACCAGACCCTCCTTGCCCTTGCCCGCACCGTAGTGCGCCTCGGCGAGCCCGGCGCCGTCGGCGTCGTTGAGGGCCTCGACCTCGCGGCCCAGCGTCTCGGTCATGAGGGCGTCCACGTTCGTGTTGATCCACGACTTGTCCACGTTCGCCGCGGACAGTGCCACCCCGTTCTTGATGATGGCCGGGAAGACGATGCCCACGTGACTGTCCGGGGCCGGGGCCTCGGGTCGGGACTGCAGTTCGTCCACGATCTGCTTGACGACGCCGGCCACGGCTTCCGGCGTGGCCGGCTGCGGCGTGGGGATGCGGAACCGTTCACCCACGAGTTGGCCGGTGGTGAGGTCCACGATCCCACCCTTGGTGCCGGTACCACCAATGTCGATTCCGATGCCACACTGCGATACGACACCCTGCGGAGTACCTGAGCTCATGAACGGTCCCTTCGGTTCACGGTGGAAACTATGCGGAGGTGGACGCGACGCAGCCCGCCTCGTCGCTCGATCTTACGGGAGGGTGAGGATCTCCACACCGTCATCGGTCACGACCATGGTGTGTTCGAACTGTGCAGTGCGCATCTTGTCGTGGGTCGTGATGGTCCAGTCGTCGGACCATTGGTCCCACGTGATGGAACCGAGGGTCAGCATGGGTTCGATCGTGAAGATCATCCCGGGCACCATCTCGGTGTCGTAGGACGGCGCGGCGTCGTAGTGCGGGACGATCAGACCCGTGTGGAACTCGCGCCCCACGCCGTGCCCGGTGAAGTCGCGCACGACCCCGTAGTCGAAACGCTTGGCGTACTTCTCGATGACGCGCCCGATCACGTTGATCTCACGCCCGGGACGCACGGCCTTGATCCCGCGGTTCATCGCCTCGTGGGTGCGTTCTACGAGCAGGCGGGAGTCCTCGTCCACGTCACCCACCAGGAACATGGCGTTGGTGTCCCCATGCATGCCGTTCTTGTACGCGGTGACGTCCAGGTTGATGATGTCCCCGTCCTCGAGCACGGTGGAATCGGGGATGCCGTGACAGATCACCTCGTTGAGTGACGTGCAGATGGACTTGGGGAACCCGCGGTACTCGAGGCACGAGGGGTATGCCCCGTGATCACACATGTACTCGTGCGCGATCCGGTCCAGTTCGTCCGTGGTCACGCCGGGCTTGGCCTCCGCGCCCGCGGCCTGCAGCGCACGGGCGGCGATCCGGCCGGCCTCGCGCACCAGCTCGATCTCTTCGGGGGTGTACACGTTGGAGGCGTGACCCTCGTTCGCGTCCCGGCGTCCCACGTACTCCGGCCGCTCGATCCCGCCCGGGACGTGGCGCCGCGGGGTGAGGCTCCCGGGGCGCAGCGCGCCGCGCGGTGCGGTGGATCCGGGTGCTGGTGCGAGATTGTGCGTGGTCACGATGGGTCATTGCCTCCTGCGGCGATCGCGGGCGTGTTCGTGCTGTGAGGCGTCATGGCGCCCCGAACACCTGGTTCAGCAACTAGCCTAATCCTTGAGTCCCGGGCCCGTTCGGCCGGGAAGGTTCGCGACCCCGCCGCGGGGCGGGTGTACGGCGCACGGCGCCGCACAGGGAGGAAGATCATGGCCGAGTACTGGTACAACCTCTACACCAAGCAGGTCGAGGAAGGCCCCAAGGACGACTACCGCAAGCTCATGGGCCCCTACGCGACCCGCGAGGAGGCCTCTCGCGCCCTCGAGCACGCCGCGGAGAACACCAAGCGCTGGGACGAGGAGGACGCCGCGTTCAAGGGTGACTGATCCTGCGGGGCCGGGCGGCGGCGACGTCGCCCGGCCCCGTTCTCGTTCGGGGCGACCCGGGCGTCACCCCCGGTAGGAGTGCTCCTCGGCCGGGAACGCACCCGAGCGGACGTCGGCCACGTAGCCGCGCACGGCGTCGTCGGCGACCTGAGCGAGCTGCGCGTACTGCTTGACGAAGCGCGGCATCTTCCCGGTGCGCAACCCCAGCATGTCCTGCCACACCAGCACCTGGCCGGTGGTCACGTTCCCGGCGCCGATCCCCACCGTGGGGATCCGCAGCTCATCCTCCACGCGTGCTGCGGCGTCCGCGGACACCATCTCCAGGACGACGGCGAAGCACCCGGCGTCCTGCACGGCACGGGCGTCGCGCAGCAGCTGCTCCCCGGCCTCACCGCGGCCCTGGATCCGGAACCCGCCCAGCGCGTGCTCGGACTGCGGAGTGAACCCCACGTGACCCATCACCGGGATCCCGGCACGCACCACGGCGGCCACGTGCTCCGCGAGCGCCTCCCCGGCCTCGATCTTGACGGCGTGGGCGCCGGACTCCTTCATGATCCGCACGGCGCTGCGCACGGCTTGCTCCGGGGACTCCTCGTACGAGCCGAAGGGCAGGTCCACGACCACCAGGCTGCGCTGCACGCCGCGCACGACCGCGGCGGCGAACGTGATCATGTGCTCGAGCGTGACCGGCAGGGTGGACTCGTGTCCGAGCACCGTGTTGCCGAGCGAATCACCCACGAGCAGGACGTCCACGCCGGCTCGGTCGAAGATCCCCGCGGTGAGCGTGTCGTAGCTCGTGAGCATGGAGAACTTCTCCCCGGCGTCCTTGGCACGCTGCAGGTGCAGGGTCCGCACGCGGGCGATCTGGGCGAGGGATTTCTCGGCGGGGGAACCGGACGAAGGTTGCGTTTCGCTCATGGTGTCAGGGTACCGGCCGGTCGGGCCCAGGGGTTCCGGGCGGGGAGCGGCACTGACTCGGCGACCCGATCTCCGTGCGGACCGGGGCGGGAACACGCAAGCGGACAGATGGGGGAGACGGGCGCGAGGAACGCTGCTGCGACCGATACAGTTGTGACGTGGCTCGTCCCGGGCATGGCCCCGGCGCGTGAGCCCGCAGCCGCTGTGTCACACGCCCCAGGAATCCGAGGTGGACCCATGGACCGTCAGCAAGAATTCGTTCTGCGCACCATCGAGGACCGGGATGTCCGGTTCGTCCGGTTGTGGTTCACGGACGTCGTGGGGACCCTCAAGTCCATTGCGCTGGCACCCGCTGAGGTGGAGGCCGCGTTCGAGGAGGGCCTCGGGTTCGACGGCTCCTCGATCGAGGGGCTGTCGCGGATCTTCGAGTCCGACATGCTCCTGCAACCGGATCCCTCCACGTTTCAGTTGCTGCCGTGGCGCGGGGAGGACGAGCCGACCTCCCGGATGTTCTGCGACCTGAAGACCCCGGACGGTGAGCCCTCCGCGGCGGATCCCCGCGGGGTTCTGCGCCGCGTGCTCGCCAAGGCCTCGGACATGGGCTTCACGTGCTACACCGCTCCCGAGATCGAGTTCTACCTGTTGCGCTCGCCCGAGCTGGACCCGCGCACCGGCGAACCCGTACCGGTGGACTACGAGGGGTACTTCGATCACGTCCCGGGGGGAGTGGTCCAAGACTTCCGCCGCACCGCGGTGAACATGCTCGAATCGGTGGGCATCTCCGTGGAGTTCTCGCACCACGAGGCCGGACCGGGTCAGAACGAGATCGACTTGCGCTACGCGGACGCGCTGCAGACCGCGGACAACATCATGACGTTCCGCACCGTGGTGCGCGAGGTGGCCCTGTCGCAGGGGATCTACGCGACGTTCATGCCCAAGCCGTTCTCCCGCCACCCCGGCTCCGGGATGCACACGCACTTCTCCCTGTTCGAGGGGGACACCAACGCGTTCTACGAGGCCGGGGCGGAGTTCCGGCTCTCGGAGACCGGGCGGCACTTCATCGCCGGGCTGCTGCGCCACGCCCCCGAGTTCACGTCCGTGACCAACCAGTTCGTGAACTCCTACAAGCGACTGTGGGCCGGTGACGAAGCGCCGTCGTACATGTCCTGGGGCCACAACAACCGTTCGGCGCTGGTGCGCGTGCCGCTCTACAAGCCGGACAAGGTGCAGTCCTCCCGGATCGAGTACCGGGGCATCGACTCGGCCACGAACCCGTACCTGTCCTACGCGGCGTTGCTGGGGGCGGGGCTCAAGGGGATCGAGAACGAGTACGAGCTGCCGCCCGTGGAGATGGATGACGTGTTCGCCATGAGCAGCGCCGAGCGCCGGGCCGTGGGTCACCAACCCCTTCCGGGCAGCCTCCACGACGCGATCCGGCTGACCGAGGAGTCCGAGTTCATGGCGGAGCTGCTGGGCGAGCAGGTCTTCGAGTACTTCCTGCGCAACAAGCGCCGTGACTGGGACCAGTACCGCCAGGAGGTCTCGCCCTACGAACTGCGGACCAACCTGGGCATCCTGTAGGGGCGGACCATGACTGACACCCCGGGCACCGCCAAGGAGCGCGCGGAGAAGATCTCGGCCAAGCAGCTGATCTCGATCGGTTTCGCGGACGTCACGAATGCCCGGCGCTGGCTGGGGTTCCGGGAACTGGACGACGTGGACCTGTCCGCGCTGCTCGCGGGACTGGCCCACGCGGCGTCGCCGGACGTGGCGCTGCAGCTCATCGTGCGGCTCATCGAGAACCACCCGGAGGTCGCGCGGCGAGTCAACGGGGACCCCCGAGAGTCCGAGACCATGTTCCGCTTGCTGGGTGCGTCCGAGGCACTGGGGGAGTTCCTGCTGCGCGCCCCCGAGAACCTGGACCTGCTGGACATCCCGCCCGTGGACGAGCCGAGGGCGGACCGCGCGGAGGTCTTCCGTGCGGCGCTGCTCGAATCCGTGGGCGCCGATCCGCAGGCGGACACCCCGGTGGCATCGCTCACGGGACAGGACGCGTACAAGGCTTTGCGCGTGGCCTATCGCCGCGGGCTCGCGCGCGTGGCCGTCCGGGACGTCGGGGCCGTGGACCCGGTGGCCTACATGCCCGCCGTCGGCCGGCAACTCGCGGACCTCGCCGGGGCCGCCCTCGAGGCCGGCCTGGCGGTGGCGCGCGCTCACGCCGCCGAGCGCTGGGAGCCCGCCCTCGTGGAGCAGGTACGGCTCGCGGTGATCGGCATGGGCAAGTGCGGCGCCCGAGAGCTGAACTACATCTCGGACGTGGACGTGGTCTACGTCGGGGAGACCCGGGCCTCCGACTCGGGCGATACCCCGGACGAGAGCACGAGCACGGAGATCGCAACCGAGATGGCCCACACCCTCGCGCAGGCCATGATGGCCGCCGGTCCCGAGCCGGCGTTGTGGGAAGTGGACGCGAACCTACGGCCCGAGGGCAAGGACGGGCCGCTCGTGCGGACACTGGAATCCCACGTGCGCTATTACAAGCGCTGGGCCAAGTCCTGGGAGTTCCAGGCGCTGATCAAGGCCCGGTGCGTCGCGGGCGATCAGGACCTCGGGCGCCGCTACGAGGCGGCCATCGCGCCGTTCATCTGGTCATCCGCCGAGCGCGAGGGCTTCGTGGAATCCGTCCAGGCCATGCGCCGCAGGGTCACGGAGAACATCCCTGAGGCGGACCGGGACCGGCAGATCAAGCTCGGACCCGGGGGACTGCGGGATGTCGAGTTCACGGTGCAGTTGCTACAACTCGTACACGGACGCTCGGATGAGACCGTCCGCACGCGTGCCACCACCGAATCCCTCGCAGCGCTGAGCGCGGGTGGCTACATTGGCCGCGCGGACGCCGAGGAGTTCGGACTCAACTACCGATGGCTGCGGTTGCTCGAGCACCGGATCCAGTTGTTCCGCATGCGGCGGACGCACCTGATGCCGCGCGACGAACGGGAACTGGCCGTCGTCGCCCGGTCCGTGGACGGCGCCGCCGAGCGCACGCACCCCACGGCCCAGAAACTCGTGAGCGACTGGAACGCGGCCAAGCGCTCCGTGCGCAGCATGCACGAGCGGATCTTCTACCGTCCCATGCTCGCGGCGCTAGCCAACGCGCCCGCGGACACCACCCTCACGACCGACGCCGCTCGGGACCGCCTCGCGGCACTCGGGTACCAGGACACCAAGGCCGCGATGCGACACATCGAGGCCCTCTCGCGCGGCGTGAGCCGGCGAGCCGAGATCCTGCGCACGCTGCTGCCGGTGCTGCTCGACTGGCTCGCTGAGGGCGTGGACCCGGACGCCGGTCTGCTCAACCTGCGCAGGGTGTGTGAGGCCCTGGGCAACACACCCTGGTTCCTGCGATTACTGCGGGATTCCAACGCCGCGGCCGAGCGGTTGTGTCACATCCTCTCGAGTTCTCGGTACGTCTCGGACCTGCTCGAAACCTCTCCCGAGGCGACGGCGTGGTTGGGCGACGACTCCCAGCTGGTCACCCGGTCCCTGGACGAGCTCGTGTCACAGATGCGCGCGCAGGTCGCTCGGCACCACGACCCGGGCGAGGCCATCCGGGCCGTGCGCCAGATCCGGCGCCGCGAACAGTTGCGCATCGCGCTCGCGGACACGAGCGGCGTCGCCAGCGTGGAGACCACCGTGACGGGTCTTTCGGACGTGGACCAGGCCACCGTGATGGCCGCGCTGTACCTTGCCCGCACCGAGTACGCGGCCGAGCACGACGGCGCTGTCCCCGCCGAGGTGCTCGTGATCGCCATGGGGCGCCAGGGCGGGCGCGAGATCGGTTTCGGCTCGGACGCGGACGTGATGTACGCGTACGCACCCGCCCCGGACGCGGACCCCGGGGAAGCGCGCAGTGCCGCGGAAACCGTGCTCAACCGCATGGTCAAGCTCCTGAAGCAACCGTGCACGCCGCCCGTGGTCGCCGAACGGGTCCTGGAGATCGACAACGACCTGCGTCCGGAAGGGCGCTCGGGCACCATGGTGCGGTCGGTGGCCTCGTACGCCGAGTACTACGAGCGCTGGGGTCAGACCTGGGAGTTCCAGGCCCTGACCCGCGCCCGGTACATGGCCGGTTCCGAGGACGTGGCCCAGGCGTTCTTCCGTGTGGTGGACCGCTTCCGGTACCCGGCCGAATTCACGGACCGTCAGCTCGTGGACATCCGGCGCATGAAGGCGCGCGTGGAGAGCGAGCGGATGCCCCGCGGGGCGGATCCCACCCGGCAGGTGAAGCTGGGCAGGGGCGGGCTCTCGGACGTGGAATGGCTCGTGCAGTTGCTGCAACTGCAGCACGCGCACGAGGTCCCCGAGCTGCGCACCACCTCCACGCTGCCCGCGCTGAACGCCGCGGTGGCCGCCGACCTCGTGGGCCCGGAGGACGCCGCCGTACTGGAGCACGCGTGGAAACTTGCCACGGACATCCGCAACGGCAACGTCCTGCGCTCCGGGCGGGCCTCCGATTCCGTGCCGTCACGCCGGGTGGACCTCGAGGCCGTGGCCCGGTGGATCGGCTACGAACCCGGTTCCGCCGCGCAGCTCGAGGAGGACTACCTGCGGATCACCCGGCAGTCCCGCTCGGTGTTCGAGCGGTTGTTCTACGGCCGCTAGTTCTGCGCCCGACCGTTCGTGCCGTCCTCGTAGGCCGCGTCCCGCGAGCCCACCTGACGCGCGACCGACAGGTGCCCGCCCAGGTAACCGCCCAGGCCGGCGGCGGACATGCCGCCCAGGGCGAGGACACGCCCCAGCCCGTGGCGTCCGGTGCAGCGGGCCACCCACGAGGCGAATTGCAGACCCGTGGCCAGGCCGTTGGACCCGGCGTGGATCACGGCCACACGTTTGTCCCGGTTCTGCAGCCCGTGGTACTCGGCCCATCCGGTCAGGGCAGATGGCACCGCCGAGAGGACACCCACGCCCGTGAGCACCCGCGCGGCGCGGACGGAGTCACGGCCACCCATGAGGTCGAGCACGAGCGCGCTCATCCACGTGCCCATGGGCACCTCGATGAGCAGCGGGTGCAGCGCGTGGCCCACCTGCTTGCCCTGCAGGAGGTCGCGAACGGTCGGATTCCCGGCCACCGCGGTGGCCACGGAATCGGCCGAGCTCACCAAGGGGTCCAGGGCGCTGCTGCCCTCGACCGTTTTCATCAGGGGAGTCAGGGGGCTCTCGGCATTCGAGGCGGGGGATTGGGTGGACTCATTCATGGTCGGTCCTCTCAGATGTGGGATGTCCCGCCATCCTCGCACCCCGCGGCGGGGAATGCACCCGCCCCTCGGGGTGTCCCGGTCCTGCGTGGAGTGGGCCAGTCAGCCCGGCGCTGCCTGTTGTGGTAGACCCGCCCGCTTCAACTGAGCAAAAGTAACCCGGGGCGCCCCTGGGCTGCTTTTGCTCCACGGGATTCTCGGTGGAACGGGCCTGGTGAGTGGTGCCCCAGGAGGGAGTCGAACCCCCGACCAAGAGATTAGAAGGCTCCTGCTCTATCCACTGAGCTACTGAGGCGGGTCGCCGAAGCGACGACTCAGTTTAGCAACGCCTCCGAGCCGCTCGCGCACGTGAGTTGCTCCGCCACCCCGTGCGGTCCGGGCTGCACAGATGGCCGACGTCGCCCGGCCGGGCATCGGGCTCTCCACACCTCCTTGAACGGACCGCCGACGCCGCGTCCCACGCGTCACGCTGGGCTCACCCCGATGCGGGGTTCACCCCTCACCCGCCGGCCTTCGGGCCGTGGGTGACCGAATGAAGGAGCACCCCATGAGCGAACACGTGACACTGCGCGGATTCGTGGGCAAGGACCCGCAGTCGCACCTCTTCGACGACGGCACGATGGCCGCCCGCTTCCGCCTGGCCACCACGTCCCGCCGTTTCGACGCCGCCACCCAGACGTGGCACGGCTCCGGCACCAACTGGTACTCGATCCGGTGCTTCCGCGCCCTGGCCATGCACGTCATGGCGAGCGTGCACTGCGGTCAACCCGTGGTGGTCACCGGCAAGCTCAGCATCAACGAGTGGCAGTCGGATTCCGGCCCGCGCACGATCGTGCAGGTGGATGCGGCGGCCGTGGGTCATGACCTGAGCTTCGGCACGGCCAACTTTGCCCGCTCGGGCGGGCGGAATCCGGGGGCCGGTACGGCAAGTGCCGCGCCGGGTGACGGACAGGGGTCTGACGACATCGGCATGGACGGCGCCGGGGAGGACTCGAACGAGAACGCCGGGACCGCCGGGCACGATCGGTACCGCTCCGCTCAGTCGATGGGACTGTCCGACGAGGGGTTCGTGGATCTCACCTCCGGGGCGGTGATCGCGGTGGGGGAGCAGGACCACACGTTCGACGGCCTGACCCCGGCCGCTCCCGACGCCAGTGCCGCGGTCGGGGGCACCCTGGGTGACACGGAGGGGATGGACGAGGACGCCGAAGACGAGCCCCGTGACGGCGCCGACCGGACGCGTGAAACCTCCGACCTGGAGGGGGCGACCACGGGTGGCTGACTAGTAGGGGGCAGGCGGTGTCGTCGCACCAGGGAGCGATTCCGGAACGGGGACCGCACGGCCGGGGGACCGCGGCGCGGCGACGCCGGGAGGTGAGGGAACGACGTCGCTCCGTGGCTCGCGCGGGTGCGGCGGCGCGGTAGCCTGGAGGGTATGGCGGAATTTATCTACACCATGAACAAAGCCCGCAAGAAAGTGGGCGACAAGGTCATCCTCGATGACGTCACCATGTCGTTCTTCCCCGGCGCCAAGATCGGCGTGGTGGGGCCGAACGGTGCAGGTAAGTCGACGATTCTGAAGATCATGGCGGGGCTGGACCAGCCCTCCAACGGCGAGGCGCGCCTGAGCCCCGGCTACTCCGTGGGCATCCTTTTGCAGGAACCCCCGTTGAACGAGGACAAGACCGTCCTGGGTAACGTGGAGGAGGGCGTCGGCGAGATCAAGGCCAAGCTCGACCGCTTCAACGAGATCTCCGCCGAGATGGCCGAGCCGGACGCCGACTTCGACGCCCTGATGGAAGAGATGGGCAAGCTGCAGGAAGAGATCGACGCCGCCAACGCGTGGGATCTCGACTCCCAGCTCGAGCAGGCCATGGACGCGCTGCGGTGCCCGCCGCCGGACGCGGATGTGAAGGTGCTCTCCGGTGGTGAGCGCCGTCGTGTGGCGCTGTGCAAGCTGCTGCTCGAGAAGCCGGACCTGTTGCTGCTGGACGAACCCACCAACCACCTGGATGCCGAGTCCGTGCTGTGGCTTGAGCAGCACCTGGCCTCCTACCCCGGTGCGGTGCTGGCCGTGACCCACGACCGGTACTTCCTGGACCACGTGGCCGAATGGATTTGCGAGGTGGACCGCGGCCGCCTCTACCCCTACGAGGGCAACTACTCCACGTACCTGGACACCAAGGCCAAGCGCATGGAGATCCAGGGCAAGAAGGACGCCAAGCAGGCCAAGCGCCTTAAGGACGAACTCGAATGGGTCCGTTCCAACGCCAAGGGCCGCCAGACCAAGTCCAAGTCCCGTCTGGCGCGTTACGAGGAGATGGCGGCCGAGGCCGAAAAGACCCGGAAGCTGGACTTCGAGGAGATCCAGATCCCGCCGGGGCCCCGCCTGGGCAACCAGGTCATCGAGGCCAGCAACCTCAAGAAGGGCTTCGGTGACCGCTCCCTGATCGACGGGCTCTCGTTCTCGCTGCCGCGCAACGGCATCGTGGGCGTGATCGGGCCCAACGGTGTGGGTAAGTCCACGCTGTTCAAGACCATCGTGGGCCTCGAACCGCTCGACGGCGGCGAGCTGAAGATCGGCGATTCCGTGCAGATCTCCTACGTGGACCAGAACCGCGAGAACCTGGACCCGGAGAAGACCCTGTGGGAGGTCGTCTCGGACGGGCTGGACTACATCAACGTGGGCAAGGTCGAGATGCCCTCGCGCGCGTACGTGTCCGCGTTCGGCTTCAAGGGCCCGGATCAGCAGAAGAAGGCCGGCGTGCTCTCCGGTGGTGAGCGCAACCGCTTGAACCTCGCGCTGACCCTGAAGCAGGGCGGCAACCTGCTGCTGCTGGACGAGCCCACCAACGACCTCGACGTGGAGACCCTCGGTTCCCTGGAGAACGCACTTCTCGAGTTCCCGGGCTGCGCCGTGGTCGTCTCCCACGACCGGTGGTTCCTGGACCGCGTGGCCACCCACATCCTCGCGTGGGAGGGCACCGAGGAGAACCCCGACCGCTGGTACTGGTTCGAGGGCAACTTCGACGCGTACGAGGAGAACAAGGTGGAGCGCCTCGGCGCCGACGCCGCTCGGCCCAAGCGCCTCACGCACCGTCGTCTCACGCGCGACTGACGTTCGCGCCACCGCGGGTCCTGTGCCCGCACCGGCCCGGCGCCCTCGGCCACCGCACACGCGGTGACCGGGGGCGGCGTCGGTTCGGGAGCGGGCCGGACCGCGGTGTCCGTGGACCGCTCTGCCCCGGGTGAAACCCATGAAGCCAGGCTCGTGCGACCGCCCGGTCAGCCCACAAGGATGCGGCGGCTCGCAACGTCAGCCCCCGAATCGACCACCGGTCGTGCTCAGCGGGACTCGGTGAGCCCGCCAACGCGAAGGAACGCCAACTGCCCGGTCTTCCCCGGTAACCGGATGGTCGGGCCGAGCTCGAAACCCGTGGCGATGAGTCGGGCCACGGCTCGGTCGTTGGACACGTCCGGTTCCGCCACGATTCGTCGGGTGCCGCAGCGTGCGAGCTGCGCGATGATGAGGCGCCCGAGTGCCGCGGTGAGTCCCGGGCGGCGGGTGCGCACGGGCGCCAGCAGGACATGCACCCCCAGGTCCCCGGGTTCCACCCGATACGTCGCGCCCACCGGATCAGCGTGGGGTTCGTAGCTCTGGAAGATACCCATGGGGGTACCGTCGAGTTCCAGGAGCCACGCATGATGCGTGGGCGAGGCATCCAGGTACTCGTACACCTCGCGCACCTGCTCGCGGGTCCACCCCGTCATGCCCCAGAAGCGGGCTCGCGGCGCACGGACCCATTCGTGGATCACGGCCGCGTCCCGCCCCGGATCCACGGGCCTCAGCGTCACGCGCGGGCCCGGCGCGGACTGATCGGGTAGCGGTGGCAGTGCGCCCAGGTCGATGGATCCACCGGACGAGCCGGATGAGCTGGCCGAGCCGGCCGGACCGGCCGGACCCATCGCGCCGGACCTCCCCACGGAACCAGCCGGAACCCACGGCAGAGCGTGATCCATCTCCCCGCGCGACCACCGGTGCAGCGGCGGTTCCGTGCACTCGCCCCGGGCCACGGGGTCGGGTGTGATCCACCATGACGCCGCGGGGTCGGCCAGATCCCACAGCACCCGCGCAGCGGGGACACGCACGCACGCGGGTCCCGTGCCCGGTAGTGTCCCCGCCGCGAGCAGGCAGTCCGCGTCCCCGCCCACGGGAACGGGGTCCGCCGCGGTCAGGGCCGGGTCACTACGCCACGGGGTGTACACATGCAGTGCGCCCCACGGCGGCAGCGCCGTACCCGGGTGCTCGTGGGCGACCCGTTCGAGGGCCGTCCTGGCGCACCAGCGGACGTCCACTCCCAGGTCAAGGCCGTGACGCACGATGTTCTCCACCGCGAGTCCCACTCGTCCGGGCCCGTGCAGGAACGGGTCCCACACGGTCGGCATGCCTGTGGGTCCCGAGAGCACCGATAGCGGGGTGGTCCGCATGAGCTCGTGCACGAAGGCATCCCGCCAGACGGCGAACAACGACGCCGCCTGGGACCCCGCCGCCATCGACCCGTCCCAGTCGAGCAGCGCCGCACGGACGGTGTGCGCCGCTTCCGACGACGCATTCGTCGTTCGGGACTCCCCCTTCCGTCGCGATGCCGCACCGGCGGCCGACGGCGCACCCGCAGGTCCCGACGCCACGTCCGGATCCGGCGCCGCCCGCACTTGCGTCCTGACGCCCTCCCGCGCCACGGTGGCGGCCGGGTCCGACACGGCGGTCGGAGACGTGTCCGCGAACAGCTCCCTCAACAGCACAGGCCAGTGCGGAGCGGCGGTGTCCAGCTGGGCCGCCAACAGGTCCTCATGACGCACGGCACCGTGTTCGGCCACGGCGGCGTCGAGCAGGTGCATTGCCCGCCGGGCCCGGTGCGGGGGCGCGCACGCGAGCCGCGCGGCCGAAGCGCAGGGGTCCGAGGGGCGCTGATTGGCGCGCACGGTGATCCCGTGCAGCGGTCGGGACGGTTCGGCGGCCCCCAGGAACGACCCCGTGACCGTGTGCCGGCATGAGCCGTCGCGGTCGGCGGCCACCACGTCGTTGCACGGCACGGCCCACCCGGACACCGCCTCCATGACGTTGCCCGCCGTGCGCGCCGAGAGCAGCTCACGGCATGCCGAGAACGCCCGCGCAGGGTCCGCCGTGGGCGCGGGGGACACCACGGTGACGGTGGTAGTGGACCCGGGCACAGCGGCGTCGAGCACGGCTTCCGCGGCGGGAGTGCCCGGCAGAACGAACCCCGCCGCGCACGAGCGGAGCGAACAGGTCCGTTCCACGCCGCCGCGCGCCCGCAGCACCACCGAGCGGTGCTCGAGCCGCTCACCCGTGGCCGCGACGTGCCACGCGCCCTGCCGGTTCTCGAGCTCGAGGTCGACGACGCGTTCCGTGACCGTCATCGCGGCCGTGATGGCCCACGCGGCAGTCTCGGTACGCCCGAAGTGCGGGACCCCGGGCAACCCCACGAGCGCGAGACCCCGCACCCGGACGTCCGGGGTGGAGAAGCACACGGGCTGATAGGGCCCCGATTCCTCCACGACACGGTGCGGGTCCGCCGCGAGCAGCGGTGCGCCGCTCGCGGACAGCTCGCCGGGGACGAGCCACGCGTTCGATCCGGCGGCCGCGGGGGATTCGGCGTCCAGCAGGGGGACCCAGGCGTCGCCGAGCTCGCGTCGCACGCGGCGTCGCCACAGTTGCTCGGGGAGACTGCCCGTGAGCAGGTGCGCGTCCAGGTGCACGGCCATCGGGGTCCACGGGTCCCACGGCCGCACGGGCCGCTCGGTGAGGCCGAGCTCGCGCACCTCGCGGGTCCCGGGCCACGTCTCGGCCAGTGCGTCGCTGATCCCGCGCGCGTACGCGGCGAAGAACTCCCGGTCCTGCGCCGACGCCGCGTCCCACCACCGTCTGGCCGTGCCGGGGACATCCGCGGCCAGGGTGAGGTGATCGCCGTCGAGCCCGTCCGGTCCCACGAGCTCCGCCGAGCGCCCCTCGGCGCGATGACGCAGGACCTCCACGTGCCAGGCCCTGTCCAGGCCGGTCACGTAGCCGTGGCCGTGCGCCAGCGCGGTGAGGTCGTCCGCTTGCACGTGGGGCACACCGGAGGGATCGCGCCACAAGCGCCACCCGGGGCCGGACCGTTCAGGGCCGGGCCGCCCGGCAGCAGACTGCTCAGAACCGGTCCGCGCGGGGTCAGAGAGCATGACACCCCGTGACCCGCGAGAGGCACGCCCCGGCTCAGCGCCGTCGGCGCGCACTCCCGCGGACCCGCCGCCGGTAGACCGTGCGCTCACGACGCGGGGCCCGCATCAGGGGAGCGGAACGCGGCCAGCGGATTGGTCAACCGACCGGCGTAGGACAGGGACGCCGACTGGTCGGCCAGATCCACCATGCGCTGCGGGTTGCGCAGCTGCAGCCGGTTCAGACACGAGTGGGCGAAGGTCTCCCGGAACAGGTCCAGCTCGCGCCAGTGCTCGGGGAAGCGCTCGCGGTGCTCGTCCAGGACCTCGGCCGCGAGCGCCCAGAACTCCTGTTCGGGGAGCGCCCCGGAGGTGTGCAGGAGCACCGCGAGGTGCCGCAGGACGCCGTCGACCACGTCCGTGTGGATGGACAGCTCCCGCTGTTCCGGCTCCACCACGGAACGGATGCGTTCGATCCCCTGGGGCAGGGGTCGGTTGCTGAGCACCGCGACCTCCTCCCCGATGTCCTTCCAGAACGCACCGACCGGGAACCCGTCGCGCAGGCGCAGGATCACGTTCTCGCTGTGGGGCATGAGCGCGATGTCCTGGGACAGCAACAGGTGCGCGACCGGGGCCAGGTAGACGTCGAGCAAGGCGCGCACCCAGTCCCTCGCGGTGACTCCCGACCGTTCGATCCACGCCCCCGCGAGGGGCCGCCCGGCGCGGTCCCGGTGCAACACCCCGGCCAGGCTGGCCGCGTGTTCCCCGGGCTCGAGCAACGGCACCGGGGACTCGCGCCACAGCGCTGCCAACTGTTTGGTGTGGTCGGAGGCCACACCGCTGCGGTGGTGGGCGTCGCCGGTGTAACCCACCGCGGCGTGCTCGCGCAGCACCCGGATCCCGCGTGAGCGCAGGAACGGGTCCTCCCGGGTGATCCCGTGCAGCCAGTCACTCACGGCGGGCATCGTGCGCATGTAGGCGGGGGAGAGCCCGCGCAGGAACCCCATGCTGTGCACCCCGAGCGCGGTCTTGGCGTAATCCCGCGCCGGATCGCTCACGTCCAGGAACGTGCGCACGGACTGCTGCGCGCGCCACTCGTGCTCACTGCGGCCCACCAGGATGAGGTCGCGCCGCAGCACGTCCGGGAGCATCCCGGGCAGGATGCGGTGCTCCCACTGCCACGGGTGCACCGGGATGAACGTGTACTCGTCCGGGTCCTCGCCGGCCTCGGTCACCGCCGCGCGGAAGCAGTCGCGCTCACCGGCGGTGAGGTGCCGGTCCTCATGGTCACGTTCGTTCACGTGCTGCCCCAGGGACACGGTGCACAGACTGCGACGCGCGGCGAGCCAGGTCAGCCGGGCGGGGTGCGCCGCCTCGGGCGCCCACGAGGTCTGTTCGGACGCACCCATGCCCACCCGGCCCGAGCTCGCGACGAATCCGGGGTGTCCCCGGTCCAGGAAGCGTTCCACTTCGGCGAGGTCCGCGGTCGCCAGTTCCGCGGCGGTCGGTGCGGGCGCGGCACGACGGCGCGCCATCGAGTACATGGTCGCGGACAGGTCCTCGAGGTACAGCGGGAGCATCTCGTCGCTGAGTCCCAGGACGTCCTTGAGGTCCAGCACGGCCTGCTGGGCGTCCAGTTCCTCGCCGGCGTCCCCGGGGACGATGCGCCGCACCGACGCGGGGTCCACCTCCCAGTGCTTGAGCGGGTGCTGCGTGGCCTCGAAGTACCAACACGGGTGCCCGGCGGCGTCGGCCACGGTCCAACCGTCGCCGTGCGGGGCGGGGTACAGCAGCCGTTCGTGGCTGAACTCGGAGAACATCTTGGCGAGCACATCCCGCTGCAGTCGCCGTGCGGTCCGGCGGTCCAGCCGGGGCTCGTCGCTCGCCGGGGAGACCACCCGCTGTTCATCGGGGATGCGGGTTTCGACGACGGCGCTCATCGGGTCACCTCCGCGCGCTCGGCCACGGAGGCTTCCGTGTCCGCGGTCCGTTTGTGGTCCTGCGGTCCGTCCCCGCGGACGACGACGCTCACGGACGCGGTCTTCTCCGCCAGGTGGCACTCGCCCACCTCACGGAACCCGGCCCAGCGGTTGATTGCGCGGATCCGCTCGTTGCGGACGTCGGGTTCCACGAGCACGCGGTGCACCGCGGGGTCCGACCACAGCAGGTTCAGCGCCGCCGCCATCACGGCTCGCGTGGTCCCCGGAACCGGACGGGACGTGGGGGCCACGAACAGGTGCAGACCGGCGTCGCCGTCGCGGACCGGCCACACCGCGGCCAGGGGGCTGCGGGCGGGGTCGTACGTCTCGAGCAGCGCGAGCGGGCGGTCGTGTTCGCTGACGATCCAGGCGTCCTCTGCGTCCGCCGCGGTCATCCTGTGGTACTCCCGGGAAATCGTCTGCTCGTCCGCGCCCACGAGTCCCCACGCGTGCGCACGCGGGGAACTCAACCACGCGTGCAACAGCGCCGCGTCCCCGTCCGGGTCCACCGGCCGCAGCGTGAACGCGCGCCCGAGAGCGCGGGTCTCGAACGCGCCGTCGGGCCCCACGGCGGGGGCGACATGACGCTGGGGGACGTGACCGAAACTCTGGAACGTCGTGTGGTCCTCGGTGATGTACGGTGTGCGGCCCGTGACGTGCGCGAGCACGTGCGCGTTGCGCAGCGGTCCCATCCCCAGGTCGGGTGCCGTGAGCGCATGCGTGTGCTCGCCGTGGTTGAGTACGTGCACGGTCCCGTCCGGGCTGGCCCGGTGGTACCGGTCGGGGCTGAGCCGCCCTGCGGCGTCGAGCGAGAGCTGGTCCCGGACCGGTGCGAGCCAGTCCGGGGCCGCGGACCGGTAGCCCGTGGCCGCGACGACGGCATCGGTCACGGTCTCGCGCACGTGGTGGTTCTCCGAATTGCGCCAGCGCAGGACGGTGCGCCCGGCCTCGTGCCACGCGTCCACGAGTTCGGTGGCCGCGACGAGGCGCACGGGCGGGGCGTCCGGGTCGTTGCGGCGCACGTACAGGGCCTCGTGGATCGCGTCGATCGTCGCGTCCGAGATGCCGCGGTGCAACTGGGGTTGGGACGCGTTGAGCCGGTCCCGCTCGGCCTCCGGGAGGGACCGGAAGTGGTCTAGGTAGTCGGGCGACGTCAGTTCGAGGCTGAGCTTGGAGTACTCCATGGGGTAGAACCGTGGTGAACGGGTGAACCAGTCCACGGCCGGCCCGCCCGGGGTGTGCAGCAGGTCCAGGAACACCTCCGCGGCCGACTGCCCCGAGCCGATCACGGTCACGTGCTCCTCACTCACCAGGGTCTCCCGGCGGGACAGGTACTCACTCGCGTGCACCGTGGTGTCCGGGACGCCGGACAGTTCGCCCGGCGTGCGGGGGACCGTCCCCGTGCCCACGACCAGGTGGCGCGCCCACCACGAGTGCTCGACGCCGCGGGTCCGGGCCGTGACGCGCCACGGACCCTCACCCGTCGGGCGGGTGACCTGGGTGACCCGGTGTCCCCAGTACACCCCGCGGACTCGCTGCGCGGCCCATCGGCAGTACGCGTTGTAGTCCCGCCGCAGCGGGAAGAAGGACTCACGGACGTAGAACGGGTACAGCTCGCCGGTTTCCTTGAGCCACTGCAGGAACGAGAACCGCGAGGTGGGATCGGCCATGCTCACGAGGTCCGCGAGGAACGGGACCTGCAGCGTGGCGTCGTCGAACAGCAACCCGGGATGCCAGTTGAAACCGGGGGCCGCGTCCAGGAAGGCTGCGCGGACGTCCGGCAGAGGGTCGGTGAGGCATGCGAGTCCGAGTCCGAACGGGCCCACCCCCACGCACAGCAGGTCCAGGGGGTCGTCCGGGGTGCCACGCTGAACGGTGCCCGGGGCGTCAGTGGGGGACGGCGCGGCGTCTTGGAACGGGACGGCGTCCGACGGCGTCGATGCCTGGTCCGCGGGCCGGGAGCCGTCGTGTGCCGGTCCGGTTCCGTGCCGGCGGTCGGGGTGGGATGCGGTCGTGCGGGGGGTCATGCGCGGGCCTTTCCGGTGCGATCGTGGGCGGTGAGTGACAGGGCGGTCTCGTGGATCAGGTCCAGGACCTCCCGGACGTCGTCGAGGGTCGTCTGCGGGTTGAGCAGGGTGAATTTGAGGCAGGGGCGCCCGGCCACCTCGGTCTCGGCCACGGTGGCGCGGCCGGTGTCCCACACCGCGCGGCGGATCGGGCGCACCCAGCGGTCCGCGGTCTCATCGACCGCGTCCGGGCCGGTGCCCGTGGTGGAGGAGGCGTGCGCGGCGAGTGGAGCCCCCGCGGCGTCGTCGTTCCCCGCCTCCGGAGGTGTCCACCGGAACAGCACGGTGCTCAGGGACGGGTCGCACACGAGCTCGAAGCGCGCATCCGCGCGCACCTCGTGGGCCACGCGCGCCGCGAGGTCGATGACGGCGTCGAACATCGCGCCGATCGCGTCCGGACCCATCGTGCGCAGCGTGACCCACAGCTTGAGCGCCTCGAAACGGCGCGTGGTCTGCAGGGAGCGGTCCACCTGATTGGGTTCGGGGGTGTCCGCCGGGTTGAGGTACGCGGCGTGATGCGCGCAGTGGCGCAGCGTGCGGCCGTCCCGCACGATCACGGCGGAGCACCCGATGGGCTGGAACCACGCCTTGTGGAAGTCCACGGTCACGGAATCTGCCCGCTCGATCCCGGCGAGCCGGTCGCGGCGCGTGGGGGAGACCAGCAGTGCGCCGCCGTAGGCCGCGTCCACGTGGAACCAGACCCCGTGCTGCGCACACACCTGCGCGACGTCCTCGAGCGGGTCGATCGTGCCGCGGTCCGTGGTGCCCGCGGTGGCCACCACGGCCATGGGGGTCAGCGACTGGGTCGCGAGGTCCGCCAGCACCCGCCGCAGCGCCGGCACGGACAGTGCCCCCGCGGCGTCGACCGGGACCGGGACCACGCAGTCGTCGTCGAGTCCCAGGATCCGCGCGGCCGTGCTGACCGAGAAGTGGCTCTCCGCGCTCGCGAGGATGCGCAACGACGCCGCTCGCACCGGGCGCGGGGCCGCGTGCGGGGTGCGCGCGGAGCGTTCGAGGCATTCGTCGCGCGCGAGCATGAGCGCCTGCAGGTTGGAGGTCGTCCCGCCCGGGGTGAACATGCCGTCCGCGATGTCCGGGAAGCCGATGCGCTGAGCGGTCCACGTCAGCAGCGAGCGTTCCATCACGGTCGCCGCCTTGGACTGGTCCCATGTGTCCATCGAGACGTTGACGGTGGCGGCCAGGGTCTCCGCGGCGACCGCGGGGACGGCCACGGGGCAGTTGAGGTGCGCGAGCGTCCGGGGGTGATGGAACCACACCGCGTGGCGCAACCACGTGCGGTCGAGCTCGTCCACCGCGGCGCCGAAGTCGTGCAGCGGGGCGTCCAGGTCGATCCGTGACAGGGCCCGGTCGATCTCGTCGTGGCTCGCGGGTTCGTGGGGTTGTCGCGCCCCGGCCAGGCGCGCCGCACCGGCGGCGGCGGCCGCGGTGACATCGCGCATGAGGTCCGTGACGGTGTCCGCGTGGAGCAGGAATGAACTCATGGAACGGTTCGGCTTTCATTCGGGGGCACTCGGATGCAATAAGCTACACGGTGGTAACTAATTGCTGGTAGGTTAGGCTAACCTAAGATTCGGCGGTTGTGTACCGCCCGATCCACCCCGGAATCGGCGGGTCCGCCTCGCGGCCTGCCGGTTCCTTCCGGGCCGGTGTCCCGTGACCCGCCCGCCGAACGAGGAGAACGCCCGTGCCCCACTGGGAACGTCTGGCCGTCCGAGCCCTCGGGGCTTCCGAGACCGTGCTCACGGTGGTGAGCCGGCACGACCTCGGCCCCGCCTACACGCGCATCACCGTGCGGGACGAGGGATTCCTCGTGCGCCGCACCCCGTTCCCGACTATGTGGTTGCGGTTGTGGTTCACGTCCCGCGGCAAGGACCACCAGCGGGCGTTCACGGTGGTCGACCCCCGCCCGGACGAGGGCGTCTTCGCCATGGAGTTCGCGCTGCACGACGGCGCCTCCTCCGACTGGGCGCGCACGTGCGCTCCCGGGGACACCATCCGGGCATCGCTGCTCGGCAGCACCCCGCCCTGGCCGCCGCGCAGGACGCCGCGCCGCGGTCACGGGTCCGAACCCGCTCCGGGCCTCGACGCCGACTTCTCCGGACGCACCGTGCTCGTGGGGGACCCCGCGAGCCTGCCCGCGCTGAACTCCATGCTCCCGCTGTTGGGAACCCGCGACGTCGAGGTGTGGTTCGAGTACCGCGACCCGCGCGACGCCGGCCTGCCCCTGGCCGCCGCACAGCGCCACCGGGTGCACACGGTGCACCACACCGGTGAAGGGGCGGACGTGGCCGCGGCCGTGCTCGCGCACTGGGAGACGCATCCGCCCGCACCGGGGGACCGGTACTGGATCGCCGTGGAGGCGCAACAGAACCGCCTGCTGACCACGGCCCTGCGCACCCACTACGGCGTGCCCCGCACACACATCGACGCCACCGCCTACTGGAGGAACATATGAGCACCATGACCCTGTCCGCGCCCGCGGGGATCCGCACGAACCGTGGGTTCTGGGGGCTGCTCTGGGCGCTGTACACCACGCAGTTCATCGGGGCGGCGTTCCTGTCCACCGGCCTGGTGGGCATCCTGCGCGACGGCGGCACGGACCTGGGGACCCTGGGCGCCCTGCAACTGCTCGCCCTCGTGTGGCCCGTGAAGTTCCTGTGGGCACCCCTGATCGATCGGTGGGCGCCGGGCCGGGCGCGCGGGCACTACAGGTCGTGGTTGCTCGTGCTGCAACCCCTCATGGTGCTCGCCCTGCTGGCCATGGCGGTGTTCGCCGACCCGCAGGACGGTCTGGGGGTCATCGTGATCCTGGCCGCGGCGTTCGTGCTCTTCTCCGCGACGCAGGACATCGCGGCGGACGCGCTGTCCGTGAGGGGTCTCGATCGCTCCCAGCACGATCTCGGTGCGGGGGTCCAGGTGGGGGCGAGCTACATCGGAACCGTGATCGGCGGCGGATTGGCCCTGCTGGTCTACGACGCGTGGGGATGGCGGGCCGCGGTGATCGCGCTCGCACTGTGCACCGCGGCCGCGATGGTCCCGGTGCTGCGGCACCGGGAACCGGAGCGGGCGGCGTCGAACGCGCGACCCCGCGGACTCTCCGGAATGTTCGGCGTGCTGGCCGTGCCGGGGGCCAAGGCCTGGGCGCTCGGTGGGGTCCCCCTGGTGACGTTCGGCTCCGCGGCCGTGTGGTCGCTCGTGACCCCGGCACTCGTGGACGCGGGGTGGTCACTGGCCTTCATCGGCGCGGTCACCTCCATGATCGCGGCGGTGCCCGCCCTGGCCGCGGCACTCCTGGGCGGCCGGTTGTGCCGACGGCGCGGTCGCGGCGTCACGCTGTTGGTCGGCGCCGGGATCCAATTGCTCGGTGGGGTGTGTCTGGCACCCGTCGTATGGCCCGGTGCGGGCGTGGACCAGTGGCTGCAGGTGCCGCTGGGCGTGGTGGGAGCATGCGGCGTGCTCGCGGGCTACACCGTGATGAACACGGGCATCTACGCGGTGAACCTGGACCTCGCGCGCCCCGGGTGCGCCGGCGCCGACTTCACGCTGCTGAGCTCCATCGGCATGCTCGGCGGGAGCATCGGTGCGTGGGCGGGCCTGTTCCTGGCCGGCATGGCCGGCTACGGCGCGTCCCTCGTGCTCGGACTCGCGGTGGCCGTGGCGGGCGTGATCGTGTGCCGGTCGCACCCGCTGCTTACCCGCCGGGCGTAAGGGCCAGGCTCAGTGGAACTCGGGCAGGCGCATCATGCCCTCCTGCACCGTGGTGGCGATCATGGTGCCGTCCCGCGTGAACATCTTGCCGATGGCCAGCCCCCTGGCCGAGGAGGCACTGGGGGAGGTCTGGGTGTAGAGGATCCACTCGTCCGCGCGGGCGTAGCGGTGCCACCACATCGCGTGGTCCAGGGACGCCACGTTCATTTCCGGTTCCACCCAGGACTTGCCGTGGCGGCGCAGGATGGGCTCCATCATCGTGTAGTCGGAGACGTAGGCCAGGGCCGCCCGGTGGATGTTCGGGTCGTCCGGCAAGGGGGCCAGCGCCTTGATCCACACCGCGTTGTACGCATCCTGCGGCCCCTTCCACGGCAGGAACAACGGCTCGGTCACGTAGCGCATGTCGAAGGGCCGCTCGAACGCGGTCGCGCGGGCCTCGGGGATGTCCAGTGCCCCGAGCGTCTCGCGCAGTGCGGGCAGCGACTCCGGATCGGGCACGTTCTCGGGCATGGGCTCCTGGTGCTCCAACCCCTCGGCGGGATCCTGGAAGGACGCGATCACGGACAGGATGGTCTTCCCGTGTTGGTAGGCGTGGATCCGCCGGGCGGAGAACGAGCGACCGTCGCGGACCCGTTCCACCCCGAACGTGATGGGGACCTCGATGTCACCGCCACGCAGGAAGTAGGCGTGCAGGGAGTGGATGTGCCGGTCCGGCTTGACGGTGCGCATGGCCGCCATGGCCGCTTGCGCCAGGACCTGCCCCCCGTACACCCGCGCTCGCGGCGAGGTGATGGTGTTGCCCACGAAAATGTCTTCCGTGGTGCGGGCCCCTCCTCCGTCCGCGAGTTGGAGCATCTGGATGAGGGCTTCCACGGGGTCCTGCAACGGGTCGACTGTCATGGCACCACTCTAAACCGGGCATCGGGTGTGATCTGATAGAGCCATGACTTCCCTCAACGTTCCCGTCCAGATGCGGTTCTTCGACCAGGACCAGTACGGCCACATCAACAACGTGACCATGCTGCGCTACTTCGAGGACGCCCGCGTCCGGCTCACGGCGTCCCCCATCAAGGCGGACGCCCAGCATGGCATCCCCGAGGACACGACCTTCCGCGAATCGGTGGGCAAGAACCGCACCGTGGTGGTGCACCAGAGCGTGGACTACAAGGAGCAGCTGTTCTTCCGCCAGGAGCCGGTGTACGTGCGCACGTGGATCTCGCGCGTGGGTGGTTCGTCGTTCACGATCTCCTACAGTCTTCAGGAGGAGGACGGCTCGCACGTCTACGCCCAGGGTGAGTCGGTCATCGTGATCATGGACCCGGACACGGGCAAGAGCATGAAGCTCACGGACGACCACAAGGCGCTGCTGGCCACGCTCGAGGACGAGGTCAAGGAGCCGGACGAGTGATGAGCGAACCCGGTGACTCTCGGACGGACGGGTTCCTGCTGCAGGACCGGCAGGACGCCGCCGATCTGGCCACGTACCTGAGCCGCGCCCGCTCGGTGGACCCGCACGCGGCCGTCCGGTTGCAGGGGATGGATCGCGTGCTCGCGGCGTGGGTCTCGGTCATCCACCCGGCCGGTCTCCTGGACACCGCGCCCGTGGTGCTGGGACTGCGCACCATGTCCCTCGCGGCCTCGTGCGAGCTGGACGTCACGGTGGCCGCTGCCGCCATCACGGATCGGCTCGCGCGCGAGACCGGGTCCCGCGCGGGATCAGACGACGCCCCGGTGTGGGTCAGCGCCCCGCCGCAAGAGGTCTCGGCCTCCTGGGCGGGGATCGTGGCCCCCCGCACGGGGTGGCACTCGATGGGTTCCGTGCCCGCCCACCGCGTTCGCGACGTGGCGCACCGCGGTATCCGGACCGTGTCCGATTCCGTGCCCACCAACTCCGGCGCCGCCGTGGTCCAGAAGGTCCGCGCGCGGGTGTGGGGTGCCGGGTCCGGTTGGGGTCCCCTGGAGGGCCCGGAGATCCCCGACGGCGCCGCGTTCGCCCTGGACGTCCTGGGGTTCATCCCGGCGTCCGAATCGGACGTGCACGTCGCGGCCGAGGCCTCGGGCCAGTGGGTGCGCCTGAGCACGGGCGCGGGTCACGTGCTCGTCAAGGTCTCCCGCTGAGACCCGGCCCCGCCCGGTAAGGCAGTGCCGGGACCGGGCCCGGCTTGCGAGGAGAACGCCTCAGCCGGGGCGGTTGACCATCGCGTGGGCGGCGCGGTCGAAGTAGTCCCACATGATGCCGTCGTGTAGCGGGGACAGCTCCAGGGTGTCCATGGCCGCGCGCATGTGCGTCAACCACGTCTCTCGCGCCCACGTGTCCACGGGGAACGGGGCGTGGCGCATCCGCAGCCGGGGGTGCCCGCGCTGCTCGGAGTAGGTGGTGGGCCCGCCCCAGTACTGCTCCAGGAACATCCGCAGCCGCTCCTCCGCGGGTCCCAGGTCCTCCTCGGGGTACAGCGCCTTGAAATCGGGGTCCTGCGCCACGCGCGCGTAGAACTCCCGGGTGAGCTTGGCGAACGTCTCGTGCCCGCCCACCTGGGCGTAGAACGAGTCCGACGACGCCGCTTCGGCCACGCCCCGCGCGTCCCCCACCTGTTGTGGGGGCTGGGTCACCGAGCCGGCGGCCGACCGGGACCCCACCGCACCCAGCGTGAAGGTGCGCCGCCCCGCCGGAGCAGCGGCCTGCGGGTCGAGTGGCTGGGAAGAGTCCTGCGTCCCACTCATCGGTCGGCCTCCGGGGTGTGGGCCGTGGTGTCCTGCACCGCCGCGGCGTCCACGGCCTGGGCGCGCACTGCGCGGCGCGCGGCGTCCTGGCGTTCCAACACGATCCGCCGCAACCCGGACAGGGCCGGGTCCAACCGGTCGAGGAACGCCTGGGCGGCGTCCACCGTTTCCTGGGCGACGGCCCGGGGGAACAGTCCCACGGCGATCTGCTGCGCGAGTTCGTGCGTGCGCTCGGTCCACACACCCGTGACGGAGTCGAAGTAGCGTGAGGCGTACGGGGTGACCAGGGCGTCGTCGTGCACGCGGAAGAACCCGGCGATGGCCGCCTGCTGCTGGGAGTTGGGCAGTGCACCCTCGTCCACAATGAGCCGCCACGCCTCGGCCTTGGCCTCCGGGGTGGGGATCGCGGCGCGCGCGGTGGCCGCGGCGATCGCACCGGTTTCGGTGTTGTCCTCGGCCAGCGCACGGTCGACGTCCTCGGCGCCCTTGCGGCCTGCCGCGACGAGCGCGATCAGCACGGCCCAACGGGTGTCCGTGTCCAGTTCGATCCCCTCGGGGACGCCCCCGTCGAAGAAACCCTCGATGCGATCGAAATGCGCCTCGGTGCACGCCCGGCGCAGGAAGGCCCGGAAGAACTGCCACTGGTGGTCGGAGCCCGCCTCCGCGGCGGCCGTGAGATCCCACAGGGTGTCCGCGGCCCGGGCCCGGACCTCGTCCGCGTGCTCGGGGGCGAGGTAGCGGTCCAGGGCCACGTCCAGCTGGCGCAGCTGCACCTGTACGGCCGTGGAGTCGGTCTCGTGGCCCACGTTGGAGAGCACGAGGTCCACGTAGTCGCGCGCCGGGCTCACGCCGTCGTGCACGGAGTCCCACGCCGCGGCCCACACGAGCGAGCGGGGCAACGACTCCTCGAAGTCTCCGAGGTGGGTGGTGGCCGTGGCCAGGGAGCACTCGTCCAGGCGGATCTTGGCGTAGGCGAGGTCGTCGTCGTTGAGCAGCACCAGGTCCGGGAGTTCGCGACCCACGAGCTGCGGGACGTCGGTGAACTCGCCGTCCACGTCCAGCTCCACGCGGAACGTGCGGCTCAGCAGTCCGGTGTCCTCACGGTGGTCGTAGAAGCCCACGGCCACGCGGTGGGGCCGCAGGGTGGGATGGCCGTCCTGGCCCAGCTGCTCGATCCGGAAGGATGTGATGACGCCATCGTCATCGGCCTCGACCTGCGGCACCAGGGTGTTCACGCCCGCGGTCTCGAGCCAGCGCGCGGACCAGTCGGTCAGGTCGCGCCCGCTGGCCGCCTCGAGCTCGACCATCAGGTCCGAGAGCTCCGTGTTGGACCACGCGTGCTTGCCGAAGTAGCGGTTGAGCCCCGCCATGAACTCCTCCTGGCCCACCCAGGCCACGAGCTGCTTGAGCACCGAGGCACCCTTGGCGTAGGTGATGCCGTCGAAGTTCACGAGCACCGCCTCGAGGTCCGGGATCTCGGCCTTGATGGGGTGGGTGGTGGGCAGCTGGTCCTGTTCGTAGCCCCAGGACTTCTCCCCGGCCGCGAACGTGGTCCACGCGTTGGTGTACCGGGTGTTCTGCGCGCACGCGAGCGTGGACATGTACTCGGCGAAGGACTCATTCAGCCACAGGTCGTTCCACCAGCGCATGGTCACGAGGTCCCCGAACCACATGTGCGCGAGCTCGTGCAGCACGGTGATCGCGCGGCGCTCCACGCGGGCCTGCGCCGGCTTGGAGCGGAAGACGTAGGACTCCACGAAGGTCACCGCGCCCGCGTTCTCCATGGCGCCGGCGTTGAACTGCGGCACGAAGAGCTGGTCGTACTTCTCGAAGGGGTAGGGCACCCCGAACTGGGACTCGAAGAACTCGAAGCCCTGCTTGGTGACCTCGAACATCTCCTCGGCGTCCACGTACTCGAACAGGGAGCGGCGCGCGAACAGGCCCAGCTCGATGGTGCGTCCGTCCGAGGAGACCAGGCTGTCCCTGGTCTTGACGTAGGGGCCCGCGATCAACGCGGTGATGTAGCACGAGATCACGGGGGTGGGGGAGAACTCCCACCGGGCCACGCCGTCCGCCACTGGGAAGGGTTCCGGGGTGGGCTGGTTGGACACCACGTCCCAGTCGGCGGGTGCGGTGACCGCGAACCGGAACGTGGCCTTGAGATCGGGCTGTTCGAACACCGGGAACATCCGGCGGGTGTCCGCGACCTCGAACTGGGTGTAGAGGTACACCTGATCGTCCACGGGATCCACGAACCGGTGCAGGCCCTCGCCCGTGTTCATGTAGTACATCCGGGAGTCCACCACGAGCTCGTTGTGCTCGGCGAGATCGGGCAGGTCGATGCGCTCGCCGTCGCTGACCTGCGCGGGGTCCAGGGAGGTGCCGTTGAGGGTCACCGAGTCCACGGACGCGGTGATCGCGTCGATGAACGTGTGCGCTCCCGCTTCGGCATCGAACGTCACCGTGGTGCGCGCCCGGAAGGTCTCGGGGTCCCCCGTGAGGTCCAGATCCACGTGGTAGGACTGGACCGAGATGATCCGCGCGCGCTCGGCGGCCTCCGCTCGGGTCAGGTTCGTTCCGGGCACAGCGGCGTTCCTCTCCTCGACGACAATTCGATGCCCGCGCGGGGCATCTTGCCATTATGGCAGCCGTCGCAAGTCCCGCCGCGGGCCCCGCGCCGCGGACTCGGTCCCGCGTTCTTCCGCGCACACATGCTGCGACGGCACGCCCCCTCCGCCGTCCTGTTCCCTTGCCGGGCGCCGACCTCGGGAGCGCCCGCGCCGGTGGGATCGACGGCTAAGGTGGAGGCGACCCTTTCCCCGTCGCGGAGCAGACGTGCCGGTTGCCCCGCGACCACCCCGTCCAGGAGTTGCTGACGTCCCATGCGCGTGCACATTGCCACCGACCACGCAGGCCTCGAGCTGTCCCACTTCCTCATGCAGCGGCTGAGCGAGGACGGTTACGAGATGATCGACCACGGCCCCGCGGTCTACGACGCCGCGGACGACTACCCCGCGTTCTGCATCAGTGCCGCCCAGGGGGTCCGCGAGGACCGCGAGAACGGTCTGGACTCGCTCGGCATCGTGCTGGGCGGTTCCGGTAACGGCGAGCAGATGGCAGCCAACCTGGTCCGGGGGATCCGCGCGGCCCTCGTATGGAACGAGGACACCGCCCGGCTGGCCCGGCAGCACAACGACGCCCAGGTGATCGCGATCGGCGGGCGCCAGCACGGCAACGACGAGGCCCTGGAGCTCGTGCGGATCTTCCTCGCCGAGCCGTTCTCGGGGGAGTCCCGTCACGTGCGCCGGATCGAGCAGCTCGCCGAGTTCGAGCGCACCGGGGACATCGCGGGCCACCTCTCCGAGGTCCCGGTCCGCCCGTACACGCAGGACTGAGCGGGGGCGTCGGACGTGCCCGAGGGCCACTCGATCCACCGCCTCGGGCGTCAGCTCGGGGACCTGTTCGTGGGCCAGCGGTTGCGCGTCACGAGTCCCCAGGGCCGCTTCGCCGCGGGTGCCGCCGTGCTGGACGGGCGCGTCCTGACGTGCGCCCGCGCCCACGGCAAGCACCTCTACCTGGACTTCGCGGCGCCCTGTGATCCGGACGACGTCGTGGTCATGCGTTCGCACCTCGGCATCTACGGCGCGTGGAGTTTCGCGGGGGACGAGCAGTTCGCGGCGGCGTCCTCGATCGGCGCCCCGCGCCGCGTGGGGGAGCGCGAGTCCGGCTCCGCGGAGGAATCGGCAGTCGCGTACGACGACGCCGGACGGGTCGTTCCCGAGCCCCCGGTCGGTGCCGTGCGGGCCCGGTTGGCTGGCGAGCACGGGTGGGCGGATCTACGCGGGCCGGCCCTGTGCACGGTGGAGACACCGGAGGAAGCGCGGGCCGCGGAGGCCAAGCTGGGACCGGACCCCCTGGACCCGCAGGCCGATCCGGAACCGTTCCTGCGTGCCGCGGCCAGGAGCAAGCGGGCGATCGGCGTGCTGCTCATGGAGCAGAACGTGGTGTCGGGGATCGGCAACATCTTCCGGGCGGAGTCCCTGTTCCGCCGGGGTGTGAACCCCATGACGCCCGGAGCCTCGCTGACCCGCGAGGACCTGCTCGGGCTGTGGGAGGAGAACGTGACGCTCATGGCCGTGGGGGTGCGCGTGGGCCGGATCATCACCACGGATCCGGCGGACCGCCCCGACATCCCGGACACCGAGGCATGGCCCGAGCATGCGAACTACGTCTACCACCGCCACGGGCAGCCGTGCCTGCGGTGCGGGACCACCGTGCTCAAGCGCGACCTCAACGGGCGGGGGCTCTACTGGTGCCCGAGCTGCCAGGCGTGATGCGGCCTCGCACCCACCGTGTGCCCGCTCCGGTTCGACGCGGCGTCGTACTGCGAGAGTCTTCCGGGGGGTGTCGGGAGAAGGGTCGCGGGAACGACGAAACCCCGCGGCGCACACGGGTACAGCGGGGTTTCGGGGATCGCTGAGGGGATGACGGGAATCGAACCCGCGTAGCCAGTTTGGAAGACTGGGGCTCTACCATTGAGCTACATCCCCGGGGACGTTGAAAGAGTACACGAGCCCCAGAAACCGTGCCAATCACCGGGTTCTACCACCCGGTTGCCGGGTGCGGGGCCGCGACACGATAGACTGTCGTGATGTCGGCTCGCCCGCGGGCGAGCCGTCGACCTCGTTCCGTCCACGGGCGGAGACGAAACGGAGCGCGTGTCGGGCACGTGATCACGGGGTGTAGCGCAGTGGCTAGCGCGCCTGCTTTGGGAGCAGGAGATCGCAGGTTCGAGTCCTGTCACCCCGACGTCTGAGCGTTGCAGCGCGTCGCGTTGCGGCGCTCGTTGACCGGCCGGACCGACCCCGGTCCGTTGTAGCAAGTACCCATCGACCCCAGGAGTGACAGCGGAAGTGAAGAGCGCCGTCGAGAAACTCAACCCCACCGAGGCGAAGATCACCATTGACATCGCTTACGCGGATCTGAAGCCGTTCGTCCAGAAGACCTACAAGGAACTGGCCGAGCAGATCCAGATCCCCGGCTTCCGCAAGGGCAAGGTGCCCTCCAAGCTCATCGACCAGCGCGTGGGCTTCGACTTCGTGGTGGAGAACGCCCTGAACGAGGGGCTCAACGACTTCTATCAGCAGGCCCTCGCCGAGCACGAGCTGACCCCGCTGTCGCAGCCCCAGGTCGAGGTGCTTTCCAAGCCGGAGGGTGACGACCGCGAGGCCGACAGCCAGGTGGAGATCTCCGTGGCCATCCGTCCCGAGATCGAGCTGCCTGACTACAAGGGTCTGAAGATCGAGGTGGACGCCCGTGAGGCCTCCGCCGAGGACGAGCAGAAGGCCCTGGACGAGCTGCGCGGTCGCTTCGGCACCCTCAAGACCGTGGATCGCCCCGCGGCCGAGGGTGACCACGTGACCCTCGACCTGCAGGCGCTCGTGGACGGCGAGGAAGTGGACGCCGCCAACGACCTGTCCTACGAGGTGGGCTCCGGCACCATGCTCGAGGGCATCGACGAGGCCGTGACCGGCCTGTCCGCCGGTGAGGACGCCACGTTCGAGACCACGCTGGCCGGTGGCGAGCACTCCGGTGCCGAGGCCACGGTCAAGGTCAAGGTCACGGCCGTGAAGGAACGCGAACTGCCCGAGGTGGACGACGAGTTCGCCCAGCTGGCCTCCGAGTTCGACACCGTCGATGAGCTCAAGGAGGACCTGAAGAAGCAGGCCGCCGAGTCCGTCGCGGTCGAGCAGGGCATCGAGGCCCGTGACAAGGTGCTCGAGAAGCTCGTGGAGCTCATCGAGGTCCCGGTCCCCGAGAACGTCATCGAGGAGCAGGTCACCCAGCACTTCGACTCGCCGCAGGCCCAGGCCTCCGCCGAGCCCGGTCACGACACCGAGGAGCACCGTGCCGAGGTCCGTGAGAACGCCGCGACCGCGTTCCGCAACGAGATCATCCTGGACGCCGTGGCCGAGGCCGAAGAGGTCGGCGTGGAGCAGTCCGAGCTGATCGACTACATCGTTAACATGTCCCAGCAGTACGGCATGGACCCCAACCAGTTCGCACAGATGCTGGACGGCTCCGGCCAGGCCGGGATGATGGTCGGTGAGGTGCGCCGCCGCAAGGCCCTGGCCAAGGTCCTCGAGTACGCCACCGTCACCGACTCCAACGGCAAAGCCGTGGACCTGTCCAAGTTCGTGGGCTCCGCGGACGACGACGCCGCCGACCAGGGTGCCGAGGCCGAGTCCGCTCCGGCCGTCTCCGAGGAGACCGCCGCGGACGAAGCTGCCACCGACGAGGCCGCCGAGACCAAGTGAGTCACCCGTTGGCACCCGGGTGAACCGGGTGCCAACGGCCTCCGCGCAACGCCACGACGAGCCCCTCCACCGAGGGGACGTCGTGGCGTTTCGCTGTCCGCGTGCCACCATGCGCCAGAAGCGAACACCGCGGAACACCGGGCGTGCGCGGGGAGACGGCGCACTACGCTGCTGAGACAGAACGTGTTCATGGGTTCGGTTCGGCGGCGCTCGTTCGACCCGGACCCGTCCAGCAGAAAGAGGGCATTCATGACCTCCACTCCCATTCAGCCGTACGGTGCCGCACCGGCCACTCCGCGTATGGAGGACATGGCGCCGGGTGGTCAGGACGACTACGTCTACAACCGACTGCTCAAGGAACGCATCATCTGGTTGGGTTCCGAGGTGCGGGACACCAACGCCAACCTCATCTGCTCGCAGATGCTGTTGCTCTCCGCCGAGGACCCCGAGGCGGACATCTACCTCTACATCAACTCCCCGGGCGGTTCCGTCACGGCGGGCATGGCCATCTACGACACCATGCAGTTGATCCCCAACGACGTCGTCACGGTCGCCACGGGCCTCGCCGCGTCCATGGGGCAGTTCCTGCTGTCCTCCGGGACCAAGGGCAAGCGCTACGCGACCCCCAACGCGCGCATCCTCATGCACCAGCCCTCGGGCGGCATGGGCGGTACCGCGTCCGACATCCGCGTGCAGGCCGAGCTGATCCTGTCCATGAAACAGCGCCTCGCGGAACTGACCGCGGAGCAGACCGGTCAGACGCTCGAGACCATCCTGCGCGACAACGACCGTGACAACTGGTTCGACGCCCAGCGCGCCCTGGAGTACGGATTCTTCGACCAGATCGCCCAGTCCGCCGGCAACGTGACCGGTGGCGGCGGAACCATGAAGGACTCCCAGTAAGCAGCGCGCGAGCTGCCACGGACCACCCACAGACTTTCAGGACGGACCAATGAACTTGCCTCACGCCACTGCACCGCAGTTGCCCACCAGCCGCTACGTGATCCCGGACTTCGAGGAACGCACCCCGTACGGCTACCGCCGCCAGAACCCGTACACCAAGCTGTTCGAGGACCGGATCATCTTCCTGGGCGTCCAGGTGGATGACACCTCCGCGGACGACATCATGGCGCAGCTGCTCGTGCTCGAGTCCCAGGACCCGGACCGGGACATCACCATGTACATCAACTCCCCGGGCGGTTCGTTCACGGCCATGACGGCCATCTACGACACCATGCAGTACATCCGCCCCGAGATCCAGACCGTGTGCCTGGGCCAGGCGGCCTCCGCGGCGTCCGTGCTGCTCGCGGGCGGCACCCCCGGTAAGCGCCTCGCGCTGCCCAACGCGCGCGTGCTGATCCACCAGCCCGCCATGGAGGGCCAGGGCGGCGGTCAGGCCTCGGACATCGAGATCCAGGCCAACGAGATCATGCGCATGCGCACGTGGTTGGAGGAGACCATGGCGCTGCACACCAACAGGGCCGCGGAGGAGATCAACCGCGACATCGAACGCGACAAGATCCTCACGGCCAAGGAGGCCCAGGAGTACGGCATCATCGACCAGGTGCTGGACTCCCGCAAGATCAACAAGCCCTCCACGGTCACGCAGGCCTGAGCGGCGGCCCGGAGGCGCAGCTTCCGGGGGTGACGAGGGGACGGACGGCCACGGTGCACGGATGTGCGGCGTGGCCGTCACGCGCCTCGGCATGATTGGGCGGGCTGTCAGAAGCTCGCTTAGAGTGGACCCAGCATCCGTCAAGACGAACTGTGAGGCTGATACATGGCGCGCATCGGGGAGAGCGTTGACCTGCTCAAATGCTCCTTCTGTGGCAAGAACCAGAAGCAGGTGCGCAAGCTCATCGCGGGCCCGCGGGTCTACATCTGTGACGAGTGCATCGAGCTGTGCAACGAGATCATCGAGGAGGAGCTCACCGAGGTCACGGAGACGGACCAGACGGAGCTGCCCCGCCCGCAGCAGATCTACGACCACCTGCGGGAGTACGTGATCGGTCAGGAGCCCGCCAAGCGCGCCCTGGCAGTGGCCGTGTACAACCACTACAAGCGCATCCGCGCCGGGGTGTCCGGGCACACGCTCACCATTGCGGGCTCCGAGGGGGACGAGGAGGCCATCGAGGTGGCCAAGTCCAACATCCTATTGGTGGGACCCACGGGGTCCGGGAAGACGTACCTCGCGCAGTCCCTCGCCAAGAAGCTGGACGTGCCGTTCGCGGTCGCGGACGCCACTTCCCTGACCGAAGCCGGATACGTGGGGGAAGACGTTGAGAACATTCTTCTCAAGCTCATCCAAGCCGCTGATTTCGATATCAAGAAAGCGGAGCAGGGGATTATTTACATTGACGAGATCGACAAGATTTCTCGTAAATCTGAGAACCCCTCGATCACGCGGGACGTATCGGGCGAAGGGGTCCAGCAAGCGCTCCTGAAGATCCTCGAGGGCACGGTGGCCTCCGTGCCGCCCCAGGGTGGCCGGAAGCACCCGCAGCAGGAGTTCCTGCACCTGGACACCACCAATGTGCTCTTCATCGTGGCGGGTGCGTTCGCGGGTCTCGAGGAGATCGTGCAGCAGCGCACGGGCAAGAAGGGCATCGGTTTCGGCGCCCCCATCCGGGACACCGCGGACGTGGACCTCACGGGTCAGGTCCAACCCGAGGACCTGCTCAAGTTCGGACTGATCCCCGAGTTCATCGGTCGGCTGCCCGTGGTGGCCACGCTGTCCAAACTGTCCGTCGCGGACATGGTGCGCATTCTCACCGAACCCAAGAACGCGCTGGTCAAGCAGTACCGCAAACTCTTCCAGCTCGACGGCGTGGAACTCACCTTCGATCCGCAGGCCCTGGAGGCCATCGCGGAACTGGCCATCGAACGCGGTACGGGTGCGCGCGGTCTGCGCGCGATCCTCGAGGACATACTCATGCCGGTCATGTTCGAGCTGCCGGGCCGCGACGACGTCGCCGCGGTGCTCGTCACCAAGGACGCCGTGGCCAAACTGGCCGACCCCGAGATCTTCACGCACGAGATGATCGACGCCGAGCGGCGTCGTCACAAGTCGGCGTGAGCGAACGAACAGAACGCGCGAAAGGACACCTCATGGCCGAGAAGCAACACGTCGATTTCTGGTTCGATCCCCTGTGCCCGTGGGCCTGGATGACCTCCCGGTGGATGGAGGAGGTCACCCGCATCCGTGACGTGGAGGTGGACTGGCGGATCATCTCCCTGGGCATCCTCAACGAGGACAACCCGGACAACCACCACAACGGACACGTGGAGTCCATGTGGATGGTGCGCGTGATCGAGGCCGCCGCGCAGGCCCACGGCGCCGAGTACTACAAGAAGCTCTACGACGCCATGGGCACCCGCCGTCACCCCGGTGGCATGAAGGACGAAGCCCAGATCATCACCGAGTCGCTCGAGGAGGTCGGCCTGCCCGCCGACCTCGCGGGCGCCAAGGACTCCGAGGACTACGACGCCGCGCTGCGCGAGTCCACCGAGGCAGCCCAGAAGGTGGCCGGTGACGACATCGGGACCCCGTGCATCGCCGTGAACGGCGTGGGCTTCTTCGGCCCCGTGTTCACCCCCGCGCCCAAGGGCGAGGAAGCCGGCCGCGTGTGGGACGGCGCGTTGGCACTGGCCTCGTACCCCGGTTTCTACGAGCTCAAGCGCGGCCGCGAGAAGGGCCCCGACTTCAGCTGACGTCCCGCGGCGGCCCGTGCGCCGGAGCGTGCGCCCGACCGCTGCAGACATGAACGAACCCCGTCACACACGTGGCGGGGTTCGTTCATGCGCCGGACTCGACTCAGGCCTGGGGCGTCTCCTCGAGCTCGACGTCACTCACGGCCAGCTCGCCCTCGGCGTCGGTGAGCGTGAGGTCCGCGGCGTTACCGGCGGCCTGAAGGTCCTCCAGCCCCGCGCGCAACTGCTCGAGCTGCGCCGCCGGGCCGGAGATCACCGCGGAGGTCACCGCGGTGCGCTGCTTGACCTTGGCCTCGGACTTGGCCTTGCGCAGCCCGGACAGCGCCTCGCCCACCACGGTGAGCACCTCGGGATCGCCGTCGCGCGCGGGCTCGGCGAATCCGTCGGTCACGGGCCAGGACGCGCGGTGCACCGAACCGGAGCGCCACCACGACCACACCTCTTCCGTGGCGAACGGGATGAACGGTGCGAACAAGCGCAGCAGGGTGTCGAGCGTCGTCGCGAGCGCCGCGTGCACCGAGGCCTGCGCGGCCTCCCCGCGGGAACCGTACGCGCGGTCCTTCACGAGCTCCACGTAGTCGTCCGTGAAGGTCCAGAAGAAGGACTCGATCAACTGCAGGGCGCGCGCGTACTCGTACTCCCGGAATGCGGTGCTCGCGCGCTCCACGACGTCTGCGAGCTGGGCCAGCAGGGAGCGGTCGAGCCCGTTGGTCACCACGGAACCGTCCGTCCCGGAGCCCAGCACGGAGGCCTCGGTCACGCCCTGGGCCAGCACGAACTTGGACGCGTTGAGCAGCTTGATCGCCAGGCGCCGGCCGATCTTCATCTGGCCCTCGTCGTAGGCGGTGTCCGCGCCCAGCCGGGCCGACGCCGCCCAGTAGCGCACCGCGTCCGAGCCGTACTTCTCGAGCACCTCGGTGGGAACCACCACGTTGCCCTTGGACTTGGACATCTTCTTGCGGTCCGGGTCCAGGATCCACCCGGACAGTGCCGTGTGCTGCCACGGAACCGTCTGCGCGAGCGTCTCGGCGCGCACCACGGTCGAGAACAGCCACGTGCGGATGATGTCGTGGCCCTGCGGGCGCAGGTCCATGGGGAACGTGTTGGCGTGCAAGGTCTCGTCCACGGCCCAGCCGGTCGCGATCTGCGGGGTCAGGGAGGAGGTCGCCCAGGTGTCCAGGACGTCCGGGTCCGCCATGAACCCACCGGGCTGATCGCGCTGGTCCTCGGTGTAGCCGGGGGCCACGTCCGTGGTGGGATCCACGGGCAACTGGTCCTGCGCGGGCAGCACGGGGTGGTCGTAATCCGGTTCGCCGGACTCGTCCAGCGGGTACCAGACCGGGAACGGCACACCGAAGAAGCGCTGGCGGGAGATCAGCCAGTCCCCGTTGAGCCCCTCGATCCAGTTCTCGTAACGCGAGCGCATGAACGAGGGGTGCCACGAGATCTCGCGGCCGCGCTCGATCAGGGCGTCGCGGCGCTCGGCGTCCCGGCCGCCGTTGCGGATGTACCACTGGCGGGAGGTGACCACCTCGAGGGGCTTGTCACCCTTCTCGTAGAAGTTCACGGGGTGGGTGATCTTCTTGGGCTCGCCCTCCATGTCACCGGACGCGGCGAGCAGTTCGACCACGGTCTTCTGCGCGGAGAACACGGTCTTGCCGGCGAGCTGCGCGTAGTTCTCGGCCGGGGCGCCGTCGGCGATCCATGCGGGCTGCTCCGAGGCGAAGCGGCCGTCGCGGCCGATCAGGGCGCGCGTGGGCAGGTCCAGTTCGCGCCACCACGTGACGTCGGTGAGGTCACCGAACGTACAGATCATGGCGATACCCGAGCCCTTGTCCGGCTTGGCGAGCGGGTGGGCCTTGACCTCGACCTCCACGTCGAACAGCGGGGAGCGCACGGTGGTACCGAACAGCGGCTGGTAGCGCTCGTCGTCCGGGTGGGCCACGAGGGCCACGCACGCGGGCAGCAGCTCGGGACGGGTGGTCTCGATGAAGACCTTCTCGCCGTCCGGGCGGTGGAACGCGACGCGGTGATAGGCGCCCTCGCGTTCGCGGTCCTCGAGTTCGGCCTGGGCCACGGCGGTGCGGAACGTGACGTCCCACATGGTGGGGGCCTCGGCCATGTACGCGTTACCGGCCTCGTAGTCCTTGAGGAACGCGAGCTGGGAGACCTTGCGGGAGTGCGCGTCGATCGTGCGGTACGTGCGGGTCCAGTCCACGGACAGGCCCAGGGTGGAGAACAGGTGCTCGAAGACCTTCTCGTCCTCGACCGCGAGTTCCTCGCACAGCTCGATGAAGTTCTGGCGGGACACCACGTCCCAGTCGCGCTGGTTCTTGGCCGGCTTCTCCGGGGGCCGGTAGCCCTCGATATACGGCTTGCCGGGTTCGCAGCGCACGCCGTAGTAGTTCTGCACGCGCCGCTCGGTGGGCAGGCCGTTGTCGTCCCAACCCAGCGGGTAGAACACGTTCTTGCCGGACATCCGCTGATAGCGGGCGATCACGTCCGTCTGCGTGTAGGAGAACATGTGTCCCACGTGCAGGGAGCCGGAGGCCGTGGGCGGGGGAGTGTCGATCGAGTAGACGTCCTCGCGTGTGGTGTCCTCGCGGAACGCGTACGTGCCGTTCTCGCGCCACTGCGCGGAGTACTTCTCCTCCAGGCCCTCCAGGGCCGGCTTGTCGGGGACGTTCACCGCGGTGGTGGACGCAGCGCTGTCGGTGATTTCGGGCGTGTCTGTACCCTCGAGGTTCTGTGCCATGTGCTCCAGTCTCTCATGCACGCGGGCACGGACCGTCGTAGCGTGGGGCCATGGCACGTTTGCACATCCACCGCATTCGCGAGGACGCCGCGCAGGACGACGGCGCCCGGATCCTGGTCGACCGGTTGTGGCCGCGCGGGGTCAGCAAGGACCACGCAGCCCTGGACCACTGGTTCAAGGGGGTGGCCCCGAGCGATGAACTGCGAAAGTGGTTCGGTCACGACCCCGAGAAGTTCGACCGCTTCGCGCAGCGCTACCGCGAGGAACTCGACGAGGACGCCTCCGGGGAGGTCGTAGAACTCAAGCATCTGCTGCGGGACGTGGACTCCGTGACCCTGCTCTACGACGCCAAGGACGAGGAACACAATAACGCCGTGGTGCTCCTGGACTGGCTGCGCGATCACCGCAGTGGGTTCTGAAACGTCCTAATCAAGCCGATCCGGATACTTCCGCGTCATAATCCCACGCGTTACGGTGGAGGTATGACTCAGAACACACACCCCACCTACAGCGATCCCAAGCCGCTCGGCAACGGCAAGGTGGCCGTGGTCACCGGTGCCTCCACGGGCATCGGTGAGGCCACGGTGCGCCGCCTGCGCGAGAGCGGGTGGACGGTGTACGCCGTCGCCCGCCGCGCGGAGCGTCTCGAGGAGCTGGCCCGGGAGACCGGCGCGAGTGCCGTGCCCACCGACATCACCGACCAGGCGCAGGTGGATGCCCTGCGCGATCGGGTGCTCGGTGAGCAGGACACCGTGGACGCGATCCTCAACATCTCCGGTGGTGCACGCGGCACGGACACGGTGGCCGACGCCAAGGACGAGGACTGGCAGTGGATGTACGACGTCAACGTGATGGGCACCCTGCGGGTGGTCCGGGCGTTCCTGCCCACGCTGCGGGCCAACGGTGAGGGCACGGTGTTGAACCTGACCTCGATCGCCGCCCAGCGCGCGTACGAGGGCGGTGCGGGCTACAACGCCGCGAAGTACGCCGAGCGCGCCATGACCGAGGCGCTGCGCCTCGAGGAGGCCGAGCACAACGTGCGCGTGGTGGAGGTGGCACCCGGTCTGGTCCACACCCCCGAGTTCTCGCTCATGCGCCTGGGTGGTGACCAGGCGGCCGCGGACAAGATCTACGCGGGAGTGGAAAAGCCGCTCTCGGGCCAGGACGTGGCCGAGGTCTGCGCCTTCGCCGTGGAACTGCCGCACCACGTGGACCTGGACACGATCACGGTCAAGCCCGTGGCCCAGGCCGCGCCGCACAAGATGATCCGCACGAACAACTGACAGCGTGCGTTGCGGTGACCGGCCGCCGGTGCCTCGGAGCACCGGCGGCCGGTTGCCATTGGTGGGCCGGTCCTGCCCATCCGCCCGACGCCCCATGACCGGTCGGCGGAATGCCAGGTGGCTCTGCTCGGTCCGGCCGCACCCGGGAGAGCACGCACGGAGCGGTTGCGGCCGAACGGGAGCATGAATTAGGTTAGGCTCGCCTTATCAAATTCAGTGACCCAGGAGTGTCCATGTCCCCTCACCGGTCCGGGAACGCGTCCCGGCAGTTCAACCGTCGCACCCTGCTGGGCTCCGGTCTGGCCGTGGCCTCCCTCATGGGACTCGCGGCGTGCTCCACGGGCGCGCGGGGCGGGGACGGGCAGGCACAGACCCCCGGTGCCACGGCGTCGTCGAGCCCCACGGACACGTTCCCCGTGGAGGTGACACACGCCCTGGGCACCACGAAGGTCGAGGCCGCGCCGCAGCGGGTCGTGTGCGTGGGCGCGAGCAACACGCAGGACTTCGTGGCCGCGCTCGGCGTGGTGCCGGTGGGCATGACCAAGGTGGCCTGGGGCGGCAACGCGAACGGGTCCACCGACTGGTTCGACGCCAAGGTCTCAGAACTGGGCGGGCAGACGCCCAAGGCCATGGACGAATCGGACGGTGTGAACTTCACGGACATCGCCGAGCTGAGCCCGGACCTGATCGTCGCGGTGAACTCCGGGGTCACCCGGGAGGAGTACGACCGCCTCACGAAGATCGCCCCGGTGGTCGCGTACCCCACGGGCCCGTGGGTCAACTCGTGGCAGGACATGCAGCGTGTCACGGCCAAGGCCCTGGGCCGTTCCGCGGCCGGTGACGAACTCGTGAGCCGCACCGAAGAACTCGTCTCCCGGCGCTCCGACGAACTCGGCGCGGCCAAGGGCAAGACCTTCATCTACGGTGACGTCTCCCAGAGCCTGGGGTTCTACGGCCCCGCGGACGGACGCCCCCGCTTCTTCACCGAGCTGGGGATGAATCTCGCGGACGCGGTCAAGGATAACATCACGGAGGATCAGTTCTGGCGCGAATGGCCCCGCGAACGCGCCGACGAGCTCACGAGCGACCTGTTCGTGGCGGCCGCGGAGGACGACGCCCAAGCCGAGAAGTTCCGCACGGACCCGATCCTCAAGACCATCCCCGCGATCGCGAACGGGCGGGGGATGTTCCTCACGGACAAGCAGGACGTGCTCTCCGGGTACTCGTCCTCTCCGCTGTCCATGCCCCACGCGCTCGACGCCCACATCCCGGCGATCAAGACCACGCTGGGGGCCTGACCCTTCGTGCCCGGCAGTTCCACGTTCGCCCGCCCCGACGCCGCGCCGTCCGCCCCGCGCGGGCGCGCGCGGGGTCGGGGTATGTCCTGGCTCGCCATGGCGGCACTGCTGCTCGTGGCCGTGTTCCTCTCGATCTCGTACGGGTCCCGGCCCATCGGGCTGGGGGTCACGTGGCACGTGGTCCCGCACGTGTTCTCGGGTGACCCGGGGGCCGTCCCGGGGGTTCCCGCGCTCGACGGCGCCGTGGTCGAGTCCCGCGTGTGGCGCACCGGGGCGGGCCTGCTCACCGGGGCCGCGCTCGCCGTGGCCGGGGCGTTGCTACAGGGTGCCACGCGCAACCCCCTGGGCGATCCGGGGATCCTGGGGCTGACGGCCGGGGCCGCGTTCGCGGTCGTGGCCGGCGGCGCGTTCCTGGGTCTGACCGGCGTCACGCACCAGTTGTGGCTCGCGGCCCTGGGCTCCGCGGTGGCCATGGCCGCCGTGTACGCGCTGGCCTCCGCGGCCCGGGGCGGGGCCCGTCCGGTGACCCTGGCCCTCACGGGGGCGGCGGTCTCCGCGGGTCTCACGGCCCTGACGAGCGCGGTGCTGTTGAGCAACCAGGCCACGTTCGACACCTTCCGGCGCTGGCAGGTCGGTGAGCTGACCCGTCCGGACGGCACGTTCCTGGTACTCGCGACCCCCGTGATCCTTGTGGCCCTGCTGCTCGGCTGGACGCTGGCCCGGTCCCTGGACACCCTGACCCTGGGCGATGCCCTGGGTCGCGGACTCGGGGTGAACCCGGCGCTCGTGCGCGGCCTCGCGGGTCTCGCCGTGGTGCTGCTCGCGGGCACCTCCACCGCGCTCGTGGGCCCGCTCGTGTTCTGCGGGCTGCTCGTGCCCCACGCGGTGCGATCGCTGGTGGGGATCTCCTACCGCAGGGTCGTCCCGGCGTGCCTGCTCGCGGGCCCTTTCATCGTCCTGCTCGCGGACGTCGTGGCGCGCGTGCTCGTCCCGGACCGGGAGATCCAGGTGGGGATCGCGCTCGTGGTGATCGGCGCCCCCGCGCTCGTGGCCGTGATCCGACGCAGGGGAGTGGTGGCCGCGTGAGTCCCGCCGTGAATGGTGCGGTCCATGGTGCGGGGACGACGTCGCTGCCCGCCCCCGCGACCGTGGCCGCCGTGCGCGCGGGACGCTCCCGCTCCCGACGCCGCACCCGCCGGGTCACGGCGCTGCTCGTGCTCGTGCTGGTCCTCGCCTCCTTCGCGCGGATCGCACTCGGTAAGTACGTCGTGGCCGTGCCCGACCTGATCGCCGTGCTCGCCCACGACTACTCCGGTCCCGCCGCGTACATCGTGTGGGACATCACCCTGCCGCGCACGGTGCTCGGGATCCTCACGGGGATGGCCTTCGGGATCGCGGGCCACCTGTTCCAGCGCGTGCTGCGCAACCCCCTGGCCTCCCCGGACATCATGGGTGTCTCCTCCGGGGCCGGGCTCGGCGCGGTCGCGGCCATCACGCTGGGTGGGCTCTCCGGTGCCGCGGTGACGCTCAGTTCTCTTGCCGGAGGTTTCGGCCTCATGCTCGCGGTGGTCCTGGCCGCCGGGGGTACGCGGGCCAACATCGGCAAACTCGTGCTGACCGGCGTGGCGGCGGGAGCGCTAACCTATGCGGCGATCAATGCGGTGCTGACCCGCGCGGACATCTACGCCGCCCAGGACGCAATGCAGTGGCTCACGGGTTCCCTCAACGCCGCCCGGTGGGTGGACATCGCGCAGGTGGGGATCTGCCTCGCGATCTTGCTGCCCGTGTGCGCGGTACTGGCGCCCGCGGTGGACACGCTCGGCGCGGGGGATCCCCTGGCCGCCGGGCTCGGGGTGCACGTGCGTGCCACGCGGCTCGCGGCCCTCGGGCTCGCCGTGGTGCTCGTGGCCGTGGCGGCCTCCGCCGTGGGGCCCGTGGCGTTCGTGTCGTTCATGGCCGCACCGATTGCGCGGGGGCTGGGCGGCGGTGCGGGTCACGCTCGGCACGCCGCGCTCGTGGGCGCGGTGCTCATGGTGGTCTCCGACTACGTGGCCGCGGAGACGATCCCCGGGCTGGCCCTGCCCGTGGGCGTGGTCACCGCGGCGGCCGGCGCGCCCGTGCTGCTGTGGTTGTTGATCGGGCGAGGAAAGGCGGAAGCATGACGTCCATGACCGATCCGATTCGGGCCGGGGGGCCAGCGCAAGGCGAGGACGCGGCGTCGTCGTCGTCGGAGCTCGCGGTGCGCGGGCTGACCGTGGGCTACGGCGAGACGCCGGTGCTGCGGGACGTGAGCGTGACGTTCCCCGCCGGCGCCGTGACCGCGCTCGTGGGCGCCAACGGCTGCGGGAAGTCCACGCTGCTCAAGGCGTGCGCGCGCCAGCTCAGCCCGTCCGCCGGGGAGATCCTCGTGGGCGGGGCGGACGTCAGCAGGTGGCACCGCACGCGGTTCGCGCGCACCGTGGGTTTCCTCCCGCAGGACCCCGTGGCGCCCGAGGGCGTGACCGTGCAGGAGCTCGTGGCGCGCGGACGGCACCCGTACCGCGGCGCGTTCGGACGGTGGCGCGCCCAGGACGACGACGCCGTGGCCGAAGCGGTCGAACTCACCGGGCTGGGGGACCTGCTCGAACGCCGTGTGGGGGACCTGTCCGGCGGTCAGCGCCAACGCGTGTGGATCGCCCTCGCGCTCGCGCAGCACACGGACGTGCTGTTGCTCGACGAACCCACGACCTATCTGGACATCGCGCGCCAGGCCGAGATCCTGGACATCCTCACCGCACTGCAGCGCTCCCGCGGGATCACCCTGGTCATGGTGCTGCATGAACTCTCGCTCGCGGCGCGGTACGCGGACGTGCTCGTGGCACTCAAGGACGGTGCGGTCGCCGCGACCGGCACGGCCGAACAGGTCATGACCGATCAGGTGGTCAGCGACGTCTTCGACATGTCCGCGCGGGTGCTCCACGACGCCCCCACGGACGCCCGGCTCGTGATTCCGTGGACGGGACCGGCGAGCACCGCGCCGAGCACTTCACGATCCCCCGAGGAGGTACTGCCATGACGGAACTCGCATGCGTGACGGCCACCGTCACGGCAAGGACGAAGCTCAGCGAACACCTCGTGCGCGTACGTGTGGCGGGGCAGGACCTGCGGATCATGCCGTGGGGTGACCAGGGACCGGGCCCCCGCGCGGACGCCTACCTCAAGGTGCTGATCCCACCCACCCCCGGGGCCACCGTGGCGGTGGACGTGAGCGACATGACCCGGTGGCGGCGCGAACTCATGGCCGCCCCGCCCGAACGCCGGGGTTGGCTGCGCACGTACACGGTGCGTGATGCGGCCGAGGTGGAGCTGGCCGGGCACATGGTCCCGGAGCTGGCCATTGACGTGGTGCTCCACGACGACCCCGAGCACGGGATGGGCCCCGGGGCCGCGTGGGGTGACACCGTGCGAGAGGGCCAGGACGTGCAGCTGCTCGTGCCCTCGGGTGGGTCCCCCTGGTGGGCCGCGTGGGACGAACGGCGTGCGGCGGACCAGGACGTCGTGCTCGCCGGGGACGAGACGGCCCTGCCCGCGCTCGCCGCGATCATCGACGGCATCGAGCGGGGGGTGCACGTGGGTGCGCCTACCCCTTCTGCCCCGCCCCGCAGCGTCACGATCGCGGTGGAGGTCCCCTCCGAGGACGACGCCGTGGCCGCGGCCGGGCCGCGCGCCCTCGCCCGGGCGACGTCGTCCGACGGGCACACCCTGACCGTGACGCTCCACGGCGGTACCGAACTGCACTGGACGTGGCTGCCCCGGCGGGGACGCCCGCGCGGACTGGACCTGGAGCTGTGGCTGTGGCACCGGTTGTCCGAGCGCGCCCGCCGCTACTGGGAGGTCGGTCACGGCGAGCCCGAGGCCGCCCCGTCGGAGGAAGCGGACTTCGTGTGGGACGTCGCCCGCCCGGAGGGCCGCGGCACCTACTGGTTCTTCGCGGCGGAATCCGCCACGGTGAAGTCGCTGCGCCGGATGTGCGTGAGCGGGGGAGTGCCCAAGACGGACATCTCGTTCATGGGGTACTGGAAACAAGGAGCGGCCACGGAGTGACCCCGCGGATGTGACGTCCGAGGTCAGGGGGGCCAGCCCGCGGCGTAGCATGGCGATGATCCGCCCGCACCCGAGGAGAGCTCCCGACCATGACCTACCCCCTGGGGCTGAACCTCGCCGGACGCGCCGTGCTGGTGGTCGGTGGGGGACCGGACGCCGCGCGCCGGACGCGGTCCCTGCTCGCCGAGGGCGCCCTCGTGGACCTCGTGGCACCGGATCTCCATGACACATTGCGGGACCTCGTGGGCTCGCCCGGCCTCACGTGGCACGAGCGCGCGTTCCGCCCCGACGACCTCGACGGCGCGTGGCTCGTTTTCCTCCACGTCCCGGACCCGGAGGAGCGGGAGCGCGTGGCGCTCGCGGCGGAAGAGCGTCGGGTCCTGTGCGTCACGGACGACGCCGCTCCCGGGTCCGATCGCGCAGCCGGTACTCAGGCACCGGTCACTCGGGCGCCGGTTACCGAAACACGGGTTGCTCAGGATTGCGTCTCTCAGGCCCCGGTCACTCAGGAACCTGGGACGGTGGCGCTCGTGGGCGGAGGACCCGGCGACCCCGGACTGCTCACGGTGCGCGGCCGGCAACTGTTGGCGGACGCGGACGTGATCGTCGCGGACCGGCTCGGCCCTACTGACCTGCTGCCGGAGCTCGCGCGGCACGCCCGCATCATCGACGTGGGCAAGCGCGCCGGGTATCACAAGTACACGCAGGACCGGATCAACGAGACCCTCGTGGAACAGGCCCAACTCGGGCTGCGGGTCGTTCGGCTCAAGGGTGGGGACCCCTACGTGTTCGGCCGCGGTGGCGAGGAGGTCGAGTTCTGCCGGGCCCACGGTGTGGCCACCCAGGTGGTGCCGGGTGTGACCTCGGCGATCTCCGTTCCGGCCGCCGCGGGGATCCCCGTGACCCACCGGGACATGACCCACGGGTTCACGGTGATCACCGCGCACCAACAGTTGCGTCACGTGCCCTATATGGACGGGCATACGTTGATCCTCATGATGGGCGTGCGGGGTCTCGAACGTAACGCCGAGTTGCTCATGGCCGCGGGCTATCCCGCAGACACCCCGCTCGCGGTCGTGGAGCGGGGCTGGACCCCGACCCAGCGCACGACCGTGGCGCAACTGGACACGATCGCCCGCGTGGCCCGCGAGCGCGAGGTCACTGCTCCCGCGGTGATCGTGGTGGGCCGGGTCGCAGCGCTTGCGCACGAGTCATCCGCGATCCCAGGCCCCCAAGGGTCGGATCAGGAGGGCTGACCCACCGGGATCCTCGCCCCGGACACCAACACCTTGTGCCCCTCACCGGCCTCGGACTGGGCGATCTCCTCGGGGGTGGCCGGGCGGATCTGTTCGCGTTCGAGCACGTACATGCGCGCGTCCACGTCCTCCGGGGCACTCTCGGGGTGATTCACGAACGCGCGGAAGCGGCGCAACCGGTCGGGGTCCGCGAGGGTCGCGGCCCACTCGTCCTCGTACGCGTCTATGTGGCGGGCCACTTCCGCCTCGAGGTCCGCGCAGATCCCGAGCGAGTCGTGCTGGATCACGTCCCGCACGTGCTGCATCCCGTCCCCGTACTGTTCGTCCAGGTCCTCCAACCAGCGGGCGGTGCGCTGGAGCTTGTCCGCCGTGCGGATGTAGTACATGAGGTAGCGGTCGATGTACCGGAACACCTGCTCCCGCGTGAGGTCCTTCGCGAACAGCCGGCCATGGGCGGGATTGGAGCCGCCGTTGCCGCCCAGGAACAGGTTCCACCCGTTGGTCGTGGCGATCACGCCCACGTCCTTGCCCTGGGCCTCGGCGCATTCGCGGCTGCAGCCCGAGACCCCGAACTTGAACTTGTGGGGTGAGCGCAGCCCGCGGTAGCGGTTCTCCAGGTCCACGGCGAGCGCCACCGAGTCCTGCACGCCGAAACGGCACCACGAACTGCCGATGCACGACTTCACGTTGCGCAGCGCCTTGCCGTACGCGGAACCGGACTCGAAACCGGCGTCCACGAGTTCCTTCCAGATCTCCGGCAGCTGCTCCAGGCGGGCACCGTAGAGACCGATGCGCTGGGCACCCGTGATCTTGGTGTACAGCCCGTACTCCTGACCCACCCGGGCCAGCACGCCCAGCTTCTCGGGGGTGATCTCGCCCCCGGGGATGCGCGGGATCACCGAGTAGGTGCCGTCCTTCTGCATATTGGCCATATTGCGGTCGTTGGTGTCCTGCAGGGTCCCGCGGCCGCCGTCGAGCGAGTACGCGTGGACCTGCGAGTGCAGGATGGACGCGACTGCCGGCTTGCACAGCGCGCAACCGTCCTCGCCCGTGCCGAAGCGGGCGAGCACGGACTCGAAGTCCTCGAGCGCGGTGGAGCGCACCGCTTCGTAGAGCTCAGGCCGGGACATGGGGAAGTGCTCGCACAGGGCCTTGGACACCGTGAGACCCATGGCCTTCATGCGCTGCTCCAGCGTCTTCTGCAGCATGGGAACGCACGAGCCGCACTGCGTCCCGGCCGTGGTGCAGGCCTTCAACGATGCGACGTCGTGCGCGCCGTCGTCCACCGCGGCACGCACCGTGGCGAAGTCCACGTTGTTGCACGAGCACAGGATCGCGTCCCCGGGCAGCTCGGTGTCCGGGACGCCGTCGCCGCCGGCCGCGCTGAGGTACGCGCCGGGCTCGGCGGGCAGCTCACGCCCGAGCAGGGGCTTCAGGGAGTCGAACGGGGAGGCGTCCCCCACGAAGACGCCGCCCAGCAGGGTCTTGGCGTCCTGCGAGACCACGACCTTCTGGTACATCCCGCGCGCCGGGTCCGCGTAGAGCACCTCGAGGCTGCCGGGGGTGCGGCCGAGCCGGTCGCCGAAGCCCGCGACCTCCACGCCGGAGAACTTCAGTTTGGTGGCGACGTCGAACTCCGCGACCTCCGCGTCCCCACCCGTGAGATTGCGCGCGGTGGCCTCGGCCATCGCGTTCGCCGGCGCCACGAGGCCCCACGTACGGCCCAGGATGTTGGCGACCTCGCCGATGGCCCATACGTGCGGGTCCGCCGTGCGGCAGTGATCGTCCACGAGGATGCCGCCGCGCTCGCCCAGGCGCAGGCCCGCGGCCTTCGCGAGTTCGTCGTTCGGGCGGATGCCGGCGGCCATCACGACCATGTCCGCGGGAAGCGTGCGCGCCGCGGACTCGTCACCCAGGGACTGCGCGAGGGAGACGGAAACGACTTCCCCGGTGTTGTCCGAGTTCACGGAGGAGATGAACGCACCGCACTCCACCTCGATCCCCGTGGCGCGGATCGCCTCGTTGACCGCGTATCCGCCGGCCTGGTCCAGTTCCACGGACAGCAACCACGAGGCCACGTCCAGGATCACGGGGTCCGCTCCCACGCGCTGCAGGCCCTCGGCCGCCTCGAGCCCCAGCAGGCCGCCGCCCACGACGACGGCGCGCGGTCGCCTCCCGAGCCGCTCCTGCAAACGGGCGGCCTCCGAGACCATGGTGCGGACGTCGTCGACCGTGCGGAAGACGTGCGCGTGCTGTGAGCCCGGGATGGGGATGACCGCCGCGCGGGACCCCGTGGCGAACACGAGCTCGTCGTAGGGATGCTCGGTGCCCCCCTGATCGGTCACGACGCGACGGTCGCGGTCCACGCGCGCGGCGCGGGTGTTGGTGAGCAACTCGATGGCCGGTTCATTCCACAGGCTCCCGTCCCCGAGGGTCAGGTCCTTGTCCGGCTCGGCGAACAACTGCTCGAGCGCGACCCGGTCATACGGGTCGTACGGCTCGTCCATGAGCACTCGGATCCGGTCCGCGGGACCGCTGCGCTCGGCAAGCGCACGGACCAGGCGGAACGCCGCCGGGCCACCTCCCAGGACGAGGATCGTGCGGGGTGTGCCGGGGGCGGTGGGTGTCTCGTGCGCTGCCATGGGGACCTCCGTCGGGCGATCGGTTGCGCCGCGACCGTACGGGGCACGGCACTGCTAATATTAGCCGGGAAAATACGTAATTCCCGGCATGTCAGCCCCCCGGCAGGAGGCCCCCGATGAACGATTCGTCACATCCCACCGCCGAGTCCGTGAATGCCGAGTGGACGGACGTGTGCGGCGTCGAGGACCTCGAGGTCAACTGGGGTGAGGCAGCCCTCGTGGGTGGACGCGAGATCGCGGTGTTCCGCACCCATGACGACCTCGTGTTCGCGACCGACCACCGGGACCCCCGCTCCCGGGCGCTCGTGATGGCCCGGGGGATCGTGGGGCGCACGGGGCAGTACCACACGGTGGCCTCACCCCTGTACAAGGAGACCTACGACCTCGCGACCGGGCGGTGCGTGTCCGGCGCGGAGTACACGCTGCCCGTCCACCCGGTGCGCGTGCAGGACGGCCGGGTCCTGGTGGTGGTGTCCGGGGGAGACGAACAGGGCGGCGGCGAGCAGGGCGAGTAGTCCCTCCCGTCGGGGTATCATGGCGGGGTGCGCCCTGCGCGCACGGGTGTCGATCCGGCCATCACCGGGGAGCCCTTCCGGAAGAACAGGCACCGCGCCCCAGTAGAACCGGACGACTCGGGCCCGTGACAGCCCCCAACGAGCGACTCGCGGCGTCGTCGGCTGTGCCGATGCCACCGCGGGTAAGCGAGGTGGTACCGCGCCACCGGCGCCCCGCGCGCCCGAGCGTCCTCGCATCCTGAACCACACACCCCTCAGGATGGAGCACCGTGACCGAATCCTTCGTGTATCCCAAGGCGAGCACCGACCCCAGCGCACACGGAGTGCCCTCCGCGCCGCGTTTCCCCGCGGTCGAGGAGCGCGTCTTGGATTACTGGAAACAGGACCACACCTTCCAGGCGAGCATCGACCAGCGCGACCGCGGGGACCACGGGTCCAACGAGTTCGTGTTCTACGACGGCCCGCCCTTCGCCAACGGCCTGCCCCACTACGGCCACTTGCTGACCGGCTACGTCAAGGACCTCGTGGCCCGCTACCAGACGCAGCAGGGCCGGCGCGTGGAGCGCCGCTTCGGGTGGGACACCCACGGACTGCCGGCCGAACTCGAGGCCATGAAGCAGCTCGGGATGACCGACAAGCAGGACATCGAGGCCATGGGCATCGACAAGTTCAACGACGCCTGCCGCGCCTCCGTGTTGAAGTACGCGTCCGAGTGGCAGGACTACGTGACCCGCCAGGCCCGCTGGGTGGACTTCGACAACGACTACAAGACCCTGAACGTGGACTACATGGAGTCCGTGATCGGCGCCTTCAAGGCCCTGGATGACAAGGGCCTGGTCTACTCCGGCTACCGCGTGCTGCCGTACTGCTGGAAGGACGAGACGCCCCTGTCCAACCACGAGTTGCGCATGGACGACGACGTCTACAAGAACCGCCAGGACCCCTCCGTGACCGTGGCGTTCACGCTCTCCGAGGACACCTCGTGGGCCACCGATCTCGCCGTGGCCGCCGAACTCGCCGGCGCGGAGGCCATCGCCTGGACCACGACCCCCTGGACCCTGCCCACCAACGAGGCGCTCGCGGTCGGTCCGCACATCGACTACGTCCTGGTCCCCGGTGTCGGCGACCTGGCCGGGCGCCGCTTCCTCGTGGCCGCGGAGCTCGCGGGCGGGTACGCCAAGGAGTTCGGGTACGACGACGCCGCGGCCGTCGCGGATGCCGTCACCGCCCACTACAAGGGTGAGCAGCTGGGCGGGATCCGGTATCGGCCGCTGTGGGACTACTTCACGGACGCCGAGCGCTTCGGGACGCAGAACGCGTGGCAGATCCTCGTGGCCGAGTACGTGTCTACCACGGACGGCACGGGCATCGTGCACCAGGCCCCCGCGTACGGCGAGGACGATCAGATGGTGTGCGCCGCCCACGACATCCCCGTGGTGCTCTCCGTGGACGAGAGCGGACGGTTCTACGATTTCTTCACGGACGAGTCCCTCGCGCAGGGCGCGCCGCTCGCGGAACTCGCCGGGCACAACGTGTTCGACAAGGACGTGGCCCGCACCGTGGTCCGGGACCTCCGAGCCCGCGGCGCGCTGCTGCGGGAGGCCTCCTACGAGCACTCGTACCCGCACTGCTGGCGCTGCCGTAACCCCCTGATCTACCGCGCGGTGTCCTCGTGGTTCGTGAGCGTGACCGTGTTCAAGGACCGGATGGTCGAGCTGAACCAGCAGATCAACTGGATCCCCGATAACGTCAAGGACGGCCAGTTCGGCAAGTGGCTCGAGAACGCCCGTGACTGGTCCATCTCCCGCAATCGCTACTGGGGTTCACCCATCCCGGTGTGGGAATCGAGCGACCCCTATTACCCGCGCCGGGACGTCTACGGTTCCCTCGCGGAGCTGGAGCGGGACTTCGGCCGACTTCCGCGCAACGCCCAGGGCGAGGTGGACCTGCACCGGCCGTGGATCGACGACCTGACCCGGCCCAACCCGGACGACCCCACGGGCGAGTCCGTGATGCGCCGCGTGCCCGAGGTGCTGGACGTGTGGTTCGACTCCGGGTCCATGCCGTACGCCCAGGTGCACTACCCCATGGAGAACCGGGAGTGGTTCGAGACCCACAACCCGGGTGACTTCATCGTGGAGTACATCGGTCAGACCCGCGGCTGGTTCTACACGCTGCACATCCTGGCCACCGCGCTGTTCGACCGCCCCGCGTTCCGCAACGTGATCTCCCACGGGATCGTGCTGGGTTCGGACGGGCAGAAGATGTCCAAGTCGCTGCAGAACTACCCGGACGTCAACGAGGTCCTGGACCGGGACGGTTCGGACGCGATGCGCTGGTTCCTGATGTCCTCGCCCATCCTGCGCGGCGGCAACCTGATCGTCACCGAGCAGGGCATCCGCGACGGCGTGCGCCAGATGATGTTGCCGCTGTGGAACGTGTACCACTTCTTCGGTCTGTACACGAACGCCGCGAACGGGGGAGCGGGCTACGACGCCCAGTTGCGCCACGACGCCGATCACGTGATGGACCGCTACATCCTCGCGGAGACCGGCGCGCTCGTCACGGACGTCAAGCGGTTGTTCGACGACTACGACATCTGGGCCGGTGCCGAGCGGTTGCGCTCCTACATGGACACCCTGACCAACTGGTACGTGCGCCGTTCCCGCGAGCGGTTCTTCGAGGAGGACGCCCAGGCCTTCGACGTGCTGTACACGTGCCTCGAGACGGTGTGCCGCGTGGCAGCCCCGCTGCTGCCGCTCGTCACGGAGGAGATCTGGCGGGGGCTCACGGGCGGGCGCTCCGTGCACCTGACCGACTGGCCGGACGCCTCCCTGTTCCCGCGGGACGAGGCCCTGCTCACGGCCATGGAGCGCACGCGCGCCATCTGCTCGGCCGGGTCCGGTCTACGTAAGACCCACAACCTGCGCGTGCGGCAACCGCTCGCCGGGATGACCGTGGCCGTGCCCGGTGCGCACGCGCTCGAGGGTACGTTCCAGGAGATCATCGCCGATGAGTTGAACCTCAGGTCCGTCACGCTCGAGGACTCGGAGCAGGTCAGCGCCGCGGACCACGGCATCTCCCAGGAGCTGAAGGTCAACGCCCGCGCGGCGGGCCCGCGCCTGGGCAAGCAGGTCCAGCAGGTCATCAAGGCCACCAAGAACGGTGACTGGTCGGTCTCCGCGGACGGCGGCGTCGTCGCCGGGTCCGTGCCCCTGCAGGAGGGCGAGTACGAACTCGTCACGGTCGTCGACGACGCCGCGGCGGACTCCGCGCGCGCCGTGACCGTTCTGCCCGGCGGCGGGTTCCTGGTCCTGGACACCGAACTGACGGATGAACTGCGCGCCGAGGGCGTGGCGCGGGACATGATCCGTGCGATCCAGCAGGCCCGGAAGGACGCGGACCTGCAGGTCTCGGACCGGATCCGCACGCGCGTCGCGGCGGACGCGCAGACCGTGGCCGCCGTGGCCGCGAACCGCGAGCTCGTGCAGTCCGAGACCCTGTCCCGCGGGCTCGAGCTCGTGGAAGCGGACGAGCCGTCCGTGACCGTGGCGGTGATCGACGCGTGAGCGGGGCCCAGGAGCACGAGGACTTCGCATCGGTCGAGAATATCTACCAGCACCTGCTGAGTCGGGCGCCGGAGGACAGGATGGCGCCGCGGCTGGACGCCGTGGCCGCCGCGGTCGCCGCGCTCGGGGATCCGCACCGCAGCGCACCCGTGGTGCACGTGACCGGGACCAACGGCAAGACGTCCACGGCCCGGATGATCGAGTCGCTGTTGCTCGCCCACGACCTGCGCGTGGGCCGGTATACCAGCCCGCACCTCGAGCGCGTCACGGAGCGGATCAGCATCGACGGCGAACCCGTCCCGGACGAGACGTTCGTGCGGATCTACTCGGAGATCGCCCCGTACCTCGAGCTCGTGGACAGCAAGCTCGAGGCCGACGGCGCTCCCCGCCTCACGTACTTCGAGACCCTCACGGTCCTGGCGTTCGCGGTGTTCGCGGACGAACCCGTGGACGTCATGGTCCTGGAGGTGGGCATCGGTGGCACGTGGGACGCGACCAACGTCGCGGACGCCGCGGTGTCCGTGGTGACCCCGATCGGCCTGGACCACACCACCATGCTCGGGGACACCGTTGGGCAGATCGCCCGGGAGAAGGCCGGGATCATCAAGCCCCAGGGTTTCCTCGTGAGTGCCGTGCAGCAACCCGAGGCCGCGCAGGTCCTGCTGGACCGGGCTCGGGAGCTCGGTGACCCGTTCCGCTTCGAGGGCGTGGAGTTCGCCGTGACCGGGCGGTCCACCGCGGTGGGCGGCCAGGTCATCACCGTGCAGGGACTGGCCGGGGAGTACCCGGATCTCATGCTGCCGCTGTTCGGGGCCCACCAGGCGCAGAACGCCGCCGTGGCCGTGGCCGCCGTCGAGGCGTTCCTGGGGGGAGGGGAGAAGCCCCTGAACCCCGAACTCGTGGCCACGGGACTGGGTGCGGTCTCCTCGCCGGGGCGGCTCGAGCTCGCCCGCAAGGCACCGCCGGTGATCCTGGATGCGGCCCACAACCCGCACGGGCTGCTGGCCTCGGCGGCCGCAGTGCGCGAGGCCTTCACGTTCACCAAGCTCAACCTGGTGGTGGGCGTGCTGCGGGACAAGGACGCCGCGGAGATGATGCGCGTGCTCGCGGACGAGTACCACGAGTTCGAGCTCGAACTGTGGTGCACCCGCTCCCAGTCCCCGCGCGCCGTGGCACCCGAGGAACTCGCGGAGATCGCCGAGGACATGGGCTTCGACGAGGACGCCGTGCACGTGAGCGAGCGACTGGACGACGCGTGCGCCGCGGCCATCCAGGACGCCGCGGCCCGCGAGCAGTTCGACGGCGCGGTGCTCGTCACCGGTTCGATCACCGTGGTGGGTGAGGCCCGTGTGCTGTTCGGACTCTGAGCCCGCCGCCCCGACCACGGAAGGAGCCCGATGGCCCGCATGACCAAGGCCCAGCGCGAATGGCGCCCCGGCCAGCCCAAGAAGCCACGCTCGATCAAGACCATGTTCGCCTCGAGCGTGCTCTCCATCGAGGCGTTCATCGTGTTCTTCGCTGCCCTCGCGGCCTTCGGACTGGTGGCGAGGGACTGGAGCACGGCCGGGAAGCTGGGGCTCATGGGCGGATCGGTGGTGCTCGCCGTGGTGTTCCTGTTGACGTGCGGCCTCCTGCGCAAGCCGTGGGGGTACACCCTCGGGTGGGTGTTGCAGGTCGTACTCATCGCCACGGGAGTGCTCGTGCCCTCGATGTTCGTGATCGGTGTGCTGTGCGCCTTGGCCTGGTGGTACGCCGTGGTCAAGGGTGGCGCGATGGATCGTGAGAACGTGCGGCGCGCGGAGGAACAACGCCGCTGGGAGGCCGAGAACCCCCTGACGTGATCACCGTCTCCCAGCCGCGGTCCCCGGGCGTTGCCGTCCGGGGACCGCGGGCCGTTAGGCTCGGAACGGAACCTGATCGACCGAGGACTCCGCGTGGGTCCGCAGCAAGGAGAAGCACATGACGCAACGCACCCTCGTCCTCGTGAAGCCGGACGGCGTCCAGCGCGGCCTGACCGGGCAGATCCTGGCCCGCATCGAGGCCAAGGGCTACACGCTCGCGCAACTCGAGCTCGTGAACGCGACCCGCGAGATCCTCGAGCAGCACTACGAGGAGCACCAGGGCAAGCCGTTCTTCGAGCCGCTCGTGGAGTTCATGCTCTCCGGGCCCGTCGTGGCCGCCGTGGTCGAGGGGGACCGGGTCATCGAGGGCTTCCGCAGCCTCGCCGGTGCCACCGAGCCCACCACGGCCGCCCCCGGCACGATCCGCGGCGACCTGGGCCGGGACTGGGGCGAGAAGGTGCAGAAGAACCTCGTGCACGGCTCCGACTCGCCCGAGTCCGCCGAGCGGGAGATCGGCATCTGGTTCAGCTGACCTGAGCTGTCAATCCATGACCGACTACGACCCGCGGATCGTCGACCTGTACGACGGCGACAACCCGGACGGGCCGGACCATGACTACTTCCGGTCCCTCGCCGAAGGGACGGACGCCCGCGCGGTGCTCGATGTGGGGTGCGGGACGGGCATCCTGACCGTCACCCTCGCGGCGCCGGACCGCACGGTCGTGGGCGTGGATCCTTCGCGCGCCATGATCAGCTATGCCCGGAACAGGCCCGGGGCGGAGCGTGTGACCTGGATCGAGGGCGACACGCGGTCGGTCCCCGACACCGGCTTCGATCTGATCGTGATGACCGGGAACGTGGCCCAGCACATCCCCGACCCCGCGTGGGAACGCACGCTGGGCGACCTCCGCGAGCTCGGGCGCGAGGGCGCGACGCTCGCCTTCGAGAGCCGCAACCCGGCCGTTCGAGCTTGGGACGGGTGGCGTCAGTCCGAGCCCACCGTGCGGGACACGCAGCACGGGCCGTTGCGGGAATGGTGTGAGGTGGAGGAACTCGCACGGGGCCGGGTCCTGCTGCGGTTCCACAACCACTTCGAGTCATCGGATGAGCTCGTGGTGGAGGAGTCGGAACTGGCCTTCCGTGACCGCGACGTCCTGGCCGACCAGTTACGGCGCGCCGGGTTCGAGGTCGACGCGGTCTGGGGCGACTGGCAGCGGACGCCGTTCGACGGCACGCACCCCATCATGGTGTTCGAGGCGCACGCCGTCTGAGCGCGGCGTCGGCGGACGGCTCAGGCGAAGATCGCGGTCGAGAAGCGCACCGCGATGATCCCGAAGACGATCACGAGCACCCCGATGCCCAGGAGCCACGCCCACGCGGCGGAACCGGCGGCGGTGCCACGCGAGGAACCGATCAGGCCGGCGCGGCGCATCCGGGCGGTCGTGTGCGCGAGCAACAGGGTCTGGGCGCACCACACGATCATGCAGTATAGGCACAGGGCGTTGATGTGGAACGTGGTCTGCCACCACAGCCACAGGGTGAACACCGAGCCGGCGGCGATCCCCAGCCAGAGCAACCACCAGAACCACCCGGCATAACGGGCGCCGGCGAGCACGCCCACGGCCACGGCGATCACCACGGCGTACGCCACGATCCCGATGAACGGGTTGGGGAAGCCGAAGAGTTCCGCCTGGGGGGTGCGCATGACCGTGCCGCACGAGAGCCACGCGTTGATGTCGCAGCTCGTGCGGTGTCCCGCGTCCTTGTAGATCGCGAGCCGTTCCGCCACGAGCACGGCCGATGCGGCGAAACCCACGATCGAGAAGATCACCGCGAGCACGGCCCACGAGCGGTCCGAACGGGTGGCGGGGGCCGGAGTCGTCTCGGGCGTCCGGTCGGTCAGGGGGGTGGTCGCGGATGTTGAGCTCACGCGCCCGATCGTAGACCACGCGCATGACGCCCCACCGGGCGCGGGCCGCCTGTGACGGCGGGTGACGCCGGCACACACCCCGTACACGCGCCGTCGTCCGGCCGGCGGAATGTGGTCCGGACCACCCGGAATGCGCCCCGGCCCGAGGTGACTGTGAGATACTGCCAGTGGTCGGGCCTCAGCCGCACGTGAGGAACCGGCCCGGCAGGAACACCGATCTCCCTCGGTACGGACCCGCGGCTCTCACAGGATCGAGCGCGTCCGGATCGGGGCAAGTTCGCGGTCCCCACGGACCCAGCGACTCGGGCATCCGCCGGCTCGCGGACAGTGCGCGTGACACACGCCGCGCCCGCGAGTACGACTTTGACTTCCGGCGGCCGCGTGGCGAACACCGGCTCGACCGACCGAGCACACCTCGGGCCCGGGTGCGGGCGGTGTCCCGAGCAGGAGCACAACTTCACATGGAACCTGAGAAGGACAACGCGGAACAGTCATCCCTCGAGGCTGCCACCACCACCCCCGTCGAGGACAGCACCACCACCGATCCCGCCGTCACGCCCGCCACACCGGCCGACGACGACGCCGTTCCCCACCCCGAGCCCGACGCCGCCGTGCCCGCCGACACCGCTACCGGGCAACCCGCGACGACCGACGCGCCCGCCGAGGATCGGGGGACGTCCGATCCGACGTCCGAGGCCGCCGCTTCCGACATTCCGGCAGCCCCGTCCGCGGATGCCGGCGCCGAGGACGCGTCCGCGCGCGAGATCCCGGTGGCCGAGATCCCCGAGGCCGAGCAGCCCGCGGAGAGCATCGAGGACGAGATCGCACTCGAGGTCGAGGACGCAGCCGGTGACGCCGCCGAGCGCGCCCGCGAGACGGACGAGCAGGTCGAGCAGACCCAGCAGGCCGGGGAGTCCGCGAACGACCAGCCCAGCACCCAGGAGAACTTCGGGGCCTTCGGTCCCGGCGCCTCCCTCATGTTCCACGCCCCGGACCCGGACGAGATCCGCCGGGCCGCCGAGGAACAGGCCGCCCGCCTGCGCGAGGCCGCCAAGGAACGCGACGCCCAGCGCGAGACCGAGCGGGCCGCGCGCAAGGACGCGGACAGCGATGACGACGAGTCCGGCAAGGTCACGAGCAAGCGGCGTCGCCGGCGGCGTCGCGGTGACGAGGACATGGAACTCGTGGACGAGTCCGACGGCTCGGTGACCCGGGTCCGGGCCCCGCGCGGTGCCGGTGAGGGCACGGGCCGCGACGAGGTGACCGGGGTCAAAGGTTCCACGCGGCTCGAGGCCAAGCGCCAGCGGCGTCGTGAGTCCCGGCAGTTCGGCCGCCGCCGCCACGTGATCACCGAGGCCGAGTTCCTGGCCCGGCGCGAATCCGTGGAGCGCAAGATGCTCGTGCGGCAGAAGGACGACCGGATCCAGATCGGTGTGCTCGAGGACGGGATCCTTGCCGAGCACTTCGTCTCGCACACCCAGCAGGACTCGCTGATCGGCAACGTGTACGTGGGCAAGGTGCAGAACGTGCTGCCGTCCATGGAGGCCGCCTTCGTGGACATCGGCCGCGGCCGCAACGCCGTGCTCTACGCCGGTGAGGTGGACTGGGACGCCGCCGAGCTGGGCAGCAAGCCCCGCAAGATCGAGAACGCCCTGAAGTCCGGGGACACCGTGCTCGTGCAGGTCACCAAGGACCCCGTGGGGCACAAAGGTGCTCGGCTCACGAGCCAGGTGTCCCTGCCCGGTCGCTACCTCGTCTACGTCCCGGGCGGTTCCATGACGGGGATCTCCCGCAAGCTCCCGGACGTGGAGCGCCAGCGGCTGAAGAAGATCCTCAAGGACCGGTTGCCGGAGGGTGCGGGCGTGATCGTGCGCACTGCGGCGGAGGGTGCCTCCGAGACCGAGCTGACCAACGACATCAACCGGCTGCGCTCGCAGTGGGAGCAGATCCAGGACAAGGCCGAGTCCACCAAGACGCTGGCCCCGGAGATGCTGTACGCGGAACCGGACCTGACCATCAAGACCGTGCGGGACGTCTTCAACGAGGATTTCACCGCCATGGTGGTCCAGGGCGAGCAGGCGTGGGACAACATCGAGGCTTACGTGACCTACGTGGCGCCCGACCTGCTGGACCGCCTCGAGCGCTGGACCGGCGATGACGACCTCTTCGAGCACATGCGCGTGGAGGAGCAGATCCAGAAGGCCCTGGAGCGCAAGGTCTTCCTGCCCTCCGGCGGATCGCTCGTGATCGACCGCACCGAGGCCATGACCGTGGTGGACGTCAACACCGGCAAGTTCACGGGCTCCGGGGGCAACCTCGAGGAGACAGTGACCAAGAACAACCTCGAAGCCGCCGAGGAGATCGTGCGGCAACTGCGGTTGCGGGATATCGGCGGGATCATCGTGGTGGACTTCATCGACATGGTCCTGGAGTCCAACCGCGATCTCGTGCTGCGCCGGCTCGTGGAGTGCCTGGGTCGCGACCGCACCAAGCACCAGGTGGCCGAGGTGACCTCCCTGGGTCTCGTGCAGATGACGCGTAAGCGCATGGGCACGGGGCTGCTCGAGGTCTTCTCCGAGCCGTGCGAGGAATGCGCGGGCCGCGGCGTCGTGGTCCACGACCACCCCTTGAAGGGTCGCTCCGGCGCGGCCCCCTCCGACCACCGCGGCAACCGGCACGAGCGCAAGCGCTCGCGCAACAAGCAGCACAACGGTGCGCAGGACAAGCCCAAGAACGGCAACCGGCACCACGGCTCGGACGAGCAGGACCAGGCGCGCGTGGAGGCCACCCGCACGGCGTTCGCGAACATCGCCGCGGCCTCCTCCCACGACGAGTCCGACGACGCCGCACGGCAGGCTTCCCAGGGCACCGCACCGCAGTCCGGGGGCGGGCAGGCCGAGGACACCGGTTCCCAGGAGCAGCAGACCTCCCGCGGTCAGCAGGGCGGGGAGCACGCGTCCGAGAACTCCCACGGGGAGTCCGAGGGTGGGCGCCGTCGCCGCAAGCGCCGCGGTAAGCGCAGCCGTGGTCGCGGTCAGCAGGGCGAGGACAACGCCGCGCAGAACGACGGTTCCGGCCGGGACGATTCCGGGAACGACTCCCGCGGGGATTCGCGGTCCGAGGACCGTTCCGGTGGGGACTCGTCCGCGAGCCTCACGATCCACGGCGAGGTCATCGAACTGCCCCACGGGCAGGTCGAGCAGCGGGGGAGCGAGGACACCCAGGAGGCCCTGTCCCTGGATTCGCTGAGCGCCGCGTTCACGGATGCGGGCGAGGACGAATCCTCGACCGGGGGTGCCGTTCAGGATGCGGACGCCGCGTCCCAGCCGCGGGAGGCCGTGTCGAAGCGGTCGGCCGCAGGACACGCGCCGTCGAACTCCGGGACTGCGCAATCCGGTGCAGGGCAGACGAGTGCCGCGCAGTCGGGTGCCGCGCAGCAGCAGACTCCCGGGGCGGCGCCGTCCGCCGGCGGGAACCGGCCGGCGGAGGCGCCGGCGGCTCCGGCTCGACGGCGTCGCGGGTCGCGGCGTGCCGTGGCACCGGCTGCCGCGCCCGGAACCGCGAGCGTGGAGACCCACGAGTACACGCAGGAACGGCAGGTCAGCCGCTTCACGGCGGAGGCCGGTGCCGCGGCACCCGCGGCGACCGGTGACCAGCCCACCATCGTGGGTGTGGGCGTCAAGGCCCAGGACATCACGATGACCGGCAAGCAGGACTGAGCGACCGGCGGCGGGATCCGTCGCCACGCGAGCACCACAGGGGCACCCGGGATTCCGGGTGCCCCTGTGGCATGATCGGGGGCACACACACGGGGTGCCGCGCACTGCGGCTGAGAACACACCCGTCGAACCTGATCTAGCTCGTACTAGCGAAGGGATTGTCGTGGACACCACGCCTTCTACCGCCATACCCCGCGTCCTCTCGATCGCCGGAACCGATCCCACGGGCGGGGCGGGTCACGCCGCGGACCTGAAATCCATCGCCGCACTGGGCGGGTACGGGCTGAGCGTGATCACCGCGGTGGTCGCCCAGAACACCCGGGGCGTCGTGAGCGTGCACACCCCACCCGTCCAGGTCCTGCGGGACCAGTTGGACGCGGTCGCCGGGGACGTCACCCTGGACGCGATCAAGGTGGGGATGCTCGGCTCCGTGGAGGTCATCGACACGGTCCGGGACTGGCTCATGGTGGGGCGCGCACCCGTGGTCGTGATCGACCCCGTCATGGTCGCCACGGCCGGTGGCCGACTGCTGCGTCCCGACGCCGAGCGGGCCCTGCGGGAGCTGCTGCCCCACGCGGACCTGATCACCCCCAACCTTCCGGAACTCGCGGTGCTGGCCGAGCGTCCCGTGGCCGGGACGTGGGACGAGGCGCTTGAGCAGGGCCGGGCGGTCGCGACGGCGTTCCACACCCGGGTCCTCGTGAAGGGCGGCCACCTGGCCGGGGACACGACCCCGGACGCCCTGCTGCTGCCCGGGCAGGACGAACCCGCCGCACTGTTCGAGGGCCGCAGGGTGCACACCCACAACACTCACGGCACCGGGTGCTCGCTGTCCTCCGCGGTGGCCACGGTCGTGGCGCGGACCGGGGACTGGCCGGAGGCGATCCGCACGGCCCGCACGTGGTTGCGAGGTGCGCTGCGCGGTGCGGACGAGTTGCACGTGGGTCACGGCAACGGACCCGTGCACCACATGCACCACGTCCAACACCTGATCGCGGATCCCTCGTTCGTGACGTCTGCCGCCGCGGAATCCGATGCACCCCGGTTCACCGACGAGCTGTGGGAGCAGAGTGCACCGGTGCGTGAGCGGATCGCGGCCCTCGCGTTCATCCGGGGCCTCGGGGACGGCACCCTGGACCCGGCCGAGTTCGAGCAGTACCTGGACCAGGACATGCAGTACCTGCAGTACTACTCCCGGGCCCTCGCCCTGCTCGCCGCGTCCGCCCCGGACGAGCGCTCACGTGAACACTTCGCGGCGGCGTCGGCCTCCGTGGTCTCGGTGGAGTCCGCGCTGCACCGCGCCCGCCTGGGTGACCGGGAGCCCTCACCGCCGAGCGAGGTCACGAGCAGCTACGCGGACTTCCTGCTGGCGCGCACGGGCCAGGACGGCTTTGTGGTGGGCTCCGCCGCGATCCTGCCGTGCTACTGGCTCTACGCCCACGTGGGTGCCGAGCTCACGCGGCGTGCCCGCGTCGCGGGACCGCAACACCCGTTCGCCGATTGGCTCAGCACGTACGACGATCCGGACTTCCAGTCCGCGACCGAGTCGGTGCGCGAGATCGTGGACCGGGAGGCGGCCCACGCGGACCCGGCGACCCGGGAGCACATGCGTCGCGCGTTCCACCGGGCGTGCGAGCTCGAGCTGGCCTTCTTCGCGCAGACGACCCGGGCGACGTCGGCGGGGACCGCCGCTCCCGCCGCGGCGCAACTGGCATGACTTCGGGGGATCGGGTAGAGTGGGGTGTCGGTGCCGAGCGCCGGTGCGTGTCATATCCAGTTCACGCGCCAGGTTGCGGCACACTCGGGCGAACATCCTGAATCGATGCGATAGCCACGCGGAGAATGCGGTCGGTCATGGATCACCGCGGCGTGATGTCTCGACATTCGCAGTCCCCCAGGGGTACGCCCGACCCACACACGTAGTCCATAGATGTCGAGAGAAGTGAGTTCCCAAGTGGTGTACGCGATTGTCCGCGCAGGCGGCCGCCAGGAGAAGGTTTCCGTCGGAGACCTCGTGACCCTTGACCGCGTCGCCGGCGAGGCAGGCAGCACCGTAGAGCTTCCTGCGCTGCTGCTGGTTGATGGGGACAAGGTCACCTCCGACTCCAAGACCCTGGCCAACGTCAAGGTCACCGCCGAGATCATCGAGGACCTGCGCGGTCCCAAGATCTCGATCATGAAGTATAAGAACAAGACCGGTTACAAGAAGCGTCAGGGCTTCCGCGCCGAGCTGACCACCGTCAAGGTCACCGGCATCGACGCCTGAGCACCCGGCTCCCCACATACGTTTCCAACGAAGGTAGGCACACACCATGGCACACAAGAAGGGTGCGAGCTCGACTCGCAACGGCCGTGACTCCAACGCCCAGTACTTGGGTGTGAAGCGCTTCGGCGGTCAGTCCGTCAACGCCGGCGAGATCATCGTCCGCCAGCGCGGCACGCACTTCCACCCGGGCGTGAACGTGGGCCGCGGCAAGGACGACACCTTGTTCGCCCTGGCCGCCGGCGCCGTCGAATTCGGCACCCGTCGCGGTCGCCGCGTGGTCAACATCCAGACCGCCGAGTAATTCTCATTCGGACCCCTGGGTCCACCCGCCGCTACGACCCCGTGGCGGCGACCACTGGAGGGTGGGCGCTTCACGCGCTCACCCTCTAGTCTTTTCAGAAGACCACGGTCGACCCGCTCGCAGCAGGTGACCCCTACCACCGAGGAGCCGCGTGGCCAGTTTTGTTGATCGAGTGATCGTGCACGCCACGGGCGGTAACGGCGGCCACGGCTGCGTGTCCGTCAAGCGCGAGAAGTTCAAACCCCTGGGCGGCCCGGACGGCGGCAACGGGGGCGACGGCGGTTCGGTGATCCTGCGCGTGGACGGCCAGTCCACCACGCTGCTGGGTTTCCACCACGCCCCCCACCAGAAGGCCCCCAACGGCGAGCCCGGCAAGGGGGACATGCGCCACGGCTTCAAGGGCCAGGACCTCGTGCTCTCCGTTCCGGACGGCACCGTGGTCAAGGACCGGCAGGGCAACGTGCTCGCGGACCTGCTCGGTGAGGGCAGCGAGTTCGTGCTGGCCGGTGGCGGCCAGGGTGGACTGGGCAACGCCGCGCTGTCCTCGCCCAAGCGCAAGGCCCCGGGCTTCGCGCTGCTGGGTGTGCCCGGTGAGGAACACCAGGTCGAGCTCGAGCTGAAGTCCATCGCGGACATCGCCCTGGTGGGATTCCCCTCCGCGGGCAAGTCTAGCCTGATCGCTGCCATGAGTGCCGCGCGCCCCAAGATCGCCGACTACCCGTTCACCACGCTCGTGCCCAACCTGGGTGTGGTCCAGGCGGGGGACACCCGCTTCACCGTGGCGGACGTGCCCGGGTTGATCCCGGGTGCTTCGGAGGGCAAGGGGCTGGGTCTCGAGTTCCTGCGGCACGTGGAGCGCTGCGCGGCCCTGGTGCACGTGATCGACTGCGCCACGCTCGAACCCGGACGGGATCCGCTGAGCGACCTGGACGCCCTCGAACAGGAACTGTCCCACTACGCCGAGGCCATCCGCGACGACGACCCCACCACGATCCCGCTGACCGAGCGCCCCCGACTCGTGGCCCTGAACAAGGTGGACGTGCCCGAGGCGCGGGAACTGGCCGAGTTCATCCGCCCCGAACTCGAGGAACGCGGTTACCCGGTCTTCGAGATCTCCACGGCCTCGCACGCCGGACTGCGGGAACTGGGCTTCGCGATGGCCGAGCTCGTCTCCCGTGCCCGCGAGCAGGAGGAACAGCGGGAGGAGCAGCGCCGCGCGGAGACCGTGCTGCGCCCGGAACCCGTGCGGCGTCGTCGAGGGAAGGACCGCAAGGAGTTTGAGATCACCCGCGAGGACCGGGCGGGGGAGCCGCTGTACCACGTGCGCGGCGTGAAGCCCGAACGGTGGGTGCAGCAGACCGATTTCAACAACGACGAGGCCGTGGGATACCTCGCGGACCGCTTCGCGAAACTCGGGATCGAGGACGAACTGTTCCGCATCGGCGCCCGCCCGGGCAACGCGGTGCTGATCGGCCCCGAGGACAACGGTGTGGTCTTCGACTGGGAGCCCACCATGGTGGGCGGCGCCGAACTGCTCGGCGGCCCGCGCGGTTCCGACCTGCGCCTCGAAGACACGTCCCGGCCCACGCGCCGCGAGAAGCGGGAACAGTTTTACGACCGCATGGACGCCAAGGCCGAGGCCCGCGCGGAGCTCGAGGAGCAGCGCCGCGCCGGGATCTGGACCGAGTCCGTGGACGACGCGCGAGATCGACGCCGTACTTCCGAGCCGAAGGAGACGCACGACAGTGAGTGACACGCCCCACGCGGAGAAGACCCCCACCGAGACGATCGACGTCCCGGCCATGGAGCAGCAAGCGGCCAAGTCCGCGATCCAGCTGAGCACCGAGAGCCGGGGGAAGAACCGCCGCTCTCCCATCACCCGCCGTGCGGACCTGCCCATGGCCCGGCGCGTGGTGGTCAAGGTGGGGTCCTCGTCCCTGACCTCGATCGAGAACTCGATCGACGAGAACGCGCTGCGCAGCATCGTGGACGCGCTCGGCCGGGTCAAGGCGCAGGGCGTGGAGGTCGTGTTCGTCTCCTCGGGTGCGATCACCGCGGGGCTGCAGCCGCTCGGACTGTCCCGCCGGCCCAAGGACCTCGCCACCAAACAGGCCGCGGCCTCCGTGGGACAGGGTCTGTTGATCTCGCGCTACACCGACTACTTCACGCGCTACGACGTCACGGTGGGTCAGGTGCTGCTCACGGCCGAGGACCTCATGCGCCACTCGCAGTACAAGAACGCGCATCGCCAGATCGAACGGTTGCTGGACCTGGGGATCCTGCCGATCGTCAACGAGAACGACGCCGTGGCCACCCACGAGATCAAGTTCGGCGACAACGACCGCATCGCTGCGCTCGTGGCGCACCTGATCAAGGCGGACGCGCTGTTGCTGCTCTCGGACGTGGACGCGCTCTACACCCGGCCCCCCAAGGACGGCGGGGAGCGCATCCCCACCGTCGAGGATCCCATCACGGATCTCGAAGGCGTGGAGATCGGCACGATCGGCCGCGCGGGCGTGGGCTCGGGCGGGATGGTGACCAAGGTGCAGGCGGCGCGCATCGCGGCGTCGTCTGGCATCCCGGCGCTCGTGACCTCCGCCGCGAACATCGAGAGTGCGCTGGCCGGCGACGACGTGGGCACGTGGTTCGCCACGACCGGCGGGCGGCGCAACGTGCGGTTGCTGTGGCTCGCGCACCTCGCGGACATCAAGGGCACCCTGACCCTGGACGACGGCGCGGTGGAGGCCATCCGCGGTCGTCGCTCGCTGCTCGCGGCCGGTGTCACCGAGGTGTCCGGGAAGTTCACCGCGGGCGATCCCGTGGCCATGGTGGATTCCCAGGGAAAGGAAGTGGCCCACGGGCTGATCAACTACGCCTCGGACGAGGTCCCCGGGATGCTCGGCAAACGCACGCACGAACTGGGGGAGGAGTTCGGTGAGGACCATGCCCGCGAGCTCGTGCACGTGGACAACCTCGTGACCATGCGGCCCCGTTCGGCGAGGACCAAACTCAAACGAACCGTCTGACCGCACGTCCAGCCCCTAACCTGAACCGTGGGCGCCGCGCGCCCGCACCACGATCCGCAGGAGGAACAGTGGCCGAGAACACGTCCGTACTGACCGCGCAGGAGACCTTCGGGGACGATCCCGTGGCCGGGGTCGGCCTGATGGCCGACGACGCCCGGGTGGCCGCCCGCACGCTCGCCCGCGCCCCGCGCGCGTGGAAGGACCGCGCGCTGAACCTCATGGCCGGTCGGATCGAGGCCCGCGCCGACACCGTTCTCGAGGCCAATTCGCGGGATCTGGAACGCGGGCGCGAGTCAGGGATCTCCACCGCGCTGCTGGACCGGCTCAAGCTGGACCGTACCCGCATCGCGGGTCTTGCGGACGCGCTGCGGGAACTCGCGGCCCTGCCCGATCCCGTGGGCTCCGTGGTGCGCGGGCAGACGCTCGCGAACGGGCTGCGCATGCGCCAGGTGCGCGTGCCCATGGGAGTGGTGGGCGTGATCTACGAGGCCCGCCCGAACGTGACCGTGGACATCGCCGGGATCGCCGTGAAATCCGGCAACGCTGTGCTGCTGCGCGGTGGTTCGGCGGCCTTCGACTCCAACCGGGCGCTCGTGGGCATCCTTCGGGACGCCCTCGCGGACGCCAAACTGCCCGTGGACTGCGTGCAGACCGTGGACGACTACGGTCGCGACGGTGCCAACGCCCTCATGGGTGCGCGCGGGAAGGTGGACGTGCTCATCCCGCGCGGCGGCCGTGGACTCATCCAGTCCGTGGTGACCAACGCGACCGTCCCGGTCATCGAGACGGGCGAGGGCAACGTGCACGTGTTCATCGACGAGTCCGCGCCCGCGGAGATGGCCGCCAAGCTCACCGTGAACTCCAAGACGCATCGCACCTCCACGTGCAACTCCGCCGAGACCCTGCTGCTGCACAGCGGGGCGCAGGAGACATCCCGCGAGGTGCTCGCCGCACTCGACAAGGCCGGTGTGACCCTGCACGTGGACGACCGCGCCGCAGCGCTGCTGCCCCCGGGATCGGACCACCTGCAGGCCACGGACGAGGACTGGGCCACCGAGTACCTGGACATGGACATGGCCGTGAAGGTCGTGGACGGCATCGACGAGGCGATCGAGCATATTCGCACGTACTCCACGGGCCACACCGAGGCGATCGTGACCAACGACCTGGCTAACGCGGAACGTTTCACCGCGGAGATCGACTCCGCGGCGGTCATGGTCAACGCGTCCACCCGCTTCACGGACGGCGGCCAGTTGGGGCTGGGTGCGGAGATCGGGATCTCCACGCAGAAGATGCACGCGCGCGGTCCCATGGGGCTGGAGGAGCTGACCACCACCAAGTGGGTCGTCCAGGGTGACGGCCACGTGCGTCCGTGAGACGTACCATGGAACGGACGTCACCCGGGACGTTCGTCGCATTCACCGACCGGCGCCGCCGGCCACAGAAGGGAACCGCATGAGCTCGCTGTACCTGTTGTCCAACGTCACCGTCCTGGCGGCCGAGGAGGGGCACTCCATCAACGAAGAGCTGCACGCCATGGCGCCGGTCTTCGGCATCGTCGCGTTCATCCTGTTCCTGATCATGCTCTTCATCTCCATGTCCTTCGCGCCCCGCGGCAAGGCCCCGGCCGTCGGTGAGTACGAGGACCCCGCGCAGCTGCCCGCGGAGGAGCAGGCCATGCTCGACCGGGTGCACGCCACCCCGCGCCACTGACCGACAGATCGGCACGAGTGAATCCCCTCAACGCGTCAGTGACCGCGGCCGAGACGGAACTGGACATCCCCCCGCGCAGGCCGGGTGTGACCCGGCTGGGAGTCATGGGCGGGACCTTCGATCCCATCCACCACGGGCACCTTGTAGCGGCGTCGGAGGTCGCCGCGGTCTTCGACCTGGACGAGGTCGTCTTCGTCCCCACGGGTGAACCGTGGCAGAAGGCCGGGCAGGACGTCTCCGACGCCGAGCACCGCTACCTCATGACCGTGGTGGCCACGGCGTCCAATCCGCGGTTCACGGTGTCCCGCGTGGACATCGACCGTTCCGGACCCACGTACACGATCGACACCCTGCGGGACCTGCGCACCCTGCGTCCCCACGCCGAGCTGTTCTTCATCACCGGCGCGGACGCCATGGCGGAGATCCTCACGTGGAAGGGCACCGATGAGCTGTGGTCCTTGGCCACGTTCGTGGGTGTGACCCGCCCGGGCCACGTGCTCTCCGCGCCCGTGGGCTCGGAGAGCGTGTCGCTGCTCAACGTCCCCGCCATGACCATCTCCTCCACGGACTGCCGCGCCCGCGTGGCGGCGGGCAAGCCCGTGTGGTACCTGGTCCCGGACGGGGTCGTGCAGTACATCAACAAGTACGGCCTCTACCGCGGTTCCACCGATCCCGATGTGGACCCGGAGACCGCATCCGGCACCCCTGTGGCACAGGATGTCGGCACCCCCTCATCCGCCCCCACGGATTCGCCCGGGGTCCCCGCCCCGGGTCACAGGAGCACCGCGTGAGCACACCCCCCGAGAAGAACCGATCCGCGAACCCCCAGGAATGCCCGTGGGCCGCCCACCCGGCCACGGGACAGCAGGAGTGGGTGGCCCCGCCGGCTCCCGTGATCGAGTTGGACACCCCCCAGCACACGGGTACCGTCAAGCCCTTGGGGCCCCGGCGACTCGCGCGGCTGCAGCGTGAGATGGTCGAGCACGCCCGGCAGATCCAGGAATCGGAGCGCACGGGCGGGGGAGAGGTCGACGACGCCCTGCTCGCCACCCAGCGTCGCCTCGCGGATCTCGCGATGCGCGCCGCGGCGGCCAATGACCAGGACCGGCAGGCCGCCAAGCGGGCCACCGCTAAAGAGCCCACCGCTTTGGGGAACGGACCCGCAGGATCCTCGGCCGCGGGGAACACACCCGCAGCAAGTGGCCCCGCCGGGGAGGCACTGGCTCGTCCGGCATCCGAGGGCTCCGTGCCAGGGGACACCGTGTCGTCGGGTCACGCTCCCGCCGCACCCGGGATCGGCCAGGCGCCGGTCACCCTGCCGCAACCCGTGCACGACGAGCCGGAGCCGGAGTACTTCACCATCACCTTCCCGCCGGCCCTGATGACCCAGGCGACGGGGGTGAGCCTGGAGAAGAGTCTCGCGGACCCCGCGTCCCTCCCGGCCTCACCCGTGCGCTACGGACCGGTCACCGAGACCTCCCGGATCCCCGTGATCCAGGCACCGCACCGGGACCGCACACCCGAGGGGACGCACGAGGCCGCGGCGGGAGCGGCGTCGTCGACCCCCGAAACGCGGTCCGAGACCGTGGCTCCTCCCGCCGAGCCGGTGCGCGCGGTGGACGCCGAGGGACTGACCCTGCTGGAACCCGGATCGTATTCCCGCGGGACGTCCATGACCCGAGCGGTGCTCGCGCTACTCGTGGCCGTGATCGTGGCGCTCGTGGTGGCCTTCGTGATCTTCGTTCTGTGAAACCGACCCATGTGAAAGGACAGCACACTTCAGTGACTGCAACCACCGAATCCATCGACCTCGTGCGCAGCGCCGCGCGCGCCGCGGACCAGAAGAAGGCCGAGAACGTCGTCGCGTTCGACGTCAGCGAGAGCCTCGCCATCACGGACGTCTTCATGGTGACCTCCGCGTCCAACGAACGTCTGGTCTCCGCCGTGGTGGACGCCGTGGAGGAAGCGCTCATCGAGCAGCACGACCGTCGGCCCCTGCGCCGCGAGGGCAAGGGGGAGTGCCGCTGGGTGCTCCTGGACTACGGGGACGCCGTGATCCACGTGCTCCACGACGAGGACCGTGCCTTCTACGCCCTCGAACGGCTGTGGGGCGACTGCCCGGCGATCGACGTCCAGTTGCCATCGGCCGGCTCCGCGAACATCGACGACGACGCCGCTCCCCGCGCGGTCTGACCTCGCGCCGCCGGGCAATTTGCGCGAGTTCGCGCGAGCTGTCTAGGATGGTCGAGTCGTTCCGGGGAACTGGAAACGTGGCGGTCCCACGAAGTTGTTAGGGAGTCAATCCCGGGTAAACGTGGCAGGCCGAAGCGTGGTAAGGTTTCGGAGTCGTACGGGGCTATGGCGCAGCTGGTAGCGCACCTGCATGGCATGCAGGGGGTCAGGGGTTCGAGTCCCCTTAGCTCCACCGAATGGCCCGTCGCACGGGCGGAGAAACCCGGATCCTCGAAAGAGGGTCCGGGTTTTTGCTGTCCGGGTGAATTTGCCGTGCCGGGTGTGGTTGTCGGTCGAGGGTCCAGGAGGGGCCTCCGCGTCCGTGGCGTGGACGCCCCATACGCCGGATACACATATGTGCCGAAAAGACATGGTTCCGGGTCCTGGGCGTGCGTATCGCACCACAGATGTATTCCGTGGCCTTTCTCACGCTCGACACGGGGAAATTGTGTCCGGGCGGTCGTCACATCATGGGCAAGAAGATATGCCCCTCTCTACGCTGGGGGTGGCCCATCGTCGGGTCCCCGGAATGCGACACGAGAACACCCTGTCGACGGATTTCCCCGCCCTTCCCACCTTCCACGGTTTCCTCCCGATGATCGATCCCGAGGACGTCGCTCTACTGCTGGTGGACCACCAGGGCGGCCTGTTCCAGGTCGTCGGGGTCTGAGCGTCCCGGACCTGCGCCGTAATGCGACCGTCCTGGCCAAGGTGGCCGGTAGGACGGGGATGCCCGTGGTCGCCACCGCCTCCGTGCGCGACTGACCGAACCACGCCCACGCCGTCAGATCGCGGACCAGGTCGCCGGATTGGCAACCGGTGACGACGCCGACGTGGACCTCATTGACCTGACCGAGGTCGCCCTGCCGTTCCTCGACGAGCCGGACATGCCAGCCAGGGGCAATGACGTGGAGGACACCACCAAGGAGTGGGCCCGCGGGGTCGTGGAGCCGCACCGCTCCGAGATCGAAGCGGGTTTCGCGGCCCTGCAGGCCGCACTTCGCTCCGGGCGCGACTGAACGAACGCGCCTCGTGGCGCATCGGCCTGTTTCACGGGCCGCGGCGTGATGGGAGCGAGGGTGGGTGGGGTCCACCGTGGACCCCACCCACCCTCCCCATCTATTTGTGGATGTTCACCCGGAGCAGGTGGAACACCGTGTCCTGGGTGGCCAGGTTGAAGTTGTCGTCCGCCGCGAGCACAAGGGACGTGTCACCGTCCGCGAACTCCGGGCCGAAGCTGATGGCCTCCACGTTGCCTGGGGACATCCCCGCCACGGCCAGGTCGATGACCAGTTCCTTCTTCATCGGGACTTCCGTACCCGTGAGGGCCGCCGAACGGGACACATCGGTGGCGCCCTTGGTGCTGGCCCGGTAGACCTGGATCTGGTTCTCACCCTCGACGTACTGACGCTCGATCACCAGGTACTCGGTCTCGCTCAATTGCAGCATCTCGGAAGCGCCGCGGTTGCCGCCGGTCGAACCCCGCGGGACGGACACCGGCTCGGTCTCGTAGACGTACTGGGCCAGGTTGTGACCGGTCCGCCGGTCGAGCTGGGTCAGGCGCAGCGGGCTCCCGGTCTCGGGTGAGGCGACCGGGCCGTCCTGGACCAGCGTTGCCTCGTTCATCACGGAGAACGTGGTGCCGCACGGCCCCAGGGTCAGATTCTCCAGCGCGAGGTTGTTGCGAACGCCCCGCATCTGATTGCCGCTCCGGTCGAACGCTGGGAGGTACTGCCGGGGCACGTCGAACGCGCGAACGAAAGCCCCTGTGTCGGTCATCTCCCGAATGGCCGGGGCGAGTCCCTTGGTCACGTCTCCCTCGTCCGTCCAGAGAGCCGTGTGCGAGGTGCGGTCCCATCGGATGGACTCCGGATCCACGGAGTTCTCCGGGTACGGGGAGCCATCTGCGCGCTGGAGCACCGTGGTGTCCGTGACGGAGTACCCCGGTGCGTCGAAGCCGTCATCGTCGAAGGGCAGGTCCAGGGTGTAGAACCTGGCGGGTGCCTTCTGGGAACGGTCGCCGCTAAGGGCCAGGAAGGAACCGTCCCGGGGGCGGTAGTCCAACCCGGAGATCCCGCCGAAGGGCACGCCGTCCACGCTGCGCAACTCGTCCGGCAGGACCATGCTGTCCACGTAGCTCACCTCGAAGGCGTGCCCCTTGTGGTGCCCTCGCCCCGGGCGGTGCTTCTTCCCGTGGTGGCGGTGCCGATCGTGATGGGCCCCGTGATCTGACCGGCGCTCGCGTACACGGTGTCCCTGCGTGTTGGCCTTACCCTCGTGCGGGTGGGTGCCCGGTGCGGGAGAGCGGTCGTGCCCTCCCATGGGGACCTGGACGGCGGAGCCGGTGTTCACCGCCGGCGCCGCGGCCGCGGCCGGTCCCGCGGTAAATAGGCCGAACCCCACGGTGATCGCGGCCGCAGGGATGAGTGATCGGTGCATGGCGGTACTCTTCGGTCTGACCCGCGAGGGTCGGCGGTAGGTGTGCCGCAGACCCTACGAGCGTCCGGAGACCGCGAGGTGACCGACCGGTGAACGTCTCTGCGCGACGTCGGGCCCCGGTATGTCCGGGATGGCCGGGCGCCGCGTGGCACGGCCGTCGACAGCGAACGTCGATCGAACCCGTCCGGGCTGGCCAGAAACCGGGCAGGGGCAGGCCTGAGATGGACCCAGGGATGTCACGGGGCGTCGCGGTCCTCGGCGGGCATTCCGACGACGAGCGTGTCCGTCCACTCGCCCTTGTTTCACCAGTCCTGACGCATGTGGGCTTCGGGGCGTATCCCCACGGCGGTCGCGAGCCGGGCGGAGGCGGTGTTGCGGGCATCCAACTGCGTGACCACGCGGCGCAGGCCGTAGTGCTCGAACGCCCCCGCAGCACCTCGGCCACGGCTTCCCCGGCGAATCCCCGTCCCGCGTGAGCGGGGTCCAGTACCCAGCCGACGTCCGCGATCCGGGGGTGCGTGTCGGTGCGCCACAGCAGAACGTCCCCGATGGGGATGCGCTCCCGCGCGATCACGAGGGCGAGGGTGTGGGTGCCACCGTCCAGATCGGATTTCGGTTCGTGTGTGACGGCCTCTCGGGTGGCGCGGGCTGCGTCCCACGGGTCGTCCAGCAAATAGCGGGCCACGTCCGGCTGGGCGTAGACCCGATGCAACCACGAGGCGTCGCCGGGGGTATGAGCGCGTCGCCGGAGCCGTTCGGTGACGAGGGGCAGGGACAGCCCAGAATCGTCGGGCATGTCCTTAAACTTACTTAGTTCGCGTGCCGGGTGAACAGTGTTCGTTTACGCTGACCCCGTGAGTTACTGGGACCATCGCAAACCCGTGCACCGCACCCGCGCCGTGGATACGGACGAGATCGGCCGAACCGCCGCCGCTCTGCTGGACGAGGGCGGGCTCCGGGCCCTGACGGTCCGCGCCGTGGCCGGTCGGTTGAACGTGGCGCCGGCGAGCCTGTACTCGCGCGTGTCGTCCGTGGACGACCTGTTCGACCTCGGGCTCGACCACGCGCTCGGCGCCGACCCCGCCATGCGACACGCGGTGGACACCTGCGAGCTCACGGACCTGATGCTCGCCTATCACGCGCACCTCACGCGCCACGGGTGGGCGTGCCTGGTGATCGGGATGCGTGCTCCCAGGGGACCCCACTACCTCCGCTTGTCGGAGCGGATGATCGCTCTCCTGGACGAGCTCGGTGCGCCCGATCCCCTCAGTGCTGCGTACACACTCGCCAACTTCACGCTCGGCAGCGCTCTGACACAGCCGATGGCCCCTTTCGAGCGCGCCGCCCCGGTCGATGCGAAGATCGCGCCGCGCTATGCCCGTCTGCACACCGAGCACCCCGTGGACACCGACGCCGTCTTCCGGTCGGGACTCACGGCCCTGACCCGAACCGCGCTGACACGGGACGGCACCGACGGCGCCGGACATGGCGGCGCGCGGCAGGGGCCCCGATGACCCGGTTCATGGAGCGGTTCCAGATACCCCTCTACCTCGCGGCGCTCGCGGTGGGCGCGCTCGCCGGCTGGTGGGCCCCGGGCCTCGGCGGCCTCGCCGCCCCCGCGGTGACCCCGGTGCTCGCGGCCCTGCTGTACGTGACGTTCCTGGGTATCCCGCTGCGCCGCGTGGGCGAAGGTCTGCGCGACCTGCGCTTCATGGCGTGCCTGGTGATCGTCAACTTCGCGGTCGTCCCGGTCATCGTGTTCGCGCTCGTCCGCGCATTCTCCATCGAGGGCCCGATGCTGATCGGGGTGCTACTGGTCCTGCTCACCCCGTGCATCGACTACGTGATCGTGTTCTCGGGCCTCGCGGGCGCCGCGAACGACCGGTTGCTCGCGGCGTCCCCCGTGCTGCTCGTCCTGCAGATGCTGACCCTGCCCCTGTATTTGTGGTCGTTCCTGGCGCCCGACGTCGCCGTGGCCGTGCACTGGGGGACATTCGCCCAGGCCCTCGCGGTGGTGATCGTCATCCCTCTGGTGGCTGCGGCAGTGACCCAGTGGGCCGCAGCGCGGTCCCCGGTGGCCCGGCGGTGGGGCCGGCTCGCCGGTGGTGCCATGGTCCCGCTCATGATGCTCACCCTCGCGACCGTGGTCGCGTCCCAGATCGCCCTCGTGGGTTCACGCGCGCAAGCGCTGCTGCCGCTCGTACCCGTCTACGTGAGCTTCGCAGCGCTCATGACGGCGCTCGGCTGGGCGGCCGGTCGCCTTGCCGGCCTGCGCGTCCGCGAGCGCCGCGCGGTGCTCTTCAGCGGGGTCACGCGCAACTCCCTGGTGGTGCTGCCGCTCGCCCTCGCGGCGCCGGACGGCACGGTCCTCGCGCCGCTCGCCGTACTCACGCAGACCTTCGTGGAGCTGCTCGTCATGCTCGCACTCGTCGGCCTCGTGCCCCGTCTGGTGCGCTGAAGCGGACGACGACGCCGCGGCGCCGGGGCGTCGCGCGGACCCGGCCGAGCGACGTCGTCTCACGCCACAGGGGTGTCGCGGGGTGGAAGGTCGAGAACTCCCAGCCCGCGGGGGTACGATTCCGGCCATGCCTACCAGTCCCACGAGGACGGGCGCGAGACATGCCTCGTGGCGTGTCGTTCTGGTGCTGGTCCTGCTGCTGGTGCTGGTGGCGGCCGTGGTCCTCGTCAGTGTGAACCCGTTCAAGTCCGCGGATCCGCCCAGGACCGACTGCACCCAGTACGGGTTGCGCGCGGACGACTCCCGAGCCTTCCCCCACACGGTGACCCTGGCCACGCAGCCGACCACCCAGGACCAGACCCAGGCCGGCGCGCTCGGCCACCTGGAGCAGACCTACACGTACCGCGGGACCACGAGTTCCTACCACGTGATCGACGGCGGGGTGGACGTCTCCAAGCCCGTGGGGCTCGTGATCGACCTGCACGGGGACGGCGGGGCGGAGTACTTCGAACCGGGTGGGCGCACCACGTGCCTGTCCGCGATCGCGGCCTCCCACAACGACCTGTTGGCCGTGCCCCTCACACCCGACTGCCAGGGCGAGTGCACGTGGTGGCAGGGGATGAGTGCCAACATGCGCTGGTTGCGCGCGTTGACCGAGAACCGGCTGCTCGCGGACCTCCCGGTGCAACGGGACCGGGTGTCGTGGTTCGGGTACTCGGGTGGCGCGGAGATGCTCAGCTACGGGGTGCTCAGCGGTGCCCGGGACCTCGTGACCGGCGGTGCGGCCATGGTGGGCGGTGGTGGCGCGCCGGACGGGCTGTCGAAGGTCCCGACCCGCCAGGAGAAGGCCGAGGTGCGCATGTGGTGGTTCACGGGTCTGCTGGACGACGGCTCAGATCCCGCGTCTGATTTCGACGCCGTCACGGCGGCCACGGAGGGTCAGCGCTTCTACGAGAAGCGCGGCTTCACGCGCACCCGCCTGGAACTGATGCCGCACCGCGACCACTTCAACATGCCGGACGCCGAGATCCTGGACGAACTGCTCGCGGCGGACGAACCCACGCCCTCCACGTGATCTACGGAACACGATTCACGGGCACACGGGGGGAAGTCCGTGGGGTGGGTCACGTTAAGTAATTCTTCAGCATGACATCCCCACCTGGGTGATGCCGGGACCGACACCGTAGATTGCATCCAAGTTCATGCTTGTCGTATTCTGGCGACGTAATCTGGGCCAGCAGGGGGATATTTTCGCTGGACACCATTGCGCATCTTCCGGATGTCACGCTGCCGTATCGGTCGGGGGACCCATCGGCATGATCCATACGTTTGCAGCACCGCGCCTCGACCGAGGACGACGTCCGCATCTCCCTGCATCACTGGTCCTTAGCAAGGGGGAGAGTACTAGCAGTGGACAGCCAAGATCTTAGGAACGGAGTCCGAGCGCTCGCGCCGGACAGGGCCGTGTACCCGGTGGAGGAACCACCGGCACCGCGCACCCTCGTCGACATCGTCCTCGAGACGGTCGCGCAATACCCGGACGCCATCGCCTTGGAGGACGAGAACGAGAGCGTTCCCTACGGGGAACTCGAGGACCGGATCGAGACCCACGTCCAGCGGTTGTGGGACATGGGCATCGGACGCGGGGACCGTGTGGGCGTGCGTGTGCCCTCCGGCGGCGTGGACCTGTACGTTGCCATCCTGGCCACCCTGTTCGCCGGCGCGGCCTACGTGCCCGTGGACTGGGACGACCCCGATGAACGCGCGCGCACCGTGTGGGAGGAAGCCGGCGTGGCCGCCGTGTTCGGTCAGGGGCTCGAACTGACCCGCAACCCGGCCGTGACCACGGGTGAGCAGACCGCCACCCCGCGTACCCGCGACGACGCCTGGATCATCTTCACCTCCGGGTCCACCGGTAAGCCCAAGGGCGTGGCGATCTCCCACCGCTCCGCCGCGGCACTCGTGGACGCCGAGGCCCTCATGTACCTGCAGCGCCGCCCGCTCGGCCCCGGTGACCGCGTGATGGCGGGACTGTCCGTGGCTTTCGACGCGTCCTGCGAGGAGATGTGGCTCGCGTGGCGCCACGGTGCCACCCTGGTGCCCGCACCGCGCAAGATCGTGCGCTCCGGCCCGGACCTGGGCCAGTGGATCGTGGACAAGGAGATCACCGCGGTCTCCACCGTGCCCACGCTCGCATCCCTGTGGCCCAATGCCGCACTGGACCGGGTGCGCCTGCTGATCTTCGGCGGCGAGGCCTGCCCCCTGGAACTGACCAAGCACCTGGTGCGCCCGGGCCGTGAGGTGTGGAACACCTACGGACCCACCGAGGCCACCGTCATCGCCACGGGCGCCCTGCTCAACGGGGAGGCCCCAGTGCGCATCGGTCTGGCCGTGCCCGGGTGGGAACTCGCCGTCGTGGACGCCGACGGCCAGCCCGTGGGCTGGGGTGAGACCGGCGAGCTGATCATCGGCGGCGTGGGTCTGGGCCGCTACCTGGACCCCGCAAAGGACGCCGAGAAGTACGCGCCGCTGGAATCCCTGGGCTGGGACCGCGCGTACCGCTCGGGTGACGTGGTGCGCGCGGACCCCGAGGGCATCGTCTTCGCTGGCCGTGCCGACGACCAGGTCAAGGTCTCGGGGCGGCGCATCGAACTCGGTGAGATCGACACGCAGATGAGCGCCGTGCCCGGCGTGAAGCTCGGCGCGTGCGCCGTGCACTCCACCCCGGGCGGTGGCAGCGTGATCGCGGGTTACCTGGTCCCCGAGTTCGAGGGCTCCGTGGATCTCTCCGAGGCGCGGCGTTGGCTCGTGGAACGACTCCCGGGGCAGATGGTCCCCGCGCTGTGCATCATGGACGAACTGCCCATGAAAACCTCCGGCAAGGTGGACCGCAAGGCCCTTCCCTGGCCGCTGCCCGCGTCCAATGACGACGGCTCCGAGTCCCTGACCGGGGACCTCGCGTGGCTCGCGGAACTGTGGGCGGACCAGCTCGGACCGCTGCCGTTCGGCCCGGACAGCGATTTCTTCGCAATGGGTGGCAGCTCCGTGGCGCTCGCCCGGTTGGTCTCGGCGCTGCGCAAGACCCACCCGGACACCGAGATCGCCAAGATTTACGCCCACCCCACCCTCGAGGGCATGGCCGGTTACCTGGCCACGCTGGGGGAGTCCCACGACGTCAAGCGGGACCCCGAGCCCACCCCCGCGAGCACCGGCTGGCTGCAGGGGCTGTTCATCCTGGCCCTGAACTTCCTGAACGGGTTCCGCTACGTGGTGGGCGCGCTCATCGTGGTGTGGCTGCTGGCCGTGGTCGCGGATGCCGGGTGGGTCCCCACGCCGCCGTTGTGGCCGCTCGTCCTGGGGTGGCTCGTGATGTTCTCCCTGCCGGGGCGCGTGTTCATCGGCGCTGCCGCGGTACGCGCGCTGACCGCGGGGTTGAAACCCGGGCACTATCCGCGGGGGAGCTGGAACCACCTGCGCGTGTGGGCCGCCGAGCGCATCGTGGTCTACAACAAGTACGACGTCCTCACCGGCACCCCCATGGCCCGCGGCCTGCACCGGTTGTTCGGCAACAAGATCGGTAAGGGCGCACACCTCTACAACACCCCGCCCGTCACGGGTCTCGTGAGTGTGGGGGAGCACTCCACCCTGGAGTTCGAATCGGATCTGTCCGGCTACTGGCTGGACGGGGACGTCTTCCACGTGGGCGCCATCGAGATCGGTGACAACGCCCGCGTGGGTACCCGCACCCTCGTGGATCCCGGGATGCGCGTGGGCCACGGCGCTGAGGTGCTGCCCGGCTCGCACGTCAGCCGCAACGTCCCGGACGGCGAGCTGTGGGGCGGTTCCCCTCTGCGCCACCATGGCTCGGCCGGCCTCACGTGGCCGGAGGATTCCCCGGAGGCCACGGGCGGCATGAAAACCTGGGGTTCGGCGACGTCGCACCTCGCGTTCTCCGCGGGCGCCGTGCTCGTGGGGTTGTTGCCCTTCCTCGCCCTGATCCCCGGGGCGCTGATCGTGCTGTCCCAGGTGATCACCATCCAGCAGTACGAGGTCGTCTTCCCGATCGTGGCCGTGTGGGTCCCCGTGTTCACCATCGTGACCGCGGTGGTGTGGTTGTTGCTCGTGGTCGCGCTCGTGCGCCTCGTGGCCGGGATGATCGTGCCGGGGTACTTCCCCCAGAACGGTCCCGTGGGGTGGGCCATGTGGCTCACCGAGACGCTCATGCAGCGCACCCTGATCTCCACCTACCCCGTGTACGCGTCCTGCATCACTCCGTGGTTCATGCGCCTGCTTGGGGCCAAGGTGGGGCGCAACGTGGAGATCTCCACCGCGGAGACCATCCCGCACCTGACCACGCTCAAGGACGGGTCCTTCCTGGCTGACCACGCCCTGGTCACGTCCCACCGCGCCGGGTTTGGATGGCTGCACGTGGGTACCTCCGTGATCGGTGAGCGCACCTTCGTGGGCAACTCCGGGATCGTGGGACCGGACCGGGACCTGCCCGCGGACGCCCTCGTGGCCGTGCTCAGCTCCGCCCCGCACCACGCACCCGCCGGTTCGTCCTGGCTGGGTCGCACAGCCGAGCCGATCGCCCGCGCCAAGACCGAGGCCGACGCCGAGTCCACGTTCCGCCCGCAACGGCGGCTCAAGGCGGCGCGTGCGTTCGTGGAGTTCTTCCGCTTCGTGCCCGCCATGGTCTCGGCCTGGTTGGACCTCATCATCGTGTACGTCCTCACCGAGATCTACATGTCCCACGGGATGGGTGTCACGGGTGTGGTGGCCGCGTTCGCGTGGTCCGGTGTGGTGCTCACGGTCGCCAGTACCGTGGCCTGCCTGGTGCCGGTGCTCGTCAAGTGGGCCCTCGTGGGCCGCTTCCGACCGAGCGAACGGCCGCTGTTCAGCTCATTCGTGTGGCGCAACGAACTCACGGACGTGTTCGCCGAGTCCCTCGCGGTCCCGTCCATGATCCGCCTGAGCGTGGGTTCGCCCATGTTCAACCTGTGGGCGCGCCTGATGGGTGCGCACATCGGTCGCGGCGTGTGGTGCGAGTCGTGGTGGCTGCCCGAGTTCGACCTCGTGCGCCTCGAGGACAACGTGTCCGTCAACCGCGGCACGGTCCTGCAGACCCACTTGTTCCACGACCGGGTCATGCGGATGGAGCCCGTGACCATGCGGCGGGGATCCACGCTGGGCCCCAACAGCTTCGTACTGCCGGGTGCGACGATCGAGGAGCGCACCACCGTGGGCCCCGGGTCCCTGGTCATGCGGCAAGAGACGGTGCCCCCGGATGGCAACTGGGGCGGTAACCCCATCCGTCACCTCGCACCGGGGGACCAGGCGATCAGCGCCGAGGTCGTGCCCGCGATCGAGTCGGACCACGTGTCCACCGCACCGTTGCTCGGAGCTGCACCGGCGTCGCAGTTGAGCGCGGGATCGTCCGCGATGGCCACGGTCCGCACGGACGTCGTCCCCGCGGGGAAGATCTCCGGCAAGCACGAGGGAGTCACCGAATGACGCAGCAGAGCACGCAAGAAGTCGTCCTGGAGGGTGACCTGCCCGTGGGACAGCGCCCGCAACCGGGGCGCCGTCCACCGCGAGAGGTGTGGTTGGGCGACCGCGGGGACGAGGGTTGCACCGCGGCGGAGAGCGGTCTGTGGACCGCCGCGACCCCGGTGGTCACCGCCCCGCCGCGTTCCACGTCCGCACCGCGTCAGGGTGCGGCCACCCGCAACGTCACGAGCGCGGACGGCCGCCGCACCAAGCGCCGCATCATGGGCGTGGACGTGGCGCGTGGGTTCGCGCTCATCGGGATGATCGCGGTGCACGTGCTCTCCGCGACGAACGCCGCGGGGGACCCGTCCCTCGAATGGACCCTGTTCGCCGGGCACTCGGCCGCGCTGTTCGCGACGCTCGCCGGTGTGAGCCTCGCGTTCATGACCGGGGGGCGCACCCCGCGCCACGGTCGTGACGGCTCCCGGGCACGGTTCTCCATCCTGGTGCGCGCCCTGTTGCTGTTCGCGATCGGGCTGACCGTGAACCTGCTCGAACTGCCCGTGTACAACATCCTGATCTACTACGGTCTGATGTTCCTGCTGGCCATTCCGTTCACGCTCATGAGTGTGCGGTGGCTGCTGGCCTCCGCGGCGTTCTTCGCGGTGGTCATGCCGTTCGTGATGCAGTGGTCGCTGTCGGTGCTGCCCGCCCACGTGTACGGCAACCCCAGCTTCCTGGAGATCTTCTCGGACCCGGGCTCCGTGTTCGCGGAGCTGTTCCTCACGGGCACCTACCCGGCGCTGCCCTGGATGACGTTCATCTGCCTGGGCCTGGCCCTGGGCCGGTTGCCCCTGTCCCGCGACCGGGTGCAGGTGCTGCTCGTGATCGTGGGCGCCGTGGTCGCGGCCCTGTCCCGCGGTATCTCCATGCTCATGCTGCTGCGGTTCGACCTCGAGGACGCGTTGATCAACGCGACGCCGTGGATGACGTCCGAGGACGTGTGGAACGTCCAGTACTACGGCCCGGACCCCCAGCTGCCGGACACCACGAACCTGTGGTTGCTGCTCACGGGTCCGCACACCAACACCCCGCTCGCCCTGTTCGAGAGCGCGGGCATGGCCATGATCGCCCTGGGTGCGTTCCTGCTGCTGTGCCGCGTGATCGGCAAGTGGCTCACGTGGCTGGGTGCCATGGGCTCCATGACGCTCACGCTCTACGTGTGGCACCTGATCTTCCTGGCGTTCGTGTGGACGGACGGCACCCCGTGGTTCTGGTACATCGTCCAGATCGTGGTGGCCGCCCTGTTCGCGGTGGCGTGGCAGCACGCCGTGGGGCCGGGTCCGCTCGAGCGGTTCGTGACCCGGGTGTCCAAGGGCGCCGCGGCCGCGGTGATCCAACCCAAGAAGGCGCCCCCGCGGCGTCGGGTGGAGACCCCGCGACGTCGCCACTGAGCGACGCCGCCCCGCGGGGCGGATGACGAGCGAACGGACCTCAGCCCTGCGGGGCGGGGTCCGTTCGCCATGCCACGGCCAGGCGCGCGTTCTCCCGCGCCGTGGTGCGCACGTCGCTCACGCTCCACCCGCGGCCGTAGTCCGCGCGCGCGGCCGATCCCACGTGGATGCTTGCGGGGTCGCGGGACAGGCCCGTCCGCCAGCCCTTCACGAGCGCTTCCACGCGCACCCACGTGCGGGTCACGGCCACGGCACGACGTCGCCCGCGCACGCGGGAGAGTCGGGCACGGTCCGCGGGGTGCAGGACGTCGAGCAGCACGTTCGCCTCCACCTCGGACTGCAGGCGTTCCACGTCCACACCCACGGCACGCTGGGCCGTGACGAGGGCGATGACCCCGGCCGTGCGCGAGACCGAGAACCGGACGGGGCGCACGTGACCCAGCGCGGAGGACGCCGCGAGCTCGGGACCGGCGTCACCGCGGGATCCGGACACGGCCGCCGCGCGACCGTGCACCTCGTGGGGCGCCCCGGTGCGAGGGTCGTGACTGATCGGGACCTCGTGGGCGGCGCACCCGAGTCGGTGGGCCAGAACGTGGCGCAGAGCGACGCGTGAGACCACGAACAGTTCACGGGTGTGGGAGTCCTGCAGCGCACACGCCCGGGACAGTTCGTCTTCCGTGAGGCAGTCCACGGCGGAGAACGCCCAGGACGAGACGTCCTCGAGGTGCAGGACGTGCAGCGTGAGATCCGCCGGCGCACCGGGCACGCGGCGTCGTTGTGCTGCCCACACGGGCTGGCGGTGCGCGACCGCGTGCGCGCTCATCGGGCGCCACCCGTCGTGCCGTCGACAGCGGACCGCAACGCGTCGTGCAGCTCGCGTGCGTGATCGAACAGCCCGTGATGGCCCCCGGGGATCGTGAGTGTGGCAGTGCCCCCGGTGCTCGTCCACCCCGCCATGGACTCCGCCGACGCCGTGCGGTCCTCCTGTGCGTGGACGAGCAGCAGGGGCGTGGCGAGGTCTGGCGGGGCGGCGTCGTAGCTCAACGACGCCCGAAGATCCGCGCGCAACGGGGCCAGGACGAGCTCACGCAGACCAGGGTCCGTGAGCAGCTCCTCGGGGGTGCCCCCGAGCTCGAGCAACCAAGCGGCCAGAGCGGCGTCGTCCTCGAGGATCGACGCGAGGTGCGGATCGCGATCCGGGGGCGCGGCCTTGGCGGAGAGTACCGTGCGCTCGAGCCGACCCGGGCGCTCGCGGTCCAGGGCCGCGGTGAACTCGGCGGCGAGCAGCGCACCGAAGGAGTGACCGAGCGCGACCGTGGGCCGCTCGTCCGCGTCGAGGATCGGCAGCAGCGCCGCAAGCGCTTCCGCGACGAGCTCCGGGACGTCCACGACAGCGGGTTCGGCCATACGTGATTCCCGGCCTGGACGGCGGTGGGTGAGCACCTCGGTGTCCGCGGCCTGCAGATCGCGGCCGGACAGTGCCCCAGCGCCGGCGTGGGGGAAGACGACGAGGCGCCGTTGCGGGGTGAACGGGCCGGAGAACCACTGGGCGAGGGCCGTGGCGGGGGGTGGGGTCGTAGCCAACTTCCCGGACCTCCTGAATCCTGGGTGTGCCGACTGCCGCCGGTGCCGCGCGTGGGCGACGCTCGCTCGGTACGTGCCGGGCTGTTCCACCGGGCGGCCCTGTGGGGCGTTGCGGCGGGTGCTCCGGTGCGGGTCCGGGGTGCTGCGAGTGGGCGTCTTACTGCGAGGCGTCCGGGGGAGAGGCTGCGGTGGGGGGGACTTCTCGTCCGCGCTGCGGGAGGACCTAGACTCGAGGTGCGGGGCACCGGCCCTTCCGTGGTGTGGACGTGGTCCCACAGTACCGAACCCGTCTGGGTGTGCTCCCCCGCAATCCGGGAAGTGACCCGGGTGCATGACGGACGCGGCATGGGAGGAACCCGTGGGGAAGAAGACACAACGAGCATCGGCCACGCCCGCCACACTCGCCCTCGAGCGCGCTGGCGTGCAATTCGAGGCCATGGGTTACGAGCACGATCCCCGCGTCACGGCCTACGGGCGCGAAGCGGCCGAGGCGCTGGGGCTGCCGCCGCAGTGTGTGTTCAAGACCCTGGTGGTGCAGACGGATCACGATGGCTTTGGGGTGTGCGTGGTGCCTGTGGCGCAGAGTGCGGACCTGAAAGCGGTGGCCGTCGCGCTGGGTGCCAAGAAGGCCCGGTTGGCGGATCCCGGGGAGGTCCAGCGACTGACTGGCTACGTGCTCGGCGGAGTGAGCCCTCTGGGTCAGCGCACCCGCTTGCCCACGGTGATCGACGACGGCGCTCGGCGGTTGGACCGGATGTACGTCTCCGGTGGCCGACGCGGGCAGGACGTGGGCCTGGCCCCGCGGGATCTGGCCGAGCTCACCGGGGCGGTGTTTGCGGCGATCGCCCGCTGAGGTGGTCGCCGCGATCGCTCGGTGACCGGGCACGGTTTCATCTTCCGACCCTTGACGCGCCATGAAGTGGATCCAGATTTATTCGTGATGAATACTGATTCACTTACCGACACCTCGGCCCTCGCCCCGGAGGGCGCGGCCCGTCGTGCCCGCAAGGAGGCCCGCCGGAACCAGCTGCTGCGTGCGGCCGGTGCGGTGCTGGACGAACTCACCGAACGGGTCCCGGGAGGTGGAATCGCTCCGACCCCTGGTCGAGGCCATCCAGGAGGCCGTGCGCAGCGGTGCGTTCGTGGAGCTGGACGTCGAACTGCTTGCGTACGACCTGGTCCTGCTGGCTCACGGGTGGGACGCTGAAGTCGTGGTACTTCGAGCGGCGGCACACGTTCGATTCCTACGTCCGGGGCCAGCCCCGCCTGGTCCTGGCCGCCGCAGTGGCGCCCGAGCGCCGTCGCGCCCGAGGGCCGGCCTCAAGCCCGTGATCGCGGCGGTCAACGGACTCGCGATCGGTGGCGGGCACGTGCTGCACGTGCCGTGCGATCTCACGATCGCCTCGAGCACCGCGCGCTTCGGTCAGTCCGGGCCCAAGGTGGGTTCGTACTGATCGTGGAGGAGATCGCCCGCGGTGACTTCAACGCGGGCTCGGACGCCGGCAACCCGAGGATGACGGCCCGGCGCACTGACGACGGTTGGGTCATCAACGGCACCAAGGCGGTGAGCCGCGGCCTGATGCGCTGCGAGGACGTCCTGGTCCCGCGCGAGCACCTGATCGGCCCCGGGGGCGCGGGATTCACCCAGGTCATGGAGCTCATCATTTCCCGCGAATCGGCCGGACGCGGGTACACACCCTGACCGGGATCGACAGCACGACCAGGAGGATTTCCCATGAACGAGCACACCACCGAAACCACCGCACGGGCGGCGATCGTGACCGGCATCGGACAGGGCATCGGAGCGGCCATCGCCGAGCCGCTGCACGAGGCCACTGAGGAGTGGACCCGCGAGATCGTGACCGCGGAGCTGCTCGGGGTGCTCACTGTGGCTCGCCATGTCCTGCCGCATCTGCGTGCGGCGGGAGCCGCGGGTCGGCGGGCGAGCTTGGTCGTGGTGTCGTCGGACAGTGCCAAGGCGGGCTCGTTCGGGGACGCGGTGTCGTCGGCCGCGCGGGCGGGTGTGCTGGGCATGGTGCGCTCCGTGGCGCGCGAGAACGCCGTGGTACCCATGACGGTCAACGCCGTGTGCCCGGGTCCCACGGACACCGCGATGTACCGCGAGCTCGCGGACGCCCAGGGCCTCACGGGGAAGGTCTTCTTCGGGATGACGCGGGGCATCCCCGCGCGCAGGCTCGGCACCCCCGAGGAGGTCGCGGCCACGATCCACTTCCTGCTCTGCCCGGGGACGGCCTACATCACGGGCCAGGCGATCTCGGTGAGTGGTGGGTTGACGATGTGATGGAGGCGCCGGGTCAGCGCGGGATGCCCGCCACGGCTTGCAGCCGGTGGCTGGTCATGCCTTCACGGTCGATGATCGGTAAGGCCCGCTGGATCCGCTCCTGGACGGCCGGGATCTGGAGGGACGCTTGATGGTCCTCCTCGGTGTCCCAGACCTCGGTGACCCACACGGCATCAGGATCCTCGGGATCGGTGGCCACGAGGTAGAGGCGGCAACCGGGCATGGGCTCGGCGGCGTCGTTCTCGGCCAGGATGCCCGCGAGCGCGTGTCCGTTCCCGGGGGTGGAGCGGAGGCATCCGTGGAGCATGAACAGGGCGGTGGTGTCGGCTGTGCCGACGGATGTCGTCATGGAGCCAATCTAACCGCTATGTGTCGTGGAACACAGGGGTGCTGGCGGACAATGCCGGCGCTCCCGAAAGGGGCACGGACACCATGCCCCGGAACTGCTCCAGGGCATCATCTCCGGGCGCTTCGTCCGGGTGTGCAACGTCCGAACGGTGCCCGAGCGGCGTCGTAGTGTGAGCTCATGCGCCAGCGGACGACGACGGACACGGCAGCGCGCCCCGGCGCTGGCAGGGTGCTTTTCGCGGCGATCGCGGGAACGGTTATCGAGTGGTACGACTACGCGTTGTACGGCACCGCGGCCGGGCTCAGCATCGGCCGCTGTTCTTCGCGGGGATGGACTCCGGGGCGTCGCCCAAACGCCGCGGGCTCTACACCTCGTTCGTGCTCTCCGCGCCGCCCGCCGGCATCGTGCTCGCGTGCGTCGCCTTCCTGTGGGCCGCATCCCTGGGCGACGACGCTCTGCTCACGTGGGCCTGGCGCATCCCCTTCCTGGTGTCGGTGGTGCTCTTCGCGCTCGCGGTGTTCATCCGGGCCGCGTTCTCGCTGTCGTTCATGACGTCCCCCGAGGTCGGGATGAGCAGGGGCTCCGCGTTGCTGGCCGTGAGCATCGGCGCCGTGGGGGCGTTTCCGCTGTTCTGGGCGCTGTCCTCGGGGGATCTGGTGCTCGCGAGCGTCGCGACCGCCGTGGGGTACGGACTGGTGATCGCGTGCACCTCCGGCTCCCAGGGCGCGCTCCTGGCCGGCCTGTTCCCCACGGCGGAGCGCTTCAGCGGTATCGCGTTGGCGCGCGAGACCAACGGTGCGATCGTGGCGGGTTTCAGTCCGCTGATCGCGGTGGCACTGATCTCCGCGGCCGGCGGCAGCACGTGGGGAGCGGCCTTGTTCCTGGCGGCGTGCTGCCTCAGCCCCGTGCTCGCGGTGCTGCTGATGCGCTCGCGGCAGTATGCATGAGATGCCGGTGGCATGGTCGGCGGGTCCGGGGCGTCGCCCAGGGCGGCGGGCCCGCGGTATTTCCCCGGTCACGGCGCAGAGAATCACCGACCGGGAGGGCCGATAATCGCCTCACGCGTGTTCTGTCATCGCAGCGTGAGGGTTTCCACCGGCTGGCCTGTGACCGCGGCAATCAAGTCGAAGTCCTTGTCCATGGCCAGCACCGTCAGCCCAGCCTTCTCAAAGATCTCACCCACGCCCGTGTGCGGGCATCTCTCCGGTGACCGACACCGCTGTGGCGTCGGTCGCTTATGCGTGTCGGACGATCTTGGCACCGTCTCAGTAGTCGAATAAAGTTTCGAATAATCGGGGAGGCTAAGCCACCATGACGGTGCTGGAGATGACGGAGACCGGGCAGTACGAGGACCCGTGGGACGCGGTTCCGGTGATCGGTGCGGGCATGCCGGTGGAGCGTCCCACGGGGCTGGTGGGCGGCTCCACGGACCCCGCCCTCGATGATCTCGCGGTGGTGTGTGACATCACCGGGACGCCGTGTGTGGTGACGTACCGCGGTGAGGAGCATCGCGTCCTGCAGCCCGTCGTTCGCTGGTACGAACGCCGGAATTGGTGGGATGTGGAGGTCCGCGTGCCGCGTGAGAGCCGCACGAGCGCGGTGGATCAGGAGCGGTGGCGGGTGCAGGTCGTCCGGCCCGGGGTGGTTATCGCACGCACCTTCGAGCTGGTCCGGAACCAGTTCACCGATCAGTGGCGGGTGCTCCGTGTCAGCGCCGCATGAGACCGCCCGTGGTCGCTGTGCGGAGTCCTTCCGTGTCACTTCATGTCGCCCGCGGAGCCGTCCGCGATTGACAGAAGTTCGAATAAAGTTTCGAATATGGGCATGTGGTTCCCCCATCTTCACGTGGCCTCGGCCTTCAGTGCGCACTACGGTGTGGCGCGTCCGGAAGAACTCGCCCGGGCGGCCGCATCCCAGGGAGCACAGGTCCTCGCGTGCACGGACCGGGACGGCCTCTACGGGGCCGTCAAACACGTGCTGGCATGCCGCGCGCACGGTCTCGCTCCCGTCCTGGGTGTGGACATCGCCCTGCTGCGGACCCCGCGCGCCGGCGCGGGAGGCGCGCAGGGCCGGGTGGCCGGGCAGAATCGGGCGGCCGGACAGCGACGTCGTCCGGCGGCACCCGTGGTGATCGGCCGGGTGGTGGTCCTGGCCACGGGACGCAACGGGGGAGCCGGGTACGCGGCCCTGTGCCGGGTGGTCTCCGCCGCCCACCGGGCTCATGACCGGCACGCGGCCCATCCCATCGGACTCAGCGCGGAGCAGTTGGCGCGGCACGTGCATCGTGCGGCGCGCCACGGTGATCCCGGGCTCGTGGTGCTGCTCGGCCCGGACTCGGACGTGGGTCGGCTGCTCGTGGGACGGCACTACCACGCGGCGCGCACTGCGCTGAACCGATGGCGTCACGCGCTGCCCGCGGGGACCCTCGTGGTGGAGACGGTGACCCACCTGGCGCCCCAGGGTGTACCCCTGAGCATGGGGCACGCGGTGCGGATGTTCCAGATCGGGCGGCAGGCGCAGCTGCCCGTGGTGCTCAGCAACGCCGTGCGCTACGCCCACCCGGGGCAGGCCGTGACCGCGGACGTCCTGGACGCCGCCCGGACATTGATGTCCCTCGACGAACTGGCCGGGGCGGATCGCGGTGTGCTGCAACCCAACGGGCAGGGCTGGCTCAAGGACGGTGACGAGATGAGTCTGCTGGCCCGGGAGATCGCCCTCGCCGCGGACCACGGTCAGGCGGGACACGGCGCGCTGCTCGCGGACACCCACCACCTGGCCCAGCGCTGCCGTCTGGATCCGGAGGGGGATCTCGGGGTGGACCGTCCGGTGATTCCGGAGGCCTCGGTGATCGGGGTGAGCGGTGACCCGGACCGGGAACTGGCCCAGCGTTGCTACGCGGGACTCGCCCGGTTGCATGCCGGCGAGGACTGGGACCGCACCGTGCCCGGACTCAACCGGGAGTCCCTGCGCGGACGGTTGGAACGGGAACTCGCGGTGATCGCCCAGCTCGGCTTCGCCGGGTACTTCCTGACCGTGGGGGAGGTCTCGGAACTGATGAGCGGCATGGGTGTGCGTCACGCCGCCCGCGGCTCCGGGGTCTCGTCCCTGGTGGTCCACCTGTTGGGGATCTCACCGGCGGATCCGCTCGAGTACGACCTCGTCTTCGAACGCTTCCTCTCCCCGCTGCGCCCCAGCCTGCCGGACATCGACATCGACATGGAGAGCGCGCAACGCCACGCCGTCTACCACCGGATCTTCGAACGCTTCGGCCCCCGCCGCGTCACGCTCATGAGCATGCAGAACGCCTACCGCTCCCGCGGAGCCGTGCGGGACGCCGGACTGGCACTGGGGCTCGAGGCCCAGGAGGTGGACCACGTGGCCACCCAGTTGTGGCGCGTGCCCGGGGGCACCCTGCGGGAGGAGATCGCACGCCGGCCCGAACTCGCCCCGCTCGCGGAGCGGCTGCGCAGCAACCGGCAGTTGGACCTGCTCGTGGATCTCACTGAACGCCTCGACAGACTACCCCGGCACATCTCCATGCATCCGTGCGGGGTGATCCTCTCCGACACCACCCTGTTGCAGCGCACCCCCGTGCAGGCCAGCGGGATCGGGCTGCCCATGTCCCAGTACGACAAGCACGACATGGACCCCATGGGGCTGATCAAACTCGACATCCTGGGCGTGCGCATGCAGTCCACCCTGGCCCACGCCGTGGAGGAGATCACCCGGTTGCGACCCCACGAACCCCCGCCCAGCCTCGACACCATGCCCCGGGACGACCCCGACACCTTCCGGCTGATCAGCTCCACCCACACCCTGGGGTGCTTCCAGATCGAGTCCCCCGGGCAGCGGGAACTGATCGGGACCATGGGACCGGAGGAGTTCAACGACCTCGTCGTGGACATCTCCCTGTTCCGCCCCGGGCCCATGCAGGCCGCCATGGTCCGGCCCTACCTCAACGCCCGCCACGGCTGGTCCACCCCCACCTACCCCCACCCGGACCTCCAGGAGATCCTCGCCGAGACCCGCGGGGTGGCCGTCTACCACGAACAGATCATGCGCATCATGGACCGGATGACCGGGTGCGGTCTGGCCCGCGCGGACATCTGGCGGCGACTGCTCGGCTCCGCCTCGGAGGAGCCCGTGGAAACCGCTTTCCGCGACGGCGCCCGCGCTCAAGGCTACGCCCCGGACGTGATCGACACGGTGTGGGGGATCCTGCACGCGTTCGGCAGTTTCGGTTTCTGCAAGGCCCACGCGGTGGCCTTCGCGGTGCCCACCTATCAGTCGGCGTGGTTGAAGACCCATCACCCGGAGGCGTTCATGGCCGGGGTGTGGGAACATGACCCCGGGATGTACCCCGCCCGCCTGCTCGTGGGGGAGGCCCGCCGCATGGGGATCCCCGTGCTGGGCCCGGACGTCAACCGCAGCACGGACCACCACCGGGTGGAGTCGGTCACGCCGCGGCCAGGGACCGTGGTCTCGGGGGACCTGGACCGGGGGATCCCCCACACCCAGGACGGTGCGTGGGGGATCCGGATGTCCCTGGGTTCCATCACGGGGATCAGCGCCGCGGAGATCGAACGTCTCGTGGCCGCCCAGCCCTACAGCACGCTCGCCGAACTGCGGGTGCGCGCCCGGCCCACCCGGCGCACGCTGCAACGGCTCGCGGAGGCGGGCGCCCTGGACTCCCTGTTGCACCGCGCCGAGACGCGGGCCTCCCACACGGACATGGTCCACTTCCTGCGGGAACAGGCGGATCGGCCCGCGACCGGGCGCGGGACCTCGGCCCGTGCGCAGCCCGGGGAGGGGCAGCTGGCCCTGCCCCTCGGGGACGTGGACCTGGCCGCCCTTCCGGCGCGGCTGCCTGAACCGAGCACGGGGGAGCGGGTCAAAGCGGAGATGGACACCATGCGCATCGAGGTCAGCGCCCACCTCATGGACTCGCACGGTGAGCTCATGCGTTCCTACGGGGCCACCCGCGCCGAGGACCTGTTGGGGTTGCGCAACGGCACCGAGGTGATCGTAGCTGGCGTGCGGGTCTCCACCATGACCCCGCCCATGCGCAGCGGCAAACGCGTGGTCTTCATCTCCCTGGACGACGGCTCCGGGGCCGTGGACTGCACGTTCTTCGACGAGGCCCAGGCCGCCTCCGGTGAGGTGCTGTTCGCCCCCACGCTGCTGCTGGTCCACGGTCACACGCGCCGCACGGGCCCGCGGGGGATAGGGATCCAGGCGGCTCAGGCGTGGGACCTCTCCCGCCCGGAGACCCTTCCGGATCCCCGGTCCCTGCTGGGTTCGCGGCCCACACCGTCCCGTCCGCCGCGACCGGAGTCCGCCGAGGGCCCCGGACGACGCCGCGGCCACGGCCCCGAACGGCCCGGCACCTCCCGGGGCCGCGCCCCCCAGGGGGACAGCGCCGTCGCCGGTGCGCACCCCCGCACCAGAACGGAGGTGAAACCCCAGGTCAGAAGGTGAATAACCGGCGCGCGGCTCGTGCCCCACGGGACACCGGGGCGCCACGTGGCCGTAACGCGGTGACCCTAGCGTGTGACTCATCCACCGCCCGTCGCGGTCGGATCCCCACCGCCCGTAGTAGCCGGACCCCCTCCGCCCGCAGCGGTCGGAACCCTTCGCACCAGGAGCACGACATGACCGAGAACACATCACGTCCCTCGCGCCGGAACCTGATCACCGGCGGCAGCGCCATCGCGGCCGCCGGTGTGCTCGCCGCCGCGCCGTCGACCGCCCACGCGGCACCGGCGCTCGTGACCCAGCACGGGCACGGTCACGGCCGGATGCCCCTCTCCTTCGGGCGCAACGGCACGTTCAAGATCGTCCAGTTCAACGACACCCAGGACGGCCCGCGCACCGACCGGCGCACCATCGAGCTCATGAACAAGGTGCTGGACCGGGAGAAGCCCCAGTTCGTGCTGATCAACGGGGACGTGATCGACGGTTCCCCGCGCACCGACCGCGAGGTCAAGCAGGCCGTGAACAACGTGGTGCTGCCCATGGAGTCCCGGGGCATCAAGTGGGCGGTGACATTCGGCAACCACGACGAGGACTCCACCGAGGAGCACGGCACCGGGATGCGTGAACCGCAGCTGGTCGAGTTCGTGCGCCAGTACAAGCACAACCTCAACCCCGGGGACGACCAGAAGGTCTTCGGCTCGTCCAACGCCCAGCTGTTGATCCGCGGGTCCCGCGGCCACGCCCCGGCGTTCGCCGTGTGGTTGCTGGACTCCGGCCGGTACGCGGAGGAACGCCCCGGCGGGCAGGACCGTGAGGGTCTCATGGGCTACGACTGGATCCGTCCCCAGCAGATCCGCTGGTACACCGACCTCTCGGTGGAGACCGAGCGCCGTTACGGGAAGAAGATCCCGGGGCTCATGTACTTCCACATCCCCACGTGGGAGCACCACCACATGTGGTTCGGTCAGCAGTTCACCTCGGACGAGGCCGGGCACGCGGCCGCCGTGAAGCGTCACGGGATCGTGGGGGAGAAGCACGAGAACGTCTACACGGGCATGGTCAACTCGGGGATCTACGCCGCGGTCCTGGAACGCGGGGACGTCCTGGGCCTGTACTGCGGCCACGACCACATCAACACCTACATGGGCAACTACTTCGGGGTCGAGCTGGGCTACGGCCCCGGCACGGGTTTCGGGACCTACGGGCTCAACGATGGCACCCGTGACGAGCACACCCTGCGCGGTGCCCGCGTGTTCGAGCTCGACGAGCGCACCAAGCGCGTCTACACCCGCACGCGCCTGGTCTTCGCCAAGGACCTCGGGATCGACATGAGCCCCGAGACCCAGCCCATCGACCGCCCCGAGCGCTTCCCGCACTACGTGCGCGGCTGAGTCGCGGGCACCGGGACCGGGCCCCGGGTGCGTCCTCGCGCCCGGGGCCCGTCGCCCTGCCCGGGGTTCGACGTCGCGTCCCCGGGCCCACGACGCCGCGCGCCGTCGTGCGCGGCACGGTACGCCGCGACGTCGTGGGCCGGGAGTGCTGTGCAAAACTGGGAGGCATGGCGAAAAACAGCGGCGGAGCAGATCTGCTGCAGACCGTGGACCAGGTCACGGAAGAGGCGATCAACATCGCGTACCGCTTCGACCAGAAGCTGCAGCGATGGCGTCAGGGACGGGCCGTGCAGCGCGGGGACATCCCCACCATGCTCGCCTTCGACGGCTACGGCAGCCCCCGCTACGTGCGGGCCCTGGGCCGCGTGCTCCTCAAGACGCGCTCGCTGATCGAGGACATTGACGACGCCGCGGAGTCGATCCGCGGGTGGCGTTCCTTCACGTCCGTGCCCTTCGCGTTCGCCCACGTCAACGTGTGGTTGGGCGAGCACGAGTTCCACCTCGTGGCGGACAAGGGCGGCGTGATCGACGTGGACCTCAAGGTCTCCATGACCCCCGGGGTGCACACCATCTACATGCAGGCCGAGGGCTCGGAGGTCACGGAGGCCAAGGTCACCGTGGTCTCGGACGAGCAGCACCTGGGGGTCGTGTGCGACGTGGACGACACCGTGATGGTCACCGCCCTGCCCCGCCCCATGCTCGCGGCCTGGAACTCGTTCGTGGCCAACGAGCACGCGCGCATCCCCACGCCGGGGATGTCCACCATGATGGACCGGCTGCGCCGCAGCCATCCGCACGCACCCTTCCTCTATCTCTCCACGGGGGCGTGGAACGTGGCGCCCACCCTGCGTCGGTTCCTCACGCGCAACGCGTACCCCGCCGGAGCGCTGCTGCTCACCGACTGGGGGCCCACCACGGAGCGCTGGTTCCGCTCCGGTTCCCAGCACAAGGTGCAGAACCTGCAGCGTCTGGCGCGCAACTTCCCCCACGTGCGGTGGATCCTGATCGGCGACGACGGTCAGCACGATCCGCAGATCTACTCGGGCTTCGCGCAGCGTCACCCGGACTCGGTGGCCGCCATCGTGATCCGCAACCTCTCACCCACCGAGGCCGTCCTGGCCGCGGGCACCCGCGCCTCGGAGGGCCATCACGTGACCGTTCCGGAGGGCACGCTGTGGATCGAGGCCAACGACGGCGCCTCCATCTCGGATCAGCTGAAGGACGCCGGGTTGCTCTGAACCCGCGCGGGCCACGGGGGCGCCCCGATCCAGGCGCCCGTCGACCCGCCCCGAGCACATTGTCGGATGCACCCCCGAACGGAGGAACCATGGCACACACGACCTTCGGTATCACCGGCGCCACGGGACGCATCGGCGGGGCCGTCTCACGCCGGCTCGAAGAACGCGGCGTCGCCCACCGGCTGCTCGTGCGTTCCCCGCACCGGGTCGCGTCCCACGTGGCCGCAGCGAACGGCCTGCTCGACGCCGCCACCATGGACTTCGCCGACCCGGACGGGGCCGCGGAGTCGATGGCGGGACTGGACACTGTGTTCCTGGTGTCCGCGTCCGAATCGGCGGACCGTGAGCAACAGCAACTGGCCATGGTCGAAGCCCTGTCCCGCGCGGGCGTGCGCCGGGTGGTCTATACGTCCTTCGCCGCACCCGCACCGGACGCGACCTTCACGTTCGCCCGCACCCACTACGCCACGGAGCAGGCCATCGAGCGCGCCGGTCTCGAGTACACCTTCCTGCGGGACAACTTCTACCTGGACGTCTTCCCGGACTTCGTCAGTGCCGACCGCGTCCTGCGCGGGCCCGCCGGGGACGGGCGGGTCGCGGCGGTGGCCCGCGCCGACGTCGTCGACGCCGCGCTCGCGGTGCTGCTGGATCCGCGAGGGCACGAGCGCGCGGCCTACACCCTGACCGGTCCCAGTGCGCTCACCCTGGACGAAATGGCGCGGATCATGACCCGTGTGACGGGGCAGGACCACCGCTACGAGCCCGAGACCCTCGAGCAGGCCCGGGCGTCCCGCGCTGGCTACGACCCCGAGCCGTGGCAGATGGAGGGCTGGCTCTCCACGTACACGGCGATCGCCTCGGGGGAGCTCTCGCGCGTCACGAACGACGTCCAGATGCTCACCGGGCACCCGCCCCGCTCCCTTGAGGACGTGCTGCGCGGCGCGTGAGACACGCTGTGCAAAAAAATTTTTCGTGACTTCTCCCGCCCGTCTTGTCCACATGGGCCCCGCGAGAACCGCGTGTTCTCAGGGCTCCCGGACGCGGTCCCTGTGGACAACCCGGGGAAAAGACGACATCCCCCTGTGGATCACACGACCACATCATGTTGGGTCCTGTTCCGGCACACGACACTAGATGTAGTATTGACGTAGATCTTCAACCACCTGGCGCACCACCCGGATCCAGAGCCGAACGGCCCCGGAAGCGCCCGAAAATTGGTACTTCCCGCAAGGAGAATGGGCTATGTCTGTCACCGTGTATTCCAAGCCGTCGTGCGTCCAGTGCAACGCCACCTACCGTGCTCTCACCAAGAAGGGCATCGACTACACCGTCGTGGACGTCACCGAGGACACCGCCGCCTACGAGCATGTGGTGGGCCTGGGATACCAGCAGGTCCCCGTCGTGGAGACCGCCACCGAGCACTGGTCCGGCTTCCGCCCGGACAAGATCAACTCGCTGGCCCTGCTGCGCTCCGCCTGAGCCGGAAACGGACGGGCCGCCGCGGGCGGCCCGGCACCACCCGGGCGAGTGGCCCCGAACCTCACCGCCAGCCCGCCCCCGGAATCACACGAATTGGTACGACCCCCCAGAATCGAAGTGACCCGGCATGAGTGCTCTCGCCACGGTTCTCGCCCAGGCGAAGGAGCGGGAACTCCATCGCACACCCGTCGTCGCGGGGGATGATGCACCCCTAGTGGTGTACTTCTCCTCCGTGACGCGCAACACGGACAGGTTCGTCACCAAACTCCCGGTGCGGTCCGTCCGGTTGCCCCTGAAGACCACCGAACCCGTTCCCCGCATCGACGAACCCTACGTGCTGGCAGTGCCCAGTTACGGGCGTCCCGGGGGAGTGGGATCGGTCCCACCGCAAGTCGTGAAGTTTCTCAACGATCCCGTCTCGCGCGCGCACCTGTTGGGGGTGCTCGGCGCGGGCAACACCAACTTCGGCCCCCTGTTCTGCGTCGCCGCGGAGAAGGTCGCAGCTAAGTGTCAGGTTCCCCTGCTCTACAAGTTCGAGCTCATGGGAACCGACGAGGACGTCGAGAAGGTCACCCAAGGATTGGACAAGTTTTGGCAAGCATCCATGCAACCCCGGGCGTGAGCGTCGAACCCGGTCACGAGGATCCCACCTGCCCCGAGAAGTACCGCGGGCTGGGTTACCACGAGCTCAACGCGCTGTTGAACCTCTACGACGCGGACGGCAAGATCCAGTTCGAGGCCGACCGCCAGGCCGCGCGGCAGTACTTCCTGCAGCACGTGAACAAGAACACCGTGTTCTTCCATGACCTCGAGGAGAAGCTCAAGTACCTCGTGGACCACCAGTACTACGAGGCCGAGGTGCTCGAGAAGTACAGCTTCGAGTTCGTGAAGGCTCTGTCCAAGCAGGCCTACGGTTACAAGTTCCGGTTCCAGACCTTCCTGGGCGCGTTCAAGTTCTACACGTCATACACGCTCAAGACCTTCGATGGTCAGCGTTACCTGGAGCGGTTCGAGGACCGCGTGGTCATGGTGTCCCTGTACCTCGCGGACGGGGACGAGGCCCTCGCGCAGCGGCTCGTGGCGGAGATCATCTCCGGGCGGTTCCAGCCGGCCACGCCCACGTTCCTCAACGCGGGCAAGAAGCAGCGCGGCGAGCTCGTCTCGTGCTTCCTGGTGCGCTTCGAGGACAACATGGAGTCGATCGGGCGCAACATCAACTCCGCGCTGCAGCTCTCCAAGCGCGGCGGTGGCGTGGCGTTCGCGCTGACCAACCTGCGCGAGTCCGGTGCGCCCATCAAGATGATCGAGAACCAGTCCTCCGGTGTGATCCCCGTGATGAAGCTGCTCGAGGACTCCTTCTCCTACGCCAATCAGCTGGGTGCCCGCCAGGGTGCCGGCGCGGTGTACTTGAACGCCCACCACCCGGACATCCTCAACTTCCTGGACACCAAGCGCGAGAACGCGGACGAGAAGATTCGCATCAAGACCCTCTCGCTGGGTGTGGTCATCCCGGACATCACGTTCGAGCTGGCCAAGAAGGACCAGGACATGTACCTGTTCTCCCCGTACGACGTGGAGAGGATCTACGGCGTGCCGTTCGCGGACGTCAACGTGAGCGAGAAGTACCACGAGATGGTGGACGACTCCCGCATCGCCAAGAAGAAGATCAACGCCCGCGAGTTCTTCCAGACCGTGGCGGAGGTGCAGTTCGAGTCCGGGTACCCGTACATCATGTTCGAGGACACGGTGAACCGCGCCAACCCCATCGCCGGCAAGATCATCATGTCCAACCTGTGCTCCGAGATCCTGCAGGTCTCCGAGCCCTCCGTGTACAACGAGGACCTCACGTACGCGCAGGTGGGCAAGGACATCTCATGCAACCTGGGTTCCATGAACATTGCCATGGCCATGGAGTCGCAGGACTTCGGGGCGAGCATCGAGACCGCGATCCGCGGCCTCACGGCGGTGTCGGACATGTCCAACATCGACTCGGTGCCCTCCATCCGGCGCGGCAACGAGATGTCCCACGCGGTGGGCCTGGGGCAGATGAACCTGCACGGGTACCTCGCCAAGGAGCACATCCACTACGGCTCGACCGAGGGCGTGGACTTCACCAACATGTACTTCTACGCGGTGACCTACCACGCGATCCGCGCGTCCAACCTGATCGCCAAGGAGCGCGGCGAGTCCTTCGTGGGCTTCGAGAAGTCGGCCTACGCGAGCGGCACGTTCTTCGACAAGTACGTCGACGGCGTGTGGGAGCCCGCCACGCCGCGCGTCGCCGAGCTGTTCGAGCGGGCGGGCATCGCCCTGCCCACCGCGGATGACTGGCGTGAGCTGCGCGAGAAGGTCATGGCGGACGGCATGTACAACCAGAACCTGCAAGCGGTTCCGCCCACGGGTTCCATCTCGTACATCAACAACTCCACGTCCTCGATCCACCCGATCGCCTCGCGCATCGAGATCCGCAAGGAGGGCAAGCTCGGGCGCGTGTACTACCCGGCGCCGTTCATGGACAACGAGAACCTGGAGTACTTCCAGGACGCGTACGAGATTGGCTACGAGAAGATCATCGACACGTACGCCGCCGCGACCCAGCACGTGGACCAGGGCCTGTCCCTGACGCTGTTCTTCAAGGACACCGCCACCACGCGGGACATCAACCGCGCGCAGATCTACGCGTGGCGCAAGGGCATCAAGACCATGTACTACTCCCGCATCCGCCAGCTGGCGCTCGAGGGTACCGAGGTCGAGGGCTGCGTCTCCTGCATGTTGTGATCCCCGCCGTCTCCTGACGGCACCGCGTCGGCGACGACGCCGCTCCCGCCCCGCCCGGGTCTCTTACCCGGGTGGGGCGGGAGTTTTTCTCCGAAGTCCGGTCCTGGTCGGGGATATGCTGACGGAACAGTCGAGACAGTGAATCGGCCAATGCCGGAGCACCGCATCCCTGGGAGGAACCGCATCATGACCACCGAGGGATCGACCCCCCAGGAGCAGTGCTCGACAGGAATCCAGGGTGCACCCGCGTGGTACGCCGAGGAACAGATCGTGCGGGCGGTTCCCGCCGAGCGTGCACGTCGGCTTCTCGAAGCCACGCTGCGTTCCGGATTCCGCCCGGAAGATGACCCCGCGCGCAGCAATGTCCCCGCCGGCGAGGGCCACCTGCTGTTGATGCCGTCGGTCATTGGTGACTGGGCAGGCATCGAGGTCGCATCGGTCTCGCCCGGGAATCCCGAACGCGATCTGCCCCGCATCCAGGCCACCTACATGCTCATGGACTCAGCCACCCTGAGTCTTCGAGCTCTGCTGGAAGGCAACGTCCTCACCACCCTACGGACCCCCGCGATCTCGGCCGTGGCCACCGATTACCTGGCCCCGAAGGAGGCGACCAAGCTCGTGGTGTTCGGTACGGGGCCGCAGGCGCTCGCCCACATCGAGGCATTCGCCAAGATCCGCTCCTTCGCTGACGTCGTGGTGTGCGGCCGCACGCCGCACAAGGTGGACGCCGCCGTCGACTACGCCCGCACGCTGGGTCTCGCGGCCCGATCGGGGGACGCGAGCGAGGTGCGCGACGCGGACGTGGTGGTGTGCACGACGTCGGCGGCGGAGCCCCTCTTCGATGGTGCCCTGGTGCCGGACACCGCGTGCGTCGTGGCCATGGGATCCCACGAGCCGCAGTTCCGCGAGCTCGATTCCGCGCTCATGGGCCGCGCCCAGGTGGTCGTGGAGGACCGGGCCACCGCCATGCGTGAAGCCGGGGACGTGATCCAGGCCGTGGCCGACGGTTCCTTGCAGGAGGACTCACTCGTGGACCTCGCGGACGTCGTCACGGGCGCGGTGGCCCCTGATGAGACACGGCCCCGCGTGTTCAAGTGCGTGGGCATGAGCTGGCAGGACCTGGTCGTGGCCGTAGGGGTGGTCGATCCGAACGCGTGAGAGGGGAGAGGGCGTCGTGGCCATGGGATCCCACGAGCATGGTCCGCCGGCGCATTCGGACGTCGCCGTGCAGGATCCCCCACATGGCCAACCCCACCGAGAAGAGGGTGAACGCGGCGAGTCCGTGCAGCCACGTCAGGCCGTGGGGGTGGATGAAGGTTGTGGTATCCAGCGCGCCGTCAGGACAGTTGACGCGTCGACGACTATCCGAGGGGGTTGCGTCATGCATGCTCCATGCTCTGGCCGAGGTCAGCAACACCACCACGGCCAGCATCAAGTTCTACCGTCGGGAGGGACTGTTGCCCGCCGGTACCAGGCTCACCGCCACGCGGCAGGACTACGATCACGGTCACGTGGAATGCCTGCAGCTCATCTGGGTACGGCGGGAGGAGGCCGGTGCCACGATCCCCGACATCCGTGCGCTGGTCACCGTGATCGACGATCCGCGGCGGCCCCTGGTGGACGCCCTCGAAATCGCCCAGGCGCTCGCTGCGGGCCTGTCATCTGCCGAGGCCGGCGGGCCCTCGGAGCGCCGGGAGGATCCGATGATCCGGGACCTGCTCACGCAGCTGGGGTGGCCGGACGTGGCCAGCGGGCCGCGCCGGGCGCTCGGTGAGCTGTTGGAGGGCATGCGGGCCGCTGGGTCACCCGTGGACCGGGGGAGACGCCGTCCTGGGACGTCATCGTGACTCGCGCGGTGCGGGGAATGGTCTCCTACGATCGGCTGACCCGGGTGCTGCGGGCCCTGGGCCACGCTTCCCACTCGGTGCGCGCCGCCGGGTCGTAGCTCAGTGGTGGCACGCGAAAAACCCCGGAACATCGTGTTCCGGGGTTTTCTCTGGTGCGCGATACTGGGATCGAACCAGTGACCTCTTCCGTGTCAGGGAAGCGCGCTACCGCTGCGCCAATCGCGCTCAATGTTCATCATATTGAACGAGGTGGTTGCACCGAGGTGGAGACGGGATTCGAACCCGCGTATACGGCTTTGCAGGCCGCTGCCTCACCACTCGGCCACCCCACCGGGACCAGATCCTTCGTGGATAGGGTCTCAGATCTCGACCGCGAGGTCGATAACTGCGAGCGGACGACGGGAGTCGAACCCGCGACCCTCACCATGGCAAGGTGATGCTCTACCAGCTGAGCTACGTCCGCATTGTCGGTTGATCGAGGCCCTGGAACTCGGTGCTCCGTTCTTCCGAGCGGAAACTTTATCACAGGTCTTCGTGCCCTTCCGTGCTCGTCCGTCCGGGGTGTTGTCACCGGAGGGCTTCGCTTTCGGGGCGTTGCCAACGAGCAAGAACATTACCCACCGGAGCGGGTCCGGGCAAATCGATCGCGGACGACGGCGAATTTGCCGTTCCCGGACGAAGTGTTCTAGAGTCTTCAACGTTGCAAGCGCGATTGGCGCAGCGGTAGCGCGCTTCGTTCACACCGAAGAGGTCACTGGTTCGATCCCAGTATCGCGCACGGTAACGAAGAACCCGGTCCCGGGAGGGGCCGGGTTCTTTCGCGTCCAAGGCCGATCGGACCGGTCGGTCCGGCTCCGGCCGCCTGAGATCCGGCTCCTGGACGGACGTCCGAGCCCGCTCCGCCCGGCTGAGCCCGCGATCGTTGTCCGTGTCTGGACCCCTTCCTACGCTGAGGCCATGACGCAACCCCGCTTGGCCCAGCAGACCGCCACCGGCCGGATGTACGCCCGGAGTGAGGGCGGGGACCTCGAGGTCCCCTCCATCACCACGGTCATCGGGTGCGAGGCCAACGACCTCGGGGGCTGGTACGCCTACACCGCCGCGCAGGCCCTGGCCACGGATCCCCAGTTGCCGGACGCCCTGCGGGACACGCGGCGTCGTCGTTCGCTCGTGAACCACGCGGCCAAGGCGGCGGAGCGGCACCGGGACCACGCGGCGCAGCGCGGTGACCGCGTGCACGACTACTGCGAGCAGCTCGCCCTGCGGGCCATGGGCTGCGATCACCAGGTGGACCGGGCCCGGGACACGCTCGCAGAACACCACGAGTCCCGGTTCGCGGACAGCGCGGACCAGTGGTGGCAGCTGTTCCGTCCCGAACCGTTGGCCGCGGAAATCACGGTGTGGAACTCCACGGTGGGCTATGCGGGAACGCTGGATCTCGTGGCGCGCATCGGCGGCAAGGTGTGTCTGATCGACTACAAGACCCGCGGGACGGACCGCACCGGGCGGGTCAAGGCCCCGGACCCGAAGGTCGTGACCCAGCTGGTGGCCGGGCTCAAGGCCGAGGAATCCCTCGTGGACGCCACAGCGGGGGAGTGGGAACCGTGGCGTTTCGGGGACGCGGAGGTCCTGATGGCCGTGGCGATCGGTGAGACCGAGGCGCTCACCGTGCAGGCCGCGCCCGAGCACCTCCCCGTGCACTGGTACAAGTTCTGCGCCCTGGCCAAGGTGTGGGCGCGCAATTCCCAATTGGCCACCGCCGGGGCGCAACTGCGCAGCATCGCGCCCCCGCCCCTGGATTCCTCCCCCACGGGTCGTGTGGCGGGCGGCACGCAGGTCGTGGCGGCCGAGACGGTCGCGGGCCCCGCCGTAGACTGACAGGCACACCCCGTCCCACGACCCCCATGAGGAGTGCACTCCGCGGTGAGTATTTTGCGCATTCGTACCATCGGTGACCCCGTCCTGCGCACCCCGGCCCAGGAGGTCACGCAGTTCGACGACGCCCTGGCTGCCCTCGTCCGGGACATGCTTGAGACCATGTACGCCGTGGGTGGTGTGGGTCTGGCCGCACCGCAGGTGGGCGTGGGATTGCGCGTCTTCACGTGGGGCATCGACGGGGACGAAGGGCACGTGATCAACCCCCAGCTGAGCATGGGGGAGGAGCCGCAGGAAGGCGGCGAGGGCTGCCTGTCGGTCCCGGGCCTGTCCTACGAGACCCCCCGCGCCGAGCACGCCGTCCTCACCGGGGTGGATTGCCACGGCGAGCCCGTGCACCGTGAGGCCACCGGCCTGTTGGCCCGCTGCTTCCAGCACGAGAACGATCACCTGGGCGGCATGCTCTACGTCGACCGTCTCGTGGGTGACGAGCGCAAGGACGCCATGCGGCAGTTGCGCGCGCAGTCGTTCACGGACACGACCACCCGTGTCACGCGCGAACGCGAGGCGCAGCGCGCGGGTCACTCAACACCGGACGCACACGACGCCGCTGGGTCGGCTTTCGGTGCGGCCCGCACCTCGGGAGCCGCATCCGGCGCCGCACACACGGCCGGTTCCGCGTTCGGCGCGGCGGGTGATGCCCGATGAGCCCCGACACGAACCAGCAGCCCCTCAAGATCCTGTACGCAGGAACCCCGGAGACCGCCGTCCCCCCGCTCGAGGCACTGCACCAGGATCCCCGGATCGAGATCACCGCGGTGCTGACCCGTGAGGACGCCCCTGTGGGCCGCAAGAAGGTCATGGCCCCGTCCGCGGTGGGTCGTCGGGCCGATGAGCTCGGACTGCCCGTAATCAAGGCCAATCGGGTCCGGGGTGAACTCCTGGACACCCTGCGTGACACCGGCGCGAGCATCGCGGCGGTCGTGGCCTACGGCGCCCTGCTGCCGCGACCGGCCCTGGAGGTCTTCCAGGACGGGTGGATCAACCTGCATTTCTCCCTCCTGCCCCAGTGGCGCGGCGCCGCCCCGGTGCAGCGGGCCCTCATGGCCGGGGACTCCGTGGTCGGGGCCACCACCTTCGTCCTGGACGACGGCATGGACACCGGCCCCGTGGTGGGCTCCCTCACGGACGAGGTGCGTCCGGAGGACACGTCCGGGTCGGTGCTGGATCGGCTCGCACATGAAGGTTCGCCCCTGCTCGCGGAATCCTTGCTCGGTGTGGCCTCGGGCCGCGTGCACCCCACGCCGCAACGCGGTGAATCCACCGCTGCCCCTAAACTCACGGCCCAGGACGGGCGCGTCGATTGGTCACATCCCGCCGTGGCCGTGGCTCACCGGGTGCGCGGTGTGACCCCCGAACCTGGTGCGTGGACCGAACTCGACGGCCAGCGCTTCAAGCTCGACCGCGTGATCCCCGCCCCGGAGATCACCGGGATCGCCCCGGGCCACGTGGAGCTGCGGGAGAATCGGGTCTTCGTGGGCACCGGGTCCTACGCCGTGGAGCTGACCCGCGTGCAACCCAGTGGCAAGAAACCCATGGCGGCCCTCGATTGGGCGCGCGGCAAGCAGAACACGGAGCAGGTGACGTTCACATGAGTCGGGATCAGCAGCACCGCGGCGGCCACTCCGGCGGCGATAACGACCGGCCTCGCGGGAACAACCGCCGTCGTGACGACCGTCCGTTCCGTGATGCCGGCGGCCGGGGCCGCGACGACCGCCCGCCCCGCGACTCCGGGGGGCGCCGTCGTGATGACCGCGCGCCCCGAGAGACCGGCGGGAGGGATCGGCGGCCGGGGGACGGCTCGCGTCGTGACGCCAAGGGCCACGAACGCAACCGCCGGGCCCAGCACGAGCGCTCTTACTCCGCGCACGCGCCCTCGCAGCGTCGCAAGCGCTCCGATCCCGCACGGCTGACCGCATATCAGGCCCTGCGCGCGGTCAACTCGGAGGACGCCTACGGGAACCTCGTGCTGCCACGCCTGGTCCGTGAAAACCGCCTCGACAAGCGGGACGCGGCGTTCGCGACCGAGCTCGCCTACGGGGCCATGCGGTGGAGTGGCACGTGGGACGCCGTGCTCGAGAAGTGCGTGGACCGCCCGCTGGACCAGTTGGACCCCGCGGTGCTGGACGCCCTGCGCCTGGGCGTGCACCAGTTGCTCGCGATGCGCGTCCCCGATCACGCCGCGCTGGACGCGACCGTGGGTCTGGTGCGCGGGGAGATCGGGCAGGGACCCTCGGGACTCGTCAACGCCGTCCTGCGCAAGGTGACCCGGCGCAGCCACGACGAATGGCTGGACGCGCTCGCCGCCGAGCACACCGACGAGCTGCGGCAGCTCGGTGTCCGCCACGCCCACCCGGTGTGGGAGGTTCGCGCGTTGCGCCGGTCCCTGCGCGCCAACGGCCGAGACACCGCGGAGATCGAGGCCCTGTTGGAAGCGGACAACGAGGCGCCCCGTGTGCACCTCGTGGCCCTGCCCGGTATCGGCTCGCTCGAGCCCGCACTCGCAGCAGGCGCCGAACCCGGTGACCTGGTCCCGAACAGCGCGGTCAGCGCCGGGGGAGACGTCCACCGCGTCCCGGGCACGCGGGAGGGAACGGTGCGTGTCCAGGACGCCGGTTCCCAGCTCGTGGCCCGCGTGCTCGCACAGGCGCCCGTGGCCGATGACGCCGGCGCGTGGGCCGACTTTTGCGCCGGACCCGGCGGCAAGGCGGCGCTGCTCGCGGCATTGGCCCACGAGCGCGGTGCCACGTTGCTGGCCAACGAGGTCAGCGAGCACCGTAGCGACCTCGTGCGCCAGGCACTGTCGGCCGTGGACCACGAGGCGTGGCACGTCCGCACCGGCGACGCCCGGCAGATCCCGTCCGGCCAGGACGCACGTTTCGATCGCGTGCTCGTGGACGTGCCGTGCACCGGACTAGGCGCGCTGCGGCGTCGTCCCGAAGCGCGGTGGCGGCGCACGCCGTCGGACGTCGCGAATCTGACCCCGCTGCAGCGTGAGCTGCTCGACGCCGCGCTGGACGCCACCCGCCCCGGCGGCGTGGTGCTCTACGCCACGTGTTCGCCGCACACCGCCGAGACGCACGACGTGCTCCAGGACGTCCTGGCGCGGCGCGGCGACGTGTCGGTCCTGGACACCGCGCAGCTCGCCGTGGATGCCGCCCTGCCCGGCGCGCTCGACGACGCTCGGGCGGCGGGGCACGACGTCCCCGGCGGGGGCACGAGTGTGCAGTTGTGGCCGCACGTCCACGGAACCGACGCCATGTTCATGGTCGCGCTGCGCAAGAGCGCGTGAGCCGCGGCTCGGTCATTGATCCGGAACTATTCCCAGGAGGAACCATGTCCCGCTGTGACATCCACCCGTCAATCCTCTCCGCGGACTTCTCCCGGCTCGCGGAGGAACTCCAGCGCATCTCGAACGCGGATGCGGCGCACGTGGACGTGATGGACAACCACTTCGTCCCCAATCTGACCCTGGGGTTGCCGGTCGTGGAACGATTGCAGGCCGTCTCCCCGATCCCCCTGGACCTGCACCTGATGATCGAGGACCCGGACCGGTGGGCCCCGGCGTACGCGGAGGCAGGGTGCGCGTCGGTGACGTTCCACGCGGAAGCCGCCACGGCGCCGATCAAGCTCGCGCGTGAACTGCGCGCGGCGGGTGCCCGTGCGGGACTCGCGGTGCGTCCGGCCACGCCGATCGAGCCGTACCTGGACCTACTGCCCGAGCTCGACATGTTGCTCATCATGACCGTGGAACCCGGCTTCGGCGGCCAGAAGTTCCTGGACGTGACCCTGCCCAAGCTGCGCCGCGCCGCGGCGGCGGTCAAGGCCCACGGGGGCACGATCGCGCTGCAGGTGGACGGCGGGATCACGGAGGAGACCATCGTGCGCGCCGCGGAGGTCGGGGCGGACACGTTCGTCGCCGGTTCCGCGGTCTACGGCCAGGACGACCCCGCCGCCGCGATCGAGGCACTCCGCAGGACCGCGCGGGAGCACCGGGCCTGAATTTATGCGGGCCCCGATGACGGGTCCGCGGAGAACGCCCTGCCTGTCAGCGCAGGTCCAGGAGTTCACGCAGTTCCGTGAAGGCGCCGCGCACCACGGTGTAGTGCGCCCACTTGCCGCGCTGCTCGCGTGTGAGCAGTCCGGCGTCCACCAGCTTCTTGAGGTGATGACTCACGGTGGGCTGGCTGATGTCGAGAACGTCCAGCAGGTCGCAGGCGCACACTGCGTCGCAGCCCTGCGCGGCGATGTGGGAGAGCAACCGCAGGCGCGTCGGGTCGGAGAGCGCCTTGAGCTTCGCGGTCATGCGCTCGGCCTCGCCGGCCCCGAGCGGCGAGGAGGCGAGCGAGCAGCACTCGGTTGCTTTCTCATCGATCAACTCGGGTCGTTGCGCGGGTGCTTTCATACCGAGATTTTACATTGACGGACATCTATATGACCTCGTAGCGTGTGTCCCATAGATGATCGTCGATACGAGGAGCTCGCCGCCCGTGAGTACCACCATCGCCTCCGCACCGGTGAGGCAGAGCATGTCGTTCCTGGACCGGTGGCTGCCGGCCTGGATCCTGCTGGCCATGGGTGCGGGCCTTCTGCTGGGACGCCTGGTGCCGGGGCTGAACACGGCTTTGGAAGCTATGACGATCGGACAGGTGTCGCTGCCGATCGCAGTCGGTCTACTGGTGATGATGTATCCCGTCCTGGCGAAGGTGCGCTACGACGAGACCCGCCGCGTGACCGGCGACAAGCGATTGCTGGGTCTGTCGCTCGTGCTCAACTGGGTCGTGGGACCGGCGGTGATGTTTGTGCTCGCCTGGGTGTTCCTGCCCGATCTGCCCGAGTACCGCACCGGGTTGATCATCGTGGGCCTGGCCCGGTGCATCGCCATGGTTCTGATCTGGAACGACCTCGCATGCGGCGACCGGGAGAGTGCGGCCGTGCTCGTGGCCATCAACTCCGTCTTCCAGGTCGTAGCCTTCGGCGCTCTTGGGTGGTTCTACCTCCAGGTCCTGCCGTCGTGGCTGGGGCTGCCTACCACCACGGCCGAATTCTCCGTGGGGGCGATCGTAGGATCCGTCCTGGTGTTCCTCGGCATCCCGCTGCTCGCAGGCTTCCTCACCCGCGTCCTGGGTGAACGGGCGAAGGGCCGTGACTGGTACGAGGAGAAGTTCCTCCCCGCGATCGGCCCGTGGGCCCTGTACGGCCTCCTGTTCACCATCGTGATGCTCTTCGCGCTCCAGGGGGACGCCATCACCTCACAGCCCCTCGACGTGGTCAGGATCGCGCTGCCGTTGCTCGTGTACTTCGCTCTGATGTTCGTCATCGGCCTCTTCGCCTCGAAAGCGGTGGGGCTCGACTACGGCAAGTCGGCCACGGTGGCTTTCACCGCGTCGGGCAACAACTTCGAACTGGCGATCGCCGTGGCCATCAGCACCTTCGGCGTCACCTCCGGGCAGGCACTGGCCGGCGTCGTGGGGCCGTTGATCGAAGTGCCCGTCCTGATCGGCCTGGTCTACGTGGCCCTATGGGCCGGCCCGCGCGTGTTCCCGAACGATCCCTCCGTCCCCACCCACCGAACCCGGGAGACCGCATCATGAGCGCACCATCACCCACGAAACCGACCGTGCTCTTCGTCTGCGTCCACAACGCGGGCCGCTCCCAGATGGCGGCGGGCTACCTGGCCGCGATGTCAGGCGGGAGCATCGATGTCCGTTCGGCCGGGTCCGAACCGGCAGAGAGCCTGAACCCGGTGGCCGTGGAGGCAATGGCTGAGGAGGGCATCGATATCACCGCAGCCGTGCCCACGATCCTGCGGACGGAGCAGGTCAGGGCCTCCGACGTCGTCATCACCATGGGCTGTGGGGACACCTGCCCCGTGTTTCCGGGCAAGCGCTACGAGGACTGGGACCTCGACGACCCGGCCGGTCAGCCCCTCGCGGACGTGCGCAGGATCCGCGACGACATCAAGGCCCGCGTCAACGAACTGCTCTCGGATCTGCAGGGCCGTGAGAACGGCCAGAAAACCAGGACGTGACCGCCCGGTGCCCCCGATCACGGGCATGGTGAGGCCGCGTGGCATAATGAGCGCAGCAACGTGTTCCGGGGTCGGTGCAATTCCGAACCGGCGGTGACAGTCCGCGAACCGTGAACACCGTGCACAGCACCGAGCAGGTTCCCGTGGGAACCACACCGGATGCGCACGGAGGGATCGGCCGAACCGGTGGAAATCCGGTACCGACAGTACAGTCTGGATGGTAGGCACACGTGAGCGTCACGGCGTCCCGACCGTGCGCGGTCGCACGCGATCGCGGTCCGTCGGGTGGTGCCGTGACGTGCTCCGCCGCGCGATCGTGTTCGACGCGTGTGCGCATTCCTCCCCGGAACCACCGACAGTGGCGGGTGAGAGGAGACACCGTGGACGTCCTGCGTTGGTTGTTCGACGCGCAGCTGCGGGTGGGTGACGGTTTCATCCTGTGGCGCGAGGTGCTCGGCAATGTCTTCGGGCTGCTGTCCGCGCTGGGCGGGATGCGCCGCAAGGTGTGGGCATGGCCCGTGGGGATCGTGGGCAATGCGATCCTGCTGACCGTCTTCCTGGGCGCGGTGTTCGACACCCCCAATCCCGTGAACCTGCTGGGTCAGGCGGGCCGCCAGGTCATGTTCATCGCGGTGTCCGTGTACGGCTGGGTGCAGTGGCGCCGGTCCCGCGGGGCGTCCGAGGAGGCCGTGTCCCCGCGCTGGGCCACCGCCCGCGAACGCGTGTTCCTGGTGGTCGCCCTCGTGTTCGGGACCGCACTTCTCACGCCCATCTTCCGCGCCCTGGGCTCGTACGAACCCGTGTGGGCGGACGCCTGGATCTTCATGGGCTCGTTGCTCGCAACGCTCGGGATGGCCAAGGGCTGGGTCGAGTTCTGGTTGCTGTGGGTCGCCGTGGACATCGTGGGCGTGCCCCTTTTGTTCTCCGCCGGTTACTACGCCTCGGGCTTGATGTACGTGTTCTACGGGGCGTTCACGCTCGCCGGGTTCTTCGTGTGGTGGCGCGTGAACACGCGCCAGCGCCGTCGCGCGACGATCGAGACGGGCTTCCCGGACCTGCGCCTGTACGTGGGCGAGGACGAGAAGAAATGACGGCGTACGACGACGCCGCTGCGCCGTCTCCCGCGCCCCGCTCCCGTCTGGGGGTGGAGCCGTCCGGGCGGTTCTCGGAGGCGGAGCACACCGCGATGCGGGCCGCCCTGGAAGCGGCTCGGCGGGGGATCCGCGGGGCCAATCCCGTGGTGGGCGCCGTGATCCTCTCCGCCGCGGGGGAGATCCTGCACGTGGGTCATCACCGCGGGGCGGGCACCCCGCACGCGGAGGCGGACGCGCTGCGGCTCGCCCGCGAGGCGGGGACGCCGCTCGAGGACACCACCATGATCGTGACCCTCGAACCCTGCAACCACACCGGACGAACCGGCCCGTGCTCGCGCGCGATCCTCGACGCGGGGATTCCCCGGGTCATCTACGCGGTGGCCGACGGCACCGACACCGCCCGCGGGGGCGGCGCGTTCCTCGCCGCACACGGGGTGGACGTGCGCCACGGACTGCTCGCGAGGGAGGCCCACGATCTCAATGACCGCTGGTTCCTCGCCCAGCGTGATGCGCGGCCGTTCGTGACGCTGAAACTCGCGCAGACGATCGACGGCCGGGTGGCCGCCGCGGACGGGACGAGCCGATGGATCACGGGGGCACCCGCTCGGGATCAGGGCCACGCCCTACGAGCCCGGGTGGACGCGATCCTGGTGGGCGGCGGGACCCTGCGCGCGGACGATCCGACCCTGACCGCGCGGGATGCCGCGGGTGAACCCCTCGAGCGGCAACCCCTGCGGGCGGTCATGAGCACCCGGCCCGTGCCGGGGAACGCCAAGGTCCGGCGCGGCGTCGTCGACCGCGCGCCCCGGGAAGACACCGAACGCGGAGTCCCGGGAGACACGGGAACGGATCGCGGAGACGTCGCATCCACCGACCGCGGGCACGACGGGCGGTTCATCCACCTCACCACGCACGATCCCGCCGAGGCACTGCACACCCTGAAGGATCACGGGGTCTCCCACGTGCTCGTGGAAGGCGGGCCCACGGTGTCCGCCGCGTTCCTCGCCGCCGATCTCGTGGACGAACTGTGGTTGTACCAGGCACCCCTGATCCTCGGGGACGGCGCGGCGTCGGTCGCGTCGCTCGGGATCGCAACGCTTGCCGCGGCGTCGTCATGGCGCGGTGACCCCGTGCGGCACCCGGCGGACCTCGCGCGCCCCGGCCACGAAGAGGCCACGGAGCAGATGGAGGCGATCAGCCGCGTGGGCGTCGATGGACGGTGGCACTTGCGGCCCGCGGGTCCCGTACCCGACGCCCCATGACACGCCCCTGAACTGACGCAGCACACCAAGACCTCGCGCCGGGATGTTCCCGAGAACCCCGCGCACCCCGGATCCCCAAGGAGAATCAGTGTTCACCGGAATTGTCGAAGCCCAGGCCACCGTGGAACGTGTGGAACGGTTGGCGCAGGACGCCGCCCGGCTGCACGTGTCCGCGGGGCCGCTCGTCGCGGACCTGCCCCACGGCGGCTCACTCGCGGTCAACGGGGTGTGCCTGACCGCGGTCCCCTCGGGCGCGGCGGGGGACTTCACCGCGGACGTCATGGGCGAGACACTGCGCCTGACCACCCTGGGGGCGCTCGGACACGGTGATGTGGTGAACGTGGAACGCTGCACCGCCGCCGGGCAGCGCCTGGACGGGCACGTGGTCCAGGGGCACGTGGACGGCGTGGGCACCGTGGTGCAGCGCACGCCCCACACCGGATGGGAGACCGTGCGAATCAGCGTCCCCGTGGCGCTCGCGCGCTACATCGCGGTCAAGGGATCGATTGCGGTGGACGGCGTGTCCCTCACGGTCACCGCGGTGAACCCCGCGGACGAGCCCGAGGCGTGGTTCGAGGTGGGGCTGATCCCGGAGACCCTGCGCGCGACCACGCTCGGCGCCCGCACGCCGGGTTCCACCGTCAATCTCGAGGTTGACGTGCTCGCCAAGTACGCCGAGCGCCTGGCCTCGTACGCGGCACCCGCCGTGCCGCGCGGCGTCGCCCTCGATCCGGTCGCGGACGCCGTCGCCGCGATGGCGTCGGGCGCCGCGGTCGTGGTCGTGGACGACGAGGACCGCGAGAACGAGGGCGACCTGGTGTTCGCGGCACAGCGCGCGACCCAGCCCCTCATGGGCTTCACGATCCGGCACAGCTCCGGGGTGGTGTGCGTGCCCATGACCGACGAGCGCGCGGACCGGCTCGCCCTGCCGCCCATGACCGAGCACAACGAGGACGCCAAGGCCACGGCGTACACCGTCACGTGCGATGCCCGCGCCGGGATCACCACCGGGATCAGCGCGCGGGACCGGGCGCTGACCACGCGGCTGCTCGCGCTGCCCGGCACCACCGCGGCCGAGCTCACGCGTCCCGGCCACATCCTGCCGCTGCGCGCGGTCCCGGGCGGCGTGCGCGAACGCGCGGGGCACACCGAGGCCGCCGTGGAGCTCGCGCGTCTCGCGGGCTGCGAGCCCGTGGGTGCGATCGCGGAGATCGTCGACGACGCGGGGCAGCCCCTGCGCGCGCCAGCCCTGCGGCGGTTCGCGGACGAGCACGGGCTCGTGATGATCAGCATCGCCGATCTGATCGCCCACCTGGACGCGACGGAAGCCGCCGAGGACGCCGTCCCGCGAACCGCGAACGACGCCGGTGCCGCGGCTCAGGACGCGAAGGGCACGACCCGAACGAGCGCCGTCGACGTCGCCGGGTGCGCCACCGCGCCGTCGGTGGACACCACGGGGGAGGGGGACCGCATCGCATGAGCGTTTTCGACCCCGGCGAGATCCCCGAGCCCGCGTCCCCGGCCGACGACCGCGCGGCCCCGGGAGCGGAGCCCCTGCAGCACAGCGACCCCGTGACCGTGCCCTCCGAGTACGGCACGTTCTCAATGACCGGGTGGCGCGTCCCGGAGCCGTCGGGGATCCCCGCCGCCGAGCACATCTCGCTCACGGCACCCCCGCCCGCCGACGAAGCCGCTCTGCCACCGTTGCTGCGGCTGCATTCCGAGTGCCTCACCGGGGACGTCTTCGGCTCGTGGCGCTGTGATTGCGGACCGCAACTGCACCTTGCGCTGGAACGGATCTCCCGCCACGGGGGCACGGTGCTGTACCTGCGCAACCACGAGGGCCGCGGGATCGGGCTGATCAACAAGCTGCGCGCCTACAAGCTCCAGGACGGCGGAGCGGACACCGTGGACGCCAACACCATGCTCGGGCTGCCCGCGGAGGCCCGGGACTACACCGCCGCCGCCCGGATCCTCGCGGCCATGGGCCTGACCACGGTGCGGCTGCTGACCAACAACCCGGACAAGGTCGCCAAGCTCGAGGCGCTCGGGATCACCGTGGCGAACGTGATCCCCCACGAGGTCCACGCGCGCACCGAGAACCTGGACTACCTGCGCACCAAGCGCGACCGCATGCACCACCACCTGACCCACCTCAACCCAGGAGAAACATCATGAGCGGACACGGCGCCCCGACCATCCTCGCCTCGGACCTCGACGCCTCGGACCTGACCGTGGCCGTGGTCGCCGCGAGCTGGCACACGACGATCATGGACGGGCTGCTCGACGGCGCCCTGCGCGCCCTCACGGAAGCGAACACCGGCACGGTCGTGCGGGTGCGCGTGCCCGGGAGCTTCGAGCTGCCCGTGGCCGCCCGCCGCCTGGCGGAGACGGCGGACGCGGTGGTCGCGCTCGGCGTCGTGATCCGCGGCGGCACCCCGCACTTCGACTACGTGTGCCACGCCGCGACCTCCGGACTCACGGACGTGTCCGTGGCCACCGGGACCCCGGTGGGCTTCGGCGTGCTCACGTGTGACACGGAGGAACAGGGCCTGGACCGCGCCGGCCTCGAGGGCTCGCACGAGGACAAGGGCTACGAGGCCGCCCACGCCGCCCTGAGCACCGCCCTGACCCTGCGCGAGTACGGGGTCTGAACGGAGCAGACGCTCGCGGCCGGTCCGCCACGCTCGATCCGCGGAGGCCGGCCGCGAGCGGCGTGCATGTGCCACGCGTTCGGGACGGGCACGCGCACCCATTACCCTGAAGGGGTGAAAACCTTCGAAGACCTCTTCACCGAACTGCGCACCAAGGCCGAGCAACGCCCCGAGGGATCCAGGACCGTCACAGAACTGGACTCCGGGATCCACGGCATCGGGAAGAAGGTCGTCGAGGAGGCCGCCGAGGTCTGGATGGCGTGCGAGTACGAGTCCGACGCCGAGGCCGCTGAGGAGATCTCCCAGTTGCTCTACCACGTGCAGGTCATGATGATCGCCAAGGGTATGAGCCTCGAGGACGTCTACAAGTACCTCTGAGCCCCGCGCGTCACCCGCTCCGGGGCAACGCCCCGATCCCCGTCATCTGCGCCCCGCGGAAAGGAATCCCATGCTGCGAGTAGCCGTGCCCAACAAGGGCGCGCTGTCCGAAGCCGCCATCACCATGCTCACCGAGGCCGGTTACCGGCAGCGGCGCAGCACCCGGGAACTCGTGCTCGTGGACAACGACAACCACGTGGAGTTCTTCTACCTGCGCCCACGGGACATCGCGATCTACGTGGGTGGCGGCACCCTGGACCTGGGGATCACCGGACGGGATCTGCTGCTCGATTCCGGCGCGGAGGCCGAGGAGGAGCTGGGCCTGGACTTCGCTCGTTCCACCTTCCGGTTGGCCGGCCCGCGCGGCCAGTTCGAGTCCGTGCAGGAACTCGAGGGCAAGCGGATCGCCACGAGCTACCAGTTGCTGCTGGAGCGTTACCTCGCGGACCGCGGCGTGGATGCCGAGGTCGTCCGCCTGGACGGCGCCGTAGAATCCTCCATCCGGTTGGGTGTCGCGGACGCGATCGCGGACGTCGTGGAGACCGGCAACACCCTGCGCGCGGCGGGCCTCGAGATCTTCGACGAACCGATCATGACCTCCGAGGCGCTGCTCATCCGCCGCGGCGACGAACCGGAACCCGAGGGACTGCGCGTGCTGCGACGTCGTCTGCAGGGTGTGCTGGTCGCGCGGCAGTACGTGATGATGGATTACGACATCACCGAGGACCTGCTGGCCGCCGCCACCGAGATCACCCCGGGTATGCAGGGCCCCACGATCTCCCCGCTCGGTCACGACGGTGCGGTGGCCGTTCGCGCGATGGTGCGCAAGAGCGACACCAACAAGGTCATGGACGCGCTCTACGAGGTGGGGGCCCGGGCCATCCTGGTCTCACCCATCCAGGCCGCGCGGATCTGACGCGGGCGCGGGCGAAGAGAAGTCAAGAGCAGTGAGGACGGTGGCGTAATGGGTGTGGCCGTACGAGTCATTCCGTGTCTGGACGTCGACGCCGGGCGCGTGGTCAAGGGCGTGAACTTCGAGAACCTGCGGGACGCGGGGGATCCCGTCGAACTCGCGGCGCGCTACAACCTGGCCGGCGCGGACGAGCTCACGTTCTTGGATGTGACCGCGTCCTCGAGCGAGCGGGACACCATGTTCGACGTCGTGGCGCGCACCGCAGAGAAGGTGTTCATCCCCCTGACCGTGGGCGGTGGCGTGCGCACGGCGCAGGACGTGGACCGGTTGCTGCGCTGCGGCGCGGACAAGGCCTCGATCAACACCGCGGCGGTCACGCGCCCGGAGGTCATCGACGAGATCACGAACCGCTTCGGCAACCAGGTGCTCGTGCTGTCCCTGGACGCGAAACGCACGGGCAACACCCCGTCCGGGTTCGAGGTCACCACGCGCGGTGGGCGCACGCTCACGGGCCTGGACGCGCTCGAGTGGGCCCGGGAGGCCGAGGAACGCGGGGTCGGGGAGATCCTGCTCAACTCCATGGACGCGGACGGGACCCGCGAGGGTTTCGACCTGGAGATGATCTCCGCCGTGCGTAAGCGTGTGAGCGTGCCGCTCATCGCGTCGGGCGGAGCCGGGGCACCCGAGCACTTCCCGCCCGCGGTCGCCGCCGGCGCGGACGCCGTGCTGGCGGCCTCGGTGTTCCACTTCGGTCCGGACGACGCGATCGCGGACGTCAAGAACGCCCTGCGCGCCGCGGGTTACGAGGTGCGCTGATGTCCCAGAACCAGGAGACCCGGATGAGTACCGCCACGGACGAGTTCACGACCCACAATCTGGACCCCCGCATCGCCGAGCAGCTCTCGCACAACGAGGCGGGACTCGTGGCGGCGATCATCCAGCAGTACGACACCAAGGAGGTGCTCATGCTGGGCTGGATGAACGACGAGGCCCTGCATCGCACCCTGACCGAGGGTCGTGTGACCTTCTGGTCGCGGTCCCGCCAGGAGTACTGGCGCAAGGGGGACACCTCCGGGCACTACCAGAGCGTGCACTCCGTGAGCCTGGACTGTGACGGGGACGCCCTGCTCGTGCAGGTGGACCAGCACGGCGCAGCATGCCACACGGGCTCGCGCACGTGCTTCGACGAACGAGACCTCCACGCGGAACAGGCGGTTTAAATGCACGAACTCGGCAGCATCACCCCCACCCTTGAGGAGTTCCGGCAGTATGCCGCGACCCGCCGCGTGGTCCCGGTGCGCACCACGGTGCTCGCGGACTCCCTGACCCCCGTGGGTCTGTACCGCGCGCTCGTGACCCGCGAGGGCGAACCCCGCCCGGGCACGTTCCTGCTCGAATCCGCCGCGGAGGGCGGGGTGTGGTCCCGCTACTCGTTCGTGGGCGCCGGTTCCGTGGCCACGCTGACCTCCCGGGACGGGCAGGCGCACTGGCTCGGTGACGCACCCACCGGGGCACCCGTGGACGGCGACCCCCTCGACGCCCTGCGCGCGACCATGCAGTTGCTGCACACCGAACCCTTCGAGGGCGTCCCGCCGCTCACGAGCGGGATGGTGGGTTTCGTGGGCTGGGAGGCCGTGCGCCGCTGGGAGACCCTGCCCAACCCGCCCGAGGATGACCTGCACATGCCCGAGCTGGCCATGAACCTCGTCGCGGACATGGCCGTGCACGACAGCAAGGACGGCTCCGTGCTGCTCGTGGCCAATGCCGTGAACGTCAACGGCACGGACGAGAACGTGGATGCCGCCTACCACGACGCCGTGTCCCGGTTGCGCTCCATGGTGACCCGCCTGGCCACCCCGCTCGAGCGCACTACGGTGTCCATCGCGGAGCAGGGAGCACCGGAGCTCACGGACGTGGAGTCCGTCGCGCGCCAGTCGTGGGACCGGGAGCTGTTCATGTCCGCGATCGACCGCGGCAAGCAGGCGATCGTGGACGGCGACATCTTCCAGGTGGTGGTCTCGCGCCGCTTCGAGGCTGAGTGCCACGCGAGCTCGCTGGACGTCTACCGCACGCTGCGCCGGATCAACCCGAGCCCGTACATGTACCTGTACTCGTTCGAGGACGCCCAAGGTCGGCCGTACTCGATCGTGGGTTCCTCACCCGAGGCGCTCGTGACGGTCACGGGCCGCCAGGCCATGACCCACCCGATCGCGGGCTCCCGCCCGCGCGGTGCCACGGTGGACGAGGACGTGGCCCTGGGCCAAGACCTGCTCGCGGACGAGAAGGAACGCGCGGAGCACCTCATGCTCGTGGACCTGGCCCGCAACGATCTCTCCAAGGTCGCCGAGCCCGGCAGCGTGGACGTGAGCGAGTTCATGGAGATCGAGCGTTTCAGCCACATCATGCACCTGTGCTCCACGGTGGTCGCGCGCATGCGCGAGGACGTCACCGCCTACGACGTCCTCGCCGCCACGTTCCCCGCGGGCACGCTCTCGGGCGCGCCCAAGCCTCGCGCGTTGCGCCTGCTCGACGAGTACGAACCGCTGCGCCGGGCCGTCTACGGCGGCGTCGTGGGCTACATGGACTTCGCGGGGAACATGGACATGGCGATCGCGATCCGCACGGCGCTGCTGCTCGAGGGTACGGCGTACGTCCAGGCGGGCGGCGGTATCGTGGCTGATTCGGATCCCGAGTCCGAGGCCCAGGAATCCCTCAACAAGGCCACCGCGCCGTTGCGCGCCGCGCTGATCGCCCAGACCCTGCGCGAGCCGGGCACGGACACCCGGGCCTCCCGTCCCCCGAGGAGCTGACGTTGCTGCGCCGCACCGCACCCGCCGTCCTGGTCACGCTGTTGTGTGCCCTGGCGTTGTTCGCCACGACCACCGCCACCTGGATCCACGCGGACGTCCCCACGTCCCTGCAGTCGGTCACGGTGGACGTCCCCGGGGCCGACGCCGCTCCGGCCGTCACCGCCCTGGGTCTTGTCGCCGCCGTGGCCGCGGTGGCCTCCACGCTGGGAGGCCGGGTGCTGCGCATGATCGTGGGCGCCGTCGTCGCGCTAGCGGGCGTGGGCGCGGTGCTCGCGGTGCTGGCCGTCACGGGGGACTCGCGTGCGGCCGCGCAACCCACGGTCGGCGCGCAGACGGGTGTGATCAACGACGGCGGGGACTACGCCCTTACCGGGTGGCCGTGGGCCGCCGTGACCGCCGCGATGCTGCTCGCACTGTGCGGCGTGTGGCTCGCGGTGGTCGCCCGGCACGCGCGACGGCGCAATGCGCAACGCTACGATCGCGATGCGGTCGCCGGCAGCGTGGGAACCGCCGCGACGACGGCCGCGATGCACCCGCGGGGTGGCGAGGCCTCGGCCGGGGAGACCCAGGCCGCGGAGCACGCGGACGACATCGACACGTGGGACGCGCTGACTCGCGGCGAGGACCCTACACAAACCGACTGAACCGCGTGGGCTGCGGCGCGCACGCGCCGGGAAGTGGCACAATGGGGTCAGAGAATCCTCGGTCCCACGGCTCACGCGGGACCGGCAATCCAAGAGCCGAGCGGCTCAACCGGCACGGGAGAGTGGACACGCATGTCGAACACCGATCAGATCATCCTGGACCACACCGCCGCGGTGGGCCACGGCAACACCGTGGCCGCGTGGGCCTGTGTGGGCGTGATGACCGTGGGTGTCATCGTGGGCTGCGTGGGTTTCGTGATGGCTTCGGTCCCTGTGACGGTCGTGGGCATCGGTCTGATCATCGTGGGCGTGATCGTGGGCGGCGTGCTCAAGTCCATGGGGTACGGCAAGGGCGGGTCCAAGACCAGGTCCCACTGATCGCCGCAGGGGATCGGTACCGCATTCATCCGTCGATGACCAGTTCCGCGCTGTCGGGGAACTGGTCATCGTCGTCCGTGCGCCGGGTGCACCGCACGTCGGCGTGCACCGAGAACTAAGTGAGGAATCGCATGACGCAGCAGCACACCGGTACGGTGCTAGACCGGATCATCGAGGGGGTGCGCGAGGACCTCGAGACCCGGAAGGCATCGGTGTCCCTGCAGGACGTGCGCCGTGCCGCCGCGGAACAGACTCCCGCGCTGGACGCCGAGTCCGCCCTGCGCGGTTCGGATCCCGCGTCCGTGCAGGTGATCGCCGAGGTCAAGCGCTCGAGCCCGTCCAAGGGTGCGCTCGCAGCGATCGAGGACCCGGCGCAGCTGGCCGCCGCGTACGAGCGCGGTGGGGCCTCCGTGATCTCGGTGCTCACCGAGCAGCGCCGCTTCGGGGGCTCGCTCGCGGACCTCGACGCCGTGCGCCGCGCCGTGGGCATCCCCGTGTTGCGCAAGGACTTCGTGGTCGAGGAGTACCAGGTGTGGGAGGCCCGCGCGCACGGTGCGGACATCGTGCTGCTCATCGTGGCAGCCCTCGACGACGCCACCCTGCGGGAGCTGCTCGAACTGACCCACCACCTCGGCATGCATGCGCTCGTGGAGACGCACACCGAGGAGGAGATCGATCGCGCCGTCGCCGTGGGTGCGCGGATCATCGGGGTGAACACCCGCAACCTCAAGACCCTGGACGTGGACGTGGACATGTTCGGTCAGCTCGCCGAGCGGTTGCCACGCGAGGCCGTGATCGTGGCGGAGTCCGGTGTCCTGGGGGAGGAGCAGATCCGGTTGTACGCGGGCCACGGCGCCAACGCGGTGCTGACCGGTGAGGTGCTCGTGCGCGCCGAGGACCCCGCGCAGACCATCGGTCGCTTCCGGGAGGTCGGCGCAATGTCCCGGGCCGAGTACTTGGCTGGGGCCACCCCGACCGCCGCGCAGGAGGAACTCGCCGCGGCCCAGGTCTCGGGGGAGGCTTCCGCACGGGACGCCGAGTCCCTCCGGCACGCCCCGGGCCCTTACTTCGGGGACTTCGGTGGCCGGTGGATGCCCGAGTCCCTCGTGGCGGCCCTGGACGAACTGACCGAGACGTTCGACAAGGCTCGTACGGATGAGACCTTCCAGGACGAGTTCCAGCGGCTCTCCCGCGAGTACTCCGGCCGACCCTCCCTGCTCACCGAGGCCGAGCGCTTCGGCGCGGAACTCGGGGTGCGCGTGTTCCTCAAGCGTGAGGACCTCAACCACACCGGTTCCCACAAAATCAACAACGTGCTGGGGCAGGCCCTGTTGGCCCGGCGCATGGGCAAGACACGGCTGATCGCCGAGACAGGCGCGGGCCAGCACGGTGTGGCCACGGCCACCGCAGCGGCTCTGTTCGGCATGGAGTGCTGCGTGTACATGGGCGAGGAGGACACGCGCCGCCAAGCGCTCAACGTCGCGCGCATGCGGCTGCTGGGAGCGGAGGTCGTGGCCGTGAAGAACGGTTCCCGCACCCTCAAGGACGCGATCAACGAGGCCCTGCGGGACTGGGTCGCGTCCGTGGAGACCACTCACTACCTGCTCGGCACCGCCGCCGGACCGCACCCGTTCCCGGCTATGGTCCGCTACTTCCACGAACAGATCGGTGAGGAGGCCCGCGCGCAGATCCTTGAGCAGGCAGGCCGCCTCCCGGACGCCGTGACCGCGTGCGTGGGCGGCGGGTCCAACGCGATCGGGATCTTCCACGGCTTCCTGGACGATGAGTCCGTGCAGCTCTACGGCAACGAGGCCGGGGGTGACGGCGTGCAGACCGGCCGCCACGCCGCGACCATCACACTGGGCCGACCGGGCGTGCTGCACGGCGCCAAGACGTTCCTCATGCAGGACCCGGACGGGCAGACCGTGGAGTCCCACTCGATCTCCGCCGGCCTGGACTACCCCGCCGTGGGGCCGGAACACTCCTACCTGCACTCGATCGGGCGCGTGAACTACGAAGCGGTCACGGACGTCCAGGCCATGGACGCCTTCCGGCTGCTGTGCCGCACCGAGGGCATCCTCCCGGCCATCGAGTCCTCCCACGCGCTCGCCGGCGCCCGCGAGGTCGCTGCCCGCTGGGTCGCGGAACTCGGGCCCGAAGAAGCGGCGCAGAAGATCATCGTGGTCTCGCTCTCCGGGCGCGGCGACAAGGACGTGGCCACCGCGGGGGAGTGGTTCGACCTCCTCCCGCAGGACAGCCACGAGGAACGCGTGGCGCAGAAAGGCGAACAACTGTGAGCACCACCGAGCACACCCCTGCGGGCTTGACCGAACGCATCGTCCCGCGTGACCTCACGCGCAGCGCGGACTCCGCGCTCTCGCGGCGGATCGAACAGTGCAAGGCCGAGGGCCGCCCGGCCCTCGTGGGCTATCTGCCCGCCGGGTACCCCACCGTCGAGGAGTCCGCCGCTGCCGCCGTGGCCCTGGGTCGCAACGGCGCGGACATCATCGAGATCGGCATCCCCTACTCGGACCCCGTGATGGACGGACCGGTCATCCAGGCGGCGACCACCCAGGCGCTCGCCAACGGTTTCCGGGTCGAGGACGCGTTCACCGTGGTGCGCGCCGTCGCCGAGCAGACGGACGCGGTCCCCGTGGTGATGACGTACTGGAACCCCGTGCTGCAGGCGGGCGTGGACGAGTTCGCGCGCCGGCTCAAGGACGCCGGGGGAGCCGGGATCATCACCCCGGACCTGATCCCGGACGAGGCCACGGAATGGTTCGCGGCCTCCGAGGAGCACGGTCTGGACCGGATCTTCCTGGTGGCCCCGTCCACCACCCGTGAGCGCATGGACATGACTGTGAGCGCGGCCTCCGGCTTCGTGTACGCGGTGTCCGTGATGGGCGTGACCGGGACCCGGGACCAGGTGTCCTCGGCCGCCGAGGACGTCGTCGCCCGCGCACGCGGGGCCGGTGCGGAGCGGGTGTGCGTGGGCCTGGGGGTGTCCAGCCGTGAGCACGTGCTGGAGATCGGGGCGTACGCGGACGGCGTGATCGTGGGCACGGCTCTCGTGCGCGCGCTCGGTGAGGGCGGGCCGCAGGCCGTGGGTGAGCTCGCCGCGCACCTCGCGGGACGCGACTGATGCCGCCGGTGCTGCACGCCTCCATCCCGTCCCCGAGCATCAGCAGCATCCACCTGGGGCCGCTCACGGTGCACTTCTACGCGCTGTGCATCCTGCTCGGCATGGCCCTGGCCATCTGGCTCACCATGCGGCGCTGGAAGCAGTGCGGTCAGGACCCGGACGTACTGTGGGACATCGTGTTCTGGGCGGTGCTCGCCGGGATCGTGGGGGCGCGCGCCTACCACGTGCTGATCACGGACCCCGCCGGGTACTTCGGGCCCGGCGCGGACCCCCTGGCCGTCTTCCGGATCTGGGAGGGCGGACTCGGCATCATGGGCGCCGTGCTGTTCGGCGCCGTGGCCGCGTGGTTCGTCTCGCGCAAGAACGGGTTGTCGCTCGCCGTGTTCGCGGACTGCGTGGCCCCCGGACTCCTGCTTGCCCAGGCCGTGGGACGGTGGGGCAACTGGTTCAACCAGGAACTGTTCGGCAGACCCACCACATTGCCGTGGGGGCTCGAGATCTCCCCGGCGTCCCCGAACTTCCCCGCGGGGCTGCCCGCGGACACGCTGTTCCACCCCACATTCCTGTATGAGAGCCTGTGGAACCTGCTGGGTGTGGTGCTGCTGCTCGCCATCGACCGCCGCATGCGGGACCCGCACGGGCGGATCTTCGCGCTGTACATGATCTACTACGGGATCGGGCGACTGTTCATCGAGCTGTTCCTGCGCGTGGACCCGGCCCTGGTGATCGCCGGTGTGCGCGTGCACGTGTGGACCTCGCTGCTGATCGTCATCGCGGGCATCCTCCTCTTCGCGGTCCTGGGTAGGCGTGCCCGCTCTCGTGCCGGGGCAGCGGCCGAGCCTGCCCGGGCCGTGCGTTCCTGACGCGTCCTCCGGGTCTCCGACCACGACGCCGCACGCGGACCCCGCAGAGCTCTTCACGACTCCGCGGGGCCCGCGTCGTCGTCCGTGCGATCCGTCACGCATGTTCATGTGACATGGCCTACGTGGTAAATTACCCGAGCACCGTGCCTGTCCCGCTCATCCGTGGGACCCGCCGGTTCGATCCACGGCCCACGGGCCGCTTCCTTCCGCAACGGGGCGGACACGCGCGTCACCTGGATCCCGCGTCGCCCGCTGCGCACCCACCGAGTGCTCCCCGGGCCTCGTCCGACGCATTTGACCTGCCGGCCCTTGGTGAGGAGTACCGCCATGAGCAGTGACCAGATAGCAGCCCCGAACTCCCGCGAGCAGCATCGCGTGAGCACCACGGATCCCGTTCGCCGGGACGCACCCGAACCACGCGACGCCGCCGAACCGGTGTCCCCGTTCGAGCGTTTCTCGGCGGTGCCCGAGGATAAGGGCCTGTACCGCTCGGAGGACGAGAAGGACGCATGCGGTCTGGCCGTCGTGGCCACCCTGGACGGCGTGGCCTCCCACGACATCGTGGACGCCGCGCTCACGGCCCTGCGCAACCTCGAGCACCGCGGTGCGGTGGGTGGGGACGAGGGCACCGGGGACGGCGCCGGTCTGCTGACCCAGATCCCGGACGAGTTCCTGCGCGAGGTGGTGGACTTCCCGCTGCCGCCCCAGGGGGCCTACGTAGTGGGCACGGCGTTCATGCCCACCGGCGGTAAGCACCTCGAGGAGCTCAAGCGCTCGCTCGAGGAACTCGCCCGCATGGAACGCCTCACGGTCCTGGGCTGGCGGGACGTCCCCGTAGTCGACGACGCCGTGGGCGCGTCCGCGCGCGCCGTGATGCCAACGTTCGTGCAGTTCTTCGTCTCCGACAGCAGTCACAACGAGCGGGCGGCGTCCCTGTTTGCGCAGGACGCAACGTCCTACGATCCCGTGGCCGCCCAGCTCGAACTGGACCAGAAGGCGTTCCGCGTGCGCAAGCGCGCGCAGAACAAGTTCGGGGTGTACTTCCCGTCCTTCTCGTCCCGCACGCTCGTGTACAAGGGCATGCTCACCACGGCTCAGCTCGAACCGTTCTACCCGGACCTGTCCGATCCGCGGTTCACAACCAAGCTCGCGGTGGTGCACTCGCGCTTCTCCACCAATACGTTCCCGTCCTGGCCGCTCGCCCAGCCCATGCGAACGCTCGCGCACAACGGTGAAATCAACACCGTGGTGGGCAACCGCAACTGGATGCGCGCACGCCAGTCCTCGCTGTCCGGGGCCGTGCTGGGCCGCCAGCCCGAGGACCTGTTCCCCATCTGCTCGGAGGGCGCGTCCGACTCGCAGTCGCTCGACGAGGTCGCCGAGCTGCTCCAGCTCGCGGGCCGGCCCGTGACCGAGACCATGCTCATGCTGATCCCGGAGGCGTGGCAGAACCATGAGACCATGGATCCGCAGCTCAAGGCGTTCTACCAGTACCACGCCACGATCATGGAGCCGTGGGACGGTCCCGCGTGCGTGTCCTTCACGGACGGCGTGCGCGTGGGCTCGGTCCTGGACCGTAACGGGTTGCGCCCGGGGCGGTTCTGGCAGACCGACGACGGTCTGGTGATCTTCGCCTCCGAGGTGGGCGTCGTGGACGTGGGGGAGCGCGTCGTCGTCCGCAAGGGCCGGGTGTCCCCGGGGACCATGTTCCTCGTGGACACGGACGAGGGCCGGATCGTGGAGGACCGCGAGATCAAGGCCGAACTCGCCGCCACCAAGCCGTGGCAGGACTGGGTGCGGGACTCGGTGCTGCCCATCACGGAGCTGCCCGAACGCGAGCACATGACCCACCCGCCGCACTCCATCCGGTTGCGGCAGAAGACCTTCGGCTACACCGAGGAAGAGCTCAAGCTGATCATCGGTCCCATGGCCGTGGCCGGCGCCGAGCCCATCTACGCGATGGGCACGGACACGCCCGTGGCAGTGCTGTCCAACCGCTCGCGGCTGTTGTTCGACTACTTCGTGCAGTCCTTCGCGCAAGTGACCAACCCGCCGCTCGACGCGATCCGCGAGGAACTCGTCACGTCCATGGCCGGTGCCGTGGGGCCCATGGCCAACATGCTCTCCACGCAGCAGACCCGGACGCGCCAGATCCAGCTGAACTTCCCGGTGATCGACAACGACCAGCTGGACCAGTTCGTGCACCTGGACGACGACGGCGTGCCCCTGAGCCTGCGCGTGCGCGGGCTGTACCGTCCCGTGGACGGTGCGGACTCGCTGCGGGCCCGGATCGCGGAGATCTGCGAGAAGGTCTCCGCGGCCGTGAACCGCGGGGTGCAGTTCGTCATCATCTCCGACCGGGATTCCAACGGCGTGTGGGCTCCCATCCCGTCCCTGCTGCTGACCTCCGCCGTGCACCACCACCTGTTGCGCTCGGCGACCCGCACCAAGGTGGCCCTGATCGTGGAATCGGGGGACGTGCGGGAGGTCCACCACGTGGCCCTGCTGCTGGGCTACGGGGCGTCGGCCGTGAACCCTTACCTGGCCATGGAATCCGCCGAGGAACTCGTGCGCCGCGGGGAGATCCGGGGGGTCACGGAGGAACAGGCCGTGGCGAACCTCATCAAGGCGCTGGGCAAGGGCGTGCAGAAGATCATGTCCAAGATGGGCATCTCCACCGTGCAGTCGTACTGCGGTGCGCAGACGTTCGAGGCGCTGGGCCTGTCGAGCGAGCTCGTGGACGACTACTTCGCGGGCACACGGACCCAGATCGAGGGTGTGGGTCTGGACGTGATCGCCGCGGAGATCCAGTCCCGACACCGCCTGGCCTATCCGGAGGACGGCGTCACCGAACCGCACCGGGACCTCGCCACGGGCGGCGAGTACGACTGGCGCCGCGAGGGACCGCGGCACCTGTTCGACCCGCACACGGTCTTCCGGTTGCAGCACGCGACCCGCACGGGCCGCTACGACATCTTCAAGTCCTACACGTCCCGCGTGGACGACCAGGCCAAGGAGCTCGCGACCCTGCGCGGACTCATGAGTTTCGCGTCCACGCGCGAGCCCGTGAACATCGACGAGGTGGAGCCCGTGAGCGAGATCGTCAAGCGGTTCTCCACGGGTGCCATGAGCTACGGCTCGATCTCCGCGGAGGCCCACGAGACGCTCGCGATCGCCATGAACCGTCTGGGCGCCAAGTCCAACACGGGCGAGGGCGGTGAGGACGTCGAGCGGCTGATCGACCCCGAGCGCCGTTCGGCGATCAAGCAGGTGGCCTCGGGCCGGTTCGGGGTCACGAGTCTGTACCTCGCGACCGCGGACGACCTGCAGATCAAGATGGCCCAGGGCGCCAAGCCCGGCGAGGGCGGGCAGCTCATGGCGCAGAAGGTCTACCCGTGGATCGCGCGCACGCGCCACGCGACCCCGGGGGTTTCGCTGATCTCCCCGCCGCCGCACCACGACATCTACTCGATCGAGGACCTCGCGCAGCTGATCTACGACCTCAAGCGCGCCAACCCTCGCGCTCGCGTGCACGTCAAGCTCGTGTCGGAACGCGGGATCGGCACGGTGGCCGCGGGCGTGACCAAGGCGAAGGCCGACGTCGTGCTGGTCTCCGGTCACGACGGCGGCACGGGCGCGGCGCCGCTGAACTCGCTCAAGCACGCGGGCATGCCGTGGGAGCTGGGACTCGCGGAGACCCAGCAGACCCTGCGGTTGAACGGGCTGCGCGAGCGCGTGGTCGTGCAGGCGGACGGCCAGCTCAAGACGGGGCGCGACGTCGTCGTCGCCGCGTTGCTGGGCGCCGAGGAATTCGGCTTCGCCACGGCGCCGCTCGTGGTGGAGGGCTGCATCATGATGCGCAAGTGCCATCTGGACACGTGCCCCGTGGGGGTCGCCACGCAGAACCCCGAACTGCGCAAGCGCTTCACGGGCAAGGCCGAGCACGTGGTGAACTTCTTCGAGTTCATCGCCCAGGAGGTGCGCGAGATCCTCGCCGAACTCGGGTTCCGCAGCATCGCTGAGGCCGTGGGACACGCCGAGGTGCTGCGCACGCGGGAGGCCGTGGCGCACTGGAAGGCCAAGGGGCTGGACCTGAGCCCCGTGCTGGACTCGTTCCGCGCGGAGGGGGTCACGGACGGACTGCGCAACACCGCCGTCCAGGACCACGAACTCGAGAAGCACTTCGACACGAAGCTCATCCCGCTCGCCCAGCCGGCGATCGAGCGCGCCGAGCCCGTGCGCGTGCAGGAACGCGTGATCAACACGGACCGCGCCGTGGGCACGATGCTCGGCTACACCGTGACCAGCGCGCTCGGAACCCGCGAGCTGCCGGACGACACGATCGACGTGACCCTCACCGGTCAGGCCGGCCAGTCGCTCGGCGCGTTCGTGCCGCGCGGCATCACGCTGCGCCTCGAAGGGGACGCGAACGACTACACGGGCAAGGGTCTGTCCGGCGGCCGGATCGTCGTGCGGCCCCCGCGTGACGCCGGGTTCGTGGCCCACGAGAACGTGATCGCGGGCAACGTGATCGGTTACGGCGCCACGAGCGGCGAGATGTTCTTCAACGGCACCGTGGGGGAGCGCTTCCTGGTGCGCAATTCCGGGGCCACCGCGGTGGTCGAGGGCATCGGTGACCACGGCTGCGAGTACATGACCGGGGGTGTGGCCGTGGTGCTGGGTGAGACGGGCCGCAACTTCGGGGCCGGGATGTCCGGCGGTGTGGCATACGTGTTGGACCTGGACGAGCGGGACGTGAACAAGCAGGCCCGCGAGAGCGGTGAACTGCACCTCGAGCACCCGGACGCCAACGACCGTGAGTTGCTCGCCGACCTCATCAAGCGCCACGGTGAGGAGACCGGGTCCGAGTTCGCGCGTCAACTGCTCGCGGACCCGGACCGCACGATGTCGCGCTTCACCAAACTGCTGCCGCGGGACTACTCCGCGGTGCTCGCACTGCGCAATGAGGCCGAAGCCGCCGGGGACGACCCGGACGGCGACGGCACCTGGCACAAGATTCTGGAGGTGACCGGCCGTGGCTGATCCCCGTGGTTTTCTCAAGGTCCGCACACGCGAGGACCGTCCCAAGCGCCCCGTCCCGGTGCGCCTCATGGACTGGGCGGAGGTGCAGCAACGCCAGGAGGCGGGGACGCTGCACGAGCAGGCCGGGCGCTGCATGGACTGCGGTGTGCCGTTCTGTCACCAGGGGTGTCCCCTGGGCAACCTCATCCCCGAGTGGAACGACCTCGTGTGGCGTGACCGGTGGGACGAGGCGTCCGAGCGGATGCACGCGACCAACAACTTCCCGGAGTTCACCGGGCGCGTGTGCCCCGCGCCGTGCGAGTCCTCGTGCGTGCTCGGGATCAATCAGGAGCCCGTGACCATCAAGCAGGTCGAGTACGCGATCGGCGAGAAGGCGTTCGACGACGACCTCATCAAGCCCTACGTCCCGCAGCGGCTCGTGGGCAAGACGATCGCGGTGGTCGGTTCCGGTCCCGCCGGACTCGCGGCGGCCCAGCAGCTCACGCAGGCGGGGTTCACGGTGGCCGTGTACGAACGGGACGACCGGATCGGCGGTCTGCTGCGCTACGGCATCCCCGACTTCAAGCTCGAGAAGTCCGTGCTCGAACGCCGGCTCGAGATCATGCGCCAGGAGGGCACCAAGTTTCGCCCGGGCGTGGAGATCGGCACGGACATCACGTGGGACGCGCTGCGCAGGCGTTACGACGCCGTGATCGTGGCCACGGGTGCCACGCGGCCCCGTGAGCTCGCGATCCCCGGCCGTGAGCTCGCGGGGATCCACTACGCCATGGACTTCCTCGTGCGGGCCAACCACCTGGTGGCCGAGGACCACGTCCCCGACCCCATCGACGCGCGCGGCAAGCACGTGATCGTATTGGGTGGCGGTGACACCGGTTCCGACTGCATCGGCACCGCGCTGCGCCAAGGTGCGGCGTCCGTGACGTCGCTCGCGATCGGTCGCAAGCCTCCCGTGGACCGCGCGGACGAGGAACCGTGGCCCATGATGCCCCGGGTCTTCGAGGTCTCCACGTCCCACGAAGAGGGTGGCGAACGCACGTACCTGGCCTCCACGGTGGAGTTCGTGGGGCAGGACGGCCGGGTCACGGGACTGCGCGTCGCGGAGACCGAGTACCGCGAGGACGGCTCCCGCGGTCCCGTGGCCGGCACCGAGAAGGTGTTGCCTGCGGACCTGATCCTGCTCGCCCTGGGATTCACGGGCAACGAGTCCCGCGAGCTCACCGAGCAGCTACCCGTAGCGCTGGACTCCCGGGACAATGTGGCGCGGGACGAGACCTACATGACCGCCGTGGACGGGGTGTTCTCGTGCGGTGACGCAGGTCGTGGGCAGTCGCTCGTGGTATGGGCCATCGCGGAGGGCCGGGCGTGCGCCGCTCACGTGGAACGCCACCTGACAGGCCAGACCCGGTTGCCAGAACCCGTGACCCCGTCCGAGCGGGCGATCGACCTGAGCCTGTGACCCGCCCGCGTCCGTGATCCTCCCGGCACCCGCCATGAGTCCTGCCATATCAATTCCCAGGGCTCGTTGCTAAGGTAGGTACGGACATCGGCGAAGCGGCCGCGGTCGGGCAGCACCACGCTGCTCGACCCGGCCGCTTCGTCATATGCACCAACCATCCGCCATTCGAAAGGGAGTCACCCATGCGTCGAGCGAAGATCGTGGCCACCATCGGCCCCGCCATCTCCTCGTACGAGAACGTCACCCAGGCGATCCAGGCCGGAATGAACGTGGCTCGCCTCAACATGAGTCACGGTGACCACACCGTGCACAATACGTCCTACGAGAACCTGCGCCGGGCCAGCGAAGAGCTGGGCACCACGGTCGCGATCCTCGCGGACCTGCAGGGGCCCAAGATCCGGCTGGGCAACTTCGCGGACGGCCCCCATGCGTTGGACGTGGGTGACACCTTCACGATCACGATCGAGGACGTCCCCGGCTCCAAGGAGCTGTGCTCCACGACCCACAAGGGCCTGCCCGGCGACGTCAACGTGGGGGACCCGCTGCTGATCGACGACGGCAAGGTCGCCCTGCGCGCCACGGCCGTGTCGGACACCGCCGTCACCGCCGAGGTCGTGGTCGCCGGGACCGTGTCCGACCACAAGGGCATCAACCTCCCCGGCGTGGCCGTCAACGTCCCCGCACTGAGCGAGAAGGACGAGGCGGACCTGCGCTGGGCCCTGCAGCGCGGCGTCGACATCATCGCGCTGTCCTTCGTGCGGGACGCCCAGGACATCACCCGGGTGCACGAGATCATGGCGGAGGAGGATCGCAAGATCCCCGTGATCGCCAAGATCGAGAAGCCTCAGGCCGTGGATGCGCTGCACGAGATCATCGACGCGTTCGACGGCATCATGGTTGCCCGCGGCGACCTCGGTGTGGAGCTGCCGCTGGAGGCCGTGCCGATCGTGCAGAAGCGCGCGATCGAGCTCGCCCGCCGCTGGGCGAAGCCCGTGATCGTGGCCACCCAGGTGCTCGAGTCCATGATCGACAACCCGCGCCCCACGCGCGCCGAGGCCTCGGACTGCGCGAACGCCGTGCTCGACGGCGCGGACGCCGTGATGCTCTCGGGCGAGACCTCGGTGGGCAAGTACCCCATTAAGACGCTCGAGACCATGTCGAACATCATCCTGGCCACCGAGACGCAGGGCATGGACCGCATGCCCCCGCTGGGCACCGAGCCCCGCACGCGCGGCGGCGCCATCACCCGCGCGGCGGTGACCATCGCCCGGCAGCTGGACGTGAACTACATCTGCACGTTCACCCAGACGGGTGACTCGGCCCGCCGGTTGTCCCGGTTGCGCCCGGAACACCCGATCCTCGCGTTCACCCCCGAGAAGAGCGTGCAGGCGTGGCTGCAGTTGCTGTGGGGCGTCCAGCCCATCCGGGTGGATCGCGTGGAGCACACCGACGACATGACTCGTCAGGTGGACCACTACCTGCTCCAGCATGATCTCGCCAACATCGAGGACATGGTCATCATCTGCGCCGGTTCGCCCCCGGGCCACGCCGGGTCCACCAACCTCGTGAAGGTGCACCGCGTGGGCGACCTCCAGGACGCCGGCGAGGCACCCCAGCGCGAACCCCGCGAGCGCGTAGGGCCGTGGGGCGGCATGGCCGGTTCCGCCACGTGGCGGGAGCCGTGATCGGTCGCTGACCCACGCGGGTCGGCCGTATGGCGGACCGCTGCGAGCGGTTCTCGTCGTGGCATCTGCGTGTGGGTGTCGACCCGATGTTCTAGTGGAGTAAAGGCAGTCCGGACGCCGTCCGAGCTGCCTTTACTCCACTCTGCGTGCTGACCGTGGACGCTGATCGATCGCGCGAACAGCGGCTGGGGCCCTACGGTCTCCGAAAGGTTTTGCTACGCGCCTTGATCGCGGAGCCGGTCCCGCATGAGGGATTCGAGCACGTACGTGGGCTGGTTCCACTTCAGGACCTCCCGCGCATGCGGCGCCACGCCACGGCTGAGGTCTCGAAGCGCCTCGAGGTGGGGACGTTGGTGGGGCTCCAGTCGAGCGGAATAGTCCTCGGCACCGATCCCCTTGGGCATCGGCATGGGGTCTCCCATCGTGGTCTGAGCTGTGTCGGAGGTGCTCAGGCTGTCCGCTTCATCCTGGGAAGTCGACCACGGGCGGGCCTCCCCATTGCTGACAGGTTCCCGACCGGTCCACCCACCCGCCCGACCACGGATGCGGGGAGACCCACGACCCCCCGTGCATTCGCCCTGTGTTCGGCCACGAAAAACGGCCCCGCGGGTGCGAGGCCGTTCCAAAGGTGCTCCGACGGAGCGAGTTGTCGTGCCCAAGGTGGGACTCGAACCCACACATGTCTCCATACTGCATTTTGAGTGCAGCGCGTCTGCCAATTCCGCCACTTGGGCATGTCCGGGAAGGGGACCGTAGTGCGGGCCACCGCCGCCGGTGCGGATAACAGCATACATGATGGGTCTAGGCTGGAGACCGGTCCGCCCCTTCCGCGCCCGGGGGTGTGATGTGTCCCATGAGGCGCGTTCGCGGCACTCGTGGTTGGATGCCGTGTCGACACGACCAAGTTGTCCCCAAACCTAGGAGTCCCCCGTGACGGATTCGTCGAACACCCCGGAGCCCACTGCGCCCGGGGCACAACGGTCGGGCGCCGCAGACCCTGACGCCGCGCAGCCCGACACCGCCCGCGCCGAGACGACCCACGTCGACGCCGCGCCCGCCCAGGACCACGCCGCCCGTTCCGAGGCGCAGGGTTCCGAAGCCAAGACGGTCGTCGTCGCGGAGGACGAGGCGCTGATCCGCATGGACATCGTCGAGATGCTCGAGGACGCCGGGTACCGCGTGGTGGCGCAGGCGGAGAACGGGGAGCGCGCCGTCGCCCTGGCCTCCGAACACCGCCCGGACCTCGTGCTCATGGACGTGAAGATGCCCGTGATGGACGGGATCACCGCCGCCGAGCAGATCGCGCAGGACCGGATCGCGCCCGTGGTACTGCTCACCGCGTTCAGCCAGCGCGAGCTCGTGGAGCGTGCGCGGGAGGCCGGCGCCATGGCGTACGTGGTCAAGCCGTTCACCGTGGACGACGTGGTGCCCGCGATCGAGATCGCGATGTCTCGTTTCGAGGAGATCACGGCCCTCGAGAGCGAGGTCGCGGACATGAAGGAACAGTTCGCTACGCGCAAGCTCGTGGAACGCGCCAAGTCGCTGCTGCAGACCAAGATGGGTCTGTCCGAGCCCGAGGCGTTCCGCTGGATCCAGAAGACGTCCATGGATCGCAGGCTGTCGATGCGCGAGGTGGCCGAGGCGATCATCAGCCAGGTGGCCTGACGCCCCCGGGGCCCAGCTCGTCCCGGGCCGCACGCGGAACGCGCCCGAAGCTGTCCCTGGCCGTGCGGCGTCCCGCGTCCGAGCCCGTGCCCCGCCGGGGCCTGTGCCTGTCCGGGGGTGGCCCTAGGATGGAGCTGTGACTGAGACGAGCAAGCAGGCCAGCCAGGACGCCCCCGAGACCCGCACCGTGGTGATCGGTGAGAAGACGGAGCACCCGCAGGAGGTCGCGCTGCCCGTGCCGGTGTCCCGGCCCGAGAAGCGGCTGTTGCTGATCGACGGTCACTCCCTGGCCTTCCGCGCGTTCTTCGCGCTCTCCCGCGCCGCCGAGTACGGTGGGGGCCCGGGCTTCGTCACGTCCGACGGTGTGCACACCGAGGGCGTGTACGGCTTCGTGAACACCATGGTCAAGCTCGTGCGCGAGGAGAAGCCCACGCACCTCGTGGTGTCCTTCGACCTCGAGGGCCCCACCCTGCGCTCCCAGGAGTACGGGGAGTACAAGGGCGGCCGGGACGAGACCCCGGAGGAGTTCCACGGTCAGGTCCCCAACATCCAGCGCATCCTCGAGGCCCTGGGCGTGCCGATCGTGACGATGGAGGGGTACGAGGCGGACGACGTCCTGGCCACGCTCGCGACCGTGGCCGCGGGGGAGGACTTCGAGGTTCTCGTCTTCTCGGGGGACCGCGACGCCTTCCAGATGATCACCGACCACGTCACCGTGGTCTACCCGGGCCGCACCCCGTCCGATCTGCGCCGCATGGACGCGCAGGCCGTGTTCGAGAAGTACAAGGTGGCCCCCCAGAACTACCCCGATCTCGCCGCGCTCACGGGGGAGACCGCGGACAACCTGCCCGGCGTCCCGGGCGTGGGTCCCGGCTTCGCGGCCAAGTGGATCACGTCCTACGGTCCCGTGGAATCGTTGCTCGAGCACGCGGACCGGATCACCGGCAAGAAGGGCGAGGCCCTGCGCGAGCACGAGGACCTCGTGCGGCGCAATCGCAAGCTCAACCGCCTGGTCACGGACCTGCCCCTCGACGTGGACTTGGATCACGCGGTACTGCCCGAGGCCGATCCCGAGCGGGTCGGCGTGGTCTTCGACGAGCTCGAGTTCGGTGCCCAGTTGCGCGGGCGTCTGCTCGAGGCCTTCGGCTCCCACGCTTCCGACGACGACGCCGCCACGGTTCCCGAGGTCACCGACGTCACCCGGGTGCGCACCGCTCAGGAGTTCAGCGATTGGCTGGACGCGGGGGAGAAGGACGTGCCCGTCGTCGTCCGCCGCTTGGCGCACGACCCCAAGGCACCCTCCGGCACGGAGGTGACCACCCTCATGCTCACGAACCAGGGCGGTGCCGCCGTGGACCTCGTGACCGCGGGCCAGGAGCTGACCGCCGCCGTGGAGGCATGGCTCGGGGACGCCGCGGCGCCCAAGATCGTGGACGGCCTCAAGGACCTGTACCACGGTCTGATCCAGCGCGGGATCGAGCTCGCCGGTGTCGTGGACGACGTCCAGCTCTCCGGCTACCTCGTGCGGCCCGCGCTGCGTTCCTACGAGCTGGACGCCCAACTGAGCCACCACCTGGAGGTGGAGGTGCCCCGCGCGGACGAGTCCGCGGCGTCGGAGAAAAACGGACAGACCGAACTCGCGCTGGACGCGTCGGACGAACAGGACGAGCTGGCCGGTGTGAGCGACGCCGAACTGCGTCGCCAGGCCACGCTCGGTTCCGCGTGCCGGCAGTTGAGCGAACACCTGCGCGGGCTGCTCGAGGCCGACGGCCAACTGGGGCTGCTCACGGATCTGGAGATGCCCCTCGCCGTGATCCTCGCCCGGATGGAGGCCACGGGGATCGCGATGGACCGCCCAGGTATCGACCGGTTGTTCGACGACCTCCAGCAACCGATCGACCAGGCCTTCGAGCAGGCGCAGGCGCAGATCGACCACGAGATCAACCTGGGTTCCACCAAGCAACTGCAGGCCGTGATGTTCGAGGAACTCGGCCTGCCCAAGACCAAGAAGACCAAGACCGGGTACACCACGGACGCCGCGGCGGTCGCGGACCTGCTCGGACGCGTGGACCCCGAGACCCAGGGTTCGCGGTTCCTCGTGGCGCTCATGAACTGGCGCGAGTACTCCAAGCTCAAGCAGATCGTGGCCGGATTGCGGGACGCGATCGCCGAGGACGGGCGCATCCACACCACGTACCAGCAGACCGTGGCGGCCACCGGACGGCTGTCCTCCACGGGTCCCAACCTGCAGAACATCCCCGTGCGCACCGAACAGGGCCAGCGCATCCGCGACGTGTTCGTGGTGGGGGAGGACTCCCAGGGCCCGTTCGAATGCCTCATGACCGCGGACTACTCCCAGATCGAGATGCGGATCATGGCCCACCTGTCCGGGGACGAGGGCCTGATCGAGGCGTTCCGTGGCGGGGAGGACCTGCACCGGTTCGTGGGCTCGCGCGTGTTCGACGTGGCCCCGGAGGACGTCACCCCTCAGATGCGCTCCAAGGTCAAGGCCATGAGCTACGGCCTCGTCTACGGGCTGAGCTCCTACGGCCTGTCCCAGCAGCTGAACATCGGCGTGGACGAGGCCCGCACCATGATGAGCGGCTACTTCGAACGCTTCGGCGGCGTGCGGGACTTCCTGCGCGGCGTCGTCGAGGAAGCCCGTTCCAAGGGCTACACCGAAACGATCGACGGGCGACGCCGCTACCTCCCGGACCTCACGAGCGACAACCGCCAGGCCCGCCAGGCCGCCGAGCGCATGGCCCTGAACGCACCCATCCAGGGCTCGGCCGCGGACATCATCAAGAAGGCCATGATCGGCGTGGACCGGGCCCTGCGCGAGGACGACCTGCGCTCGCGGGTACTGCTGCAGGTCCACGACGAACTCATCGTGGAGGTCGCCCCGGGGGAGACGGAGCGGGTCGAGGAGATCCTGCGCACCGAGATGGCCGGGGCCGCGGAACTGACCGTGCCCCTGGACGTGAACGTGGGTACGGGGCGGACATGGCACCAGGCCGCCCACTGACCGCCTGAGCGCACGGACCACTCAGCCCGCCGCTCGGCGCCGCAGCAGGCCGTGCACCCAGCACCACACCCGCCACCGCGCGGCGGGCCACGGCACACCCGAACCGCCCGAGTCACGACGAGGAGCATCATGAACGCGACACCCCGGCACGAGCAGACCCGCGAGAGCGAGTACAGCGCCCGCGGGAACGACTACGTCCTGCGCCGCTTTCCCGCGAACGAGGGTGGCACGGACGCGAACCCCAAGTTCGTGGAGTGGAACCGGGCGGTCGCCCAGGGGTTCCACGGCCGTGAACCGGGGCAGGAGGCCACTGAGCGCAACCTGCGATCGATGCGCGCCGCTGGCACCCGGTTCCGCGCCGCATATACCGCGGACCCCGTGCCCACAGCCGCGCTGGGGGCCGAGCGACCCGTGGCCACGTTCTGCTCGTGGGATTCCGAGCTGACCCTGGGGGAGGGCTGCAGCGTGCCCGCGTGGTTGGTCTCCGAGGTCACGGTGCGGCCCACGCATGCCCGGCGGGGTCTGTTGCGCCGGCTCATGACCGATGACCTGACCGAGGCGCACGGGGCGGGGTTCCCGATCGCCGCGCTCACCGCGTCCGAGGCCACGATCTACGGCCGCTTCGGTTTCGGTGCGGGCACGTTCAACACGGAGATCACGGTGGACGCCCACACCCGGCTGCAATTGAAGGCCCCGACCGCGGGGTCGGTGGAGATGGCCGACAACGAGGCCGTGGCCGAGCTGGCCCCGAAGATCTTCGAGCGCTTCCACCGCGTGACGGCGGGTTCCCTCACGCGCACCGAGAAGTGGTGGGACATCGTCTCCGGCCGGTGGAACTGGGACCAGGAGCGCGCCGATCCGGAGATCCGCACCGCGGTGCACTACGACGCCCGGGGCGAGGCGGACGGTTACGTCAGCTACAAGTTCGTCTTCACCCAGGGGTTCCAGGGGTACCTGAAGGTCGTGGACCTCGTGTCCCCGAGCTCGCAGGTGCGCATCGCCCTGTGGGAGTACCTGTGCAACCTGGACCTCGTCACGGAGGTGCGCTACAACAGCGCCCAGATGGAAGACCCGCTCATGTGGGGCATGGTGGACATGTCCGCCTACACCGTGCGCAAGCGCTACGAGCGACTGTGGTTGCGCGTCCTGGACCCGGTGGCAGCCCTGTCCGCCCGGCACTACACGTCCCACCGCAAGGTCAGGATGTCGGTCGTGGACTCCATGGGCTTCGCGGACGGGATCTACGAGATCGACACCACCGGTGATGCCCCCCGCGTGGAACGCGTAGCGGACCGCCCGCGCACACAGGACGATCTCGCGGGGAAGTCCATGCCCGCCGTGGAACTGCCCGACGGCGCGGACGTCGCCCTGAACGTCGATTCGCTCGGCTCGCTGTACCTTGGGGCCGTCAAGGCGTCCACGCTGCACTACGCGGGCCTGCTGCGCGTGCGCGACGACGCCGCCCTGCGGGACATCCAGGCGCTCATGTCCACGCCCACCCACCCGTACTGCATCTCCCCGTTCTGAGCGCGGCTCGCGCAGCGCGCGGACGCACCCTCCAGGCTTGAACCGGCACGGTTTCGGGCCTAGACTGGAGCGGTGCGTGTATTCGCACGCCCACATCAAGCGTGACGTCGCCAATCCGGTGCGCCCCACAGGGCGGGGTTGGTGACACCAAACCATCACATCAATTTCATCGGAGTCCCTACTACATGACCACCACCACCCAGCAGGTCGCCGTCAACGACATCGGAACTGAAGAGGATTTCCTCGCCGCTGTCGACGCGACCATCAAGTACTTCAACGACGGCGACCTCGTGGAAGGCACCGTCGTCAAGGTCGACCGCGACGAGGTCCTCCTGGACATCGGGTACAAGACCGAAGGTGTCATCCCCTCTCGTGAGTTGTCCATCAAGCACGACATCAACCCCGATGACGTCGTGGCTGTGGGTGACGAGGTGGAGGCTCTGGTCCTCACCAAGGAGGACAAAGAAGGTCGCCTGATCCTCTCCAAGAAGCGCGCCCAGTACGAGCGCGCCTGGGGCGACATCGAGAAGGTCAAGGACGAGGACGGCGTCGTCACCGGCACCGTCATCGAGGTCGTCAAGGGCGGCCTCATCCTGGACATCGGCTTGCGCGGCTTCCTGCCCGCCTCCCTCGTGGAGATGCGCCGCGTCCGCGACCTGGCTCCCTACATCGGTCAGCAGCTCGAGGCCAAGATCATCGAGCTCGACAAGAACCGCAACAACGTGGTGCTCTCCCGCCGTGCGTGGCTCGAGCAGACCCAGTCCGAGGTGCGCGCCAACTTCCTGCAGCAGCTGCAGAAGGGCCAGGTCCGCACGGGCACCGTGTCCTCGATCGTCAACTTCGGTGCGTTCGTGGACCTCGGTGGCGTGGACGGTCTGGTGCACGTCTCCGAGCTGTCCTGGAAGCACATCGACCACCCCTCCGAGGTCGTCGAGGTCGGTCAGGAAGTCACCGTCGAGGTGCTGGACGTGGACATGGATCGCGAGCGCGTGTCGCTCTCGCTCAAGGCCACCCAGGAAGACCCGTGGCAGCTGTTCGCCCGCACCCACGCCCTGGGCCAGGTCGTCCCGGGCAAGGTCACCAAGCTGGTTCCCTTCGGTGCGTTCGTGCGCGTCGAGGACGGCATCGAGGGCCTCGTGCACATCTCCGAGCTGGCGCAGCGTCACGTGGACATGGCCGAGCAGGTCGTCTCCGTGAACGAGGAGCTGTTCGTCAAGGTCATCGACATCGACTTGGACCGCCGCCGCATCTCGCTGTCCCTCAAGCAGGCCAACGAGGGTGTGGACCCGGACTCCACCGAGTTCGATCCCGCCCAGTACGGCATGGCCGCCGAGTACGACGAGCAGGGCAACTACAAGTACCCCGAGGGCTTCGATCCCGAGACCAACGAATGGATCGAGGGCTACGAGGAGCAGCGCGCCGCGTGGGAGGAGCAGTACGCTCAGGCCCAGGCCCGCTGGGAGGCGCACAAGGAGCAGGTGCGCAAGCACCTGCAGGAAGACCAGGATGCGGCGACCACCTCGTCCTCCTCGTCCTCCCCGAGCCACTCCTCCGGCCCCACGAGCTACTCCTCCGAGGCTCCGGCCGAGGACGCCGGGACGCTCGCGTCCGACGAGGCCCTCGCCGCTCTGCGCGAGAAGCTCACCGGTCACTGAGTCACACGCGTGAGCACGCGGCCGCACGTCGGCCCGTGAGCTCGCCGTGAGGTGAATCCGAAAGGTCCCGCTCCCCGTGACGGGGAGCGGGACCTTTCACGTGTCCGGGACGTCCTCCCACCGGGCGGGTCCCTCGTGGACGCTCGCGTGTCCGGCGGTGATGCTCGCCAGGGCCGCCCGGGCGTCGTCGACGGCGCCGGGGAGATCTGCCACGAGCAGGCGTAAGGTCGCGTCCGCGGAGCCGTAACCGGTGGGCAGGACCGTGAACCCGCGGGTGCGCACCTCGGCCTCCACGCGGCCGGCCTCGGCGTGGGGGAGCGGCAGGGTCAGTTCGCGGCAGCGCATCCTGCGCACGAGCGGGGCGGTGTCCAGCGCGGCGGTCACGGCACCGGAGTAGGCGCGCACGAGCCCACCGGCCCCGAGCTTGACCCCGCCGAACCACCGTACGACCACCGCGCACACGTCCGAGAGGTCACCGGCCTCGTCCGCGGTGCGTTGCCGAGCCGTGGCGTGCGCGGTCAGCGCCTGCAGCATGGGCATGCCCGCGGTGCCGGCCGGTTCGCCGTCGTCGGACGAGCGCGTCGTGGCGCGCGTGGGCCCGAGCACGAATGCCGAGCAGTGGTGACGGGCGTCCCGGTGCTCGGCGGCCACACGGGAGATGAACTCGCGGGCCTCCGCTTCCGTGTCCACGCGGGTGAGTAGTGCTAGGAACCGCGACTTCTTGATCTCGAGCTCCGCGCTGTGCACGATGCCCCGGCGCGGGACGGTGTAGGACACGCGCGAGTCCGCGGCGTCGTGGGAGAAGGATTCGGCGGGCACACCACCAGTGTAGGGACGCGCCGATCCGGGGGCTCGTGGCCGCGCGGGGGGCCCGGGACGGTCCCGGGGCGCCCGCGGAGCACGTGAGGGCCACTACAGTGAGACCTGCCGCGCCGACGCGGCCACGTGCCACCGCCTCCCATCGGAAAGCTGACCTGTGCTCAATCGTCTTCACGACCGACTGGGGTTGCGCACGACCCCGTCCATCTTCTTCGTCTCGGCCGCGCTGATCGTCGTCTTCACGCTCGGCATGAGTCTGTTCCCGGGTCCCGTGCAATCGGTCTTCGGCGTGATCTCCCACGCGTTGCGCTACCAGACGGGATGGTTCTACACCTTCAGCGTGACCGCTCTCGTGATCTTCGCGATCGGTCTGGCACTGAGCCGCTACGGGCGCGTGAAGATCGGCGACGACGATTCCGTCCCCGAGTACTCCGGGATCGCGTGGTTCGGGATGCTCTTCGCGGCGGGCGTGGGCGCCGTGCTGATGTTCTGGGGTGTGGCCGAACCCATCAACCACTACGCGAACCCGCCCATGTACGGCACGGAGCCCGCGTCGGACCGCGCCGCGGTGGAGGCCCTGAACATCGCCAACTTCCACTTCGGCGTGCACATGTGGGCGATCCTCGCCGTCCCCGGTCTGACGTTCGGGTACTTCACGTACAAGCGCAAACTGCCCCCGCGCGTCTCGTCCGCGTTCCACCCGGTGCTCGGCGACGGGATCCACGGCCCGTGGGGCAAGGCGATCGACGTGCTCTCGATCGTCGCGACCGTGTTCGGGCTCGCGGTGTCCGTGGGGCTCGGGGCGCTGCAGATCAACAGCGGCCTCACGTACGTCTACGGCATCCCGATGGCGGGGTGGATCCAGGCGGCCATCATCGCGCTGATCACGGCGGTGGGCCTGGCTTCCGTGCTCGCGGGCATGGAGAAGGGCGTCAAGCGACTCTCGTACGCGAACATCGTCCTGGCCGTGGCCCTGTTGCTGTTCGTGCTCATGGCCGGGGCCACGATGGACACGATGCGCAGCATCGTGGAGTCCGTGGGTGGCTACGTGAATCAGCTGCCCACGCTCGCGTTCTTCAACGACACGTTCGGCGGCGGCACGTGGTCCGGTGACTGGACGGTGTTCTACTGGGCCTGGACCGTCACGTGGGCACCGTTTGTGGGGATGTTCGTGGCCAAGATCTCGCGCGGGCGCACGATCCGTCAGTTCGTGGTGGGGGTGCTCGGCGTCCCGTCGTCGTTCGTGGCGGTGTGGATGGCCATCTACGGCTACAGCGCGATCCGCATCGACCGCGCTCCCGAGACGCAGGGCAGTCTCACGGACACCATCGTCACGCAGGGCAACGTGGAGGCCGCTCTGTTCCAGTTGCTCGGGTCCATGCCGTGGTTCGCGGTCACCGCGCTCGTGGCGCTCGTGGTCATCACGATCTTCTTCATCACCTCGATCGACTCCGGCGCGCTCGTGATGGACGCGATGGCCAACGGGCACGAGGACGAGGGGCCGCGCCAGCAGCGGATCTTCTGGACGCTCGCCGTGGGCGCCGTGTGTGCCGCGATCATCACGACCTCCGGCGAGAACGGGCTCAACGCCCTGCAGGAGGTCATCATCGTGATCGGCGCTCCCGTGATGGTCCTGGAGGTCCTGCAGGCCGGCATGCTCTTACGCGCGCTGCGCCAGGACGCCGGCACCGCGCGTCCCATGCGCACCCGGCAGTGGAAGAAGGTGCTGCCCGCGGAGGAGTACCACCGCAGGGCGCAGCAGGACACCGCCGCGATCGAGGACTACGTCATCCGTCCCGAGTACGAGGTGGGCACCGAGCCCGATCACGACACCCACCAGCCCCGCACGTGGCACTGGCAGCGGGAGCAGGAGGGCCGGCCGGTGTTCCAGCTCGCTCTCACCGGCGGTCCCTCGGCGGGCAAGCACACCGTGGCCCGCGAGTTCGAGGCGCTGGGCGCCGTCGTCGTGGACAGCTCCGCGCTGTGGCGCGAGCTCCTGCGCCCGGGCACGGACACGCGCGCGGACGTCGAGCGCGTCTTCGGGGAGCAGCTGCGCGCCCGGGGTGTCTCTTCACACGACGACGCCGCCGCGTCAGACGCGCTCGACGACCTGATGACCCACAACGACGCCGCCAGGGCCCGCGCCCACGAACTGTTGCTCCCCGCGCTGCGGGAGGCGGCGCGGCGTCGTGCCCGGGACGCGGGACCCGACAGCGTGGTCGTGCAGGTGATCCGGGACCCGCTCGAGGCGGAACAGGGGGACCGGTTCGACCTCGTCGTGGCCGTGGACGCGCCCGTGGAGGACCGGGTGCGTCGGTTGCGCGCGGGTAAGGGCCTGCCGGCCGAGGACGCGTGGGACCGGGTGGACGTGGCCGCCGGGCCGGACGAGATCCGGGCGGTTGCGGACGAGGTGATCGTCAACGACGGTGACCTCGACGGCCTGCGGGAGCGCTCCCGCGAGATCTGGCGCGACCACGTGCTCCCGGCACTGGGCCGGGAGCAGGACACGGAAGGACACCGTCATGACTGAGCTGTTGCGCAGACCCGGCCACACCGAGACTCTGCGGGTCGGGCTGACCGGCGGGATCGCCTCGGGCAAGTCCACCGTCTCGCGGCGGCTGAGCGAGCTCGGGGCGCTCGTCCTGGACGCGGACGCGATCGCCCGGGCCCTGCAGGAACCGGGGGAGCCGGGCTACGAGGCCATGGTGGCCCACTTCGGGGAGCGGATCGTGCAGCCGGACTCGGGCGCACTGGACCGCGCGGCGGTCGCGGCCATCGTGTTCGACGACGCCGAGCAGCTCGCGGCCCTGAACGGGATCATCCACCCGCTCGTGCGGCGCGAGACCGCGCGGCTCGTGAGTGAGGTGCCGCCGGGGGGAGTGGTGGTCCACGACATCCCGCTGCTCGTGGAGACCGGTCAGCACGAGGCGATGGACGAGGTGCTCGTGGTGCAGGCGCCCGAGGACGAACGGGTGCGGCGGATGGTCGAGGACCGCGGGATGAGCCCGGAGGACGCCCGCCGCCGGATCGCGGCCCAGGCCACGGACGAGCAGCGCCGAGCGGTGGCCACGGCCGTCCTCGACAATTCCACGACCATCGAGGACCTGCTCGCGCAGGTGGACGAATGGTGGCGCACGCGGGTCCTGTGAGCCGTCCCGGGGCGGTGCGAGCCGCCCGGATCCGTGTCTGAGTCGGCGCGTACGCTGGGGCCATGTCGCTCGCGCAGAAGATCAATCGTGTGGTCGCCCCGTTCGAGGTCGTGTCCGAGTACCAGCCCGCCGGTGACCAGCCCAAGGCCATCGCGGACCTGTCCCGCCGGATCAAGGGCGGGGAGAAGGACGTGGTACTCATGGGCGCCACGGGCACGGGTAAGTCCGCGACCGCCGCGTGGCTCATCGAGGCCGTCCAGCGGCCCACGCTGTTGCTCGTGCAGAACAAGACCCTGGCCGCCCAGCTGGCCAACGAGCTGCGCGAACTGCTGCCCCACAACGCCGTCGAGTACTTCGTCTCCTACTACGACTACTACCAGCCGGAGGCCTACGTCCCCCAGACGGACACCTTCATCGAGAAGGACTCCTCGATCAACGAGGAGGTCGAGCGGTTGCGACACTCCGCCACCAATGCCCTGCTGACCCGCCGCGACACCGTGGTGGTCTCCACCGTGTCCTGCATCTACGGTCTGGGCACCCCGGAGGAGTACGTCAAGCAAATGGTCACCCTGGCCGTGGGCCAGGAGATGGACAGGGACACCCTGCTGCGTCAGTTCGTGAACATGCAGTATGTGCGCAACGACGTGGACTTCCACCGCGGGACGTTCCGCGTGCGCGGGGACACCGTGGAGATCATCCCCATGTACGAGGAACTCGCGGTGCGTATCGAGTTCTTCGGGGACGAGATCGAGGCGATCTACACGCTGCACCCGCTCACGGGGGAGATCGTAAACGAGGAGCAGGAGATGTACGTCTTCCCCGCCTCGCACTACGTGGCCGGTGCGGAACGCATGGCCTCGGCGATCGAGTCCATCCAGAAGGAGCTGCAGGAGCGGCTGCAGGAGCTCGAGTCGCAGAACAAGCTCGTGGAGGCCCAGCGGTTGCGCATGCGCACCACGTACGACCTCGAGATGATGGAACAAATGGGCTACTGCAACGGGATCGAGAACTACTCGCTGCACATTGACGGCCGCCCGCGCGGTTCCGCTCCCCACTGTCTGCTGGATTACTTCCCGGACGACTTCCTGCTCATCATCGACGAGTCCCACGTGACCGTGCCGCAGATCGGTGGCATGTACGAGGGGGACATGTCCCGCAAGCGCACGCTGGTGGAACACGGCTTCCGGTTGCCGTCCGCCATGGACAACCGCCCCCTGAAATGGGACGAGTTCCTGGAACGAATCGGGCAGACCATGTACATGTCCGCGACCCCGGGGCCGTACGAGATGTCCAAGGTGGACTCCGTGGTGGAGCAGATCATCCGCCCCACGGGACTCGTGGACCCCCAGGTGATCGTCAAACCCACCAAGGGTCAGATCGACGACCTGCTGGAACAGATCGAGTTGCGCGTGGAACGCGACGAACGCGTCCTGGTGACCACGCTGACCAAGCGCATGGCGGAGGACCTCACCGAGTACCTCATGGAACACGGTGTGCGGGTCCAGTACCTGCACTCGGACGTGGACACCCTCAAGCGCGTGGAACTGCTGCGGGACCTGCGCATGGGCACGTTCGACGTCCTCGTGGGCATCAACCTGTTGCGCGAGGGCCTGGACCTGCCCGAGGTCTCCCTCGTGGCCATCCTGGACGCGGACAAGGAAGGCTTCCTGCGTTCCACCACGTCCCTGATCCAGACGATCGGTCGCGCCGCCCGTAACGTCTCGGGTGAGGTCCACATGTACGCGGACAAGATCACCAATTCCATGAACGTTGCGATCGAGGAGACCAACCGCCGCCGGGAGATCCAGGTCGCGTACAACGAGGAACACGGGATCGATCCGCAACCGCTGCGCAAGCGGATCGCGGACATCACCGATCAGTTGGCACGCGAGGACGAGGACACCCGCACCCTGCTGGCCCAGCGCGCCGCCGCCAACAATCACACCGCTCCCGTCAAGGGCGGTAAGGGCAAGGCCACAGGCAAGGCCACGGGCAAGGATCAGGCCGCGGCCGCCGCGGAGTCCAAACTGCTGCGCGACGGTGTCGCGGCCGCACCCGCCGAGGACCTCGTGGATCTGATCGAGGACCTCAGTGAGCAGATGCGCAACGCCGCCGCCGAGCTGAAGTTCGAGCTGGCCGGGCGGCTGCGGGACGAGATCGCGGACCTCAAGAAGGAACTGCGGCGCATGAAGGACGCCGGCCACGCGTGAGCCGATCGCACCCCTTACGGCGAGTTGTTAGTCAGGTAAACTTCCCAAGTTACCCAGCCCGTTCCCGGGCTGCTGCATGCTTCGTTCTCGCCTAAAGGGTACTCGTGGAAGTTTCCGGTCTGCAATGGGGGATCACCATCGCGGTGATCGTGGGGTTGCTCGCGTACGACTTCATCTTCCACGCGCGTAAACCGCACGAGCCCAGCATCAAGGAAGCGGCGCTGTGGACCAGCCTGTACGTGTCCCTGGCCCTGATCTTCGGGCTACTGATCCTGTTCTGGGACGGTCCGGGTTTCGCGGCGCAGTACTACGCGGGTTTCGTGACCGAGCAGGCCCTGTCCGTGGACAACCTGTTCGTGTTCCTGATCATCATGGCGTCCTTCAAGGTGCCCCGCGCGGATCAGCAGAAGGTGCTGTTGTTCGGCATCGTGGTGGCGCTGATCGCCCGCACGGTGTTCATCTTCATCGGCGCGGCCGCGATCAACCGGTGGTCCGCACTGTTCTACGTGTTCGGACTGTTCCTGCTCTACACCGCGGGCAACCTGGTCAAGGGTGAGGTCACGGACAAGGACGAGGGGGACGAGGCCAACAACGTGATGGTGCGCCTGGCCAAGCGCTTCCTCAAGACCACGGACGAGTACGACGGCGACAAGCTGTTCACCGAGGTCGACGGCAAGCGCGTGATGACCCCCATGCTGCTGGTCATGGTGGCCATCGGGCTCACGGACATCATGTTCGCCCTGGACTCCATCCCCGCGATCTTCGGTCTCACCCAGGAGACCTACATCGTGTTCACCGCCACGGCGTTCTCGCTCATGGGTCTGCGCCAGCTCTACTTCCTGATCGACGGTCTGCTGGACCGGTTGATCTACCTCTCGTGGGGTCTCGCGATCATCCTGGGGTTCATCGGCGTGAAGCTCATCCTGCATGCGCTGCACGAGAACACCCTGCCGTTCATCAACGACGGCGAGCCCGTGCATGTGGTCGAGGTGACCACCGGGTTCTCCCTGGCCGTGATCCTGGGTGTGTTGGTCGTGACCGTGCTCGCGTCCCTGTTCAGCCCCAAGGGCCGCGCGGTGCGCATCGTCAACGGTGCGCGCGACTGGGCCGAACGCTACCTCGACCTCCCCGAGGACGCCCCGCGGGACGAGCGGGTCGAGGCGGCCGAGAAGATGACCAAGTACCGGGACCTCCTTCCCACCGTGAAGGAGAAGTACCGGGACGAGCTCATCGAGTCCGAGGCCCGCTACCACGACCTGCTCGAACGGGCCCACGGCCTTAAGCAACACCGGATCGCGGAGACCGGGACCCGCTGAGCCCGCGTCCCGTATCAGGGTCGCACCGCCCTTCGCACCCGGCCTTCACACCGGACCCGATTGAGGGTCTCCCGCCCGGGCCCGCACAAGGCCCCTGTCACGCCCCGCCGGTGCACCGGCGGGGCGTGATCCGTCACCGGGTGCTTCGACCCCCGGAAACCGGTATGCTCTTGCCTGATCAAGGGAGTATCCCACCATCTCCGTGCACGTCAGTACGTCGGGCGCCGTCGCCGGGCCGGGCACGGACCACGCGGCACCCCGTCCTCCACGCGAGGGTCGGCGCGTGGGGGAGAGACTTGTGCAATACACCTCACCCACAAGGAGACCCTCCGTGGAGATCACATCCTTCCAATGGGGCATCACGATCGCCCTGATCGTGGGCCTGTTGGCTTACGACTTCATCTTCCACGTGCGCAAGGCGCACGAACCGTCGATCAAGGAAGCCGCGATCTGGTCCGCGGCGTACGTGGGCATCGCGTTGCTGTTCGGCTTCGTAATCCTGTGGCTGGACGGCCCCACGCTCATGGCCGAGTACTACGGCGGTTACGTCACGGAGAAGGCGTTGTCCGTGGACAACCTCTTCGTGTTCCTGATAATCATCGGCTCGTTCGCGGTGCCCCGGGCGGAACAGCAGAAGGTGCTGCTGTTCGGCATCATCTTCGCGTTGATCGCCCGCACGGTCTTCATCTTCATCGGCGCCGCCGCGATCAACACCTTCGCGTGGGTTTTCTACCTCTTCGGCCTGATCCTGATCTTCACCGCGGGCAACCTGATCAAGGGCGAGGTCACGGACGACAAGTCGGACGAGGCCAACAACATCGTGGTGCGCCTGGCCAAGAAGGTCTTCCACACCACGGACTACTACGACGGCGACAAGCTGTTCACGAGGCACAACGGCAAGCGCGCGCTGACCCCCATGCTGCTCGTGATGGTTGCGGTCGGTGGCACGGACATCCTCTTTGCCCTGGACTCGATCCCCGCGATCTTCGGCCTCACGCAGGAGCCGTACATCGTGTTCACGGCCACCGCGTTCTCCCTCATGGGTCTGCGCCAGTTGTACTTCCTGATCGACGGTCTGCTGGACCGGTTGATCTACCTCTCGTGGGGCCTGTCCATCATCCTCGCGTTCATCGGTGTGAAGCTCATCCTGCACGCGCTGCACGAGAACACCCTGCCGTTCATCAACGACGGCGAGCACGTGGCCGTCGCCGAGATTGGGATCGGCACGTCCCTCACGGTGATCATCTCCGTGCTCGTGCTCACCGTCCTCATCTCGCTGTACAGCCCCAAGGGCCGCGCGCTGCGCACCATCCAGAAGACGCAGGACCTCACCGAGAAGTACCTGGCTCTCCCGCAGGACGCGGACGCCGAGGAGCGTCACAAGATCGCCGGGGAGCTCGCGCGGCTGCAGAAGCGTTTCCCGCGGATCTCGGAGAAGCACAAGAACGAGCTGATCGATTCCCGCGCTCGGTTCCGTAAGATGCTCGAGACCGCCCGGGGTCAGCACCGCGAGTTCGAGGAGACCGGCCGGGTGCAGACCCCTTCCCCGGACTTTGCCGAAGAGAGCCACCGCGACGACACCGCCTCCCCGGCCGCCCCGGGGGCCAACACGGGCAAGGCCGCTCCGGCGGGTGAAGCGGCCGCGGACGCCACGCCGGGTGCGGGGACCGCCCGCGGCGACTCCTCGGGCGGGGGCTCCACCGCGGCGCGGTAGCCACCCGGCTGCCCGAGGCGTACGACGACGCCGCTCGAACCGGTCCGCGGGGCCCGTTCCCTATCCTGGGAACGGGCCCCGCGGCGTCGTGCACCACAGCGCAGCACCGGCGAACAACGCGGCCCATAGCAGGGACACGAGGGTGCCGATGATGAACTGTTCGCGCTGCTGGGCGTTGGTGAACTCGCCGTAGCGGGCCAGGCCCTTGATCGCCACGACCACGCCGATCCCGGCGACCATGCCCGTGAGCAGCGAGACGATGGCGCCGGCGCGTTCCAGCGCACCGATGACCAGACCTCCGCGCAGCGGCGGGTCCACGGGTTCCGCCGTGGCCTCGGAGTCGTCCCACGGGCTCTTCGCCGGACGCAGGCGTTCGTGGGAGACGTCTGCGAAACGGAAGACCCCGCGCACCACAGGGTCGCCGGACAGGGCCCCGGCGATCAGCAGCGCGGGATAGGCCCATTCCCGGGGCACGGTCCCCGCGAGCACGGTCCAGATCGCGGTGGTCAGCACCAGGGCTGCGGGGAGGACCGCGGTGGTGAGCGGGCGCAGGAAGCTCACGCGTCACCGCCCGAGGTGGTGTCGCCGCTCGAGGCGACATCCTCCGGCGAGGAGACGTCCTTCAATGGGTGGGCGTCCTGCGAGGAGGTGGCGTCCTGCGCTGAGGGGGCCGCGGCGTCCGGAGCGTGGCCAGAGGGGGAGTGCTCGTCCGCGAGTCGGAACAACGCCTCGAGGGTCTCGTGGACCGTGTGTTCCTCGTGCCACAGCGCTGCGCTGAGCCGCCGGGACACCGAGGACTGGGTGATCCCGAGCCCCTCGGCGATCTCCTGTTGCGTGAGCCCCCGGTCGGCGAGTTCCGTGGCCTGCGCCCCGGCCTCGGAACGCCGGGCCCGCACGGCGCACACCAGATCCACCACGCTGCCCGCGCGCCGCGCCCATTCGTTGCCGGCCACGACCGGACGGCCGCGCTCCTTCGCGGCGTTCACGGCATCCCGCGCCGCCACGAAGGCCTCGCCCGTAGCTTCGCGCACGGACGACGGCAGGGGGTCGTCCACCGCGCCGATGCCCACGCCCACGTGCCAGTGCCCGGCGTCGGCGAGCGCGAGGACCGCACGGACGATCGCGGCGGCGTCGTCGTAGAGCGCCTGCAGCTCATCGCCCGCGCTGATCTCCCAGTCGAGGACCGGGCGGGGGAGTTCCTCCTGCAGAGCCGTGCGCTGCCGTCCCATGTGCAGCTCGGCGGCGCGGCCGCGGGAATCGCGGCGGTCGATCGTCAGGGCGAACACGAACTCCTCCTCACCCTATGCATCCTAAAGTGCATATTATCCGATGATGCGTCTCCACATGCATGGCTTCCGGGATGACCGGTGCTCAGCGTCTCGTGTCGGTGATGGGACCCACGTTGTCCACGAGGACCACGGGGAAGCCGTCCTCGTCCGACGCCGCGAGGTCGACGCGCGCGTTTATACCCCAGTCGTGGTGCCCGTCCGGATCGTCGAAGACCTGCGTGACGGTCCAGAACCCGGTCATTCCCTCGGGGTCCTCGGTGATGCGGATCAGAGACGGCCCGCGGGACTGGGCGTCCGTGTAGATGTCCTCGTACTCGTCGAAGTACGTGTCCATCGCGTCCGCCCAGCGGTCGCGGTCCCACCCGGTTCTCTCGTCCAGGGCCCCGAGCACCTTGTCCTTCTCCTGCGCGAACAGTTCCACGCGCTGGAACAGGGCATTACGCACCATCACGCGGAACGCACGGGGGTTCGCGGTGACGCCTTCCGGCTGTTCGGCCACGAGTTCCTTGAGGGAGTCCGCGCCCGTGCCCATGGGGGATTCCTCCCCGGAGGCCAGCTTCTCCCATTCGTCCAGCAGGGAGTTGTCGGTCTGGCGGATGCTCTCCCCGAGCCATTCCACCAGGTCGGTGAGCGACTCGGTCGTGGCGTCCACCGGGACCGTCTGGCGCAGGGCCTTGTACGCGTCCGAGAGATAGCGCAGCAGGATGCCCTCGGAGCGGGCGAGACCGTAGAACTGCACGTAGTCCCCGAACGTCATGGCGCGCTCGTACATGTCCCGCACCACGGACTTGGGGGAAAGCTCGAACTGTGCGACCCACGGGGCGGAGGATCGGTAGGTCTCGAACGACTGCTCGAGCAGTTCCCGCAACGGCTGGGGGTACGTGATCTCGTCCAACTCGCGCATGCGTTCCATGTACTCGAGGCCGTCGGCCTTCATGGTCGCGAGCGCCTCGCCCTTGACCTTCTTCTCCTGCAGGTTCAGCACCTGGCGCGGTTTCTCCAGCGTGGCCTCGATGACCGAGACGACATCGAGCGCGTACGTCTCCGACTCCGGGTCCAGCAGGGTGAGCGCGGCCAGCGCGAACGGGGACAGCGGCTGGTTCAGCGCGAAGTTCTCCTGCAGCTCGACCGTGAGCCGGTAGCGGCGCCCGGTCTCGTCCGGCTCATGCAGGCGTACGACGACGCCCGCGCGCAGCAGTTCCTTGAGGATCGCGAGCGCCTGGCGCAGCAGCAGGCGTTGGCGCGGCCGTGGTTCGTCCACGCTCGTGAGCAAGCGGTACCCGGCGCCGATGTTGTCCCCGGGCCGCTGCAGCATGTTCAGGACCATGGAGTGGGTGATCGCGAAGGAGGACGTGAGCTGTTCGGGCTGGGCGGCCACGAGCGACTCGAACGTCTTACGGCTCCAGGACACGAAACCCTCCGGCGGCTTCTTCTTGGGCACCTGACGCAGTTTCTTCTGATCGTCCCCGTGCTTGGCCCGGGCCTTGGCCATGGCGCGTTCGTTCTCGATGACGTGCTCGGGGGCCTGGACCACCACGGTCCCCGCGGTGTCGTAGCCGGCGCGGCCCGCGCGGCCCGCGATCTGGTGGAACTCGCGGGCGCTGAGCCGGCGGGTGCGGCGACCGTCGAACTTGGACAGCGCCGTGATCAGCACGGTGCGAATGGGCACGTTGATCCCCACGCCTAGGGTGTCCGTCCCGCAGATCACCTTGAGCAGCCCGGTCTGGGCGAGCTGCTCCACGAGGCGGCGGTACTTGGGCAGCATGCCCGCGTGGTGCACCCCGATCCCGTGCCGCACGAGCCGGTTGAGCGTCTTGCCGAAGCCCGCGGAGAAGCGGAAGTCCTTGATCAGCTCCGCCACGCGCTGCTTCTCGTCCTTGCTGAGGACGTCCACGGACATCAGGTTCTGGGCCTGTTCCGCGGCCTGCAGCTGCGAGAAGTGCACCACGTACACCGGGGCCTGGTGGGTGCTGAGCAGTTCCTCGAGCTCCTCGTGGACGGGGCGCTCGGAGTAGTAGTGGTGCAGGGGGATGGGGCGTTCCGCGGAGGAGACGAGCGCGGTGGAACGGCCCGTGGTCTCGTTCAGGCGGTTCTCGATGCGGGTGACGTCCCCGAGGGTCGCGCTCATGAGCAGGAACTGCGCCTGGGGCAGTTCGATGAGCGGCACCTGCCACGCCCAGCCGCGCTGGGGATCGGAGTAGAAGTGGAACTCGTCCATGATCACCACGCCGAGGTCCGCGTCCGCACCCTCACGCAGGGCCACGTTCGCGAGGATCTCCGCGGTGCAGCACACGATCGGGGCGTTCTGGTTGACCGCGGAATCACCCGTGACCATGCCGACGTTCTCGGCGCCGAAGATCTCGCACAGGTCGAAGAACTTCTCGGACACCAGGGCCTTGATGGGCGCGGTGTAGTACGAGCGAGCCCCGCGAGCGAGCCCCGCGAAGTGCGCGGCCACGGCCACGGTGGACTTACCCGATCCCGTGGGGGTCGCGAGGATCACGTTGGACCCGTTGGCGACCTCCAGCACGGCTTCGTCCTGGGCGGGGTACAGCTCCATGTCCCGTGAGGCGATCCAGCCGAGGAACCCCTCGTAGATCTCGTCCTCGCTCAGGGGGTTGGACGCGAAATCACCGCGCAGGTACCGGTGCCCGGGGGCGGAGAGATCGGGGGCCAGGGAATCGAGGAGTTTCATCCCCGTCAGCCTATCGGCCCCCGCGGACACGCACACGGGCGCGTCCGCGGGGGTGCCAGGGCGACGTCGCCCGCTCACCGCAGTGCCGGGCGGCTGGGTCGACAGTGGCCGGGTGCGCCCGACGCCGCGACGTCGTCAGATGTTCGCGCGCCGCGCCGCGGCCGAATCCGCCCGACGGCACAGCAGCGCGAAGACCGCGCCGGAGAGGTTGTGCCACACCGAGAACACCGCGCCGGGCAGGGCCGCGAGCGGGGACATGTACTGCGCCGCGAGACCCGCGGCGAGTCCGGAGTTCTGCATGCCGACCTCCACCGCGGTGGTCCGGCGCACGGGAGCCGGCTGTCCGGTTACCCGGCCGACCGCGTAACCCAGCAAATACCCGAGCACGTTGTGGATCGCGACGGCGGCGAGCACGAGCAGTCCCGCCTGGATGATCTTGTCCGCCGAGCCAGAGACCACGACCGCCACGATCACGGCGATGCCGAGTACCGAAACCCACGGCAGCACGGGTAGCAAACGCTCGACCACGCGGGGTAGCGTGAGGCGCACCACGAGTCCCGCGAGCACGGGCAGGAGGACGATCAGGGCGATCGACGTGGCCATGGCGGCGCCGTCGAGCGGCATATACGCGCCCGCGAGCCACAGCGTGAGGAACGGGGTGAGCAGCGGGGCGAGCAGCGTGGAGATGGACGTCATGGTCACGGACACAGCCACGTCACCGCGGGCCAGGTAGGACACCACGTTGGAGGACGTGCCGCCCGGGGCGCAGCCCACGAGGATCACGCCGGCCGCGATCTCCGGGGGCAGTCGCAGCAGCCAGGTCACGAGCAGCGCGATGATCGGCATGAGGACGTACTGGGCCAACACACCCACGACGATCGGGACCGGGCGCTTGGCCACGAGCGCGAAGTCCACGGGACGCAGAGTGAGTCCCATCCCGAACATCACGAGACCCAGCAGGGGATTCGTCCAGCCCGCGGCCTGGTGCACCGTGGGGGCGAACGCGTATCCGACCACCCCGCCCGCGAGCACCAACAGGGGGAAGGCCAAGACGGCGACGTACGCGGCCCGGTCCGCCGTGTTACGCGCCGGGGCCGCGGCCCCGGACGAGGCGGCGCTCACCAGCCGCGTTCTTTCCACTCCTGCAGGTGCGGGCGTTCGGCGCCCAGGGTCGTGGGGACACCGTGGCCCGGGTGGATCACGGTGTCGTCCGGGAACTCGTCGAAGATCCGCTCGGTGACGTCCTGGTAGAGCTGCTGGAAGTCATCGGGGGAGTTCGTCTTGCCGAGACCGCCGGGGAAGAGGGAGTCACCCGAGAAGATGTGGGCGGGCCCGGACGGGTCCCGGTACACCACCGCGATGGAGCCTGGGGTGTGCCCGCGCAGCTCGATGATGTCCAGCTCGAAACCGTCGAGTTCGGCGGTGTCCCCGTTCTCGAACGTGATGTCCATGGGCACCGAGATGTCGTTCTCGTCCGCGGCACCGCACGCCGTCATGGCCTCCGAATGCGAGGCCACGGACTCCAGCGCGCGCACGTGGTCCCAGTGCGAGTGGGTCGTGATGATCAACTGCAGGTTCCCCCAGTCTGAGCAGTCCCCGGACCCGGCGGCCACGAGACCGGCGATGGCGCGGGCGTCGTCCGCGGCGTCGATGAGCACCTGCGTGCCGTGCTCCTTGGAGGTGAGGAGGTACACGTTGTTGTCCATCTCGCTCACCGAAATGCGGCGGATGGTGATGTCGGCGAGTTCCGTGATCTCGGTCTGGGTAGCGATCATGCCCACGATTCTAGGCCGCCGAGTCACGCCGGGCTAATACGCGCCCGCGCGTCCACGCACCCTGTGGTGGAGACGACACGCCCGGGGGATGGACTCCCGTGCCGGACGGATATATAGTTGCGCGAAGCAAATAAATGAGCTGCGGGGTGCGTGAGCGACGCGATCTCCCGACCGAGCGGCGTCGTCCGCCGGAACGCGCGAGCGCCGGACCGAGCGCGACGAAACGCGCACATGGGCCCATCGCCGTGCGAGTACGCACTGACTCGGCCCGCACCGGTCATGGAAGGCGCACCCCCGGCACCCGAGGAACGGGGGAGTGGATGGGCGTGTCACACGCGACCGCCGAGGAGCTCGTACGCGACTTGTTCGAGCTGCAACGCGTGACCCGCAAGGTGCTCAAGGCAGCGGCGCTGCACCGGGAACTGTCCATGGTGCACACCAACATCCTGAGCTATCTCGCGTGCGTGCCCGGACGCCGGGCCAAGGACATCGTGGCCGAGTCCGGCCTCGGGGCCTCGGGGATGAGCCGGCACCTGAGCGCCCTCGAACACTTCGGGTACGTGACCCGCACCCGGGACCTCGAGGACGGACGCGCGCAGATCGTGGAGATCACCCCCGAGGGTCGCAAGGCCCTCGAGGCGAACCTGCGCGCGGACGCCGAGACCCTCGTCGCCCGCCTGGGCGACCTGGGCGAGGACGAGGCCGAACGCACGCGCTCGGACCTCAACCGGCTCACCGAACTCTTCCTGACATCACTGGGCATGTCCCGGGTCACGGCGGCCACGACCGCGCCGGAACCCGGGGCGCAGCCCGGATCCCCGCACCCCACGGCGCCCGGTGACCCCGGTCGCGGAAAGGAGAACAGCCCGTGACGGCAGCCCAGGACACGCGCGGCAAGGCGCGTGCTACGCGAACGAGCGACCAGGAGCACCGGGACGTCCTGCGGGCGTTGACCGGCATCCTGGCCGCGTTCTTCATGGCCATGGTCACCCTGACCATCATCGGCACGGCTCTGCCCGTCATCATGGCGGACCTGGGCGGGGACCAGACGGCACTGTCCTGGACGGTCACCGGCACCCTGCTGGCCAATGCCGTCACGACCCCCGTGTGGGGCAAGCTGGCGGACCTCTTCGACAAGAAGAAGCTGCTGCTCATGGCCATCGCGATCTTCGTGATCGGTTCCGCCGCCGCGGGTCTCGCGGGGTCCATCATCATGCTCGTGGTGGCCCGCGTGATCCAGGGCGTGGGCATGGGCGGCCTGATGGCGCTGGCCCAGACGATCCTGGGCACGATCATCCCGCCGCGCGAGCGCGGCCGGTACGCCGGGTACATGGGCGCGGTCATGGCCGTGGCCACGTCCGTGGGCCCGCTGTTGGGCGGGCTGATCGTGGACGCGTTCGGGTGGCGCTGGTGCTTCCTGATCCCCGTGCCGCTGTCGATCCTCGCGGCCGTGCTGATTGTGCGCACGCTGCACCTGCCCGAGACCACGCGTGAGACGGCGCCCAAGGTGGACTTCCTGGGCATGGCCCTGCTCGCGGTGGCCACGTCCTCCCTGCTGTTGTGGGTGTCCTTCGCGGGCAAGCTCTTCGACTGGGGCTCGTGGGAGTCCATCCTGCTGATCGCGGTGGGCGTGCTCAGCACCGTGGCGTTCATCCTGGTGGAACGGCGCGCGAGCGAACCGACCATGCCCCTGCACGTGGTCACCGAGCGCACCACCGTGCTCGCGATTATCGCGGCGATCGCCACGGGTGCCGCCATGTTCGCGTCCACGACGTACCTGGGCCAGTACTTCCAGTTGGGCCAGGGCTACACCCCCACCGAGTCCGGGCTGCTCATGCTCCCGCAGGTCGTGGGATCGTTCCTGGGTTCCATGATCGCGGGCCAGCTCATCACGCGCTTCGGCCGGTGGAAGCGGGTGTTGATCGTGGGCGCGGTGATCCTCGCGATCGGTCTGTTCCTGGCGTCCCAGCTGACCCACACGACGCCCGCGTGGCTCGTGGGCATCTTCATCTGCCTCGTGGGTCTGGGCGTGGGCACGCTGAACCAGAACCTCGTGCTCGCCGTGCAGAACACCGTGGGCCTGAAGGACATGGGCTCCGCGTCCTCCGCGGTCGCGTTCTTCCGCACCGTGGGTGGTGCGGTGGCGGTGTCCCTGTTCGGGGCGCTGCTCACGCGCCACCTCTCGAGCGAGATGTCCCGGTTCGCCGCGGACCACGGTCTGGATGCCCACCAGACGCCCGACGCTGCGTCGATCGACCTCGCGGGGCTGCCGCCGGCCGTGCTCGAGGCCATTCGTGAGGCGTACGGGACCGGGACCGGGCTGCTGTTCCTCGTGGCCGGGATCGCGTCGCTGGTGACCCTGGTGTGCGTGCTGCTCATGAAGGAGGTGCCGCTGCGCACCACGGTGGACGTCGCGGAGGTGGACCCGGAGACGGGTGAGATCACCATGGTCACCAAGCGCGTCAACCCCGTGGAAGCGGCCGGGCTGCGCATGCAGCACGCGGAGACCGGTGAGCTGCCCGTGGTCGATCCCAAGGCCTCCGGGCTGCGGCGCTCCCACGGCGAGCGCGCCGAGGAGACGGCGCGTTCGGCCCGCGGGGCACACGCCGCACCGGTCGAGCCCGACGTCGCGGGTACCGCGCACCCGCATCCCCACCCGAGGCACCGGGCCGAGTAGGGTGCCCCGCTGCCGGGCGGCTCTCCCGCTCGTAGGGGACATGACGGACGACGGCGCAGCGCACGATCCGGCCGGGAGGTCGCATTGCGCGCTGCGCTGATTCGTCCCCGGACCCGCTCGTCGTGTCGGCCCCTGGTAATAGAGTGACTGCCGTGTCTGAGCAAACCCGCCGAACCCCCAGTGACCGTCCGTCGAGCTCCGTGCTCGCGGAACGAGTGGCCCACGACCGTGCCCCGCGCACCCGCGCCTCCGGTGTCTCGGACCTGACCGAGATCGTGGTGCAGGGTGCCCGCGAGCACAACCTCAAGAACGTGGATCTGACCATCCCCCGCGATTCCATGGTCGTGTTCACGGGATTGTCCGGGTCCGGGAAGTCCTCCCTGGCCTTCGACACCATCTTCGCCGAGGGTCAGCGCCGCTACGTGGAGTCGCTGTCCTCCTACGCCCGGATGTTCCTGGGCCGCGTGGACAAGCCGGACGTGGACTTCATCGAGGGGCTGTCCCCGGCGGTGTCCATCGACCAGAAGTCCACCTCGCGCAACCCGCGCTCCACGGTGGGCACGATCACCGAGATCTACGACTACATGCGTCTGTTGTGGGCACGGATCGGCCACCCGCACTGCCCGGTGTGCGGTGAGCCCATCACCAAGCAGACGGCACAGCAGATCGTTGACCAGCTGCTCGAGCTGCCCGAGCGCACTCGGTTTATGGTGCTCGCCCCCGTGGTCAAGGGCCGCAAGGGCGAATTCCAGGACCTGTTCCAGCAGCTGAGCACCCAGGGGTACGCGCGCGCCGTCGTGGACGGCGAGACCGTCCAGCTCGAGAACGCGCCCAAGCTCAAGAAGCAGTACAAGCACACGATCGACGTGGTCGTGGACCGCCTCACCGCCAAGCCGGACGCCCGGCAGCGGCTCACCGACTCGGTCGAGACCGCCCTGAACCTCGCGGACGGACGCGTGGTCATCGAGCTCGTGACCCGCGAGGGCGAGCAGTCCCCGTGGCACGAGACCCGCCGCACGTTCTCCGAGAACCTCGCGTGCCCCAACGAGCACGAACTGCAGACGGACGAGATCGAACCGCGCTCGTTCTCGTTCAACGCCCCGTTCGGTGCGTGCCCCGAGTGCGACGGCATCGGTTCGCGCCTCGAGGTGGACGAGGACCTCGTGGTGCCCAACCCGGACCTGTCCCTCGTGGAGGGCGCCATCGCCCCGTGGTCCCTGGGCAAGGCCACGAGCGACTACTGGAACCGGCTGCTCGCCGGACTCGGGGAGGAGGCCGGATTCGACCTCGTGACCCCGTGGAAGGGCCTGCCGACCAAGGCACGCAAGGCCATCCTGCACGGCAAGGACTACAAGGTCACCGTGGCCTACCGCAACCGGTGGGGTCGCGAGCGCCGGTACACGCAGGGCTTCGAGGGTGTGTTCGGTTACATCAAGCGCAAGCACGAGGAGACCGAGTCCGATCACGCCAAGGACCGCTACGAGCAGTACATGCGCCAGGTGGCGTGCCCCGAGTGCGGGGGAGCGCGGCTGAATCCCACGATCCTCGGGGTCACCGTGGGCGGGAAGAACATCGCCGAGGCCACCCGCCTGCCCATGCGCGATTCCCTCGCGTTCTTCCAGCAGCTGGACCTGGACACCCGCGAGGCAAAGATCGGTGATCAGGTGCTCAAGGAGATCATCGCGCGCCTGACGTTCCTGATCGACGTCGGGCTGGACTACCTCAACCTGGAACGGGCCGCGGCCACGTTGTCGGGTGGGGAGGCGCAACGCATCCGGCTCGCCACCCAGATCGGTGCGGGGCTCGTGGGCGTGCTCTACGTCCTGGATGAGCCGTCCATCGGGTTACACCAGCGCGACAACCGCCGGCTCATCGACACCCTGCTGCGGCTGCGGGACATGGGCAACACCCTCATCGTGGTCGAGCACGACGAAGACACCATGCGTGAGGCCGACTGGATCGTGGACGTGGGTCCGGGAGCGGGCGTGCACGGCGGTGACGTGGTCCACTCCGGGACCTACGACCAGCTGCTCGAGAACCGCCGGTCGATCACGGCCGACTACCTCACCGGGCGCAAGCTGATCGAGGTCCCCGCGAAGCGGCGTCCCGTGGACAAGAAGCGCCAGCTCACGGTCGTGGGCGCGCGGGAGAACAACCTGCAGAACCTCACGGTGGACTTCCCGCTGGGGGTCTTCGTGGCGGTCACGGGCGTGTCCGGTTCCGGGAAGTCCACGCTCGTCAACGACATCCTCTACACGAGCCTGGCCAATCAGCTCAACGGCGCCAAGCAGGTGCCCGGGCGTCACAAGCGCATCGACGGGCTCGAGCACCTGGACAAGGTCGTGCACGTGGACCAGAGCCCCATCGGGCGCACCCCGCGCTCCAACCCGGCCACGTACACGGGCGTGTTCGACCGGATCCGCAAGCTGTTCGCGGAGACCCAGGAGGCCAAGGTCCGCGGCTACCAGCAGGGCCGGTTCTCGTTCAACGTCAAGGGCGGGCGCTGCGAGGCGTGCTCGGGTGACGGGACGCTGAAGATCGAGATGAACTTCCTGCCGGACGTCTACGTCCCGTGCGAGGTGTGCAAGGGTGCGCGCTACAACCGCGAGACCCTCGAGGTGCACTACAAAGGCAAGAACATCGCCGAGGTCCTGGACATGCCCATCGAGGAGGCGGCGGAGTTCTTCGCGCCGTTCACCGCGATCGCGCGCTACCTCACCACGCTCGTGGAGGTGGGCCTCGGGTACGTGCGGCTGGGCCAGCCCGCCACCACGCTCTCCGGCGGTGAGGCGCAGCGCGTCAAGCTCGCCGCGGAACTGCAGAAGCGTTCCAACGGGCGCACGATCTACGTCCTGGACGAACCCACCACGGGTTTGCACTTCGAGGACATCCGGAAGCTGCTCATGGTGCTGCAGAGCCTGGTCGACAAGGGCAACAGCGTCATGACCATCGAGCACAACCTGGACGTCGTGAAGTCGGCGGACTGGATCGTGGACCTGGGCCCCAACGGGGGTTCCGGCGGTGGCACGGTCGTGGCACAGGGCACCCCGGAGCAGGTCGCACGCAACAAGGACAGCTTCACGGGGCAGTTCCTGCGCGAGGTGCTGGAACACTCCGCCGCCCGGGAGGCCGCCCACCGCACCGACGCGGACGGCACCGCGAGTGCTGGCGACGCCGCGGGCCCGGGGGACGTTGCAGACCCGAGCAGCACCGGGGACGGTGCGGACGCCCCGGATGACGGGGAACCGGCCGACGAGGCGCAGGAGAACCGGCAACGCGCCGGGACCGCGGTGGGGGACCGGGCATGAGCGTCCAAAGCGCCATCGTCCTGTGGGACCTGGACGGCACGGTCCTGGATCCCGCCGGGGCGATCACGGACGGGATCGCCGACGCCCTGCGCTCGTGCGGCTTCACGGTGCCCGAGAACCTCGGGCGCTTCGTGGGACCGCCGATCGGGGAGTCCCTACGCCGGTTCACGGACGTCCCCGAGGACCGGATCGCGGAGGTCGTCTCGGTGTACCGCGCTGGGTACCTCGCGGAGGGCCTGGACCGCTCGCGTGTCTACCCGGGTGTCCGTGAGGTGCTGGGGGCGCTGCGCGAGCGCGGCGTGCGTCAGGCCGTGGCCACTCAGAAGCCCGAACACATCGCCGTGGAGGTCGTGTCGCGTTTCGGGCTGGACGAGTACTTCGAGACCGTGAGCGGCGCCGCGGACGATCTCGCGCAGCCCGGCGGTGGGTCCGGGCGCCTGCACGACAAGCCCGCGATCATCGGGGAAGCACTGCGGCGCATGGGCGCGCTGCCCCCGGACCCCGCACGCACCGTGATGATCGGGGACCGCAGCTACGACGCCGACGGCGCCCGCAGCCACGGCATCGACTGCCTCGGCGCGGGGTGGGGCTTCGCGCAGCCCGGTGAACTGCAGGACGTGTGTGCCGCTGTCGCTCGTGAGCCCGGGGATTTGGCACACTTGCTCCAGCAATATACGGACCGGTAGGGGAGCCAGCAGTGATCACGAAATACGACCTGACCAAGGCCTCGGTGGCGCGCGCCCTGCGGCTGCTGTGTCGTCCCGTGATCACGGGTCTGGAGAACCTCCCGCAGGACGGCCCCGTGATCATCGCGTCCAACCACCTGTCCTTCCTGGACTCGGTCATCATCTCCGCGTTCATGCCCCGCCGGGTCAAGTTCATCGCCAAGGCGGAGTACGTCAACAGCCCCGGGATCAAGGGCAAGCTCATGCGCGAGGCCTTCGAGTTCATCGACATCATCCCCGTGACCCGCGGTCAGCAGAGCGAGTCCGTGGCGGCCCTGGATCCCGCCGTGGAACACCTCAAGCAGGGCAACGTGTTCGGGATCTACCCGGAGGGCACGCGCTCTCGGGACGGCTACCTGTACCGCGGTCACTCCGGCGTGGCCTACCTGGCCTACGTCACGGGCGCCCCGGTGGTGCCCGTGGGGCTGATCGGCACCCAGCGGCTGCAACCGCCCGGGGCCACCATGATCCGCCCCGCCAAGTTCGAGATGCACGTGGGGGAGCCCATCCCCACACCGGAGTCCGGGGGTCACCAGACGGGCAAGCTGCGCAAGGCCCACGTGGAGCAGATCATGACCACGATCGCGGGACTGTCCGGGCAACCGCGCAAGGACGTGTACAACGTGTCCCCGTCCGCGCAGAGGGACGCCGGGCGTGGCTGATCCGGCGAGCTACAAGCCGGCCCGGCAGGACATCCCCACCAATCCGGGCGTCTACCGGTTCCGGGACGAACACGGCCGCGTGATCTACGTGGGCAAGGCCAAGAACCTGCGCAACCGGCTCTCCTCCTACTTCGCGCCGCTGCACCAGCTGGCGCCCAAGACGCGCACCATGGTCACCACGGCCGCGGCGGTGCAGTGGACCGTGGTGGGCTCGGAGTTCGAGTCCCTGCAGCTCGAGTACACGTGGATCAAGGAGTTCGCGCCCCGGTTCAACATCGCCTACCGGGACGACAAGTCCTACCCGTACCTGGCGGTGACCATGTCCGAGGACGTCCCACGGGCCATGGTCACGCGCGGGGAGAAGAAACCGGGCAACCGCTACTTCGGTCCCTACTCCCAGGCGTGGGCCATCCGGGACACCCTGGACGCCCTGTTGCGGGTCTTCCCCGTGCGCACGTGCACCAAGGGTGTGTTCCAGCGCGCCGAGCGCAGTGGCCGGCCGTGCCTGCTGGGTTACATCGACAAGTGCTCGGCGCCGTGCGTGGGGGAGATCTCCCGCGAGGACCACCGCCGGCTCGCCGACGACCTGTGCCGCTTCATGGCCGGACACGCCAAGCCGTACATCCGGGAGCTCACGCGGCAAATGAACGAGGCCGCCGAGCGTATGGACTTCGAGACCGCTGCGGCACGCCGCGACGACGTCGGCGCGCTCGAGCGGGCTTTCGAGCGCAACACGGTGGTGCTCGCGGACACCACGGACGCGGACTTCTTCGCGATCGCCGAGGACGAGCTCGAGGCCGCGGTCCAGGTGTTCTACGTGCGCGGCGGCCGGATCCGCGGTCAGCGCGGGTGGATCACCGAGAAGGTCGAGGATGTCACGACCGCCCAGCTCATGACCCACCTGCTGCAACAGGTCTACGGCGAGGCGCAATCGGAACTGGCCCCCGCGCCGTCGGCCCTCAGGAAACAGACCGCGGGCGGGAGCACGGACGTGGTCGCCAAGCACCGCCGCACGTCCGAGCTCGCGTACCGCCAGGACACGATCCCGCGCACGGTGTACGTGTCCGCGGAACCGGACGAGGCGGACGAGCTGCGCAACTGGCTCAGTGAGCTGCGCGGTTCCCAGGTGGCCATCCAACGGCCCCAGCGCGGTGACAAGGCGCAGCTGCTCGAGACCGTCGCGGAGAACGCGCGCCAGGCGCTGGCCCTGCACAAGTCCCGCCGCGCGGGAGACCTGACCACGCGCTCGGCGTCCCTGCAGCAGTTGCAGGAGGCCCTGGACCTCCCGGACGCCCTCATGCGCATCGAGTGCTACGACATCTCCCACGTTCAGGGCACCAACGTGGTCGCGTCCATGGTCGTATTCGAGGACGGTCTGCCGCGCAAGTCGGAGTACCGCAAGTTCTCGATCACTGGCGACGCCGCACGGGACGACACCGCGTCCATGTACGACGTCATCCACCGCCGGTTCTCCCGCCACCTCGAACAGCAGCGCCGCGCCGCGGAGAAGGGCATGCACAGCGGGGAGGTGGCCCCGGACACCGACGACGCGCCCGCGCGCGCCTTCGCGTATCCCCCCAATCTCGTGATCGTGGACGGCGGCCCGCCCCAGGTCGCGGCGGCCCAGCGCGCCCTGGACGACCTCGGCGTGGACGACGTCCACGTGGTGGGTCTGGCCAAGCGGCTCGAAGAGGTGTGGGTGCCCGACGACGAGTTCCCGGTCATCCTGCCCCGCGCCTCGGAAGGGTTGTTCCTCATGCAGCGCGTGCGCGACGAGGCCCATCGTTTCGCGATCACGTTCCACCGGCAGAAGCGCTCCAAAGCCATGACGGTCTCCGCGCTCGACGACGTGCCTGGGCTGGGCCCGGCCAAGCAGAAGGCCCTGCTCAAGCACTTCGGCTCGGTCAAGAAACTGCGCGCCGCCACCGCGGAGGAGATCCTCGAGGTCAAGGGCTTCGGGCCCGCGTTGGCCACCAAGGTCGCGCAGACCCTCGGGGGCGGCACCGAGGCCCGGGAGCCCGCTGTGGACACCGAGACGGGCGAACTGCTCGACTGAAACTGGTCTACCCTGGAAACGAACCCTGCAGTCGGAAGATCAGGCGGTCCGTGACCACATGAGCAGCCCACCCCCGGAAGCCACGCCCTCCACCCTGGAACCGGTGAAGCCCCCCACGGCGGAGTTGCTGATCGTGACCGGGATGTCCGGGGCGGGTCGCTCCACGGCGGCCAACGCGCTCGAGGACCTCGGGTGGTACGTCGTGGACAACCTGCCCCCGCAGATGCTCGGGACGCTGGCGGACCTCGTGTCGCGGACCCCGCAGACCCTGCCCAAGCTCGCCGTGGTGATCGACGTGCGTGGCAAGGCACTGTTCAACGACATGCGTGAGACCCTCGCCGCGCTCGAACGCTCGGGCGTGGAGTTCTCGGTGCTGTTCCTCGAGGCCTCGGACGAGGTGCTCGTCTCGCGCTACGAGCTCCAGCGCCGCCCCCACCCCCTGCAGGCGGGCGGCCGGATCCTGGACGGGATCCGCGCCGAGCGCGAGCTGTTGCGCGATCTGCGCGAGACCGCCGACTCCGTGCTGGACACCTCGTCCTTCAACGTGCACGCGCTGACCAAGGCCGTCGCGGACATGTTCTCCACGAGCGGTCCGGTGGTGCTGCGACTCACAGTCATGAGCTTCGGGTTCAAGTACGGCGTGCCCGCGGACGCGAACTTCCTCGCGGACGTGCGTTTCATCCCCAATCCCCACTGGGTCCCCGCGTTGCGCCCACGCACGGGCAAGGACCCCGAGGTGCGGGACTACGTCTTCGGCCACCCCGGCACGCCGACCTTCGTGGACCGCTTCGTGGCCATGCTCGAACCGGTGTTCGCCGGCTACCGCACCGAGAACAAGCACTACGCGAGCATCGCCATCGGGTGCACGGGAGGCAAGCACCGTTCCGTGGCGATCACCGAGGAGGTCGCGCGGCGGCTCAGCAAGTCCCCCCGCGTGACCGTCAACATCCAGCACCGGGACCTGGGCCGAGAGTAGTCCCGCCCCCCAGAAATTACGGATTCCATGACTAACTTTCCTCCGACGGGTGCGTTGCCCCGGTTGCCGCTGAGCAGCCGACGCGACGTGGACCCCTACCACTCGTTGGACGCCTCCGCGCGCGCGTCCCTGACGGATGCCGATTCCGTGGTCGCCCTGGGTGGCGGTCACGGGTTGTCCGCGAGCCTGTCCGCCTTGCGTCTGCTAGCGCCGGACCTCACGGCCGTGGTCACGGTCGCGGACGACGGCGGATCGTCCGGTCGACTGCGCAACGACCTGGGCGTCCTGCCGCCCGGCGATCTGCGGATGGCGCTGGCGGCGCTGTGCGACGACTCCCAATGGGGTCGCACGTGGAGCGACGTGATGCAGCACCGGTTCAGCATCAAGACCCACCCGGACGAGGGTCTGGACAACCACGCCCTGGGGAACCTGCTGATCGTGACGTTGTGGGAGCTGCTCGGCGACCCCGTGGAGGGACTGCGCTGGGCCGGTGCGCTGCTGGGTGCGCGCGGCCAGGTGCTGCCCATGAGTTGCCTCCCGCTCGTGATCGAGGGGGATGTCTCGCCCGGGAGCAATCCCACGCAGGAGTGCCCCCCGGAGAAGATTACGCGCACCGTCACGGGCCAGTCACGGCTCGCCAAGGAGGCGGACGTGTGCAACGTGCGCCTGTCCCCGGCGGATGCCCCCGCGTGCCCGGAGGCCGTCACCGCGATCGAGGAGGCCGCGTGGGTCGTGCTCGGTCCCGGGTCATGGCACACCTCCGTACTGCCGCACCTGTTGCTGTCCGAACTGCGGGACGCGATCTGCCGGTCCCCGGCCAAGCGTCTCGTCACGCTGAACCTCTCCCGGGATTCCGAGACCCTCAGCATGGGATCGGGGGACCAGCTGCGCGTGCTCAAGCGCTACGCCCCGGACCTGCGTCTCGACGTGGTGCTCGCGGACCCGTCCGCCGCGGAGTCCCCCAAGGACGTCGAGGCGGCGGCCGCCCAGCTCGGCGCCGTCGTGCACTGGGACTCGCTGCGGGACACGAGCGGCAGTTCGGTGCACAACCCCTTCAAACTGGCCGCGGCCTATCAACAGATCATGAACGCGCAGCGCTGAGCGGGAGCCCCCGCCGCGCAGCACACGTACTCGGCAAGGAGATCGACAACCATGGCATTGACCGCTTCGGTCAAGGAAGAACTCTCGCACCTGCAGGTGCGCAAGTCCGCGGTGCGCGCGGCGGAGCTCTCGGCGCTGTTGCGCTTCGCGGGCGGGCTGCACATCGTGGGCGGGCGGATCGTGGTGCAAGCGGAGCTGGACACCGAATCGGTCGCGCGCCGCGCGGCACGCGCCGTGGGGGAGGTCTTCGGCCACGAGTGCGAGCTCGGGGTGATCAGCGGCGGTGGTCTGCGCCGGGACCGTACGTGGGTCGTGCGGGTTGCCCGCGACGGTGAGGCGCTTGCCCGGCGCACCGGGTTGCTGGACGCCCACGGTCGTCCCGTGCGCGGTCTGCCGCCCACCGTAGTCAACGGCAGCGTCGAGGAGTCCGCCGCCGTGATCCGAGGTGCCTTCCTGGCCCACGGTTCGCTCACCGAACCGGGGCGGGCCGCGGCGATGGAATTCACGTGCCCCGGTCCCGAGGCGGCGCTCGCGCTCGTGGGTTCCGCGCGTCGGCTGGACGTGCTCGCCAAGGCGCGGCAGGTGCGCGGGGCGGACCGCGTCGTCGTGCGCGACGGGGACACGATCGCCACGCTGCTCACGCGCCTGGGCGCGCACCGCGCGCTGCTGCAGTGGGAGGACCGCCGGATGCGCAAGGAGGTGCGCGCCACGGCCAACCGGCTCGCGAACTTCGACGACGCCAACCTGCGCCGCTCCGCGCAGGCCGCGGTCACAGCGGGGGCCAAGGTCGAGCGTGCCCTGGACCTGCTCGGGGACGACGCCCCGGAGCATCTGCGGGCCGCCGGCCGGCTCCGGGTCGCCAACAAGCAGGCGAGCCTGGACGAGCTGGGTCGGTTGTCGGACCCGCCCCTGACCAAGGACGCGATCGCCGGGCGGATCCGCCGACTGCTCGCCATGGCGGACCGCCGTGCCGAGGAACTGGGTGTGGCCACGACCGCCGAGTTCGCCGCGCACGCTGGGTCGGAACAGCGCCGCGCATAGTAGCGCCCGCAGGCAACACGCCGGTGCTGTGGGTTTGTGTGGGGTTTACGGGAGAGTCGCCTGAATCTGCGTCGAGCCCCTGTCGAACCGCGTCAATTCTCGGTAGAATAAAACCGGAAGACCCGGCGGGCCTCGGACAACGTCGAGAACAGAGTGTGGGATTTCTACCGTTTGGTTTGGATCCCACATCTCGACGGACCGGTACCCGCCAACCCCCGACAGACAGAGGAGATCGCAGTGACAGTCAAGGTTGGCATCAACGGTTTCGGACGGATCGGACGCTGCTTCGCGCGGGCCCTGTACAACGAGCACGGCCACGACATCGAGTTGGTCGCGGTGAACGACCTCACGGATCCGGAGACCTTGAAGCACCTGTTCGAGTTCGACTCCGTCATGGGCCGGCTCGGCGCGGACGTCACCCTGGACGGTGACATGATGACCGTGAACGGCCACCAGGTGAAATTCCTGGCCGAGGCCGATCCCTCCAAGCTGCCCTGGGGCGAGCTCGGCGTGGACATTGTGATCGAGTCCACTGGCAGGTTTACGACCGGCCCCAAGATGCAGGCGCACCTGGACGCCGGTGCCAAGAAGGTCGTGCTCTCCGCACCGGGCAAGGAAGTGGACGGCACGTTCGTCTACGGCGTGAACCACGAATCCTACGACTCGGCCAGCATGAACCTGGTCTCCGCCGCGTCCTGCACCACCAACTGCCTCGCGCCGCTGGCCAAGGTCATCAACGACGAGTTCGGCATCGAGCGCGGTCTCATGACCACGATCCACGCCTACACGGGTGACCAGCGCCTGCACGACGCCCCGCACAAGGACCTGCGCCGCGCCCGCGCCGCCGCGCTGAGCATGATCCCCACGACCACCGGTGCCGCCGCCGCCGTGGGCCTCGTGCTGCCCGAGCTCAAGGGCAAGCTGGACGGCTTCGCCGTGCGCGTCCCGGTTCCCACCGGCTCGCTCGTGGACCTCACCGTGGACGTGGAGAAGGACGTCACGGTCGAGTCCGTGAACGCCGCGATCAAGCAGGCCGCCGAGGGCCCCTACAAGGGCATCATCGAGTACTCCGAGGAAGCGCTCGTCTCCAAGGACATCGAGGGCTACGACGTCTCCACCGTGTTCGACGCGCCCCTGACCAAGGTCATCGACAACCAGGTCAAGGTCATCGCGTGGTACGACAACGAGTGGGGCTACACCCTGCGTCTCGTGGACTTCGTCTCCCACGTAGCGGATAAGCTCTGAGTCAGACCGCTCAGTGGCGCCGGTGCCCGCAGGTACCGGCGCCATTGTCATCAGTACGGCATCACCACAGGAAGGGATGACGGATATGGCCAAGTCACTGGACGATCTCATGGCGGAGGGGGTCGCGGGTCGCCGCGTGCTCGTGCGCTCGGACCTCAACGTTCCACTTGACGGTTCCACCGTGACCGACGACGGTCGCGTGCGCGCGTCCTTACCGGTGCTCACCAAGCTCGCGGATGCCGGCGCACGCCTGATCGTCATGGCGCACCTCGGGCGCCCCAAGGGCACCGTGGACCCCAAGTACTCGATCGAGCCGGCCGCCGCGCGCCTGGCCGAGCTCGCGGACGCGGACGTCGTCGTCGCTTCGGACGTGGTGGGTCAGGACGCCCACGAGAAGGCCGAGGCCTTGCAGGACGGACAGATCCTCGTGCTCGAGAACGTGCGCTTCGACCCGCGCGAGACGTCCAAGGACGACGCCGAGCGGGAGGAGTTCGCGGCCGAGCTCGCGTCCCTGGCGGGGGAGAACGGTGCGTACGTGGATGACGCCTTCGGGGCCGTGCACCGCAAGCACACCTCCGTGTACGACATCGCGCGCGCGCTGCCCGGTTACCTGGGTGACCTGGTCAAGACCGAGGTGGACGTCCTGCGCAAGGTTATCTCCGATCCCGAGCGCCCGTTCGTGGTGGTCATGGGTGGGTCCAAGGTCTCCGACAAGCTGGCCGTGATCGACAACCTGATCGGTAAGGCGGACTCGCTGCTCATCGGCGGCGGCATGGTCTTCACGTTCCTCGCGGCCCAGGGTCACGCGGTGGGTTCGTCTCTGCTCGAGAAGGACCAGATCGACACCGTCAAGGGTTACCTGGACCGCGCCGCCGAGGCGGGCACCGAGATCGTGCTGCCCGTGGACGTTGTGTACGCCTCCGAGTTCTCCAAGGACGCCGAGCACGAGGTCCGCCCGGTCTCGGACATCGAGGGTGGGAAGATCGGTGACTCCGGCCTGGGCCTGGACATCGGCCCCGAGTCCGCCGAACTGTTCGCGCGCACGATCGCCGAGGCGAAGACCGTGTTCTGGAACGGCCCCGTGGGCGTGTTCGAGATGCCGGCGTTCGCCAACGGCACCAAGACCGTGGCGCAGGCCCTCGTGGACTCCGACGCCATGAGCGTGATCGGCGGCGGCGACTCCGCCTCCGCCGTGCGCAACCTGGGATACCGGGACGACCAGTTCGGCCACATCTCCACGGGGGGTGGCGCGTCGCTCGAGTACATCGAGGGTAAGGAACTGCCGGGCCTCGTGGCGCTGGGCGCCTGAGCCGCCACACACCGTGATGCGTGGGGCCCGCCGCCGCGGACCCCACGTGCCCGCCCCCGTCCACAGCCACGCCGCACGACCGAAGGAGATCCAGCCATGACCACCCAGACCAACGGTGTCTTCGACCGCACGCCCCTGATCGCGGGCAACTGGAAGATGAACATGGACCACACGCAGGGCATCGCCCTGCTGCAGAAGCTCGCGTGGACGCTCAAGGACGCCAAGCACGACTTCTCCCGCGTGGAGGTCGCGGTGTTCCCCCCGTTCACCGGCCTGCGCTCCGTGCAGTCCCTCGTGGACGGCGACGGACTGCAGATCGCCTACGGCGCCCAGGACCTCTCCGACCAGGACTCCGGGGCATACACGGGAGACATCTCAGGCCAGTTCCTGGCCAAGCTTGGGTGCCGTTATGCGCTCGTGGGGCACTCCGAACGGCGGAGCATCCACGCCGAATCCGATGAGCAGTGCCGCGACAAGGTCCGCGCCGCGATCCGTCACGGCCTGACCCCCATGCTGTGCATCGGCGAGGGTCTCGAGCAGCGCCAGGCCGGTGAGCACGTGCAGTACACGCTCGAGCAGTTGCGCGGGAGCCTCGCCGAGCTCAACGCCGGCGAGCTCGAGGGCCTCGTGGTGGCCTACGAACCGGTGTGGGCCATCGGCACGGGGGAGGTGGCCGGACCCGAGGACGCCCAGGAGATGGCCCACGCGATCCGCGCGGAACTCGAGTCGCTGTACGGCGAGGACTTCGCGAAGGCCACGCGGGTGCTCTACGGCGGTTCGGTGAAGTCCTCGAACGTCGCGAACATCCTCGGGGGAGCGGACGTGGACGGCGCCTTGGTGGGCGGTGCCAGTCTGGACGCGGAGGAATTTGCTAAGATTACCCGGTTCGAGCAGCACCTGGTCACCGACCAGTGATCCCCTCCGATCGCTGACGGTTGACCCGCCCCCGAGATTCGTGAATCGAGGCTATTCGTGGAGATCCTCCAGATCGCCCTCCAGGTGATCATCGTGGTCACCGGCATCCTGTGCATCATGTTCGTCCTGCTCAACAAGGGCAAGGGCGGCGGTCTGTCGGACATGTTCGGTGGCGGGATGACCCAGTCGCTGAACACCTCCGGCGCCGCGCAGAAGAACGTGGTGCGGATCACCACCGTTCTGGCGATCGTGTGGGTCCTGGCCATCGTGAGCTACGGCCTGCTGATGCGCTTCAGCGGCCCGGGGGTCTGAGACCCGCCGCACGCGCACCGGCTGATCCGGTCGCCACGACTCGGCACAGCACAAGAACTCGGCACAGCAGAAGAACTCAGTAGAGCAGACGACGTCGGCCCGGACCTGAAGGTCCGGGCCGACGTCGTCGTATCCGGGGTGCGGTGTCGTCCCGTACGTGCCGGGTGACGGGCCGGGCCCGGGGGCGGGATCATGGGCTCAGCCCGCGGTCCCGCCCGGGGCCGGGTCGGGGTCCTCGGGCATGCCCGGGAGGGCGTCCTCCGTGACGAGCCACAGGGTCTCCCGGGTCCCGCGTACCGCGCTGGCCGGGGCCTCGGTCGCGGTGATCTCCGGCCGTCGGATCGTGGCGAGGGCCTCGGCCTTCGCGGCACCGGCGACCAGCAACCAGACCCGCTGCGCGGAATTGATCGCTGGTAGGGACATGGTGACGCGGGTGGGCGGCGGTTTGGGGGAATCCTCGACCGCGAACACCGGGGCGTCCGTGCGCAGGACGTCCTCGCGGCCCGGGAACAGGGACGCCACGTGGGTGTCCGGGCCCAGGCTCAGCAGGGCCAGATCGAAGACCGGCAGGCCCGTGTCGGATCCCTCGTTCTCGGCCGCCGCGGCGAGTTCCTCGACGTAGTCCTCGGCCGCGGCATCGGCCGACGCGATCTCGTCCGAGCCCGCCACGGGGTGCACGCGGTCCCACGTCAGCTCGTGGGTCTCGTCCCACGCGTCCGCGGCCTGGACACCGTTGCGTTCGCCGTCCGCACCGGGCAGGAACCGCTCGTCCGACCACCACACGTTCACGCGCGACCAGTCGATCACGGCGGCGTCCGGGTGGCCGGCCAGCTCACCGATCACGCGGATCCCCATGCTCCCGCCGGTCAGCACGAGGGTGGCCTCCCCGCGTTCGTCCTGGGCGTGCTCGAGCACCTCGAGGACGCGCCGGGCGGTGTCCCAGGCAAGGCGTTCGTCACCCTCGTGCGGGACGAGTCGCGGTTCCGGGCGGGACGGCTCACTCATCGCCGGCTCCCTCGGCCGATGCGGAAGCCGAGGCATCGTGGCCCTGCACCGCGGTGTTCTCGGAAGGCTCCGCGGCCTCCTCACCGACGGTGCGGGTCGTGATCCGGGCACTCGCGAGCCCCGAGGTGATGACCTCGCCGTAGACCTCGTCCGCATCCAACCGTCGCAGTTCCTCCGCGAGGCACGCGTTGAGATCCCGCACGGGCATGGCGATCTGCTGATCCGGCTGACCCGGCTGGGACAGCACGGCCACGGTGCGGCCGGGGCGGTGCAGCTGCACCGATCCGTCATCGGTGACCAGGCACACGCGGTCGAGACTCCGCCGGGTGTCGTCGGTGATGATGGTCGCCGGGGCATCGAGCTTGCTGGACAGCCACACCCCCAACAGCACCATGGACGGGGCCACCGTGGAGCCCTCGAGCACGATCTCGCGCACCTTCACGGGCCCCACCTGGTCCAGGACCGCAGCGAGCTGGATGCGCCAGTTGGTGATCCGCGTCCAGGACAGGTCCGTGTCCCCGGGGCGGTACTGCTGGGACAGTTGTGCCAGGGACTCGAAGGGTGCGGGCGCACGCGAGGAGTCGGTGATCCTGCGGTGGGCGATGCACCCGATCGAGCTCGTGCTGGGATTCTCGGGGAAGTCGTGCGGCCACCACGCCACGATGGGTGCGTCCGGCAGCAACAGCGCGGAGACCAGGGTCTCAGTGGGTTCGGCGAGCTCGCCGTAGCCGTGCAGCAGGATCACCTCGGACGCGCCGGCGTCCCCGCCCACGCGCAATTGCGCGTCCAAGCGGGTCTCGTCGGTGCGGGAGTGCGCTACGTGCACGATGATCCGGCACGGGTGCTCGTGACTCGCGTAGTTCGCGGCCTCGACCGCGACCTCCGAGTGACCGGCCTGCGCCAGGACCACGAGCGTCAGCACGCGGCCCAGCGTCACCACGCCGTTCTCGTCCCGCAACTGATTGAGTTTCTTCTCAATCTTCGCCGCGGTGGTGTTCTCCATCTGAACGATCACGGTCGCCTCCAAACTCGCCCGTCACGGGCCATCAACTCGTGCGCCGAGTCCGGTCCCCACGAACCCGGTGCGTACGGCTCGGGCATGACGCGCTGCTCGGCCCAGTGCTCCTCGAACGGGTCCAGGATCTTCCAGGACAGCTCCACCTCGGAGTGGTCCGGGAACAGCGGGGGCTCGCCCAGCAGGACGTCGAAGATCAACCGCTCGTAGGCCTCGGGGCTCGACTCCGTGAACGCGTGGCCGTAACCGAAGTCCATGGTCACGTCCCGGATCTCGGACTGGGTGCCCGGGACCTTGGAGCCGAAGCGGATGGTCACGCCCTCGTCCGGTTGGATCCGGATCACGATCGCGTTCTGACCGAACTCGTCGTTGTCCATGTCCCGGAACAGCAGGTTGGGCGACTTCTTGAACGCCACCGCGATCTCGGTGACCCGCCGGCCCAGCCGCTTCCCCGCGCGCAGGTAGAACGGCACGCCCGCCCAGCGGCGGTTGTTGATGTCCACGCGCAGTGCGGCGAAGGTCTCCGTACGGGAATCCGTGGGGATGTCCTTCTCCTCGTGGAAGCCCTTGACGTAGTCCCCGCCCTGCAGCCCGGACGTGTACTGGCCCAGCGCGGAGTGCTTCCCGAGGTCCTCGGGCAGCACCACGGATTCGAGTACCTTGGCCTTCTCGCGGCGCAGGTTGTGCGCCGTGAAGGACGCGGGTTCCTCCATGGCGGTGAACGCGAGCAACTGCAGCAAGTGGTTCTGGATCACGTCCCGGGCCGCGCCCACGCCGTCGTAGTAGCCGGCGCGCGAACCGATCCCGATCTCCTCGGCCATGGTGATCTGCACGTGGTCCACGTAGCGGGCGTCCCACAAGGGCTCGAACATCTGGTTCGCGAAGCGCAGCGCCAGGATGTTCTGCACCGTCTCCTTGCCCAGGTAGTGGTCGATGCGGAACACGCTGTCCGCGCGGAACACGCGTTCCACGATCGCGTTGAGCTCCCGTGCGGATTCCAGGTCGTGCCCGAAGGGCTTCTCGATGACCACGCGTCGCCAGCCCGTGCTGTCCTCGCTGTCGGCGAGGTCGTGGTCCGCGAGCTGTTGGCACACCACCTCGAACGCCTTGGGCGGAATCGAGAGGTAGAACGCGTGGTTGCCGCGGGTGCCCCGGTCCCGATCGAGCTCGTCGAGGGTCTGCGCGAGCCGGTGGTACGCGTCGTCGTCGTCGAACTCGCCGTGGACGAAACGCAGACCCGAGGCGAACTGGTTCCAGAGGTCCTCGTTGTAGGGCGTGCGCGCGTGCTCGGCGACGTGTTCCTTGACGTACTCGGCGAACTGGGCGTCGTCCCAGTCCCGCCGGCCGAACCCCACGAGGGAGAAGGCCGGCGGGAGCAGGCTACGGTTGGCCAGGTCGTACATGGCCGGTAGCAGCTTTTTCTTGGCGAGGTCACCCGTGACGCCGAACAACACGAGGGCCGACGGCGCGGCGACCCGGGTCAGGCGCCGGTCGCGGGGATCGCGTAGCGGGTTGCAGTTCTTGTTGTCAGGCACGCGTGTTCCTGTTCGTTCGCGGTTGGTGGCGGGTCACAGCTCCGATGCCACCCTGAGCAGCTGCGCGACACCCTCGGCCCGGTCCGTGAGCCGCAGCCGCACGACGGGACGGTGGTGATCGCTCAGCACGCCAGCGTCGCCGTCGGCCTGCGCGCCGATGAGCTCACCGAACGTGAACGGGATCCCGGGGATGTCCACGTCAGTGTCCGTGGCCGCGGTGATCTGCAGGTAGACACCCTGCTCGGGGCCGCCCTTGTGGTACTGACCGGTGGAGTGCAGGAACCGGGGTCCCCAGCCGAAGGTCACGGGACGGCCCGTGTGCCGTGCGAGCAGATCGCGGATCGACTCGAGCTGCGCCCACTCGAGACGGTCGAAGTACGCCTGCACGCTCACGTAGCCGTTCTCGGGCAGCTGGGCGAGCAGCGCGGCGAGCGCCTCGGGCACGGTCGTGGCGCCGTCGAGGAGCTGTTCACTGCCGCGGATCTCGATCGCGCCGTCCGTGGCAGCGGCGGGGGAGGGCTCGGGCTTGGCGGCCAGCAGCTCGCGCGTGGCGGCCTTGGCGGATTCCACGTCCGGCTGGTTGAACGGGTCGATGCGCAGCAACTGCCCGGCCACCGCGATCGCGACCTCGAACGCCATCATGAGCCCGGCCAGGGAACCGGCCACGCGCACGCCCTCACCCTGTTCCTCCGTGACGGACTCGTCGTCCACGAGCGAGACCACCAGGACGTCGGGGGCGCCCGACGTCACTTCGGGAGCGGCGTCGTCCACGACCACGGGCAGCACACCGGTGCCGGACTTGCCCGTGGACTCGGCGATCAGCTGCTCGGCCCAGTCCGCGAAGCCCACGAACGGTGCGCCCTGGTTCACGAGCACGATCTTGTCGCGCAGCGGGGACGTCCCGCCCAGGGCGGCGCCGAGCTGCAGACCGATGTTGTTCTCGTCGTCCTCGCGCAGCATCTCGGTGGCCTCTTCGGCGTCGTCGAGCAGCGCCGCGACGTCCACGCCGGCGAGCCCCGACGGCACGAGGCCGAACGCGGTGAGCGCCGAGAAGCGTCCGCCCACGTTCGGGTCCGCGGTGAAGACCTTGCGGTAGCCCGCCTCACGGGACGCGGAGTCCATGGGGGAACCGGGATCCGTCACGACCACCACGCGCGACGGCGCGTCGATGCCCGCGCGCTCGAACGCGTCCACGAACACGCGCCGGGCGGAGTCCGTCTCGACCGTGGACCCGGACTTGGAGGAGACCACGAGCGCGGTGTGCTCGAGGTCCTCGAGCGCCTTGGTGACCATCTCCGGGTCGGTGGAGTCCAGCACGAACAGGTCCACCCCCGCGCTGCGCGTGATCACCTCGGGGGCCAGGGACGAACCGCCCATGCCCGCGAGTACGAAACGGGTCACGCCCTCCCGGGCGAAGTCGTGGCGCAACTGCTCGATCTCGGGCACCAGGGGGCGCGAGACGCGCACGGCGTCGGTCCACCCGAGCCGGATCGCGGCCTCCTCCTGCGCGGCGGAGCCCCACAGCGCGGGGTCCTGGTCGAAGAGTTTGGACGCGAAGTTCTCGGCGACCAGACGCGGGACGTGCGTATCGATCGCCTCACGCGCGGCGCCGGCCGCCTGCAATGACAATGAGCTCACGGGGAGCCTCCTCGGAACTGGGTTTTCGGACAACGACGCCGCGGCGCGGCTCCGACCCGACGCTCACCGGGCGGGTGCCCGGCGCGGGATCGCAGCCGCGACGCAGTGGCTGGGTTCGGCTCAGCGGGCCTCGTCGAGGGCAGTGCGCACCGTGGCGAGCAGCTCGTCCCAGGACTTGTCGAACTTCTTCAGCCCCTCGGTCTCGAGCTGGTCCACGACCTCCTCGTAGGAAATCCCCTGCTCGGCCACGGCGTTGAGCACGTCCGTGGCCTGTTGGTAGGTCCCCGTCACGGTGTCACCGGTGATCTCGGCGTGGTCGTAGGTCGCGTCCAGGGTCTTCTCCGGCATGGTGTTCACGGTGTTCGGGGCCACGAGTTCGCTCACGTACAGCGTGTCCGGCAGCGACGGGTCCTTGACACCCGTGGACGCCCACAGGGGACGCTGCGGGTTGGCCCCGGCCGCGGCCAGGCGCTTCCAACGCTCGGTCTCGAGCTGCTCCTCGTAGACCTGGTAGGCCAGGCGCGCGTTGGCGAGACCCGCCTTACCCTTCAGGGCCTTGGCCTCGTCCGTGCCCACGGCGTCCAGACGCTTGTCGATCTCGGTGTCCACGCGGGAGACGAAGAAGGACGCGACGGAGTGGATCGTGGAGAGGTCCTTGCCGTTCTCGAGCGCTTCCTCGAGGCCCTGCATGTACGCGTTGATGACCCCGCGGTAGCGGTCCAGCGAAAAGATCAGGGTCACGTTCACGGAGATGCCCTCCGCGATCGTGGCCGCGATCGAGGGCAGGCCCTTCTCGGTGGCGGGGATCTTGATCAGCGCGTTGGGCCGGTCGATGGTCTGCGAGAGCTTCTGGGCCATGGCGGACGTGGCATCGGCGTCCTGGGCCAGGCGGGGGTCCACCTCGATGGACACGCGGCCGTCCACGCCCTGGGTGGCCTGGGCGATCGGGGTGAACAGGTCGCACGCATCGCGCACGTCGTCGGTGGTGATCCGGAACACGGCGTCGTCCACGGAGGTGCCGGCCTTGGCGAGCTCCGCGACCTGTTCGCGGTAGGACTCACCGTCCGCGAGTGCCGCGGCGAAGATCGTGGGGTTGGTGGTCACACCCACCACGTTCTTGGTGTCGATCAGTTCCTGGAGGTTCCCGCTCGTCAGGCGCTGGCGGGAGAGGTCGTCGAGCCAGATGGAGACGCCGGCGTCGGAGAGTTTCTGGGTGGGAGTCGTCATGATGTCCTCACTTCATGTCGAAGGATTCTGGGGACGTCGCGGGCGGCCCGGGCGGGCCGCCCGCGACGTGGGACGGGGTTCAGCGCGCGGCGGCGATGGACTCCTCGGCGGCCTGGGCCACGGCCTCGGCGGTGATGCCGAACTCGCGGTACAGGGTCTGGTAGTCGGCGGATTCGCCGAAGTGCTCGAGGGACACGGCGCGTCCGGTGTCGCCCAGCAGGTCGTTCCAGGACATCCGGATCCCGGCCTCCACGCTCACGCGGGCCTTGACGTCGGACGGGATCACGGAGTTGCGGTAGTCCTCGTCCTGGGCGTCGAACCACTCGCGGCACGGCATGGACACCACGCGGGCGGAGACACCCTTGGCCTTGAGCTGTTCGCGGGCCTCCACGGCGAGCTGGACCTCGGAGCCGGTGCCGATGAGCACCACGTCCGGGGCGCCCTCGGTGTCCGCGAGGACGTACCCGCCGCGGGCCACGCCCTCGGCGGAGGCGAACTTCTCCCCGTCGTGATCCGGGTGCAGGTCCTCGCGGGCGAACGTGGGCAGGTCCTGGCGCGTGAGCGCGATCCCGGCCGGGTGCTCGTGGTGCTCGAGGATGGTCCGCCACGCCACGGAGGTCTCGTTGGCGTCCGCGGGGCGCACGACGTCGAGCCCCGGGATCGCGCGCAGCGCGGAGAGCTGCTCCACGGGCTGGTGCGTGGGGCCGTCCTCACCCAGGCCGATCGAGTCGTGCGTCCACACGTAGATCGAGGGCACGCGCATGAGCGCACCCAGGCGCACGGCCGGACGCTGGTAGTCCGAGAAGATCAGGAACGTACCGGAGTACGCGCGGGTCTGGCTGCTCATCACGATGCCGTTGACGATCGCCGCCGCGGCGTGCTCGCGGATCCCGAAGTGCAGGACGCGACCGTACGGGGACCCGGACCACTGGGCCGTGGAGCGGGCCTCGGGGATGAAGGACTTCGCGTTGTCGATCGTGGTGTTGTTCGACCCCGCGAGGTCCGCCGAACCGCCCCACAGCTCGGGGAAGGTGTCCGCGATGGCGTTGATGACCTGACCCGAGGCCTTGCGGGAGGCCACGGCCTTGCCCGCCGGGAACGTGGGGAACGCGTCCTCATAGTTCTCGGGCAGTTCCTCGTTCTTGATCCGGTCGTACAGCGCGGCCTTGTCCGGGTGGGCCTCACGCCATTCGGCGAAGGACTTCTCCCACTGCGCGCGCTCCTGCTTGCCGCGTTCGCCGACCTCGCGCACGTGCTCGAAGATCTCGGGTTCGATCTGGAAGGACTTCTCCGGGTCGAAGCCCAGGATCGTCTTGGTCGCGGCGACCTCCTCCTCGCCCAGCGCGGAACCGTGCACGCCACCGGTGTTCTGCTTGGTGGGGGCGGGCCAGCCGATGATGGTGTTCAGGGCGATGATCGAGGGCTTGTCCGTGACCTTGGTGGCCGCGACGATCGCGTCGTAGAGCCCCTGGACGTCTTCCTTGTACTCGCCGTCGTTGCGCCAGTCCACGCGCGTGGTGTCCCAGCCGTAGGCCTCGTAACGCTTGAGGACGTCCTCGTTGAACGCCACGTTGGTGTCGTCCTCGATGGAGATCTTGTTGTCGTCGTAGATCACCACGAGGTTGCCGAGCTCCTGGGTGCCCGCCAGCGACGACGCCTCGGAGGTGATGCCCTCCTGCAGGTCACCGTCGGAGGCGATCACGAACACGGTGTGGTCGAACGGGGAGGTGCCCTGAGCGGCGTCGGCGTCGAACAGACCGCGCGTGTAGCGCTGCGCGTACGCGAAACCCACGGAGGACGCGAGCCCCTGACCCAGCGGACCCGTGGTGATCTCGACACCCGTGGTGTGGCGGTACTCGGGGTGACCCGGGACCTTGGAACCCCACGTGCGCAGGGACTCGAGGTCCTCCATCTCCAGGCCGTAGCCGGAGAAGTACAGCTGCAGGTACAGGGTCAGGGACGTGTGACCGGGGGAGAGGATGAACCGGTCACGCCCGGTCCAGCGGTCGTCGGAGGGGTCGTGCCGCATGATCTTCTGGAACAACAGGTACGCGACCGGGGCCAGGGACATGGCGGTGCCGGGGTGGCCGTTGCCCACCTTCTGCACGGCGTCCGCGGCGAGCACACGAGCGGTGTCCACCGCACGGGCGTCCTTCTCGGTCCAGTTCAACGGTTGATCGAGGTTCGGCACGGTGACGCGCCCCTTTCCTAGACGGCTTGTGCGGTCACGATCCGGAACACTCCGCCGCGGACTCGGCCGCGACGATCGGCCCGGAACGCATGTTCCGGGATCAACCTTAGTCCGGTGGGACGCTGCGTGGCAGGGACGACCGCGGCCCGCGCCACGGGCACACGCGCGTGCCGGACATCACCCCGGCGTGGGCCGGGACCGGCGGCTATACTGGTGACCGGGTATAGGTGCGCGTGCGGCGCGCCCGCCCCAGGCACTCCCGGCGCACGGCCGGGCCACCCACGTTCTTTGGAGCATTGATTCCGTGAATCACCTTGACACCGCGACGCACCCGGAATCCCACGGATCCCACGCGCCGCACGGACACGGAGTGACCGGGACCCGCATCGGAACCGTGGAGCCCGTGGGGTATCAGGGCAAGATGACCGTGGGTCGTAAGCTCAAAGCGTACGTGGCGCTCACGAAACCCCGGATCATCGAACTGCTCCTCGTGGCCACCGTGCCCACCATGTTCTTCGCCCAGCAGGGCGTCCCCGATTTCTGGCTCGTGCTCAACACCCTGATCGGCGGCGCGCTCGCAGCCGGTGCGGCGGGTGCGTTCAACTGCTACATCGACCGCAACGAGGACCGGCTCATGAGGCGCACCGCCAAGCGCCCGCTCGTGACCGGCGAGGTGGGGGACCGCGAGGCCCTGATCTTCGCATGGGTGCTCTCGGTCGTGTCCGTCGCGTGGTTGACCCTGGGGGTCAGTGTCCTGTGCGGTGTGCTCGGCGTGGTGGCCATCGCCCTGTACGCGGTCTTCTACTCGATCGTGCTCAAGCGCCGCACCGCCCAGAACATCGTGTGGGGCGGGATCGCAGGCTGCATGCCCGTATTGATCGGCTGGGCCGCGGTGCGCGGGACCCTCGAATGGCCCGCGTTCGTGCTCTTCGCGTTCATCTTCCTGTGGACCCCGCCGCACTACTGGCCGCTGTCCATGAAGTACGCGGAGGACTACTCCCGCGCCGGCGTGCCCATGCTCGGTGCGGTGGACACCGCACGCACCGTGGGCGCCCAGGTGGTGCTCTACGCGTGGGCCACCGTGATCTGCTCGCTGCTGTTGATCCCCGTGGGTGACGCCGGGTGGGTCTACGGTGTGATCGCCCTGATCTCCGGCGGCTGGTTCACGTACCACTGCCACAAGCTCTACGGCCTGGCCCGCGCCGGCAAGCCCACGCTCAAGCAGGCCATGTACGTGTTCCACGGCTCGATCGCCTACATCACCTTCGTGTTCGTGGGCGTGGCCCTGGACCCGTTCCTGGGCGGGCCCATTTTCTGACCCGGGCCGTTACCGTCGGAGCCCTTCGGGCTTGCGTCTCGCCCGGCCCGCTCCAGCGCGCGGGATCCCGTCCGGGCGTTACCGCGGACGACGACGCCGCCCGCCCCTCGTTCTCGACGTCACGCACGGGCTGGGTGTCCTGGAAAGCTGGTTAGGGTCACCTAAAATGGGTCCATGTTCTCCATGACCTTCTCCGGTGTGATCGCCTACCCCGTGACCCCCTTGCTCCCCGGTGGCGGGCTGGACCTGGATTCCCTCGAACGCAGTGTCGCGCAGCTCGCGCACAGCGGGGTGTCCGGGATCGTGGTGCTCGGGACCTCCGGTCTGTTCGCCTACCTGGACCCCCAGGAACGGGCGCAGGTGGTCCGCACGGCCGTGGACGCGGCGTCGGGCTCGGGAACGCCCGTGGGCGTGGGGATCTCCGCGATCACGACGCGGGAGGTCATGCAGTTCGCGTACTCCGCGGAGAACAACGGTGCGGACGGCCTGGTGCTGAGCCCGGTGAGCTACATCCCGCTGGTGTCCCAGGAGATCGCGGACCAGGTGGAGACGGTCGCCTCCGCGGTGTCCCTGCCGTTGTGCCTGTACAACAACCCGACCACCACCGGGTTCACCTACCCGGTCGAACTGGCTTCGGAGTTGTCGTGGCTGGACAACGTGGTCGCGTTCAAAGACACCGCGGCCTCCGGTCGGCTCTTCCACTCCCGGCAGCTGCTCTTCGCGCAACAGGCCGAACCGGGCACCGTACACGGTGTGAGCCGCGACCAACTCATCGTGGACGATTACCCGGGCGCGGCGTGGCACAGCGGCATGGCGGCGTTGCTCGCGCCCGAGTTCGCGGCCTTCCACCGCGCCGTCGCGGAGGGCCGCGCGGACGACGCCGCCGCCTGGAGCGCCGCGCTGCGTCCCCTCATGCACCTCATGAGTCAGGAACGGCCCCTGTCGGTGCTCTACGCGTTGGCGGAGGTGTGCGGTGTGCGCACGAGCGCTCCCCGCCGCCCCCTGCTGCCCATTCCGTCCCACAGCAAGCGGCTGCTCTCGGACGCCGTGGAGCGGCTGCGCTCGTCCGCACCCTCGGCGACCTTCGTCGCAGAATAAGCTCGGTGCCTCGCGATCAGCGCACGGTGTGCGCGGGCGTGGCACGAGCGGCGTCGTCGGCGGGCTCGTCGATGGGTGCCGCGTACTCGTGGGTGTCCTGTGCGAGGTAGACGCTGAACGAGACCACCCGCGTGGCCGCCCAGATCAGCACGGCCGAGAGCACCATATGCAGGGCCACGGCGGGAACCGGGACCCCGTTGAAGTACTGGTAGTACCCCAGCAGCGCCTGGGCCACGATGACGACCGCCATGATGAGGTACGCGTTGCGCAGCACCCGGGGCAGCGACTTGACGAGGGTCAGGGCGATGCCCGCGATCACCGTGAACGTCAGGAGGTAGACCGGGATGGCGTGGGCCCGGGCGATCATCACGGAATCGAACGCGAGCCGCGCGCTGTCCTCGTCCCCGGCGTGGGGGCCCGTGCCCGTGACGAGCGTTCCCAGGTAGAGGATGACGGCGGTGAGCACACCCGTCAGCGCGCCGAGAACGCGCACGGCGGAGTGCGAGCTGTGCAGCTGACCCGGTCGCTGCTGGTACGCCACCACCGAGAGCCCGTCCCGGCGGGTGTTGAGCACGAGCAGGGTGGCCAGGCTGATCATGACGGCCGAGATGAGGTAGTGCAGGCCCACGATGAGCGGGTGCAGGTCCGCGTGCACGGTGATGCCGCCGATCACGGCCTGCAGGGGGATGCCGATCAGCAGGAACAGCGCCAGGCGGAAGAGCTTGGGGTGCTCGTGACGCAGTTTGAGCACCGAGAGGAACGTGAGCACGGCGACCACGGTCAGTACGAAGGTCAGCAGACGGTTGCCGAACTCGATCAGCCCGTGCACGCCCATCTCCTGCGTGCTGGTCCAGGAGTCGGCGGTGCAGCGCGGCCATGTGGGGCAGCCCAGACCGGAACCCGTCAACCGCACGAGCCCGCCCGTGAGGATCAACAGCGAGTTGGTCAGCAAAGATGCGACCGCGAGTCCCCGCACCCACGGGGTCACGGTGGCGGGCCACCAGAACGAATCGGTGGCGGTGCGGCGGGCGACATCAGACATGACGGAGCATCCAAGGGCAGAAGGAACGGAACCCTCCCAGTGTAGCGAGAACACCGTGGGAAACCCCTGGGCGGGGCGGTCTCACGCGGGTGAGCTCACACCCACTTGAACCACGCGACCGTGGCGGCCCAGCTGAGCACGGCCCACGCGGCGAGCACGAGCAGGGGCACGGGGGGGACGGTGCCCAGTAGGAAGCATTCCCGCAGCGCCTCACCGGCCCCGGAGGACGGCAACCACGCCACGAGCCACGAGAGCCACCCCGGCAGCACGCTCACCGGGAAGAGGACACCGCCGGCCGCGGCGAGGGCGACCCACACGACGTTGAGCACGGCCAGGGTGGCCTCCGCGCGCAGCGTCCCCGCGATCAGCATCCCCAGCCCGGTGAACGCGAGTGCCACCAGGATCAACAGGGGGATCGACCCCAGCACGGCCTGCCACGTGGGCCGCCACCCCAGCGGCACGGCCACGGCCGCGATCACCGCGTACTGCACCGCGAGCACGGCCAGAATGGCCAGCAGCTTGCCCGCGATCAGCCCCGCGCGGCCCAGGGGAGTGGTCGAGAGATAGCGCAGCACCCCGTAGCGGCGGTCGAAACCGGTCTGGATCCCCTGTCCGGAGAACGCGCTCGAGATCACGCACAGCACCAGGATCCCGGGCACGGCCACGTCCACGCGGGATGCGTCCCCCACGCGGTAGCCGTCCAGCAGGTCGGTCACGGTCAGGGCCACGAGTGCCATGACGGGCAGGATCAGCAGAAGCAGCAACTGTTCGCCGTTGCGGATCATGGTCATGGTCTCGAAGCGCGCCTGGGCGAGCACGCGCCGGGGCAGGGACGCGGCCCCGCCATGGGACGACGCCGCTGCGGTCACCGAGGACTCGTGGGTCGAGGTGCTCACGGGGCATCCCGCCCGGAGACTTCCAGGAAGACGTCCTCGAGGGATCGGGGTTGCACGCTCAGCGCCTCCGGCAGGTTGTCGTTCTGTGTGGCCCACGCGGTCAGTTCGCGGATCCGCTGGGCGTCCAGCGGGCCGGTCAGGGTCACGGTGCGGTCCTGGACGCTCCATTCGACGTCGTCGAAGCGCGGGGTGCGCCAGGGCGGGTCCGCGCGCAGCAGGCCCGCGTGTTCCTTGGCCAGGGTGATGCTCATCACGAGCGGTGCGTGGCGTTCGGCGCTGACCAGTTCCGCGACGGTTCCCTGCGCGGCGACCGTGCCCCGGTCCACGATGTAGACGTAGTCGGCCAGGCGGGCGGCGTCGTCCATGAGGTGCGTGGTCAGGATGATGCACACTCCGCTGTTCCGCAACCGCCGGATCAGGTCGAAGACGATGTGGCGCGAGCGGGGGTCCAACCCGGCCGAGGGTTCGTCCAGGAACAGCACGTCCGGGCGGCCCACGAGGGCCGCGGCCAGGGCCACGCGTTGCTTCTGCCCGCCGGACAGGCGCCGGATCCCCGTGGTCAGGAACGATTCGATGCCCAGCAGCTCCACGAGTTCGGCCACGGGCACGGGGTCCGCGTAGAGCCGGCTGACGTGGCGCAACAGTTCCCCGGGGCGCACGGACTGCGGTAGACCGCCGTCCTGGAGCATCACGCCCACGCGCGCCCGCAACGCGGGGGAGGCGTGCCAGGGGTCCTCGCCGAGCAACCGGACGCTGCCCGAGGTGGGGCGCTGCAGCCCCTGGGCGCACTGCAGCGTGGTGGTCTTGCCGGCCCCGTTGGCGCCGAGCAGCGCCGTGATCTTCCCGTGTTCGGCGGCCATGCTCAGCCCGCGCACGGCCCGGACGGGCTCACCCCGGCCCTCGAAGGTCTTCACGAGGTTCTCGATGTGCAGGGCGGGACCGGTGTCGGTCGTGGTCGCCGGGGACGTGGGAACGGGGTCGGGGTGGATCTGCACCCGGACAGTCTAGAACGTCCGTCCCGGTACTGGCTGAAGGGTTCCCCGAAGGGTCTTGGGCCCCGGTTCCCCTATCGGAGCCGTTTGGCCGGGAATGGATTAGGACATACCCTCGTTATGTATTGCGTGTCCCACCACGAGGGTTTTTACGCTGCATGGCGCTCACCCGGTGGGATCGACGCGGACGCCGCGCCCCGAGCCAACCGTCATCACTCGAAGGATGTTGCACCGAGCATGAGTTCACCTGCCACGGACCGCGGTGCGGTCCGCACGGACCAGGATGACACCACCCGTTCCCGGGTGCTCTCGTTGGTGCTCGCCCACGGTCCCATCTCCGCCGCCCAGATCGCCAAGGACCTGGGGTTGACCCCCGCCGCCGTCCGGCGCCATCTGGACGCGCTCGAGGCCGAACAATTCATCGAGGTCTCCGCCCTGCGCAGCGCGCAATCGGGCGCGGGGCGCCCGGCCCGGCGCTACGTCGTCGCCCCCGGAGGCCACGAACAGCTCGGCCACGACTACCTGGGACTCGCACACCGTGCGCTGGAGACCATGCAGCGCGTGGGCGGTGAGGAGCTCGTGCGAGCGTTCGTCGCCGAGCAGATCGAGCGCATGCGCGAACGCTACCGCCCGCAGGTCGAGGCGGCCGGGCCCGACGTCGACGACCGCCTCAACGCTCTGACCGCGGCCATGAGCCGCGACGGCTTCGTGGCCTCGCACACCACCGTGACCCCGCGAGGACCCAAGGGCGTGACGCTGCGCTCGGCGCAACTGTGCCAGGGCCACTGCCCCATCCAGGACATCGCGAGCGAGTACCCCGAGTTCTGCGAACAGGAAACCGCGCTGATCTCCGAACTGTTGGACGTGGACGTCCGCAGGCTGTCCACCATGGCGGCCGGCGCCCACGTCTGCACCACACACGTCCCGCTGCAACTGCGCACTGCGGGTCACTCGAATTCCACCAACCACACAACCGCACGACAGGGAGGGTTGTCATGACCGAGCGCATTGTGCCCGCGGAGACCGCGGGCAACACGTCAGGTGACACCACGATTTCCGAGATCCTGGAGATGAACCCGGAGCTCGAGGGGATCGGTCAGTACCAGTACGGCTGGGCCGACAAGAACGACGCCGGTGCCTCCGCGCGCCGCGGCGTCAACGAAGAAGTGGTCCGGGACATCTCGGCCAAGAAGAGCGAACCGGACTGGATGACTCAGCTGCGGCTCAAGGGTCTGAAGTTCTTCGACCGCAAGCCCATGCCCACGTGGGGTGCGGACCTGTCCGGGATCGACTTCGACAACATCAAGTACTTCGTGCGCTCCACCGAGCAGCAGGCCGGCTCCTGGGAGGAGCTGCCCGAGGACATCCGCAACACGTACGAGAAGCTCGGCATCCCCGAGGCGGAGCGCAACCGCCTCGTGGCCGGTGTGGCCGCGCAGTACGAGTCCGAGGTCGTGTACCACCAGATCCGCGAGGACCTGGAGCGCCAGGGCGTGATCTTCATGGACACGGACACCGCGCTGAAGGAGCACCCCGAGTTCTTCGAGGAGTACTTCGGCACCGTGATCCCGGTGGGCGACAACAAGTTCGCCGCTCTGAACACGGCCGTGTGGTCCGGCGGATCGTTCGTGTACGTGCCCAAGGGCGTGCACGTGGACATCCCGCTGCAGGCCTACTTCCGCATCAACACGGAGAACATGGGCCAGTTCGAGCGCACGCTGATCATCGCGGACGAGGACTCCTACGTCCACTACATCGAGGGTTGCACCGCCCCCATCTACAAGACGGACTCGCTGCACTCCGCCGTGGTGGAGATCATCTGCAAGAAGAACGCCCGGGTGCGCTACACGACCATCCAGAACTGGTCCAACAACGTGTACAACCTGGTGACCAAGCGCGCGATCGCCCACGAGGGCGCCACCATGGAATGGGTGGACGGCAACATCGGTTCCAAGGTCACCCAGAAGTACCCCGCGGTCTACATGACCGGCGAGCACGCCCGCGGCGAGACGCTGTCGATCGCGTTCGCGGGTGAGGGCCAGCACCAGGACACCGGGTCCAAGATGGTGCACATCGCCCCGAACACGTCCTCGTCAATCGTGTCCAAGTCCGTGGCCCGTAACGGCGGTCGTTCCGCGTACCGCGGCCTGGTGCAGGTGCGCGAGGGCGCCAAGCACTCGAAGTCCAACGTGGTGTGCGACGCCCTGCTCGTGGACACGATCTCCCGCTCGGACACCTACCCGTACGTGGACATCCGCGAGGACGACGTCACCATGGGTCACGAGGCCACGGTCTCCCGGGTCTCCGAGGAGCAGCTGTTCTACCTCATGCAGCGCGGTCTGCCCGAGGACGAGGCCATGGCCATGATCGTGCGCGGGTTCGTGGAGCCGATCGCCCGCGAGCTGCCCATGGAGTACGCGCTCGAGCTGAACCGTCTCATCGAACTGCAAATGGAAGGATCCGTTGGCTGATATGTCCACCACTGATCAGACCGCCCAGGACACCACCGAACAGGTGAACGGGGTCCCCACCGGTGAGGACCGCGTGGCGATTCCCGGGATGAGCCAGGAGGGCGAGACCCTCCAGGAGGGTCGTAACCAGGCCGGTGAGCCCGAGATCAGGCACACGGAGCACGGTGACATCTCCGGTGTCCCGGATTCCTCGCGCGCGGGTCGTTTCACCTCCTACGACGTCGCGGACTTCCCGCCGCTGAGCACCAAGCTCGAGGACTGGCGCTTCACCCCGATCAAGCGCCTGCGCGGGCTCGACGACTCCGCCCTGGACGGGCCCGCCCCGGCCGTGTCGGTCTCCGGCGGCGACGGCGTGGAGCTCACCACGGTCTCCCGCGAGGACTCCCGCATCGGCTCGGTGGGCATCCCCGAGGACCGGGTCTCCGCTAACGCGTGGTCGAACTTCCGCGAGGCCACCGTGCTCAGCGTCCCGCGCGACGCGCAGGTCAGCCAGCCGGTCATCGTCACGATCACGGGTGAGTCGGCCGAGCCCGCCGCCCAGCACATCGTGATCGAGGCCGGGACGAACTCCCGCGCGCTCGTGGTGCTGCGCCACGTGGGCTCCGCCGTGCTGTCCCAGAACGTGGAGTTCTCGGTCGCGGACGGTGCCAACCTCACGGTCGTCTCGCTGCAGGAATGGGACGACGACGCCGTGCACGCCTCCTCGCAGCAGGCGAGCCTGGGCCGCGACGCGACCTTCAAGCACGTGCTCGTGAGCCTCGGTGGGGACCTCGTGCGGGTCACCCCGTCCACCCGCTTCACCGCTCCCGGTGGTGACGTGGAGATGTACGGTCTCACGTTCGTGGACGACGGCCAGCACCTGGAGTCCCGGTTGTTCGTGGACCACTCCGTGCCCCGGTGCCGTTCCCGCGTGACCTACAAGTCCGCGCTGCAGGGTGAGAACGCCCACGGCGTGTGGGTCGGGGACGTGCTGATCCGCGCGGAAGCGGAGGGCACGGACACCTACGAGCTCAACCGCAACCTGATCCTCAACGACGGCCCCCGCATGGACTCCGTGCCGAACCTCGAGATCGAGACCGGCCTGATCGCCGGCGCCGGTCACGCCTCGACCACGGGTCAGCTGGACGACGAGCACCTGTACTACCTGATGTCCCGCGGGATCCCCGAGCAGGACGCGCGGCGCCTCGTGGTGCGCGGGTTCCTGTTCGAGATCATCCAGCAGGTGGGCGTCGAGTCCCTCGAGGAACAGCTGCGCGCGTCCCTCGAGGACGAGCTGGCCCGCACCGAGAACTGAGCGCCCGGCCCACGCGCCGCGGCAGTTCCCATCCACGACCTTCCCGCATCCGGCTCGCGAACCGATCGGGTGCGCACGAACACTAGGAGAATCGCTTCATGTCAACTCTGGAGATCAAGGACCTCCACGCGTCCGTCATCCTGGACGACGAGACCACCAAGCCCATCCTCAAGGGCGTGAACCTGACCATCAATTCCGGTGAGGTGCACGCGATCATGGGCCCCAACGGTTCCGGGAAGTCCACGCTCGCCTCCACGATCGCCGGTCACCCCAAGTACCAGGTGGACTCCGGGTCCGTGACCCTGGACGGTCAGGACGTGCTGGAGATGTCCGTGGACGAGCGCGCCCGCGCCGGGCTCTTCCTGGCCATGCAGTACCCCGTGGAGATCCCGGGCGTGACCACCTCCAACTTCCTGCGTTCGGCCAAGACGGCGATCGAGGGCGAGGCCCCGTCCCTGCGCACGTGGACCAAGGACGTGCGCACCGCCATGGACAAGCTGAAGATCGACAACGACATGTTGCAGCGCAACGTGAACGAGGGCTTCTCCGGTGGCGAGAAGAAGCGTCACGAGATCCTGCAACTCGAGATCCTCAAGCCCAAGATCGCGCTGCTGGACGAGACCGACTCCGGTCTGGACGTGGACGCCCTCAAGATCGTCTCCGAGGGTGTCAACCGCGCCCTGCAGGAGGACAACACGGGCATCATGCTCATCACCCACTACACGCGGATCCTGCGCTACATCAAGCCGCAGTTCGTGCACGTGTTCTCGGACGGGCGCGTGGTGGACCAGGGTGGTCCCGAGCTCGCCGACCAGCTCGAGAACGAGGGCTACGACCGCTACGTGCAGGCCCCCGCCAAGTAAGTCCCCGCACACCACTTCAGAGGAGGTCGCGATGAGCGATTCCACCGAGACCGTCACGGCGGAGACCCCCGGTCCCAATGGCCAGGCGTCGCTTGCCGAGATCACGGATCTGTTGAAGAACGTGATCGACCCCGAGCTGGGTGTCAACATCGTGGACCTGGGGCTGCTCTACGGGCTGGCCTACCAGGATGACGATTCCCTGCGTCTGGACATGACGCTCACCACGGCCGCGTGCCCGCTGCAGGACGTGATCGAGGAACAGGTCGCCCAGAACCTGGCCCCCACCGTGGACGAGTGGCACGTGAACTGGATCTGGATGCCCCCGTGGGGTCCCGAGCGGATCACGGAGGACGGACGCGATCAGATGCGGGCTTTGGGCTTCAACATCTGAGTCGATGCGTGTCGTGAGGGCGCGGGGTGAACCACCCCGCGCCCTCACGCGTACCCGGACCCCTCCCGCATGACTCGGATGCGCAGAGCCCCGAGCAGCCATGTGCTCGGCCCCCATCCGAGGGTTCCATGGCGCGGGCGGTGCTACGTTCGGATCCGACGCTCATGTCGGGCCCGCGGCCCACGTCCGGATCGGGAGATGCTCCCTGCAACGCCAACTACCCCAGCTGACCGAATTGAAACCCCTCATGCGCCTCGGCTCCTTCCACCCGGATCGCACCCACGGGGTTCACGCGGTTCATGCATGCGGGGGGTGAGACCGGGGGCGTGCTCACCGCCGACGACGCCCGCCGGGCCCTGAGCGTGGGCGCCGACGGGCTGGTGGTCTCGAACCACGGCGGCCGGCAACAGGGCCGGGCCCCGGTGTCCCTGACCGCGCTGGCCGAGGTACGCGACGAAGTGGGCCCGGACGCGCCGCCCGGACCCGACACCGGGGCGCCGGTCACCTGTGTTGCCCCGGTGCGGCTCGTCCGGGGCGTGCCGCACCGGATGACGATGTGTGAACGGTTACGTCAGGGCCCCAGGACGTTTCAGGTCCGAGGCGGTGAACGTGTTGCACGCGCGGATGTCCCCGGTCTGGTAGCCGGTGAGGAACCACGCCTGGCGCTGCGCCGAGGTGCCGTGGGTGAAGGACTCCGGGTTCGCGCGACCCTGGGTGGTCTCCTGGATCCGGTCGTCACCGATCGCCCCGGCCGCCTCGATCGCGTCGGCGAGCTGCGTGCGCGTGATCGGTTCCAACTGGACGGCCCCGCCGGGCTCGGTCGCGTGATGCGCCCACATCCCCGCATAGCAGTCGGCCTGCAGCTCGGTGCGCACGGCGGCCGACGTCGCGCCGTGCGGGTCCTGCTGCGCCCGGCCCAGGGTGCCCTGCAGGTTCTGCACGTGGTGCCCCACCTCGTGCGCCATGACGTACTCCTGGGCCAGGGCGTCGGCGTCGGCGCCGAACTGGCTGCGCATCTGGTCGAAGAAGCCGGTGTCCAGGTAGACCGTGGAGTCCGGCGGGCAGTAGAACGGGCCGGTCGCGGAGGACGCCTGGCCGCAGGACGTGGAATCGGTCCCGCGGAACAGTTCCACCTGCGGCAACGAGTACTTCTTGCCCGTGGCCTCGAGGAAGTACCCTCCCCAGAACTGGTCCAGGGACTGGACCGTGGCCACCATGCGGCACTCGGTGTCCCGGTTGGCGTCCTCGCCCGTTCGGCAGCGGTCCGCGAGCCCGGAGTCCACCTGTTGCGTGCTCTGGGTGTCGTCCTGATTGCCGCCAGTGAGCGCATCGATGCCGTCCTGGCCGAAGAACTGTCCCGCGAGCAGCAGCAGGACGGCGCCGCCCAGCCCGCCTCCCACGGCGATCCCGCGGCCACCGCCGCCCGAACCCACGCGGCCGCCGTTGAGCTGGGAGTTGTCATTGAAACTCATGGGGGAAGCATAGGGCCCCACCGGGGCAACCGTGCGGTACGGGGCCGTGGCGCAGCGACGTGGCGCGTCGGACGGCCTCCGCGTCGCGTGCGCGGGGGCTCACTCGAGTCCGCGCGCGGCGAGCGCCTCCCCGGTGCGGTGCGCGTAGTCCACGGTCGCGATCACGGCCGGTGTCACGAGCTGCACGGGGGACGGGCGCACGGTGCGTGCCGCGGCGGCGTCGCGCAGCCCGGAGAGCACGCCGAACAACCAGGGCACCGAACGGATCATGAGTGAGACCGCGAGCCCCACCCGCTCGGGGTCCACACCCAGCCGGCGCAGCGGTGCGCACAGGGTGACCAGGCCGTCGATGAGTCGGGGCAGCGGTGTGGTGGTGATGAGCAACCGGGTGATCCCCACGACGGCCAGCAGGGAGAGCACGACGTCCGCCGCGCGGGCCGGACCGTTGGCCACGAGGTGGTAGAGACTCAGCACGCCCACGAGCAGCAGGAGTGGGCGCAGGGAGCGGGCCCACCGCCGTAACCCCAAACCACAGACCGCGGACACCACCGCGCTGAGCGCGAATGCCGCGAGGGACACCGGCCACGCGCGCACGGCCATGATCGCCACGCACGCGCCGAGCAGCACCACGGTCTTGAGCCACAGGGGACTGCGATGCAGGATCGAGGTCCCGGGGACGTACGTGCCCAGCAGGTCGTCGGCGCGCGACCTCCTCACGCAGTCTCCCCGGGGAAACCGTGCGCGCACCACGCGCGGTACCGGGGGAGCACGAGCTCGGGCGGACCCTGATCGAGGATCCGCGCCTCGTGGACCACGACCACGTGCTCGGCGCTCTCGGCGAGGTCGAGGTCGTGAGTGCTCACAAGTTGCTGCTGGGGTAATCCGTCCAGCAGCTCTCGCAGCTTGAGGCGATTGCGCAGGTCCAGCAACGTGGTGGGTTCGTCCAGGATGAGCACCCGGGGTTCCACGGCGAGCACGGCGGCCAGCGCCACGAGCTGGCGTTCCCCGCCGGAGAGGTCGAACACGCTGTGGTGTGCGCGGTGCTCAAGCCCCATGCGGCGCAGCCAAGACAGGGCCTGCTCAGCGCGTTGCACCCGGTCCGGGACGCGACGCCGCAGGGACAGTTCGATGTCCTCGAGCGGTGTGGGCATCAGGATCTGGGAGGCCGGATCGGTGAACACGAACCCCACGAGCGAGCGAGCCTCCCGGGGGAAGGCCACGGGGTCCACGCTGCCCGTGAGCACCACGCCCGAGGTCGGGGTCACGAGCCCGTTGAACAGCCGCAGCAGCGTGGACTTGCCGGAGCCGTTGAGCCCGACCACCGCGGTGCGCGGCGCGGTGAACTCACACGTGACCCGGTCCAGGACGGTCACGGGACCCGCGGGTCCCTCCGCCGTGACGGTGACGTCCGCGCAGTACAGGGGCTCGGAGGAGCCCGGTCGTCGTGCGGGCTGCACTCAGAGGACCGCCCCGGCCATCCGGGGGAAGGCACGGTGCACGGCCACCGCGATCAGGGCCGCCACGAGTGCCTTAACCAGGTCACCGGGGACGAACGCGAGATCGGTGAGCAGCGCCGCCCGAAGGGACAATCCCGCGGTGAGCATCATGCCCACGATGCCCATGACGTGGGAGAGCACGAGACCAGCGAGCGCCGCACCGAAGAGCGTGATCACCAGCCCGCCACGGCGTTCGGGGGCGGCGGAGGTGGAGCCGGCGCGGCGTCGTACGCGTTCGGCGCGCACGCTGCGGTGGGCGAGCGCACCCACGAGGGCGGCGGCGAACGGGAAGGAGAGCAGATAGCCCACGCTGGGCCCGCCCAGGACGGCCGGTCCGCCCACGAAGCCGGCGAACACCGGGACGCCGAGCAGACCCACGATCACGTACAGCGCCAGGGCGGCGAAGCCGCGGCGGCTCCCGAGGATCATGCCGGTCAGGTACACCCCGAGGGTCTGCAGTGTGATGGGCACCCCGAGCGCACCCACGGGGATGGCGGGAGCGAGCGCGAGCACGCACGTCAGCGCGGCGAACACGGCGATGTTGGCCAGGTCGAATGAGGTCACGGTGCGGGTGTCGCGCGCGGGTGCTGTCATGGTCCGCAGTCTAGTGGAGCCCGGTGGTATGGGCCGACGGCGCCCGCCCACCCTCGCTCGCCCGACCGCTCCTGCTCATCCGGCGGGTCACACGGCCCGTGCACCGCGCCGACACCTCACGGGACGACGCTGCATGGGTCGCGGGTGCCCCGCGCGCCGGCAGCGCCCGCTCATCGAGTGGATTTGCGACCGTGAGTAGACTGGTGCGGGATCCCGCAGCGACGGGATTTCTGTCTGTCCCGGGTGCGTTCATCCGGAGCGATCCACGAAGCGCCGCACGCCGAGCACGGTGTGCGGCGTCGTCCCGGGACCACTCACTCGACCGCCCCACGAAAGGCCCTGCACCGTTGATCACCGTCACGAACCTCGAACTGCGCGCCGGCGCGCGATTGCTCATGGACGAGGTGAACTTCCGGGTGGACAAGGGCGACAAGGTGGGCCTGGTCGGGCGCAACGGGGCTGGCAAGACCACCATGACCAAGGTGCTCGCGGGGCTCACGCTGCCCGCCGCGGGTGAGGTCACGCGGTCGGGATCGATCGGGTACCTGCCGCAGGACCCCAAGGTCGATGACATGGACCAGCTGGCCCGGGACCGCATCCTGTCCGCGCGTAACCTCGCCGGTGTGATCACCAAGCTGCGCCGCGCGGAGGAGGAGATGGCCTCCGAGGACGACGCCGTGCGGGCCAAGGCCATGCGCCGCTACGACCGCCTCGAGTCCGAGTTCCTGGCCGGCGGCGGCTACGCCGCGGAGTCCGAGGCCGCGACCATCACGAGCAACCTCAACCTGCCCCAGCGCGTGCTTGACCAGCCCCTGCGCACGCTCTCCGGTGGGCAGCGTCGCCGTGTGGAGCTCGCCCGGATCCTGTTCTCGGACGCGGACACCATGCTCCTGGACGAGCCCACCAACCACCTGGACCACGACTCGATCGTGTGGCTGCGCGAGTTCCTGCGTTCCTACCAGGGCGGGGTCCTCATGATCTCCCACGACGTGGACCTCATGGAAATGGTCGTGAACAAGGTGCTGTACCTGGACGCCAACCGCTGCGTGGTGGATGTGTACAACATGACGTGGAAGAACTACCTCCAGCAGCGCGACCAGGACCAGGCCCGCCGCAAGCGTGAACGCGCCAACGCGGAGAAGAAGGCCGGGGTGCTCATGGACCAGGCCAACAAGATGCGCGCCAAGGCCACCAAGGCCGTGGCCGCCCAGCAGATGATCCGCCGAGCCGAACGGCTCATGGCCGGGATCGAGGGTGAACGCGTGCAGGACAAGGTCGCGGCCATCCGCTTCCCCAAGCCCGCCGATTGCGGCAAGACCCCGCTCATGGCCAAGGGCCTGTCCAAGTCCTACGGCTCACTCGAGATTTTCACCGATGTGGACCTCGCGATCGACCGCGGTTCCCGCGTGGTCGTGCTCGGGCTCAACGGCGCGGGCAAGACCACGCTGCTTCGCATGCTCGCGGGCCAGGCGGACCCGGACACCGGCGAGGTGGTCGCGGGTCACGGCCTGAAACTCGGCTACTTCGCGCAGGAACACGACACCCTGGACACCGAGCGCACCGTCCTCGAGAACATGAAGAGCGCCGCACCGGACCTGCAGGACACCCAGGTGCGCACGATCCTCGGCTCGTTCCTGTTCCAGGGCGACGACGTGGACAAGCCCGCCGGGGTGCTCTCCGGCGGCGAGAAGACGCGACTCGCACTCGCGACGCTCGTAGCGTCGTCGGCGAACGTGCTGCTGCTGGACGAGCCCACCAACCACCTGGACCCCGCGTCCCGGCGGGAGATCCTCAACGCGCTGCACAGTTACGAAGGCGCCGTGGTCCTGGTCTCCCACGACGAGGGCGCCGTGGAGGCGCTCGAACCCGAGCGCGTGGTCATGCTCCCCGACGGCGTGGAGGACCTCTGGAGCCAGGACTACCAGGACCTCATCACCCTCGCGTAGCACGGGCGTCCAGCTGCGGCCGCCGGAGGACCAACGGGCCTGGCGCGCCGCGGGACTTTCCGCGGCGCGTACGGTGCGGGGACGTACACCGCTCCCGCACCCGGCGCGGCGGGGCTCAGTTCTCGAACAGTACGACCTGGCGCACTGCTCGGCCCTCGGCGAGGGCGTCGAGACCCTCGTTGATCTGCTCGAAACCGATCCGCTGGGAGATCAGCTCCTCAATGGGTAGCTTCCCCTCCCGCCACAGTCCCAGGTACACGGGGATATCCCGCGAGGGGACCGCCGAACCCAGGTAGGAACCCACGATCGTGCGCGCCTGCGCGGTGAGCCCCAGCGGGGAGATCGTGGACCGGGCGTCCGGCGAGGGCAACCCCACCGTCACCGTGATGCCCCCGGGCGAGGTCGCCGCGACCGCCGTCTCGAACGCGCGGGGGTGGCCCGCGGCCTCGATCACCACGGCCGCCGTCACCCCCTGCTCGGCGAGCTCCTCGGGGGAGTACACCGCGCTTGCTCCGAGTTCGACGGCGCGCGCGAGCTTCTCCGGGTTCGCGTCCACCCCGATCACCGGGCCCTTCTCGAGCGAGACCGCGGTCAGCAGCGCAGCCATGCCCACGCCGCCCAGACCCACGATGAGCACCGTGTCACCGTCGTCTGGACGGCCCGCATTGATCACGGCGCCGCCGCCCGTGAGCACCGCGCAGCCCACCACGGCGGCGATCTCCGGGGGCACGTCCTTGTCCACGGGCACCACCGATTGGCGGTTGACCACCGCGTGGGTCGCGAAACCCGAAACCCCCAGGTGGTGAAACAGCTCCTCCTCACCGCGGTGCAATCGGCGGGCATCGCCGGGCAGCAGCCCGGCGTCGTTACTGCGGGAACCGGGACCGCACGGCAGCTTCCCGTCCGTGGCGCATTGGTCGCACTCCTCGCAGCGGGGCAGGAACACGGTCGTGACCTGGTCACCCACGGCGATGTCCGTGACACCCTCACCCACCGCCTCCACGATCCCGGAGGCCTCGTGTCCCAGCACCATGGGCGTGGGACGCACCCGGTTGCCGTCCACCACGGACAGGTCCGAGTGACACAGTCCCGCCGCCCGGACCTGGATCAGCAGCTCGCCCGGACCGGGGTCCGCGAGCTCCACCTCCTGGAGGCGCAACGGATGGGACTCGGCGTACGGGCGCGGCAGCCCGATCTCCTCGAGCACGGCGGCGGTGATCTTCACGGCGACTCCTTCATCACGGGTGACCCGTCCGACAAGGCAACGTCCGCTCGGGCGGACCGCCCGCCTGGACGGCTCCCTCGGGTGCCGTAAGCGGGCGCGGGTCTGCGTCTCAGTGTCGCCTGTCGGCCTCGAGGGCGTCCAGCAGGGCGTCCTCCTCGTCCTCGTTGCTCACGCCGGTGGAGGCACGACGCCGCTTGGGCCGGTACAGCGACTTCAGGTGCGCCGGCATGTCGTCGGCCATCTGCAACTGCCGGATGATCAGGGACTCGTCCATTTCCCCGATGTAATTGCCGTCGGCGTCGTAGTACTGCGCCAACCGGCGTTCCACCTCCGCGGCGTACGCCCGATCCCACTCCAGGTTCTTCACGTGCTGGCGCGCCGAGTACCCGTACGCCACGAACACCAATACCGCGAACGCGTACCACTGCAGCGAGTACGACAGATGCGGGCCGTACTCGATCGCCGGGCGCTCGCCGGCCTGCGGTGTCACGCTCGCGGGGGGATCCTCGGCGATCAGTTCGCCGTACCCGCCCGTGGCCAGGGCGCCGCCCCACTGCTCGGCGAAGGCCGGCAGGTCGATCGAGGCTGCCTGCCCCTCGGGCGCACCGCGGTCCACGGTGCCCTCCGTGGGGCGCAGCCGGGCGGTCACGGTCACGGTCCCGGACGGGGGAGGGGGCACCGCGGAGGGCATCCCGTTCGCGGAGTCGTCCGTGGGGATCCAGCCGCGGTCGATCGCGATCACGGGTCCCTCCACGGTGCGGAACGGGACCAGGACGTCGTAGCCCACGCGCCCGTCATGCGGGCGGTTGCGGATCAGCACGGTCTCCTCGGGCAGGTACGTTCCCCGCAGCTGCACGGGGTGCCACGTCCGGGAGTCGTCGTAGTCCTGGAACAGCGGGATGCCGCGGGCGGAGTCGTACGCCGGGGCGTCGTAGTTGTTGCTGATCTTGGCGTTCTCCGCGACCAGGTGGTCGTTGCGGGACATCTGCCAGTGGGCCAGGTAGAGGCACAGCACCGCGGCCACGCAGCACAGCGCGAACCAGCCGAGCCACGTGGGGGTGCCCAGGAACTTGTACTTGCGCATCAGTGCGTGCGCCCCGATCCCTCGGGTCGGACGACGCCGCTGTCCCCGGCCCCGGCGCGGCCGTCACCCGCGCCGGGCTCGTGCGAAGAGTCCTTGTGCGGTGAATCCTCGCCCGTGGGATCCCCGGGTGAGGTCCGGGGCGGGGAGTCCTGGCTCGCAGCGGCGTCGGGCGTCGCGTCGTCGGGGGCCCCGAACGGGGTGATCGTCTTCAGGAAGCCGCGCTGGCCCAGGAAGTCGGCCAGGTGCTCCCGGTGCTCGTCGCACGCGAGCCACGCCTTGCGGCGCTCGGGGGTGTGCACGCGGGGGTTGTTCCACAGCAGGGTCCACTGCGCGGGTCGCGAACAGCCCCTGCGCGAGCACACGGCCTCGGGGGCCGCCGCGCGGGGGCGGGGTGCGGCGTCGTCGGGCGCGGGGCGTTGCGGGTCCAGAGAGCCGAGCAGATCGAATCCCACGGTGAAGAAGTCCTCCCGGAAATCGTGCGGTGCGGTGGGCGCGGGGGCGGGCCCGCTTCAGTTGCGGCGCGTGGCCGCGCGGGGCGGGGGCAGTTCGCGCTGCGGGGGCGGGACGGTGTACTCCCCGTCCACGACCACGGTCTCCGGGTCCGGTGCCCGCTCCTGCGTCTCCGCCGTGGTGGGCAGCTCGGTGCGCGTGGGCGGGCGGTACGCGGAACCCGAACGTTCGGAGCGGTCCGCGCCGCGGTTGGCCATCATGACCGCGAGCCACGGCAGGATCGCGGCGCCCAGCACGAGCAGGATCCGCGCGATCAAGTTGTCGATCAGCACCACTCCGATGATGCACACCACGCGTAGCGCCATCTGGAAGGAGTAGACCTTCATGCGGTGCGCCATGTCGGTGGTGTGCGGATCCGCCGCCGAGGTGATCGAATGAACCTCGGTGGAACCATGCGACTGCGGCTGGGAACGTGAGATGGGAACCGGTCCTTCGGCGAACGATCTGGGGGTGTACCCGCGGGGCGACACTGCCACGGCTGACTGTGAGCGTACTGACCATTGTCTCACCGTTGTGTGTGGCGCCCAAGCGGGGGATGTCCGCCGGTCAGAGGCCGGTTAGGATGCTGTGATGTCTTGATACGAGGGTGCGCTTCCCCCGCCGCGCCCGCCCCTCCACGGAAGGTCCACCATGTCTGACCAGTCCTTCGCCGCTCGCACCGTGCTCGTCACCGGAGGCAATCGAGGTATCGGCCGCGCGATCGCGGAACGGTTCATCGCCGCCGGGGACAACGTGGTGGTCACCTCGCGCTCCGGTGGGGACGGACCCGACGGCGCGTACACCGTGCAGGCGGACGTCACCGACACCGCCTCCGTGAACGCGGCCTTCCGGGAGATCGAGGGGAAGTTCGGTCCCGTGGAGGTACTCGTGGCGAACGCCGGGGTCACCAAGGACACCCTGTTGGTGCGCATGAAGGACGCCGATTTCCAGGACGTGATCGACACCAACCTCACCGGCGCGTTCCGGGTGGTGCAGCGCGCGACCAAGGGGTTCATGCGACTGAAGCACGGCCGGATCATCTTCATCTCGTCCGTGGTGGGGTACACGGGCGCGCCGGGTCAGGTGAACTACGCGTCCTCCAAGGCCGGCCTGGTCGGCATGGCCCGCGCCATCACCCGCGAACTCGGTTCCCGCGGGATCACCGCCAACGTGGTGGCCCCCGGCTACATCGACACCGCCATGACCCATGAGCTCTCCGACGAGGTCAAGGACAACTACCTCTCCATGATCCCGGCCCAGCGTTTCGGGCACGTGGAAGAGGTCGCCGGAGCGGTGGAATACCTTGCCTCCGACGCCGCGGCCTACGTCTCCGGCGCTATCATCCCCGTAGACGGCGGGTTGGGCCTGGGGCACTGATACCGCCGATTCCCGCACCCGCACCCCTCGAAGGAGAAACCGCATGAGTTCAGTGGCAGGCAAGACCGTGGTCATCACCGGATCCTCGCGAGGCGTGGGCGCGGACACCGCCAAGATCCTCGCCGGTGAGGGCGCCAACGTGGTGGTCAACTACCGTCAGAAGGCCCCCCGGGCCAACAAGGTTGTCAAGGAGATCACGGAGGCCGGCGGCCACGCGATCGCCGTGCAGGCGGACATCACGGACGCCGAGTCTCGCGCGGGTCTGTTCCGTGCCGCCGTGGACGAGTTCGGTGGCGTGGACGTGCTGATCCTCAACGCCTCCGGGGGCATGGAGACCGAGATGGGCGAGGACTACGCCCTGCGGCTGAACCGTGACGCCCAGAACGACACCCTCACCGAGGCCCTGCGGGTGCTTCCCGAGGGTGGCCGCGTGGTGTTCGTCACGAGCCACCAGGCGCACTTCATCAACGACGTGGAGACCATGCCCGAGTACGAGGCCGTGGCCAAGTCCAAGCGCGCCGGCGAGGACACTCTCACCGCGCGTGTGCCCGAGCTGCAGGACAAGGGCATCGGCTTCGTGGTGGTCTCAGCGGACATGATCGAGGGCACCGTCACGGCCACGCTGCTCAACCGGGCCCGCCCGGGAGCACTCGACGAGCGCCGCGAGGCCGCCGGGAAGCTCTACACCGTCAATGAGTTCGCCCAGGAGATCGCCGCGATGGTCACTGCGGACGTCCCCACCGGTCACGTGGAACTCGTGGGTGGCGCGGAGGACTTCCTGGCGCAGGCAGGTCGGTAGCACCCGCACCGGGCCGTGCTCCCGAGGAGTGCACGGTTCGGCCCCGGTCGAGTTCGAACGGACCGCGCAACTGTGGTAGGTTTCTTGTCGTTGCCACGGGCCGAGAAGGTTTCCGGGAGATCGGAAACGCCGCGGTTCGGACACCTGCGCGGGTGGCGGAATAGGCAGACGCGCTAGCTTGAGGTGCTAGTCCTCGTATTAGAGGGTGGGGGTTCAAGTCCCCCCTCGCGCACACGATTCGGGAAGCCCCCAATCCGGAGACATGAGTTCCGGGTCGGGGGCTTTTCGCATGCCCGCCCGAACGCCCGGGGCGGGATGCGTCTCGGGGGCGGGGTGCGCTAAGTACATCTGAGGCCCGAAACCGCACCACATCAGCCGTGGAGCCTGCCGTATCGGGGCACAGATGTATGTGGGCCGGGGCGGACCCGGTCAGGCGTCGGCGGTGCCCTCCGCCGGCTAGTGCCCTCTGCGGTTCTGCGCGGCCACCGAGCGCCAGCGGCGAAACGCGATGATCGTTGCCACGACACTCACCAGGCACGCCACACCGAACACGATCAGGTGTGCCCACGTGGGATCCGTGGCCAGCGCCCCGAGCCCCACGAGGGCCACCTGTCCGGGGATCACGGTCAGGGCACTCGCGGAGAGGAACACGCTCTGGGAGATTCCCAACGCGCCGCATCCGTAATTGACCGGCCAATAGGGGATCCCGGGGGCCAGTCGAAGCGTGGCCACAGCCTCGAAGCCCGCCCCGGTGAGGTAGTTCTCCACGGTGTCCGCGTGCTTGCCCATGATCTTGCGGGTTGTCTGCTTCCCGAGTCCCCGCGCGAGCCAATAGCCACCCCAGCCGCCGATCAGCGCGGCCACGACGGAGAACACGCTGCCCAGGGTTGCACCGAAGAGCACGCCGGCCGTGACCGCCATGATCGTCACGGGGATCGGGGTCATCGCCACGAGCGCGTAGATCAGGATGAATACGAGCCACCCGGCCCAGCCGTACCCGTCGATCGTGGCCTCGAGCTCGCCCTGGCTGGGCAGGTCCACGGTGAACGCGAGCCACACCATGAGGACGAGCACCAGGATCAGCGCGGCGTTGCGGGCCCACGTGACCCAGCTGCTCATCGAGTCGCCGTCGTCCGGGCCGGAGGATGCGCTCGAGGCCTCCCCGGTCGAGGAGTCGTCCCGGGAGGGTTCGGGCTGGAAACGGGTGGCCACGGGCACCCACTGTACGACCAGCATCCACGGGCGGGCGTTTGTGGCCCCCGATGACCGCGAAGGTGACGGGTGTACCCCCTACGATGGGAGCAGCTGCCCGCAGCGCAGCGTCGTCGGAGTCGGCCCCGCGGGGGCACGACCGGTGACCACCCTCGCGCCGAGACCCCACAGGTGAGACATGCCCAGTAGCCCCACCCGCCCCGTCCCCGAGCACGCGGAAGACGCCAAGAGCGCCGGTCCGGAGGCGGGCGGAAAGCGGCCGAGCTGGGTGCGCCGGCTCATCCCCGTGGTGCTCGTGCTCGCGTGGCTGGGCGTCATGGGTGTGGGCGGGCCCACGTTCGGCAAGCTCTCGGACGTGGTCTCCAACTCGCAGGCGGACTTCCTGCCCGTGGACTCGCAGGCCACGCAGGTCCAGGACCGGCTCGGGGAGTTCCAGGACTCGGATGGGGTGCCGGCCATCGTGGTCATGGAGTCCGAGGACGAGATCACGCCGCGGCAACTGCGCGCGATCGGGACGAAGGCGCAGGCCCTGGGTGAGATCCAGGACGTCCTGGAGGTCTCCCCGCCCATTCCGAGCGAGGACGGCAAGGCGGTGGAGATCATCGCCCTGGTCAGCTCGGAGGCGGACACCGGCACCGTGGTCGAACACCTGCGCGAGCGACTGGCCGAGGACACCCCCGAGGGGCTCACGGTGGCCGTGACGGGTCCGGCGGGACTCGTGGCGGACCTCTCGGCGGCGTTCGCGGGGATCGACGGGCTGTTGTTGATCGTGGCCCTCGTGGCGGTGCTCGTGATCCTGGTGATCGTCTACCGCTCTCCGCTGCTGCCGTTCCTGGTGCTGCTCACGAGTGTGGCCGCGCTGTGCGGGGCGATCATCACCGTCTACTTCCTGGCCCAGCAGGGCTGGATCGATCTCAGCGGGCAGACGCAGGGGATCATGTCGATCGTGGTGATCGGTGCGGCCACCGACTACGGGCTGCTCTACACCGCGCGGTTCCGCGAGGCCCTGCACCACACGCCGTCGCGCTGGACCGCGACCCGTATGGCCTGGAAGGGCACCGTGCCCGCCGTGCTGGCGTCCGGGACCACGGTCATCGCGGGTCTGTTGTGCCTGCTGTTCTCCGCCCTGACCTCCAACCGCGGCGTGGGTCCGGCCACCGCCATGGGCGTGGTCTTCGCGATCCTCGCCGGTCTCACGCTGCTGCCGGCGCTGCTCGCCCTGTTCGGTCGGGTGGCCCTGTGGCCCAAGATGCCGCGCGTGGACGAGAACCCCGAGACCCACGAGCAGGCCATGAACCCCTACGACCACAAGGGGCTGTGGCCCTCCGTGGCGCGCCTCGTGGACCGGAGGTCGCGCGCGGTATGGCTCGCGTGCGCCGTCGTGCTGGGCGCCGCCGCCGTGGGCGCGAGCCAGCTCGACGCGGACGGCGTCCCGCAGTCCGAATTCGTGCTGGGGGAGTCCGAGGCCCGCGACGGTCTGGCGGTCATCGAGCGTCACTTCCCGGGCGGCGCGGGGGATCCCGTGTACGTCCTGGCCCCGCAGGAGGACGCCCAGGCGGTTGCCGAGCGGTTGTCCCAGGACGACGACGTCGCGTCCGTCGCGTTCACCGCCCAGGACTCCCCGAGCGGGACCCTGCCGTATCCCACGCCGCAGGGCGGACCCCTGGCGAACGCGGAACCCACCGTGAGCAACGGGGACGTACTGATCCAGGCGACCCTCACCTACGCGTCCGACTCCGAGGAGGCCCAGGCCACGGTCACCCGCTTACGCGACGATCTCGCCGGGATCACCCCCGACGCGAAGATCGGCGGGACCACCGCCGTGCAGGTGGACACGATCGCCGCGTCCGAACGTGACCGCGCGCTGATCATCCCCATCATCCTGGCGGTGATCCTGCTCATCCTCATGGTGTTGCTGCGCAGCATCCTGATGCCCGTGCTCTTGATCGCCACCACCGTGCTGTCCTTCTTCTCCGCGCTCGGCGTGGCCACCCTGGTGTTCCACCTCATGGACATCAACCAGGCAGACCCCACCGTGCCACTGTTCAGCTTCGTGTTCCTCGTGGCGCTGGGGATCGACTACAACATCTTCCTCATGAGCCGCGTGCGCGAGGAAGTCGTCACCGCGGGCCACCGCAAGGGCGTGCTGGCCGGACTCATCACCACCGGCGGGGTCATCACCTCCGCGGGCATCGTGCTGGCCGCGACGTTCGCCGCGCTGGCCGTGCTGCCCATCCTGTTCCTGGTGCAGCTGGCCATCATCGTCACGATCGGCGTGCTCATGGACACGATCATCGTGCGCTCGCTGCTGGTGCCCGCCCTGGCCCTGGACATCGGCCCCCGCTCGTGGTGGCCCTCGCGCGTGGGCACCCCCGGGAAGCACCGCGCCCTGCCGACGACGCCGCGCTGAGTCTTCCTAACGCCGCTCGGCTTACGTGCCCGAGGCCCGGGAACGGGCCGAGGGGCGTCGTGCCGGTGCCTTCTTTGTGCGCGCTTCCGCGGGGCCGATAAACTGCGACCATGTCCCTGAACTGTGCTGTCGTCGCCCTGGCCGTGTCCCCGGAGGACGGTGCCACCGAAGCCGTCCTCGACGCCGTGGAACGTGCCGGTGCCGTGGTCGAGACGCACAACTGGGTGCGGGTCACGGGGACCGCGTCGGACGGGCAGGCTGCGGACGTGGAGGGCTACAACGCCCTGACCGTGCGCGTGCAGACCGAGGACCCGCAACAGTTGCGCCGCGCCCTGCAACCGGACCCGCAGCGGCAGTTGCTGCCTGGGATCGACCTCAACGTGGTGCCGCACACCTGGTTCGACCAGTCCCGCAAGAAGCTCGTGGTGCTGGACGTGGATTCCACGCTCATCCGCCAGGAGGTCATCGAACTGCTCGCCGCCCACGTGGGCCGCGAGGCGGAGGTCGCCGCGGTCACGGAACGGGCGATGCGCGGTGAGATCGACTTCGCGGCGTCCCTGCGCGAGCGCGTGGCCGTCCTGGAGGGACTGCCCGCCTCGGTGATCGACGACGTCGCTGCCGCCGTTCGGCTCTCGCCCGGAGCCAAGGTGCTCGTGCAGACCCTGTTGCGCGAGGGACACGCGGTGGCCGCGGTCTCGGGCGGCTTCAGCCAGGTGCTGGACCCGCTCGCGGCGCGCCTGGAGCTCACGCGCGCGGCCGCGAACGAGCTCGAGATCCACGATGGCGTGCTCACGGGACGCGTGGCGGGGCGGATCGTGGACCGCGCCATGAAGGCGGAGGCTATGGGTCAGTGGGCCCAGGAATTGGGCGTGGCACCGGAGGACGTCATGGCCGTGGGGGACGGCGCCAACGACATCGACATGGCCCACGCGGCCGGGCTGTCCGTGGCGTACCGGGCCAAGCCCGCGCTGCGGGAGGTCGCGGACACCCAGGTGAGCATCCCCAACCTGGACGCCCTGCGCTTCTTCCTGGATCTGTGACCGAGCCGGGCTGCCACGGAGCGCCGGACCGCGAACCGGCGCGCGCGGGGCACTAGAGTTGCCGTCATGAGTTCAGTGCTTGATCTGGTGGACGTCACGGTGGTCCGCGGCGAGAAGACCCTGTTGGACGGCGTGAACTGGACCGTGCGGGACGGGGAACGGTGGGTCATCCTGGGCCCCAACGGCGCGGGTAAGTCCACGCTGTTGTCGATCGCCGCCGCCCGGTTGCACCCCACGCGCGGCATGGTGGACATCCTCGACGAGATCCTCGGCGCGGTGGACGTCTTCGAGCTGCGTCCGCGGATCGGCGTGAGCTCCGCACCCCTGGCCGGTCAGATCCCGCACGCGGAGACCGTGGCCAACGTGGTGCTCACCGCGGCGTACGGCGTCACGGGGCGCTGGCGCGAGGAGTACGACGACGCGGACGTCCAGCGCAGCGAGGAACTGCTCGAGGTCTGGGGTCTGGGGGCCCTCCGTGAGCGCAAATACGGAACCCTGTCCGAGGGGGAGCGCAAGCGTGTCCTGATCGCCCGTGCCCTGATGACCGACCCCGAACTGTTGTTGCTGGACGAACCCGCCGCCGGCCTGGATGTGGGAGGCCGCGAGAAGCTCGTGCAGCGCCTCGACGAACTCGCCCGGGACGAGGCCGCCCCGGCCATGGTCATGGTGACCCACCACCTCGAGGAGGTCCCGGACGGGTTCACCCACGCGCTGCTGTTGCGTGAGGGTGCGATCGTGGCGGCCGGTCCCGTGGCGCAGGTGATGACGCAGAAGAACCTCTCCCACACCTTCGACATGCCCCTCAAGCTGGTGCGCGTGGCCGATCGTTACGCGGCGTTCGCCCGCTGATCCGCCTCCATGCTGACACTGTCCTCCGCCATGGTCCCCGCGGAGTTCTTCGGTTCCGGCGGGACCGTAGGCTTCGAGTGGTGGCAGGTGCTGCTGATCCTCGTGGCCGGCTTGTGGGCCGGGACGATCAACACCATCGTGGGGTCCGGCACGCTCGTGACGTTCCCGGTGCTCGTGACCATGGGGGTTCCCCCGGTCACGGCGTCCATGTCCAACGCCATGGGGCTGATCGCCGGTAACCTCACCGGCGCGTGGAGCTACCGCAGTGAACTGCGTGGGCTGACCCGCACGCTGTTGAAACTGCTGCCGTGTTCGATCCTGGGCGGGGTGATCGGCGCTTCCCTGCTGCTGCACCTGCCCGAGGAAGTCTTCGGTGTGGCCGCGCCCGTGCTGATCGTGGTCGCGCTGCTGTTCGTGGTGTTCCAGCCCAAGCTCCAGGCCAGGGTCCGCGAGCGCAAGGAACGTCAGGCGCGGGACGCCGCGGCCGGCGGCCTGGATGCCCCGCGGGCGGGGAAGACGGCCACGGACACCGAGGCCGTGGACCGGTCCAAGCAACCCTTGATGTTGTACGTGCTCGTGTTCTTCGCGGGCATCTACGGTGGGTACTTCGTGGCCGCGCAGGGCGTGTTGCTCGTGGGCATCCTGGGTGTGTTCCTGCTGGCCCCGCTGCAATCGGCGAACGCGGTCAAGAACGCCCTGGTCGCGGCGGTGAACATCGTGGCGGCGGTGTCCTACGTGCTGCTCGCCTTTGACCGGATCAACTGGTGGGTCGTGGTGTTCATCGCCCTGAGCTCCACTCTGGGGTCGTGGTTGGGCGCCAAGATCGGTAAGCGGCTGTCCCCGATGGTGCTGCGCACGGTGATCGTGGTCCTGGGGCTCGTGGCCCTGGCCAACATGGTGTCCAGCCTGCTCTGACGCACCCCCGACCGTACTCTGAGCCCGCCGCGCCGGGTCGGCCCGTCTCAGGCCCTCCCGGATCCCACGCACCGTCCAGGCGCACGCACGGCACGCACCGGAACGAACCCCGACCCCGACACCCCAGGAAGACCCGTGACCTCACCCGCACCCCTGTCCGAGCGTCTCGTCCAGCTGAGCGACCCCGCCGATCCCCGCGTGGCCGACTACACGAGCCTCACGGACGTGTCCCTGCGCCGCAAGCTCGAGCCCGAGCGTGGGCTGTACCTCGCGGAGTCCTCCAAGGTGCTGCGCCGTGCCATGGACGCCGGGCACCGGCCACGCTCCTTCTTCATGGCGGAGAAGTGGCTGGACGGGCTCCGTGACGTGCTGGAGGCTCACGACGTGCCCGTGTACGTGGGCACGGACGAGGTGCTCGAGCAGATCACCGGTTTCCACCTGCACCGCGGGGCGATGGCCGCGATGCACCGGCCGGCGCCGCTGCCCCTGGAGAACGTGCTGGCCTCCGCGCGGCGCGTGGCCATTCTGGAGGACATCGTGGACCACACGAACGTGGGGGCGATCTTCCGTTCGGCGGCGGCCCTGGACGTCGACGCCGTTCTGGTCACCCCGCGCTGCGCCGACCCGCTCTACCGCCGTGCCGTGCGGGTGTCCATGGGAACCGTGTTCCAGGTCCCGTGGGTGCGCCTGGAGCACTGGACCGCGGATCTGCAGCAGGTCAAGGATGCAGGGTTCCTCACGGCGGCCCTCGCCCTGTCCGACGACGCCGTCACGGTGGACGAGCTCGCGGCCGAGCACCCGGAGAAGTTGGCGCTGATCCTCGAGACCGAGGGCCAGGGGCTGAGCGCGGCCACGCTGCATCACGCCGAGCGGCACGTGATCATTCCCATGAGCCACGGCGTGGACTCGCTCAACGTGGCCGCGGCGAGCGCGGTGGCGTTCTGGGAGACCCGCCCGCGGGACTAGCTGCACGGGCGGCGGGGCGGTGGCGCTGCGCCGTCGGCGGATGCGGGGTGGGAATGTCCGCAGGGCGGCTCCCCGGGAAGGGAACCGCCCTGCGGCGTTGTCGATGTCCCTCACGAGGGAGGGGCGACCGGGGGAGGGGTCAGCGGGTGGTCCACACGCCGCGCTGGGGGGTCCAGTGGGCGGTCACGCCGTTGGAGAAGCGCTGGAGCACCTCGCCGCCGCTGCGGTATTCATCCGTGACGGGCCAACCCCATCCGCGTTCGAAGCCCGCGCGCTTCCACGCGCCACCGATCCCGCCGGTCTCCTTCACGGCATGAGGGCCCGTGGCGGGGGTCCACAGCACCTTGGTGAGCGAGGACCCGTTGCGGAAGAGCTGGTAGGCGCCGCCGGGGACCCGGCGCTCGTCCGAGCTGGGGTACCCGTAACCGCGCTCGCGGCCGGCGGAGATGAACCTGGAACCGATGGCCGTGGGGTTCTCCACCACGTAGGCGCCCGTGGAGCGGCTCCAGTAAATGGTGGTCTTGCGTCCGTTCTTCACGAACTCCTGGTAGCGACCACCGTTGGCGGCGTTGGCCTCGTTCATCACGGGGTTGCCCCACTTGGCGGCGCCACCGGTGGCACGCCACTTGGAACCGATCCCACCCGCGGCGGTGTAGGACGCCTGGACGGTGGTGCGAGGCGTGACGGCGCGCACGGCGGCGGCGGGGTCCAGGTTGAGCGAACCCAGCGGGCCGCTCGCGGTGGAGGTCAGCAGCTGCTCGATCCGCGCAGGGGTGAGCCCGGGGTCCCGCTGCTTCATGAGCGCCACGGTGCCGGAGACCAGTGGGGTGGCCATCGAGGTCCCGTAGAGGTTGCCGTACGTAGGAGCACCCGGGACCGTGGTGCCGGAGTTGAAGGTGGAGAGCATGGGGTTGGCGGCGGTCCCGCCCGGGGCCAGGATGTCCACGACCGCGCCGGTGTTGGAGTAGCCGGCGGTGTAGCCCGTGGTGTCCGAGGCGCCCACCACGATGGTGTTCGCGCAGTTGGCGGGAGCCGTGCCACCGGCGTTGACCGAGCTGTTGCCTGCGGCCACGACCACGGGGACCTTACGGCTGACCGCGGTGTTGATCGCGTTTTGCATCGTGGTGCCGCACTGGCCCGGGTAGTTCAGGGACAGGTTGATCACGGCCGCGGGATTGCGGTTGGCCGACTGTCCGGCCACGGGAGCACCCGCGGACCACGAGATGCCGTCAGCGATGTCCGAGACCCACCCATTGGTGCACTTGCCGAGCACACGCACGGGGAGGATCTTGGCGCCGGGTGCCGCGCCGCTGATCCCCGCACCGTTGTGGGTCACACCGGCGGCGAGTCCGGCCACGTGGGTCCCGTGCCACGAGGAGTTGCGGGCTCCCGCGGAGCACTCGCCGGGAGCACTCCAGTCACCCTCGTCGCGGGGGTTGGCGTCACGCAGGTCGTAGTCGCGGGAGAGGTTCGTGTCGTTGATGAAGTCCCGTCCGGGCACCACCTTGGAGTCCAGGTCCCCGTGCGGGGTGATCCCGGTGTCCAACACGGCGATGGTCTGTCCGTTGCCGCGGGACATGTCCCACGCGGCGGGGAAGTTCACGCCGCCCTGCTGGGGGAGCAGGCTCCACTGGAACTGTGTGTAGGTGTCGTTGGGCACCCAGGACGCGGAGGCGAGCCTGTCCGCTTCCGCGTATTCGACGGCGGGGTTCGCCTCGATCTCGCGCACGAGGTCCTTCTGCTCGGACTCGTCCAACTCGCGGTCCAGTTTGATGACGTCCGCTCGCGCGGTGGTCTGCTTGACGTGTTCCTCGACCTCGGGGGTCTTGGCGTCACCCAGCGCCTGCTGGGCGGCGGTGTCCACGACCTTCTCCTTGGCGGCCTCCGGGGCCGCTGTGTCGCGGAACTTCACGATCACGCGATCGGATTCGGTGGGCGGATCCGAGGGCACCGTGGCGGCGGGGGCATCCGGGCCGGCGGCCGGGTTGGTGGGTGCGGCCACGGCGGGTTGTGCCGTCAGTGCCAATGCGGCGGTGACGGCGAGAGGCAGGACCGCGCGGCGCACCAGGGCGCCCATGGAACCAATCGACGGAGGAGTTGTGGCAGGGGGCAGGGGGGAGTGCAGGTGTGCAGAACTCATAGGTGGGGGAGACCTTTCGGTGGTCCCGGCACGAAAGAGGGGGGAGCACCGGAACCTGGGGGGATAGAGCCTTGACCATCCTAGGGGAGAGATCACATTTTGGTGACGATTACATGTTTCATGTCGCCACGTGCCCGCACACGACGACGCCCGGCCCACCGAAGGGTGGACCGGGCGTCGGGGGAGAAGTCGGACTTACTTGCCGGACTTCCCGAAGTTCGCGAACCGCTGGTTGAAGCGCTCCACACGACCGGCGGAGTCCATGATGCGCTGCTTGCCGGTGTAGAACGGGTGTGACTCGGAAGAGATCTCCACCTCGATGATGGGGTACTCGTTGCCGTCCTCCCACGTCTCCGTCTTGGAGGAGGTGGCGGTGGAACGGGTCAGCACGACCTTGCCGGACGCGAGATCGCGGAACAGGACCGGGTGGTAATCCGGGTGAATGTCAGCCTTCATGGTGTCAACCTTCTGTAGGTGTCTGGATTTTGCCAGGCACGGCGTTGCTCGGATGCGGCGCACCCGAACGTGGGCACACCAACGCACTATGATACGCCCGTGGCGACGCACAGTCGATCCGGGCCGCGCGCATCCCGGTACGCTGGGCCCGTGAGGACCTCCCCCCGCCCTCCCGTCACCCCGGGGCGCACCGCACCGTCACCCAATCCGTCCCGTTCGTCGCAGGCCCCCGCGTGCTCCGGGCCGAGCGCATCGTCCCTCCCACACCGCACACTCCCGGTACGACGCCGCGCGCTCGCCATCCTGAGCACCGTCCTGTTGGGCGCGACCGCCTGCGCGGGACCGCAGCCCGACCCGTCCGCGTCGTCGGCGCCCGAGCCCACCGGACCCGTTCCCGGGGTGGCCCGTAATGCGCCGTTGCATGCCGTGGACCCGGGTCTCGTGGTGGCCGCCCGGGACATCCCCGAGACCTATCCGGGGAGTGCACCCCGGGACGGGGATCCCACAGCCCGGGTGACCCTGGGCCGGACGAGTCCCGGGGACGAGGACTACCGGCACGGTTCCGTGGGGCTGTCCTTGGAGTCCACGGATCTGGCGGACCCTCGGCTGGAGGAGGACAATCACGACCTCGTCTCGATCCTGCAGTCCCTCCATGAACCGACCCTGCGCTTCGGTGGCAACTCCACGGACCGGCGGTTTTTCTTCACCTCGACCGACGAACCGATCCCCACCGAGTGGCCCCTGGCCAAGGGGGAGAAGATCACGAAGGTCACCCCGACGGACCTGGAACGCGTCGCGGCCCTTGCCCGCCGTACGGGGACCTCCGTGATCCTGAGCGCCAACCTGGCCCGCTACGACCCGGACCGGGCGGCAGATCTGGCGGCGCACGCGCGTGCGGCGTTCGGGGACCGGCTCGTGGGGCTGATGATCGGTAACGAGCCCAACGGGTTTCACCGGGGCTCGGACGATCCCCTCAACGTCAAGGGACCGGAGTGGAACCGGACGGTCTACGCTCGTCAACTCACCGCCTACGCCCGCGCGGTGCACCGGAAGGTTCCGCACCTGCGCATCGTGGCACCGGGGGCCTATTCCGATCCGTGGTGGGAAGTCGCCGCCGGGGCCCCGGGCACGGCTCCCTTCGCGCTCGCACTGCACCAATACCCACTCTCCGAGTGTGGGACGCGATGGACCCGGCAGAAGCCCACGGTGACCAACGCGGTGGCCCCGCAGACCCGCGAGCGCGTGGACGCCCTGGTCTCCCGCGCCCGCTCCGCGGCGGACGAGCACCGCGTACCGCTGTGGATCACCGAGACCTCGCTGTCCTCGTGCCCTGGCGGGAACCAGATCACGGAGACCCTGGCCGCGGCCGTCTACCATGCCGACTACTCGATGCGTGTGCAGGCCCTGGCCGCGGAGCGGGTCACCGCGCACTCGTCCCTGGGCCCGTGTCACGGCGGCCCGCCCATGTCCCCGCTGTGCTCGGACGGCACCGTGGGCTCCCCGGGCGAGCGCTTCGGGCTGCGCGCCAACGGCCTCGCGCTCGCGTTGATCGCGAGCATCCCGCAGGGCACCATGACGCCCGCGCGCGCCGGTTCCGAGGACCTCACCGCATTCGCGGTCAGCCACCCGGACGGGAGCACCTCGCTCGTGCTCTCCGACTTCCGGGACCCGGCCACCGCGGGCCCCCGCACCACCACGGTGCGCACACCCGCCGCGGTGCAGCGCGTCACCCAATCCCAGCTGCGCGGCGGCTCGTGGCGGGCCACCGCCCCGGCGGGCGACGCCGCGGACCCGCACGGCGCGTCCGGGAGCCCCTCGGCGCAGGGGACGGGGGCTCCCGCACCGGACGACGCCGCGGCGTCGTACCCCGCGGACCCGCGCGTGCACCTGAGCGTGGAGAACGCCCTGCGCCCCGCGGACGATGACGCGGTGAGCGTGGACGGCTACGGCCTGCCCATCACCCCGCCCGCGGACCGACCCGAGGTCGCTGGGGTGCGGTCGGGAGCGACGTCGTTCGCGGTCTCGCTGCCCCCCGGCACCACCACGGTGCTTACCATCGAGACAAAGCACGCCACGGCCCGGCCGAGCGCCACCGCATCACCCTCCGGGGACGGAACCCCCGCCCCGAAGGCCACATCGGGGACGCCCCGAGCCACCACACGCAGCGGAGGTCAGTGAATGAGCACGACGAGCGCGCACGGGGAGTACAAGGTCCCCGGCGGGAAACTGGTGGTCGCGGACTTCGACGTCACGGACGGACACCTGGAGAACGTCTCCATCAACGGGGACTTCTTCCTGGAACCGGACGAGGCGCTCGCGGACATCAACGCGGCCCTGACCGGTCTGGCCGAGGACACCGCGCCGCAGGACATGATCGAGCGGATCGAGGCGGCCGTGCCGCGCGACGCCGTGTTGTTCGGCTTCGACGCGCGCGCCGTGGTGATCGCGGTGCGCCGAGCGCTGGCCCGGGCCACGAGCTGGTCCGATCACGCGTGGGAGGTGATCCCCGCGCAGGTGCGCCCCACGCTCGAGAACCTTGCGCTGGACGAGGTGCTCGCCAAGGAGGTGGGCGCGGGACACCGCAACCCCACGCTGCGGATCTGGGACTGGGACGAACCGGCGGTGGTGATCGGCTCGTTCCAGTCCGTACGTAACGAGGTGGACCCGGAAGGGGCCGCGCGTCACGGGGTACAGGTGGTACGCCGGGTCTCCGGGGGCGGGGCCATGTTCATGGAGGCCGGCAACTGCATCACGTACTCGCTGTACGTGCCGCAGACCCTGGTGGACGGGATGAGCTTCGCGGATTCCTACCCGTTCCTGGACGCGTGGGTCATGCAGGGCTTCGCGGACCTGGGGGTCGAGGCGTTCTACGTACCGCTCAACGACATCGCCACACCCCAGGGCAAGATCGGGGGAGCGGCGCAGAAGCGCTTCGCCAACGGCGGGATGGTGCACCACGTGACCATGAGTTACGACATCGACGCCGAGAAGATGACGGACGTGTTGCGCATCGGTAAGGAGAAGCTCTCGGACAAGGGCACCCGTTCCGCGAAGAAGCGTGTGGACCCGTTGCGACGGCAGACGGGGATGGCCCGCCGGGACGTGATCTCGGCGCTGACCCGCACGTTCACGGAACGCTACTCGGCCGGTGTTGGTAAGGTCTCAGACAGCGAACTCGCCGCCGCCCGGGAGCTGGTGGAGCACAAATTCGGTACCGAGGCATGGATTCACCGCGTGCCCTAGGTACTATGTGCGAAAGCAACCAGTGGCCAATTGGCCATTGGTCCGCCCCGCCGGGACGTGATCCCCAGCGTCGCCGTGGCGGCAGCGCTGCCCGGTGAGTGTCGCTCGATTCCGATCCCCCCACCCACGGAGTGCCACGTGTCCATGAACCAGTTCGAGTTCGACGAAGAACAGTCCCGCCCGCGCGGAAAACACACCGGACGCAACATCCTGCTCACGGTGCTGGCCCTCCTGCTGGTGGTGGGCGTGGTCGCCGGTCTGTTCGTGTGGAACCTGGGCCGCAACTTCGACCGCGGGGCGTCCACCCTGGAATCGGCGTTCCCCGAGGAGTCGGCCCGCCCGGCCAAGGGCTCCGCCCAGGACGCCGGCACCACCGTGTTGCTCCTGGGTTCGGACAAGCGCCCCGACGGCGTGAACCCCAACGTCACCGGCTCCCGCGCGGACTCCATCATGCTGCTGCACGTCCCCGAGGACGGGGGGCAGATGTACGTCATGTCCATCATGCGCGACACGTGGGTGGACATCCCCGGGGTGGGGGAGTCCAAGATCAACGCCGCCCTGGACCACGGCGGGATGCCGTTGATGGTCGAGACCATCGAGCAGAACTTCGGGACCCGCGTGGACGAGGTCGCGCTCGTGGACTTCGCGGGCTTCGAGGGCCTCACCAACGCCCTGGGCGGTGTCACGGTCAACGTCCCCGAGGCCTTCACCTCCCAGGACGGACACCGCTTCGAGGCCGGACCCCAAAAGCTGAGCGGGGAACAGGCGCTCGCGTTCGTGCGGGAGCGCTACGCGTTCGCGGACGGTGACTACCAACGGGTGCGCAATCAGCGCGCGTACCTGCAGGCCATGATCAACAAGCTCGTCAGCGCCGGCACCCTGACCAATCCGCTGAAGCTCAACGAGGTGGTCAAGGAGATCTCCCCGTACCTGACCGTGAGTGACGGCCTCACCTCCGGGTGGATCGCCCAGCAGGCCCCCAAGCTCGTGGGCCTGAGCAGCAGTGACATCCACATGTTCACGGTGCCCAACAACGGCGTGGGCACCTCCGCGGACGGCCAGTCGATCATCGTCGCGGACACCGACGCCATGCAACGGATCGGCAAGGCCATCTCCGACGGCACCCTGGACCAGTACGCCACGTCCCTGGACCAGCAAGGCCAGTAACCGCTCGACCACCCCCATCCCGACTCGTGACCCCCCGCGAGAGGCCCATGAACCGCACACAACCCCCCGCAACCGGTACCTCACCGGGTGACCAGCCCCCGTTGAGGGTGCTGCTCATGGCCAGTTCCTACTGGCCCGAGCACTCGCCGCCCCAGCGGCGGTGGTACTCGCTCGTGAGCCACCTGCGGGAGCGGGGGTGGACCGTGTCCGTGGTGTGTCCCGTGGCGCACTACGGGGCGGGCCCGGACTACTCGACGCAGACGCGCGGTCGGGCGTGGCGGCGGCAGGCGGGGTTCCTGGGTGAACACATCTACCGGGTGCCCTACGTGTTCCTCGGGGACAATCGTGCCGGGAAGTTGCTGGACCAGCTCGTGAGCGCGGCCGCGTCCGTGGCGCGCGGGCTGTTCACGGGCCGCCAGAACGTCGTGGTGGTCACGGCGCCGTCGTTACCGTTGCTGGCGTCCGCGTTGCTCGTGGCGCGCGTCAAGGGGATCCCCCTGGTCGTGGAGATGCGGGACGCGTGGCCCAACCTGGCCGAGGACGCCTCCCTGGTGCGCGGCGGGTCCAAGTCCGTGGTCAACCGCGCCGTGGTGTACGTGCAGAACCGCGCGGACCTCGTGGTCACGGTGACCCAGGGTTTCGCGCGCACCCTGCGCGAACGAGGGGTGCACAACGTGGTCACGGTGCGCAACGGCATCCTCCTGGAGCGCACACCGCAGCTGCCCCCGCCCCCGGCACGACGGCGGGGGCTGCGGGTGCTGTACCTGGGCAACCACGGCGAGTCCCAGTCCCTGGACCGGCTCATCCGCGCCGCCCACCTGGCCGGGAACTCGGTCCGTCTCACACTCGTGGGTCACGGCAGCCGCAAGCCCGCGCTGCAGCAACTGGCACGCCGACTGGGCGCGAACGTGGAGTTCCTGCCCCCGGAATACCGCGAGCGCGTGTTCGAGCGCTACCGGGACGCGGATTCGGTGGTGATCTCCCTGCGCGACGACTGGAAGTCGTTCGAGGACACCATCCCCTCCAAGACCTACGAGGTGCTCGCCGTGGGCCGGCACATCACCGCGGTCGTTCGCGGCGAGGCCGCCCACGTGCTCACCGACGCGGGTGAGGGGGACATCGTCGCCTCGGACCCCGAGCAGATCGCGGCCCTGTGGCGCGCGCTCGAGGCCGACCGTTCGCGGCTCGTCCCCAGCGGTTCCGGCCGGGAGTGGGTGCGGCACAATGCGGACTACGCGGACCTGTCCGTGCAGTACGACCAGCACTTGCGCGCCACCGTCCGTGAGTACTCGCGCGTGTGCGGCCAGGGGGTGTTGCCCCGCCTGGGTAGGGTGCTGCGTGCCGTCACGCGCGGCGTCGCGGGGGCGGGTTCGCGCGAGTCGCCGTTCACCGCCCGCACGGCCGACGGCGGAGCGGCGCAGGGTCGTCCCGCCGTCGAGGCGGATTCCGGCACCCCTGATACCGACCACGCCTCTCGACGCCAGGGCGTCGCGGGCGGGAGCCTCGGTGGCGTCGAGCGGATGGCCTCATGAGTTCACGGCGCCGCGAACGGTCCCGTGAGCTCGCGGTCAACGCGTGGCTCACCGCGCGCACGGTCGGTCAGCACGTCACCGACGATCCCGTGGTCTTCTGGTTGCAGGTCTCCCGCCGGCTGCCGCGACGCTGGGTCACCCCCGCGACGCGCGTGCTGGCACGCCTTCCCGGCCTGCGGTGCCTGTCGGCCCGGGCCACCGCGTTCCACGTCCTGGGTGACGACGACGCCGCTCGCGCCGCCCTCTCCCGCGCCCTCGCCTCCGCGGGGGATCCGGGTCATGGGCACCGAGAACGCGCGCAACCGGATCGAGTACGCTCGGGCCACCACCGGCCGACAACGGCACCGAGCACCCGGGTGCGCCGAGGCAGGGGCGGGGGCACACCGGCGTCGTTACGCGGCGGCGCTGAAGTGGCCCTGAGCATGGGGGACACCGAGCTCACCGCACGGTTGCTCGCCGCGATCCCCGCCGACCACCCGGGGGCGGCCGCGACCTGCGCGCGCCTCGAGTGGTACCACGGCAACGTGGACCCCGCCGTGGAGGTGCTGCGCGACGCCGAGGCCCACGGCCGGGCCACCCGCGGTGAACGAGCCCTCGCGCGCCGCCTGGCTGCCGAACGGGACCTGCTGGGCGACTTCTTCCCGCGGCTGGAACCCGTGCGCGATTATCGGCCCAGGGACCGCACCGTGCTCTACGCCGTGACCAACTCCCTGCCGCACACCGCGAGCGGCTACGCGCAGCGCTCGCACTCGTACCTCACCGCACTGCGGGACGAGGGGTGGGATGTGCATGCCATGACCCGCCCGGGATACCCCGTGCAGGTGGGCAAGGTGCTCGCCCGCCACACGGACGTGGTGGACGGTATCCCGTACCACCGCGTGCTCCCGCGGCGGCTGTCCGCGACCGCCACGGGACGCGTGCAGCAACATGCGGAGGCGCTGCTGGAGCTCGCGCTGCGCACGCGGCCCGCTGTCCTGCACACCACGAGCCACTACGTCAACGCGTTGGCCGTGCATGCGGTGGCCGAGGCCTTGGGGATCCCGTGGGTCTACGAGGTCCGCGGGTTGCTCGCAGACACGTGGGCCGCGACCCGTCCGCCGGAGGCCCTCACGTCCGAGCGCTACGAGCGCTTCCAGGCTCGCGAGGCGTGGGCCGTGACCACCGCGGACCGCACCGTGACGCTGGGATCTGAAATGGCCCGGCGACTCGAGGAGCTGACCGCCTCGGCATCCGCCTTCGACATCCCCCTGCGCGTGGACCTGGCCCCCAATGCCGTGGGCGGGGCCCTCGTGGAGACTTCGCCCTCCCGGCACGACGCCCGCGCCGCCCTGGGCCTCGCCCAGGAGACATTCCTGATCGGCACCGTGACCTCCGTGGTGGACTACGAAGGCATCGATGACCTGTTGCGCGCCGCGGCCCGGCTGCGGCCGCATATCCCCTCCCTGGGGGTGCTCGTGGTGGGGGACGGCGTGGCCCGCCCCGCCTTGCAGCGACTGACCCGCGAGCTCGGTCTCGAGGACGTCGTGACCTTCACCGGCCGCGTGGACCGAGCCCTCGCACCGCAGTACACCGCGGCCCTGGACGTCTTCGTGATCCCGCGCAAGGACCGCTCCGTGACCCGGGCGGTGACCCCCCTGAAGCCGGTCGAGGCCATGGCCGCCCGCACCGCCGTGGTCGCGAGCGACCTTCCCGCCCTGCGCGAGACCGTGCGCCCGGGGGAGACCGGACTCCTCACACCCCCCGAGGACCCGGACACCCTTGCCGAGACCCTGCTCGGCCTGGCCCGGGACCCCGAGCACCGCGAACGCCTCACGAGCGCCGGGCGGGACTGGGTGCTCGCGCACAGGACGTGGCGGGTGATCGCCCAGCAAGCATCCACGCGGTATGGTGAATTGAATGAAGACGTCCCCCGGACGGCTACCCACCCCCCGAGGAGACCGACGCATGACTAGCAACACCGCCCAGGTCAGCGGGGGACACGGGCGACCGGAGGACCGCATCGTCGAGACCTTCGACCCCACCGCGATGCAGGCCGTGGGCGCCCGCCCACCGCTGCGCACGTACCTCAAGGACCTGTGGGGCTCCCGTCACTTCATCCTGTACGACGCCCGCGTCCGCCTGGCCGTGAGCCAGGACCACACCCTCCTGGGCAAGGCGTGGATCGTGCTCAACCCGCTGCTGCTGGGATTCACCTTTTACGTGATCTTCGGCCTGCTACTGCGCACGGGACGCGGCATCGACAACTTCGTGGCGTTCATCGTGCTCGGTCTCACGATGTTCATGTACAGCTCCCGTTCCGTCGTTTCGGTCTCCCGCTCCATGACCTCCGCCAAGGCGCTGGTGCGCGGGTTCATGTTCCCGCGCGCCGCGCTCACGCTGTCCATCGTGGTCCGGGACGCCATGACCCAGCTCTACGCGCTCGGGGTCATCCTGGTGTTCCTGTTGATCGTCCCGCCGCTGGAGCCGATCTCGTGGACGTGGCTGTTGCTCATCCCGGTGTTCGTGCTGCAGACGATCTTCAACTGGGGTCTGGGCATGCTCCTGGCCCCGGCGGTGCACCGGATCCCGGACGTCTCCAACATCCTGTCCTTCTTCATGCGGCTGTGGATGTACGCCTCCGGGATCTTCTACGACCCCTCACGCTTCGTGAGCGACGAGCGCGTCCTGGCCCTGTTCCACTTCAACCCCCTGTACCAGGTGCTCTACATCAGCCGCGACCTGGTGCTGCGCGCGCAGGTTCCCAGCTGGTCCTCGTGGGCCGTGTTGGTCACGGCTTCCCTCGGGATCCTGATCATCGGGTTCCTGGTGTTCTGGCGCAACGAGGAGAGCTATGCGGATGAACGCTAGGCACGACGACGTCGCGTCGCACGCCCCGGATGCGTCGGGCCTTTCCGCGGAGCGCGCCAACTGCGCACCCGCCCCCGGCGACGGCGCTCCCGCACCTGCGCGGGAACCCGGCGCCGGGCCCGCCGTGGTGATCGACCACGTGAGCATGATCTACAACGTCACCTCCACGGGCGGCGGGGACGAGGTCCCTGTCTCGGCGCCGGTGCGCTGGGCCCGACGCGCACTCGGGCGGCCCCCGATCGTGCAGAACCTGGCCGTCCACGACGTCACGCTCGCGGTGCACCAGGGTGAGTTCGTGGGCTTCATCGGGCGCAACGGTTCCGGGAAGTCCACGCTCATGAACATCGTGGCCGGGCAGATGAATCCCACGTCCGGGCGGGTCTACTCCGTGGACACCCCCGTGAAACTGGGGGTCAACGTTTCCCTGGTTCCAGCGTTGTCGGGGGAGAAGAACATCCGCCTGGGTTGCCTGGCGCAGGGCATGCACCCGCGCCGGGTGGACGAGATCCTGCCGGAGCTAGTGGAGGTCGCGGCGCTGGGCAAGGCCATCCACTGGCCCATGAAGGCGTACTCCTCCGGCATGGCCGCGCGCTTGCGCTTCGCCGTGGCCACCGCCACGGACCCGCACATCCTCATCCTGGACGAGGCCCTGTCCACCGGGGACGCCCAGTTCCGCGAACGCGGGCAGGCCCGCATGGCCCAGATCCGCGAACAGGCCGGGTGCGTCCTGTTCGTGTCCCATTCCATGGCCGAGGTGCGGGAGATGTGCACCCGGGTGGTGTGGCTGGACCAGGGGGACATGCTCATGGACGGGGACCCCGAGACCGTCACGGAGGAGTACGAGCGGTTCATGAAGCAGCTCGCCGCCGGCAACAACCTGGCCGCCCACAAACGCAAGTTCGAGCTGATGGATCGGCTCGTGCGCACTGAACTGCGGGAGATGCACGCATGAGCCCCCGCTCGCTGACCGGTGATCTGCGCACCCAGTTGTGGCACCTGCGCCACGGCGGGGTGTCCCAGTGGCGGACCTATCGGCGCAGGGCGGGGCTGCCCGCGGGGCCGTCCGCGAGCGCCGTCGTCACCGGAGCCGGCCGCGACGCCGCCTCCGCCGGGAACGACGGCGCGCAGCGCACGGTCTCGTTCGCGGCGCAGGAGTGGCCCGAGCGCGCACCGGTGCGCGGGGACCTCACCGCGGCGGTGATCCTGGACGACTTCTCTCTGCGTGCTTTCCACTACGAGTGGCATCAGGTGGTGCTAACGCAGCGTGACTGGCGCGCCGAAGTGGCCGCGCAGCCCGTGGACCTGTTATTCGTGGAGTCCGCGTGGCACGGCAACGCGGACGAGTGGCAGTACCAGCTCACCGGGACCTCGGGCGTGAAGGAGTCGGTGCGCGAGCTCGTGGCCCACTGTCGCGAGCAGGGGATCCCCACCGTGTTCTGGAACAAGGAGGACCCGCCGCACTACGACGACTTCCTGGAGTGCGCGCGACTGTTCGACGTCGTTCTCACCACGGACGTCAACAAGATCCCGGACTACCACCGGGACCTGGGCCACGACCGCGTGGGGGTACTGCCCTTCGCCGCGCAACCCGCCGTGCACAACCCCGCGCGGCCCCGGCACGGGTTCCACGAGCGGGACGTGGCCTTCGGGGGGATGTACTTCGCCCACAAGTTCCCCGAGCGGCGCGAGCAGATGGACGTGCTGCTCGGCGGCGCACATGATGCCTCGGCGAAACTTGACAGGGGGCTCGAGATCTTCTCCCGCTACCTGGGCCAGGACGAGCGCTACCAGTTCCCCGAGCCCCTGGACCAGCATGTGGTGGGCTCGCTGGGTTACGACCAGATGCTCACCGCCTACAAGGCGTACCGGGTCTTCCTCAACGTGAACTCGGTCGTGGATTCCCCGTCCATGTGCGCGCGGAGGATCTTCGAGATCACCGCGTGCGGCACCCCCGTGGTCTCCACACCGTCCGAGGCCGTGCGACGGTACTTCTCCCACGACCAACTGTCCGTTGTTGCGGACCGCGAGCACGCCGCGGACGTCATCCGTGCCCTCGTGCGCAGCCCGGAACTCGCCGACCGCATGGTCCACCGCGCGCAGCGCGAGATCTGGGCGCAGCACACCTACACGCACCGCGTGGAGACGATCGTGGAACGCGCCGTCCCGCAGCTCGCCGTCGCCCGCACCCGGCCCAGCGTCACCGTGTTGCTGTGCACCAACCGCCCGCATCGACTCTCGGACGCCCTGCGCGGGATCGCGGCCCAGGTGGACGTGGAGCTGGACGTGGTGCTCGTGGCCCACGGCTTCGACCCCCGCGCGCGGGACGTCCAGCGCGTCGTCGAGGACTGCGGGATCCAGCGCGTGACCACCGTGGCCGCGGACGCGTCCCTCACGCTGGGGGAGTGCCTCAACCTCGCGGTCGAGCACGCCACCGGGGACGTGCTGTCCAAGATGGACGACGACGACTACTACGCCCCGCGTTACCTCGCCGACCTCCTGGACGCCCTGCGTTACGCGAACGCGGACGTGGTGCGCAAGCAGGGGCACTACATGTACGTGGAGTCTCAGGACGCCACCCTGGTGCGCTTCCCACACCGAGAGCACCGATACACGGACTTCGTCATGGGGCCCACGATCACGGGCTACCGCGAGGTCTTCCGGCAGATCCCGTTCCAGCGGCGCAGCACGGGGGAGGACACCTCCTTCCTGGCCGCGGTGCGCGAAGCCGGCTACGTCATCTATTCGGCGGACCGCTTCAATTTCATCCAGTTCCGCGGCTCGGACAGCCACACGTGGCAGGTGTCCGACGCCGCTGCGCTGGCCTCGGGACGTGTCGTCATGTTCGGGGACAGCACCCGTCATGTGACGATATGATCCTAAGGATTCTGCATGTTTACGTTGAAAATGAATGGAAGTTCCGGTCAATCGGAACGAACCATCAACCGCGTGGTGAGGTGCGTCAATGAGTGAGCCGTTGGAAGTCGTGTTCGTGGGGCTGGGGTACATCGGGTTACCCACCGCCGTAGTCATGGCGAATCACGGGGTGCGGGTCCACGGCGTGGACGTGAACGCCTCCGCGGTGGAGCGGATCCAGCGCGGCGAGGTCACGATCGTGGAGCCGGGGCTCGAGGAGCAGCTCAAGAAGGCGATCGATAGCGGCCAGCTCACCGCGACGACCGAGATGCAGCACGGTGACGCGTTCGTGATCGCGGTGCCCACCCCGTTCAAGGAGAACTACGAGGGCGACCTGTCCTACATCCTCTCCGCCGCGGAATCCATCGCTCCGCAGCTGCGCGGGGACGAGACCGTGATCCTCGAATCCACCTCCCCGCCGCGCACCACCCAGACGCTCGCCCGTAAGATCATGGAGCTGCGGCCGGACCTGTCCCTGGACGGCGAGGACGGCAAGCCCGTGGTGTACTTCGCGTACTGCCCCGAGCGCATCCTGCCGGGCAAAGCACTCGAGGAACTGATCAGCAACGACCGCATCATCGGCGGCAGCACCCCCGAGGCCGCGCGCCGCGCCAAGGAGGTCTACGCGTCCTTCTGTCAGGGTGAACTGCTCGCCACGGACGACGTCACGGCGGAGATGTCCAAGCTCACGGAGAACTCGTTCCGTGACGTAAACATCGCGTTCGCCAACGAGCTGTCCCTGATCGCGGACAAGCTGGGCATCGACGTATGGGAGCTCATTGAGCTGGCCAACCACCACCCGCGGGTGAACATCCTGCAGCCGGGCCCCGGCGTGGGCGGGCACTGCATCGCGGTGGACCCCTGGTTCATCGTGGCGGCGGACCGGGAGAACTCCAACCTCATCCGCACCGCCCGCGAGGTCAACGACGGGAAGCCGAAGTGGGTCATCTCCAAGGTGGAGGAAGCCTGCTCCCACGTGGAGTCCCCGGTGATCGCAGCCCTGGGCCTCGCGTTCAAGGCCAACATCGACGACCTGCGTGAATCCCCGGCCATGAACATCACCAAGGACCTGGCCGAGCACGTGAGCCACGCGACCGTGCTGGCCGTGGAGCCCAACGTCAAGGAACTGCCCCAGGCCCTGCAGGGTCTGGGCAACGTGGAGTTCGCCGAGTACCAGGACGCGATCGAGCGCGCGGACGTGGTGTTGCTGCTCGTGGACCACGACGAGTTCAAGGCTCTGCCCGCGACCGCCCTAAAGGGCAAGGCCGTGGTGGACACCAAGGGTCTGTGGCGCTGAGGCGCTGAACCCGCGGCGACGCCCCCCGAACCACACGCCGCCACGGGAACGGGCCGCAGTCCACCCAGCAAGGAGAAGACGTGAGCATGGAGCGCGACGGGGACCAAAAGTCTCTGGGGAAAGAGGTCAGTGACCTGCTGTCGATTCAGACGCAGAAGGTCCAGCACCTGAGCCGAGATCTAGCGCGATCGTACGAGAAGGAGTTGAGGTTCTTCGAGAACCTCGAGCAGCGGGACCGTCAGCTAAGAAATCAGGAACGCCAGTATCTCAAGAAGATCTGGTGGCTGGAGTCGGAACGCCGCAGGTTACTGGAGGAGAACGAACAGTTGCGTAACCGGTCTTCACAAGGCGGGGCGAATGCACGGGTAGCAATCCACCGGGCTCGTAGGTGGGCGTGGCACGCGCGGAAGGCGGTTCGGGCATGGCGATGATCAGTCACGAGGTGGCCAAGCGCAAAGCCAAGGTAAAACGCCTGATCCAAGGCCTCGAGAAAACCCAAGACCGAGCAGCAGCCGACCACGCGTGGTTCACCTCCGCGAGCTTCCGCGCGGCCGTCGACCGCCGCGACGTAGCGCGGCTGGCGCCTGTCCGGTCCGCAGCGGATGTGCAGGCGATTCTTTCCAGCAACGGCCAAGCGGAGCGCATCGAGGAGATGGTCAGGGCCGCGCAGCAGCTGCCGGATTATGCAGGGAGCAGAACACTTTCACCTCATCCTGCTCGTGTCGCAATGATTGCCGACGCGTTCCTCTTCGAGACGTTCGAGCAAACTGCAAACATCACTTACCTCACGCCCGAGAACTTCCGGACTGTGGCGCAGAACAGTGACGTCTTGGTGATTGCGTCCACGTGGCGCGGGCGCTACGAAGACTGGCACGGGACGTCCACAGCCCCCGGTCTTGTCCGCACTGAGGTGATCCCCGCCTTCCGCGCCAACGGCGTACCGATCGTCTTCTACTCCAAGGAAGACCCGCCCAACTACGTGCGATTCCGGCCGCTGGCCGCTGAGGCCGATGTGGTCTTCACCTCCGCGCAGGACATGATCCCCGCTTACCGCAAAGATTGTCCCAATGTCTCTACCGTGCAATCTCTGACCTTCGGGGCGAACCCCTACCTGCATACGCCCATAGGATCTCGCCGTCTCCAACGTCAAGAAGTGCTCTTCGCCGGCTCATGGCTGAGCCACAAGTATCCGCAGCGACGGCGGGACGCAAAGGTTCTCTTTGACGGTGTGCTGGGCACTGATCGCGAGCTGCTGATCGTGGATCGTAACTCGCAGCTCGGTGATGAGCGTTACTACTTTCCTCAGTCGTACCTCGAATTCGTCGGACCAGGGGTCGAGCACAGAGCGCTGATGAAGTTGCAGCGCACCGTGGATGTGCATCTGAACCTGAACTCTGTGTACGCATCGCCCACGATGTACGCCAACCGGGTCGTTGAGCTGCAGGCCATGGGAAAGTTCGTACTGTCTAACTACTCGATGGCAGTCAATGACCTCTATCCAGAGGTGCAGCTAATCGACCGACCGGGGGAGGTGGGGCACGTACTGGATGCCATGTCCGGCCACGACCTGTACCGAGCACAGACCGATGGGCTTCGACGGGTGTGGACCCATGACACTGCCTGGCAGCGGATGGGAGACATTCTTGCGGCTGCGGGAGCCCCCGTGCGGTCCTTGAGTGAAAGCACAGCTTTAGTGGCCTCGGATCAGGATCTCCCTTGGGCTCGCGAGTTGGCGACCATGCAGAGTCACCCGGTGGACGTGGTCTCCGTGGCCGATGTCCCAAGGGCGGTCGAAGATTTCGACGCCCTAGTCCCTGTGGCATCCGACCTGCAGTACAGCGCGGACCACGTGCGCGACCTGCTCAACGTCTTCCGCTACGCCGACGTGGACTTCGCCACGAAGAATGGCTACGAAGAGGCCGACGCGGTGGTCTCGGAGGACGACCACGAGCTCGTGTCTCGAGCGGCCTCTGCCCAGCGCAGTGCAATTCGCACTGAGAACGCCGGTGTGCTCCAAATGTGGCTCCGAGATGGTGAGGTCGCGGGCGTGGGATACTCGACTGCCCCCTTCGGAGCGGGTCCTCGACGCACCTCGCCCATTGCTTTGGCTCAGCCAAATTCTTACGATCTCACCGTCGTTGTGCCCGTCTACAACAACGGTGCGCACCTGCTGTCGAAGTGCTTCCGATCATTGAAACGCTCAAGCGTCTTCCAACGCATGGAGATCCTCCTCATAGACGACGGATCCACCGACGGTTCCACCCGCACGACCGTCGCCGAACTGGCCGACCGGTACTCCAACGTCACGGCGCACTTCTACCCCGAGGGGGGATCCGGAAGCGCATCCCGGCCGCGCAACCGCGGGCTGGAACTGGCCAGTGCCGAGCACATAACGTACCTCGATCCGGACAACGAAGCCCTCAACGACGGCTTCGCCAGTCTTCTGGAACTTGCGCGGGAGACCGGGGTCGAATTCGCCATCGGAAATATGGTGAAACTGTCCACGTGGCGGCGCCTCGTGAACAATGTTTCCCTGCTCAACAAGAACCTCACACCGAACGACGACGGCACCCTGTCGGTACCCGAGGACGTGATGGCGCGGACACGGTTTCAGCCCATGAGCATTCAGGCGCTTATCGCGAGGACCAGCTGGTTGCGGGAAATCGGCCTGCATCAACCAGTGGGCGCACTTGGTCAGGACTCCCTGGCTTTCCAACAGATGCTTTCTCAGGCCACGCGCATCGCAACCGTCCCCGTACCCATTCACGTGTACTACGGGGCCGTCTCCAACTCGATGGTGAACACCGTGGGGCCAGGTTTTTTCCGGAAGTACCTCCCACTCGAAAGGTACAGGAAGCAGTGGCTCGAGTCCGAGGGACTGCTGGAGGACTACTGCCGGCTGCGAGTGGACCCGTTCTTCGACGGGTGGCTCGTGAAGAAGTTCAACACGAGTGTTCGTCCAGAGGACAAGGAAGTTTGCAGAGCTCTACTCGACGAACTGTGCGCCCTGTATGGCGTGGTCCTCGAACCAACCGATTCATCAGATCCCCTCTCCGCGCTTAGAGTGGCAGAAAGGGGTTCCACAGGCACGGAGCCGCCTCCCAACGCGGCATTCTGACCGAGTAACCGCTACGAGCTTATCCTCGCGGGGTAAACGTGCAGACCGCGTGTCGCATGGGAGACGACAACTCTGGGGCGCAGGGGGCCTGACCCGGTCGCCACCGTTGGCACAGGTGACCTGGCGCCGGTAATGGACAGCATAGGCCACTCATACTAAGTCGCTTCCCGGCAGACCCACTTACACAGCATGGCTTGTTTGGAGGAACCTCCTCGACCGGCAGTCGACCGTAGTTCCTCTTCCCGCCATTGTGACGGAGTGGATCGTCCTGGGTTTCATGCCGCTGCTGCTTGAGTCCGGACGGGACTGTGGCACGATCAGGTGGCAGTGGTTAGGCAGCCAAATCGGCTGCTGTGGTCATGATGGTTTTCGAACTCGATCGGCATCAATCGCCCGAGCTGGTCCTGACGTCGGCGGCGGTGGTACGTTCGTTCCAGGTGACGATCGCTATGCAGCGCCTCTCATGTCGTCCAGGTTCGGCGGTCGAGGACGTTCTTCTGCAGTAGCGCGAAGAAACTTTCCATGGCCACATCGACGCCGTCAGCACGCCTGCGGGCTACGGCCGAATCCCGCGCTGCCACAGCCACACTCGACGTCACCCGATCTCTGATCGAGTAGCCGACAATGCGCCCGGAACACACGTCCTTGACCGCGCACAGGTACAGCTTGCCTTTAGCCGTCCAGTGCTCCGTGATATCGCTCAACCACACCTCGTTCGCGTGATCGGCGACGAATTCGTGCCGCGTCACACCATGCTCATCAATGATCGCGAGCAGGTCGTCGTGAACGGGCGGGCCGGGCTTCTTTCCATTCTTGCCGCGCTTCTTGCCGGAGCTCGACCACCACGCGTTCGCTGAGCACAGCTTCCACGCCGTCCGGGCCGACATCGCGGCGCCCCGGGTGAGGGCTTCTTCGTGGAGGTAGCGGTAACCGAACTCCGGGTCCTCACGGTGAGCATCGGACAGCGCGTTCGCGCGATGCGCGTGGTCCCACTCGGCCTGGGTGACCGGTTCGGTGCATCATCGGTAGTACTGCTGGCGACACAGCTTCAGTACCGGCACGTGAGCGCCACCGAGATTCCCTCGGTAGCCAGCTGCGTCACGAGCGGGAAGATCCTTTTCCCGGCAGGTTGGCCTGACTCAGGTACGCGGCCGCGCAGCGCAGGACCTCGTTCTCTTGCTCGAGCAGGCCGATGCGCCGGCGTGCGTCGCGTAGCTCGTGGGACTCTGGGCGGCTGACGCCGGGTTTGTTGACGTCGTCGATGTCGGCTTGGCGCATCCACTTGTTCAGCATCATCGCGTGGACGCCGAAGTCCTTGGCGATCTGAGCGAGGGTGACGCCCGCTTCACGGGCGCGCGCGACACGCACGACGTCGTCACGGAACTCTTGAGGGTAGGGCTTGGGCACGGTGATCATCCTTCCAGGCCGACCCCCGTCGGCCAGCCAGGTTCGGTTCACCTATCCGTGCAGCAATCCCCTGGGATACCCCGGTCTGCACCCATGTAACCAACGCCAGAACACCCATCTAGCCTAAGAGACCCCTGGCAGCTTTACATTCGCGACGTCTCCATTGATGTATTTGATCGCGATATCTTTGAAAAGAGGGTTGTGACCCGAAGCCTGGTGCCGGTATTTGAAAACCCGGATATTTGAAGCGGACTGTGGGTTATCTTTAATAAATTGTTCCATCAGCGGCAATTCCACAGAGCTGTCATGCTTCGACGCCAAATTGACCAGGTAATCTATCTGAGGGGAAGTGTTGCCGGATTGAATCAATTTTAAGACGCTTGTGGTGGTTGGCCATTTCATACGAATATCTGCAGGCATCAGATTGTCGAATCGCGCTGACCGTAACGCATTGACTGCGCCGGTCATCCAGAGAGTCCAATCCAGTTGAGCGTTGTTAACAACTGCTCTCGACCCCGGGTCGTAATGGCATAGACCAATCGACATGAAGCCGCCTCCAGATGAGCCGAAGTAGATACGCTGGCTCGCCTGAGCTGTACCCAAAACCTCGGCAAGTTGATGGACCACCACGGATATGTCCGGTATGCACCAGCATGTCTGAGATAAATGTCCCCAGGACAAGCCCAGAGCCTCAGGCCCCACGGTCCCCGGATCACAGACAAAAATCTGATGACCGACCACCGACTCCCACCAAGTGCTCCGCTGAAACACAGGTGCCCTATTGGAGCGATTGAGATCCACGGCCCCGTTGGAAAATACTACGGTCCGATCCGCAAATTTACGCCTTACAACAAGCAGCGGTATCGTACAGCTACTAGTGACCACATTTAATCGCGTCGGGGTATCAACCGGAAATACCGTTGAAGATAAACTCGGAATATCTTTTATTTCAATCCTGGGGCTATCATCCGGAGAAGCAACCTCGGCGGGACCCTTCGGGTTCTTGGCGTCTGAACTATTGTTCCACAATATTTCGGGCCGCCACTGGTCGGCCTGGGGGACACGATTGTTGTTATAAGACGTCAACAAAACTCTCCGGAGCGCCACGTTTTCGCCAGGAGGAAATATAATTCGTATCCCTCGTACTACCAGATGGCTTGGTACATAGGTCCGCAGGACGGAGGCCCCGCCAGAGCGAAACACAAAGGTTGATTCGTAACCTGAACTGGTTGCCCGGAGACCATAAATATATTGGCCATTGGAATTAGAGTCCAGGATCAATTCAATCTTGCCTTTCCCTGGACTATGTCCCGTGAACTCTACGTCCGCATTCACTTCCAGAGTTTCAGTGACTCCCGCGTTGAGCGCGAACGCCGCTTGGTCCACCCCCTGAATTAGACCCGTAAATAATTCCTGTTGAGCGGGTGAAGATTGATACTTGGCGATTGCGTAAACGTCATTCTTGTTCTCGAGTAGCCGAGATTCCTTCACAGCGGGAAAAATGGATCCCTCTCGCAAGCGGGATACGAGCTCATCAAAGAACTCCAGAAGAAATTGAGGGGATGGCGCAGCATGCCCGGATCCCCAGTACCTGATGAGCGTTCGAACATTCAAGTGCCTACTTGCCGCCTCAATGAGCGGGATAAGATGCTGCTCTACATGGTGCTTGTCATTTATATTTACCAAGCAATATGCGAAATTATCAGTTCCGTCCGCATATCGTGCCGTCAAATCGAAGTTCTTGGGATTATCGCCCTCCGATGCCGGAGAATTCGACTCCACCCAGCACGTTTTGTAATAATTGTCCCTGAACGGACTTTCATACTTGTCGATATTAGTTTGGGGGTTTCCTGCCACCGCGACACTGCCAGGGAACTTGGTCGAATAATTGAGCGCAGCGTGCCCGCCCCCCGAGATCCCAAAAAATATCAAGTGGTCAGGGTCTGTTGCATTGACGAAATGCCGGATAATACCCTCGACAGTATTAGTATAGTCAAAATTTGCTTCACCTATATACCAAGCAAGCCGAAGGTTCTCATGCAGATACAAGGTGGCATCGTGAATGAATACGAAGTTCGCCTTGTTCACCAGTTTCCAGCTATTGAACATGGATGTGCCGTTGAACCCTGGGCGTTTTCCGCCCGCGGGTGCTCCGGCACCATTGAAACAGACGATGGTGACATCCGACTGCTGATTCCAGAAGAGGACGTCCGTGTACACGTCAGCCCGGTGGCGAATGCTGTACAAACCAGACGCGCTCTCGTCTGAACGCAGCAGGGAGTCCAACGAGTCAAATTCCTTGCGATCGGACTCGTACTTGGAGAGGTCACGTGTGATAGCTGTCAATGCGTCTCCTCGGAAACGGAAGCGGCGTGCACTTTGCGTGCGATGTCCAACGACGTGCTGAGTGCTAACTTGTCTCCGTTGCCGAAGAAGAAGTTACCCGGGCTGGGAGTGACTTCTCCAAAGACAGGACCGTCAGCCCCCAAATACATGTCGATTCTCGTGAAGTCGAACCCCGTGGCACGGTAGATGTCGGTTGCCATGTCCAGCAGGTCAGACCAGGCATCAGGTTTCGGCATCTCTGTCACGTGACGGTAGTGGGTGTTGGTCCACACTGGATTCGGGTGGGTGACGACACCGTGGGGATCCGTCCAGTGGCAGTAGATGCCGCCGTTGCGACGTTCCCCCATCATGGCGAGGACAGGGGCGTCTCCGCTGAAGAAGAACTTGTAGTCCACTCGGACGGGGTGGCCTTCGACGTCGAGGACGGGGTCCTCGATGAGCAGTCCCCGAGAGACTGCGTCGTCCGAAAGACGGCGAAGGGCATCAGCCTCCAGGTCTCGCAGGTCCTCGAGCTCCATGCCCTGTGGTGAGCCGGGGGACACCAGGGAGGCACCGTTCGTGTGCAGAATCTTGACGCCCATGGAGGAGCTACCCCTTACAGGCTTCAGGACTCCAGCGGTAGTGAAGTGTTCAAGGCGCAGTTCTCCCGGATCGTAGATCACGTCTCGAAGCCGGGCTACGGGAAATCCGTGGCTGACCGCCCACTCTTTTGATTCAAGTTTGTCCAGAATCCAGTCAGGAGATCCCCCCGCTCTGCGCAGACGATCCATGGCGAGAGCCACCAGGCCCTGGTATGTCGTCTGCGCGCGGTCGAGGGTCTCCTCCGGTACCTGGGCGCCAACGGCCTCCTTGATCTTTTTCAACGCGCCCAGGGACTGCCGCATGATCAGTGCCTTGGCGACCAGGTGCTCCACGACTCGGGGTGTGCTGAGGGGGGAGGCGCTCGGAGGGCCCGAGGGGAGATATTCGAAATGGGACTCCCGCGCAAGACGGCTACGGCCGAACAGCTTCAACCAGGAGTCGTTGCGCGGGCCGTTGGATCCGCTCTGGATGCGCGGGTAGCTCAGGAGTGTCAGCGGCGTACCGGAGCCCGAGTCCACGACGCCCAGAGCGTTCTCGGGGGGAATGTCTTCGCCCACGGAGCGCGGGAACAACAGCAAGACGTCCAGGCCCGCGCGGCTGGTGCTCCACGACACGGCGTAGGGGATCGCCCCGGCCTCCGCGATGACCACGGTGGCCGCCGAAGTGGTTGCTTCGGCGCGGCCGCAGAGGGCCACCAGCTGCCGGTCCGCCTCGTTGAGCCAGTCGTCGCCGTCCCAGGCCCAGCTGGGATCGGGGGTCAGTTCCAAGCAGCCCGGCCCCGACCGGCGGCTCACCGGCCCTCCGGGAGCTTTAGGATCGCGGATGCGGATGATAATTCCTGACGCAGTGTCGGGAGACATCTGTGGCAAGCGTTCAAGCGGTGTGGACGGGTGCACCGGACACCTCCAGAACAGCGCGTGACAGTGCGGGAACGTCTCCGACCGGGATGAGCCGATGCGCTGTGCCAGAGTCTGGGACCTCCGAGATGCCGCCCACACGGTAGGCGGCAGCAGGCAGTCCGCAGGCGAGTGCCTCCGCCACCGAATATCCGAAGGACTCGGCCAAGGACGTGCTCACCAAAACACCTCCGCGGTCCCGTGCCCAGGTGTACAGCGAAGCGAGGTGTCCCTGGCTGAGGTTGAGGAACGTTCGCAGCTTTTGGTCGACGCCGTAGGCCCGGGCTTCCAGGAGCGCACGAGCGAGCCGCTGCGGTTCGCTCTCCAAGGACACGATCGAGACAGGCACGAACTCCTCGGGAAGGGACGCAACAACACGGAGAAAGTCGTTGAAGTTCTTGCCCTTGTCGAAACGGCCAATCCACAGCAGGGGAACCGCGTGGTCACCAAGGTCCATGTCGGCAGCCGGCACCTCCTTGTGGAAGGTGAGGTGGTCCACAAGGTTGGGCACCGTCACGCATTTATCTGCCCACTGGGCGTCAACGCGTCGCACGACGGCCGCCGTCAGCCACCGGCTCGGTGTCTGAACTGCCACGATGGACTCGAGGTCGAGTCTTTTCAGCTCCTTGTCGATGATTGCCATGTTGGAGGAATGGAATTCGTAGGTCACTCTGCCCGGATGCTCTTGAGCCAGCGCAGATGCCAGTTCGGGCAACGAGGTCACACGTATCTCGTCGAAGTGAGAGTGCGAGGCCACGTACCTGACGGCCGCTTCGAACCGTGCTTCGGGGTAGATGCGAAACGACCCGTTGGGCAGGGTTGCGAAGGAATCCCGCCCGCCCGCGTCGTTCTTGAACAGGAAGTCGAACTGGGAATTCGGATCAGCAGCTGCTCGTGACCGGTAGACGGTGGTCATTCCGCCTTTGCTGCAGTTGGGGTAGATCGAGAGAATGCGTGCCATTAGAGGTCCATTCCTTCCAAGCCGGAAACGGTGACCATCGTGCGAGCTCGGTTCTCCCACCCGGCGCCTACGACGTACTCGTTGATGATCTGCAGCTCACCCTCGGAGAATTCCTCCTCCACGGCCCGCCGCAGCGTCGAAGGAAAGTCCTCAGGACGTTCGTAGACGTAGGTGGAGGGGCAGAGGGCGACCGACCCCATCGGGGCGGTGACCGTGCGCAGCCCGGCCGCAAGGTATTCGTAGATCTTGTTCGGGTCCACCGCGTAGGTCAGCGGCGTGGGCTGGAAGGGAATGATGCCCACGAGCCATCGACGGCAGATCTTAAGGAATTCTTCGTGTGTCCGAGGTCCGAGGTGGGTTACGTTCTCCGGCAGGTCCAGGTTCTTGGGCAGACCATGGCCGATGATCTCGAACTGGAGGTCAGGGTTCGTCACCGCGCAGGTGATGAGGAGGTCCCAGTCGAACCAGGAGTCCGTGAGGTGTCCCATGTAGCCGATGACCCGGTGGTCGAGGCGGGAGGCAAGGGCCTCCGGGGTCCGTAGGGTCGCGCCCTTGGCAATCAGGGCCGGCGGTGCGGCGTTCTGTATCACCACGGGACTGGCCGTGCCGCGAGAAATAATACTCATCTTCTCCGCCAAACGTGGGCTCACGGTCACGATGCTGTCCACCCGTTGCACCACCTGCCGCTCGAGTTCGGGCTCGAACCACTTCGAGTAGCCCACCCGGTTGAATTCCTCCATCTCATCCCGCACCTCGTACATCGTCAGCCATCCTGAGGCCTTCAGGAGATCGATCGTCGTGAGAGCTCCAATATCCGGGAACGAGCTGCAGATGAAAAGGTTGCCGGTGCCGTGCCGGGTGCGGAGCACCTCGTTCACCTGGTCGAGTTCCGTGCGGCTGAACTGGACGATCCCCGTGTCCGTCAGCCGCTGATCATTCTTGATGCTGCTGAACGGGAAGAAGATAACCTCGATCCCAAGTCTTCGATATTCTTCGGCAAGACGGTTGGGGCGCAGTGAAAGCGTGGGGTGTCCTACAGGCGGGGCAGTCGTGTAGAGCACGACGAGGGCCGACTGGGCGGGCAGGTTCCGCAACCACTCCATGTTCTTTACGAAGACGTCGTCATGCGTTTGCCCCTCGACCTCACTCACTCGGGGGGAGTCGAGCACCGTGGTGGCATTACGGGTCTTCCACTGCCGACCGGAGATTTTCAGGGCGGACGCGTCTGCGGGGACCTCAATCTCGATGTCAGTCTTCGATACGTCTGTGCTCGAGCCTGTGGTGAGATAGCAGTAATTTCCGAGTTTGACGTTGATGGCCAGGTCCGGAGATGGATCCAGTGGTTGCTCGTCAGCGTCCTGGAACTCGATCATCGCGAGCGCCGAATTTGCCAAGTCCTGTGTGGAGCTGGTCTCGATCTCCACCCGAAGACGCGTATTCGGAAGTACGGGGACGATCTCCCGCCATGAGTCCAGACTCACACCATAGTGCGTCACCGGGGTGCCCACAGTCAGTGTTCCCTCGCCCTGGACTCGTAGCAGGAGAGAAACTTCCCTGGTGTCGTAAGGTATCTCGAGTTGCGCGGCCGTGGTGCCGTTCCCCGACCAGAATTTTCTGACATCCCGAACGTCGCCTACATAGCAAATCACACACAGTCGTAGCCGCACGTTTCCTCGGTGGATCGCGGCGGGAACGGCCACATGAACCGTGCGACCTGCTTGAGGTGCGAAGGAGGTCTGTGCGGGGGGCGTCCCGAACTTGGAATTATCACGCAGATATCCCAGGTATCCGTGGCTCTCCGACAGCGACTCCACATGGCACTCGTCAGCCTCCTCGCCCGGCCGAAGAGAGAGGGCGGGGGACAGGCTGTGCCAATTCATGCGTGACCTCGGTGTGGGGGGATGCAGGCTGTCCCCATGTTAGGCCACAGCACGGAATATGTTCATGATCCTCGGGGCATCGAAGGACACGGAGCGTCGATCGAGGTCATTGGTCCTGCGCCCGTAGCCGCTCCCTGCCCGCGGTGTCGCGTGATGTGGTGGACCGACGCACGCGTAGCGTTCTCCCACGACGGGATGTCCTGCCTGTCGCGCAGCGCCCTGACGACGACCGCAACGTTGGTAGTTGGTCGGCATTCGTCCACCGAGACTCGGACCGGCCGGCTCACGAGCGCGCCATCCCAGCAGGCGCTAACCTCGCCATCGACGTGGATCTCGTAGCGGAAGTTGTCCCCACCCCTCTGATTGCCGTAGGGCGCGTCGACGGTGAAGGATAGGGTGGAACGGTCCACGTCGGTGGGCACCCGCACCTCGCGAGCGACAGTGGCGCCCGCGAGGAAGTGTCGCTTCGGGATCATGATGACGGTGTCGGTCCGTGCGGTCCTGGTCTCCGACCCGTCCTGGTGCGTGAGAAGCAGAGTTGAGCCGAGATGGTGCGCATCTCTGGGGGTGTCCGCGCCACCGAGCGATTCGTCGCGTTTCTGCTCGTACAGGTTGCGGACGTCGTTCTTGCCGAAGAAGTTCAGGACGGGGTGGGTGTCGTTGATTAGCTCCGAGAACAAGTGTCCACCGTGTCGTGAAACCGGGGGATAGGACAGGCTGATCTCGTAGAGTGCGCGCACATTGATCGGCAGAAGCGTGTCGAACGCAATGTCTGTTTCGTTGAACACCTCTGCCAACCACCGACCACTGCGGACTTCCCAGTAGTAGAGATCGAGGAGATGGTAGTCGTGCAGTTCACCATTCCACTGCCAGTCCACGAGACCCGCTTCAAAGCGTCGACGACGTTCTTCCTCCGGAAGCCCAGTGGATCGCGTTCGTGTCTCCGCCCAGTACACCCCTTTCAGCGCGTCAAAGGTGTTGTTGTCCGCGCGAACACCCCAGTGGGCCCGCCCAATCTCGAACCCGTTGGCCCGAAGGTGGATCGGCTGTCGGTGCCCGAAATTCTGGTAATAGAAGGGCAGCAACCACCGTCCGTGTGAGTGAGGGGTGTTCCGGGACACCACCGGCAGGAGCTCGTCCAGAACGCGGGCGTCCTGCTCTGTTGCTCGGAAGTATTGGTGCTTCAAGCTCACGACCGTCATCAGCTGGTCCACGATCGTCTTGTCCATGGCGAGCGCTCTGCCCCACCTGCTCTGATCGCCTTCGGCAGACGTGTAGGTGAAGAACTCGATGTCGTCGGCGAACTCGAGCAACAATGAGAGCGCCGTCCGGCTGTCAGCTCCTCCCGTGATGGACATGACGAGGTCGTCGTGATGTGTGCGGAGATTTCTGATTTGGGTCGCCCACATGGAGCGAAACTCTTCCCGCCGGTCGTCATCGGACCATTCCGTGTAGCGGTTCGATGCGCGAGGAAAGAACCGTTCGGTGGACCACTGCGGAATCTGCAACTCGTGATTGGGCAGCAGCGGCTTGATGCCCGCGAAGCGCGTGTCGTCCCATGTACCCAGTGAAGCGCGTTGCTCCTGGGCATCGTTTCGTCGGTCGTGGGGGTGCACCTCGTTCAGGAGTGCCAGGTGGGAGGCTACGACCTGGGCCGACTCGGACCAGTAGACGGAGCGGGTGCCGGCCGCGTCGTTGTAGACGGTCAGAAAGTCTGGCGTGCCCTGAAGGATCAGGTGACGTCCACCCAGCCTGTCTAGGGCGTGGTAGAAAGCATCCTGCCCGATGAGCAGGTGCTCCAAAAGGTATCGGGCTGGCGGAGTATCGGGGTTCTGAGGGTCGGCGTTGAGGCACAGTCCGTGGACGAGCACCCAGGCACCTGTCTGGGGGTCGCGCTCGATGGCCGGGGGCTCGTTGCTCGGGTACGAGAAGAACCACCCTTCTGCGGGCAGGTCGGTGCTCGTCCAGGCACCGGGGATGCCATGCGCGTGCTCCGTTCGCAAGCGTCCAAGAACGAAACCCCGGGGGAAGGGTGTCGGAGCCTTCACGTCACTGGTCCTTTCTCGCCGGGGGTGAACCCAGCTGAGGGGGGAGAAAAGGGGGAGAACTTTAACGCGGAGAACAGGTGGGAGAAGTGGCGACAGCGGCGGACATGCGATTGTGCGTCAACTTCGCCGCCCCAACGCCACATACCGCCACCCGGCATACCGCCAGGCGCCGGGGTCCAGCACGTTGCGCCCGTCGATGATCGTGGGGGACTCCACCAGCGACTTCACGGACACGGGATCCATCTCCCGGAACTCCCGCCACTCCGTGAGCAGCAGGGTCACCTGCGCACCGGACACGGCGGCGTCGAGCGAGTCCACGTAGTCCAGGCGGGGGTAGCGCTGGGCGGCGTTGGCGTTGGCTTGGGGGTCGTAGAGGCGCACGTCCGCGCCCATGGAGTGCAGCCGGGCGGCGATGTCCAGGGCGGGGGAGTCCCGGACGTCGTCGGACTCGGGCTTGAACGCCGCACCGAGCACCGCGATCTTGGCGCCATGGAGGGACCCGCCGCATTCCTGGACCGCCAGCTGCACTGTGTATTCGCGCCGTCGCAGGTTGATGTCGTCCACCTCGGCCAGGAACCGCAGGGACTGGTCCAGACCCAGCTCGGAGGCACGGGCGCGCAGCGCGCGGATGTCCTTGGGGAGGCACCCGCCGCCGAAGCCCACGCCGGCGTTGAGGAATTTGCGGCCGATGCGCTCGTCCAACCCGATCGCGTCCGCGAGCGTGCGGATGTCCCCGCCCACGGTCTCGGTGATCTCGGACAGTGCGTTGATGAAGCTGATCTTGGTGGCCAGGAAGCTGTTGGCCGCGACCTTCACGAGCTCCGCGGTGGCGTAGTCGGTCACGATGAACGGGATCCCCGCCTCGAGCTGGTGGGCGTACACCTCGCGCAGCACGGCCTCGGCGGCCTGCGCCGCGGAGGTGGGGCGAGCGGCGTCGTCGTACTCGAGACCCAGGACCATGCGGTCGGGGCGCAGGGTGTCCTCCACGGCGTGACCCTCGCGCAGGAACTCGGGATTCCATACGAGGCTCACGGTCGTCCCGGAGGGCGCCGAGGTGCGGGCCAGTTCCTGCAACCGGGCCGCCGAGCCCACGGGAACAGTGGACTTGCCGGCGATCACGCAGTCGTGGGTCGCCGCGCGGGAGATCTGCTCCACGGCCGAGTCCACGTAGGTCATGTCCGCGGCGTGGCCGTTGCGCTTCTGGGGCGTTCCCACCCCGATGAAGTGCACGTCCCCGAAGGCGCCGGCCTCCTCGTAGGACGTGGTGAAGCGCACCGCGCCCGTGGCCACGTGCTTGCGCAGCAGCTCGGGCAGCCCCGGCTCGTGGAAGGGCACCTGCCCGGTGGAGAGTAGATCGATCTTGGCCTGGTCCACGTCCACGCCGAGCACCTCGTGACCGAGCTCGGCCATGGCCACCGCGTGCGTGGCACCGAGGTATCCGGTGCCGATGACTGTCATGCGCATGAAAAGACCGTGATCCTTCCGTTCGAGGCGAGGGGGCTGGGCTTACGCCTGGGAATCGAAGTCCGCCACGCGCCGGCCCACATCGAACATCTGCTCGATCGCGGCCAGGGAGCGCTCGGCGGCCTTGCCGTCACCGTAGGGGTTCACGGCGTTGGCCATGGCCTGGTAGGCGTCCGCGTCGTTGAGCAGGCGGTCCACCTCGGTCACGATCCGCTCCTCGTCCGTACCGATGAGCTTCACGGTCCCGGCCGTCACGGCCTCGGGACGCTCGGTGTTCTCGCGCATCACGAGCACGGGCTTGCCGAGCGACGGCGCTTCCTCCTGCACCCCGCCGGAGTCGGTCAGCACCACGTGCGCTACGGACAGCATGCGGGTGAACTCGCCGTAGGCGAGCGGCTCGGTCACGACCACATTGGGCTTGCCCTCGATGGCCGGCAGCACCGCCTCGCGCACCACCGGGTTGCGGTGGGCGGGCAGCACGATGGTCAGCTCGGGTTCCGCGTCCGCGATCCGGGCCAGGGCGCGTCCGACGCCGCGCATCGCCTCGCCCTGGTTCTCACGGCGGTGCGTCGTCACCAACAGCACGCGCTTGCCGGAGGACGCGATCTTCTCGAGCTGGGGGTCCGTGAAGGGCAGCTGCTGCTCCACGGTGTGCAGCAGAGCGTCGATCACGGTGTTACCCGTGACCACGATGTCCTCCTCCGTGATGGCCTCGCGCAGGAGATTCTCCTTGGACGTGGCCGTGGGGGCCAGGTGCAGGGACGTGATCTGCGAGGTGATCTTGCGGTTGGCCTCCTCCGGGAACGGGGAGAACAGGTTGAAGGAACGCAGCCCGGCCTCGGCGTGGATCACGGGGATCCCGCGGTAGAACGCGGCGATCGCCGCAGCGGTGGAGGTGGTGGTGTCACCCTGGACCACCACGGCGTCCGGGGGAGTGTCCTCGAAGATGCGGTCCAGACCCTCGACCGTGCGGGTCAGCACACCGTTGAGGGTTTGGCGGGGCTGGATGATGTTCAGATCGTGGTCCGGGGTGATCCCGAAGATCTCGTTGACCTGGTCCAGCATCTCGCGGTGCTGGCCGGTCACGGTGACCACGCACTCGAACTGGTCGCTGTTCTGCAGGGCGGTGACGATGGGAGCCATCTTGATGGCCTCCGGACGGGTGCCGTAAATCGGCATGATCGTGAACACGCAATTTATCCTTACCTCGGCCAATGACGCGTTACGTGAGCCGGGGATCACCCAGCCCGGCCCCACACGCCCTGTACGGCCACAGTCTAAGGGAATACCAGGGTTCACGCGGACAAGATCGGATGATCGTGTCCACCATAGTGGCTACAAATGTACCGGGGAGTAGGGACGATGGTGCTCCTGAGGGTGTCCTACACTGTGTGCATATGAATGCAGGTGTAATGTCGGCGAATACCCCCTAAGAAAACGGTGTTATTGCCGGGAAATGTTCCCCCGAACACCCGGAGCTCGGTGACCTGCATTACGGAAAAAATGTCTCTGCGAGCTCGATGAAAGGCACCGTGGCACGCAACTATCTGGGCACCGTCCCCCCCAAGGCCCGTGTGATCGTCGTCGTCACCTACCGGGATGGCGACGGGCGACAGCTGGCCTTGCCGCAGTCACCGTTGCGCGAGAGCTTCACGGGTTTGCAATTGCTGACCCAGCAGTTGCTCGGGGACGCCAGGGGGATTATCTCTGGGTGGAACCAGGACTTCTCTATCGGCCAGCTGGGCCCATCAGCGTTCGAGATTGAGGTTCGGGCCGAGGCCCCGAAGCGCGTCAGTCTGCGCAGGCCGGCAACCATGACGAAGCACTTAATGGTCCTGAGTCTGCTGGAGCACCTCACGGATGTCTTGATCGACCTCGGGGATGTTGCGTGTTTCATGGCTGGTCATCCGACGGCCCACCTGCGGTACATCGACGGGTACCACGGGCCCTATTACGAGTTCATCCAGGACGGCCAGGCGGTCAAGACGATCGATGCACGCTTGCTGGAGCTGTTGGTGGCCCCGGGGTCCGTGGACGGAATCCGCGCGGTGGTCGCGAACCTCAAACAACCTGGGGTCGCTTATGCGACAGTAGCCAAGCGCGTTCCTGGCCTGTACTACGTGAGCCACGTCCAAGTCCCTGCCAACGAGCACTTACGGGACTTCGCCAACGGAGGGTCGCTTCCGTTCAGTCAAGCGTGCCTGGATGCGGCGCGAGCCCAGGCCCTGTCGGAGCAAACGGCTGACTCATCCTCGTAGAGGGCTTATGACGGGCGGGAGCAGGACTGACCGCCCGGTGGAGCCTCGTGGACCACGTCCGGGCTCAACGCACGGTGCGCTTGGACTTGTTCCCCTGCAGCACCCGCACCACGTGGCGGACGCGTTCCACGTTGGAGGACACGGCGAGATAGCCGCTGAGTGCCGCTACCGTGGACATCCCACCCACGATCAACGGCGTGTGGTACTTCTTCCATCGCTCGGGGTCCGAGGCGATGATGTGCGCAGTGCCGTTGATGGTCGCGGCGATCACGCCGCCGGCCACGACCTGGTGGCCGATCTTGGCGCCGCTCTTGACCAGGGGATCCAGCTCGTCCGTGCGCAGGTGGACGTCGAAGCCGCCGCGTTCGAGCACCACCAGGAAGCGGCGCACGTACTCGGGAACGTCCACGCCCATCTGCACGGCTTCTTCGATCGTGGAGCGCAACCGGTTGAACAGCATGTCCGGGGAGAGCCGGTTGATGATGAACCGCTCCGCGTAGGGCTGCACGGCCGAGACCAGGTCGAAGCCGGGGTCCAGGCCGGTACCCATGGACTCGGCGGTGACGAGCATGCGCAACAGCAAGGCGGACTCGCGCGGGAGCTGTAGCTTGTGGTGGCGCAGCACGGAGATCAGGTCCGCCATGAGCTCGCCCACCCGCACCTCTTCGAGCGGTTTGTTGGCGTAGCGGCGCATCATCACGGAGACGTCGCGTTCCAGGTCCCGCTTGGAGACGTCGTGCTGGCCGCTATCGGTCAAGCCCAGCAGTCCGGTCGCGGCGCGGCGCGGGTTGTTCTGCACGACGCCGAGCAGCAGGGTGATCAGGTGGTCCCGGAACTCCTCACTGAGGTTGCCGACCATCCCGAAGTCGATGATCGCGATCCGCCCGTCCGGCTCCACGAACAAGTTGCCGGGGTGAGGATCCGCGTGGAAGAACCCGTCCTCGAACACCATTTTGCAGATCGCATCCGTGGCCTCCTTGGCCAGCAGGTGACGGTTGACGCCCTCGGCCTCGAGAGCATCGTAGTCGTTGATCTTGACCCCGAACATCCGCTCCATGGTCAGCACGCGGGAGGTCGTGGCCTCCCAGTAGATCTCGGGGATGTGGATCCGCGGGTGGCCGATGAAGTTCTCGGCCATGCGCTGGGAGTTGCGGGCCTCCTGGATGAAGTCCAGTTCGTCCCGCAGGGAGGCGCTGAACTCCTCCACGAGCCCCTCGAGGTCGTAGTCCTGGGCGGCGGTCCAGTAGCGGGCCACCCACGAGGACATGTCCTGCAGGATCTCCAGGTCGCGATTGACCTCGTCGGTCACACCGGGGCGGCGGACCTTGACGATGACTTCGTGTCCCTGGAACACGGCGGCGTGGGCCTGACCAATCGAGCCGGTGGCCACGGGCTCGGGGTCCATGTGCGTGAGGATCTCCTCCGCCTGGGAATCCGGTTCGGCCTCGATCATGGCCCGGATCTGCTCCACGGGGATCGGCGGGGTGTCGTCCTGGAGTTTGAGCAGCTCGTCCGCGTAGCCGGGGGGCAGCACGTCCGGGCGGGTGGAGACGACCTGACCCAGTTTGATGAACGTGGGCCCCAGTTCCTCCAGGGCCATGCGCAGGTGTTCGGGCTGGGAGTGGATGGTCTGCGGATCGATGAGTTTCACGCGCGCCAAGGGGGCCCGCCACTGCGGCTTCAACCCACCGAGAGCGAAGCCGAAGCCGTGCTTGGTGAGCACTTCGATGATCTGGAGGAACCGTTCGCGGCGAGAAATCATACGGGTGGAAGGACCCCTTACAGCGTTCTGTGCAGGTAGAAGGCCATGAATCCGGTGGCCACGGCCACGATCAACACGAGTGTGGTGGCCAATGGTTCCACACCCAGCAGGATGATGCTCACGATCACCAGGATGACCGTGAGCGCGGCGAGCGCCGTGACCACGGGTTTCAGTCCTCTCACCAGTCCGCCCGCGATCCGGGCGGCACTGGACCCGGCAGGGTTGCGGCGGGGTTCACGCGCGGGATCGGGTGCCGCGGGTCGGTTCCGGGCGCCGGGTCGGGCGCGAGCGGGGTCGTCGTCGCCGTGGGCGGCGGTGAAACCGCGGCGCCATTTCTTGGCGTTGCGCCCGCGGTCCGATTCCACGGGCACGTAGGCCGGGGGGACCTCGAAGTCCTCGGCGTCCGGCAGCAGCTCGGGGACGTCGTTGGGCAGGTCCGTGAACCACTGCTGGGGGACCTCGGAGGCGCGGGCGGCCTGCAAGGTCATGGACACCTCGAACGAGGAACCACGAATCGTCCCCCACACGGCGGTGAGCAGATCCTGTTCGAACGCGTAGTGGATGATCGGGATGAACTGCTGGGACATCTGGGTGGACAGGCGGCCCACCTGTTTGCGTTCGTAGAGCACGTCCACGGTGTCCACGGTGAGCCCGTGGGTGTTCTTGACCTTGTTGACCTCGAGGGTGAGGATCACGCGGCCCTCACCGGAGGCGGGCACGATCGAGTGCAGGTACTCGGCGAACTCTTGTTCGTCCAAAACCTTGATCGAGGAGCCCTGGGGCAGCACGGCCGATTGCGCGGGCGCGGTGTTGAGGGGGAACAGCAGGTCCGGGGGAGCGATGCCGATCGTCGCGCGCGCGGCGACCTCCGCCTGTCCGTCCTGGCGCTGTAACTCGGCCTCGAGGTGCAGCGGGACCACCGGGGTGTAGCCGGAGGCGATCACGCGCGAGAGGGGGTGCCAGTAGCGGTGGGCGTCCCCGGAGCTGAGGTGAGCCACCTTGTTCCCGCCCACGCGCACGGACACGGTGCGCGGGTCGAAGGGGTTGTCCGGTTCCAGGACCAGCGCGGCCGTCCCGGTCCACGTCTGCGCCCGGCCCACGGAGAGGCCTCCGAACACCCGCATGATCTCGGTGTCGTAGAAGTTCTCGGTGACGACGTCCAAGGACCCTCGGTCGTTGAGCGCGTAATCCCTCATGGTCTCCCTCGCAATAGCGCCGACGGGTGCTCCGCCGCGGCATCACACCACATGCTAGCCGTTGATCCCAACGCATCGATGTTCATCCGCTCGGTGGACAGCGGACCCCCAGGGTTCACCGGGACAGGCACGCCACCTGCAGTTCCACGGCTCGTTCGGCGTCCGCCACGAGTTCCATCACGATGCGTCGCAGGGCCCCCGGGGCGTCCCGGTGGGCGTCCAACCACGCGTGGGTCTCCCGCACCACGGGGTGTTCCTTCGGGTCCGACGACGCCGTCCGCACCTCGATCGCGCGCGGGTACAGTCCGCGCACCATACGGGTCGCGATCTCCATGGAGTGGGTGTCCCACCATTCGGCGAAGTGGGCGAAGTACTCGGACTCGTAGCGATGCAGCACGGCAGGGGCCGCCAACTGGAAGCCGGAGATCGTGGCGCTCAGCTCGTCGTTGGACAGCTCCCCGGCCACGATCCGCTGCCACGCCTCGTCCTTGGCCCGGTCCGAGCGGATGGCGGCCACGGCCCGGGTGTAGCCCAACCGGCCGTCGCGGGTGGGATCCTGCGCGTGTTCGGTCTCCAGCTCGGAGACCGTGGCGTGACCCGTGGCGGTGAGCGCGGTGAGAAAGGACCAGCGCAGCTCGGAGGACAGGGGCAGACCGGCCACCGTGCCCTCGTCCCCGAGCCACTCCTGCACCTGACGGGCGTAGCTGCCGTCCCGCGCCGCTTCGCGGGCGAAAGCGCGCGCGAGTACCAGCTGCTCACCGGAACCCGCCTGCGCGGCCAGCAGGGCATTGCGCAGGGCCTCGAAGAATTCACGCCGCGAGGCGGTGCGGTACTGGTAGGGCACGTACTCGCCCAGGGCCTGACCCGCGTGGTCCAGCACGGTCGTGAGGATCGCCGCGTGACGCTCCGCACCGCACTCACGCGCCGCCATGGACACGTACTCCCGCGGGGACAGCCGGGCATCGCGCACCGCGGCCCACACCTGCGAGTGCGCCACCGCTCGCGCGAGCGGGTCCTCGATCGCCCCCGCCAGGCGGGTGATGGCCGCAAGCGATTCCGGGTCCGGATGGGCCAGGCAGTACGTGAGGTCAGTGTCGTTGACCAGCAGGAACGACTCGCCGTCCTGGGCCTCGCTGCTCGGGGCGTCGCCTAGACCCGTGACGGGAACGGGCGTGTCCGAGGCCGGCACCCGTACCTCGATGCGCGCCGTGGTCACCACGGCATCGCCATCCCGCGTGTACCGGCCCACGGTCAGCCCGTGCGGACGCAACGACGCCGCTCGCTGCGTCAGTGTGGCGCTCGCCGCCGCGGTGCCGTCCCCTGCGGCGGGGTCACCGGACCCCGCGCCGTCGTGCGTGGAGGGCGCGCCCGGTGCCGCGGCGTCGTCGCCCGCCGAGCCCGGGACGCGGGCCTCCAGGACGGGGACGCCCGTGGTGTGCAGCCACTGCTGGGCCCACGCGCGGACGTCGTGATCGCTGGCCTCGTCCAGGACGCCCAGGAAGTCGTCCAGGCTCGTGTTCTCGAACGCGAACCGGCGGAAGTACGCACGGCACGCGTCCATGAACGCTTCCTCACCCACGAACGCTACGAGCTGCTTGAGCACGGAGGCGCCCTTGGCGTAGGTGATGCCGTCGAAGTTCTGCCGCGCGGCCTCCAGGTCCGGGATGTCCGCGACGATCGGGTGCGTGGTGGGCAACTGGTCCTGGCGGTATGCCCACTCCTTACGGGCGAGCGCGAACGTGACCCACGCGTCCGTGTACTCGGTCGCGTGCACGGACGCGTACGCGCCCATGAACTCCGCGAAGGACTCCTTCAACCACAGGTCGTCCCACCACCGCATGGTCACCAGGTCCCCGAACCACATGTGGGACATCTCGTGCAACAGCGTGTTCGCCCGCCCCGCCAACTGCGCCCGCGTGGCACCCGACGGGAACAGGTACGCCTCCGTGAACGTCACGAGCCCCGGGTTCTCCATGGCCCCCAGGTTGTACTCCGGCACGAACGCCTGCTCGTACTTCCCGAACGGGTACGCGAACGCGAACAACCGCGGGAAGAAATCCAGACCCTGCTTGGTGAGCATGAACAGCTCCTGGGTGTCCATGTACTCAGCGAGCGCCCGCCGGCAGTACAGCGTGAGGGGGATCGTCACGGCCTCGCCCTGGGGGTCGGTGCCGGACCACTCGTCGGTGAACCGGGCGTAGGTCCCCGCCAGGATGGCGGTGATGTAGCTCGAGATCCGCTGGGTGGGGGCGAAGTCGTGGGCCACCGCACCGGGGACGTCGCAGTCGTCGGTGGTGTTCTGCCCCGTGGGGTCCCCGTTGGACGCCGCGAGCCACTCCGGGGGCGTGATCACGGTGAAGTGGTAGACGGCCTTGAGGTCCGGCTGCTCGAACACGGGGAACACCCGGCGGCAGTCGGCGGGCTCGTACTGGGTGTAGAGGTAGACGGAATCGTCCTCCGGGTCCACGTAGCGGTGCATGCCCTCCCCGGAGCGGGAGTACAGCGCACGACCCACCACGTGCAGTTCATTGGCCGTGCCCAGCTCCGGCAACCGGATCCGCGAGCCCTCCACGACATCGTCCACGGCCAGCGACTCGCCGTTGAGTTCCACGGCGCTCACGGTGTCGTGGATGAAGTCGATGAACGTCTCCGCTCCGGCCTCCGCGGTGAAACGCACCGTGACCTCGGTACCGAACGTCGTGGCGCCCGGCTCCCGTGCTCCCGAGAGATCCACCGTGACCCGGTAGTCCTCCACCCGGATCTGCTCCGCGCGCGTCGTGGCTTCTTCTCTGGTCGGTGAGCTGGCTCCCATGCCCCCAGTGTAGGCATCAGCTCGTTCGCGCCCGGTTGCGGCCCGCTGGGCGTGCCGGGCGGACGACGACGCTGCCGTCGGCAACCGCGCGACGCAGCGTCGTCGTGCCCGCCCGGGCTCCCGACCGCGCCCCCGTCCGTGCGTACGACGGCGGCCCCGCTCGCGTGAGCGGGGCCGCCGTGTGGGTGTCGCGGAACGAGCGCCGGAATCAGTTCTGGAAGCGGTAGTTCTTCGGAGCGATCGTCAACCCCGAATCCGTGACCGTGAGCCCGCGGGCGAGATCGCGCTCGCGGTCCAGGCCCACCGTGAACCCGGGCGGGACGACCACGTTCTTGTCCAGGATGGTGCGGTGCACGGTGGCCCCGGCGCCGATCTGCACGTTCTGCATGAGCACGGATTCGGTGACGCGGGCGTCGTGCTCCACCTTGACCTTGGGGGAGAGCACCGAGGAGCCCACGTGCCCGCCGGTGATCAGCACGCCGGGGGAGACGATCGAGTCGAAGGCCACGCCGGCCTGACCGTTGGGCCCGCGCACCGTCCTGGCCGGCGGGGCCATGATCTGGTGCGTGTAGATGGGCCAGTCGTAGTTGTAGAGGTTGAACACCGGCAGCGGACGGATCAGGTCCATGTGGGAGTCGTAGTAGGAGTCCAGGGTGCCCACGTCCCGCCAGTACTGGCGGTCGCGGTCGGTGGAGCCCGGGACGTCGTTGTGGGTGAAGTCGTAGACCATGGCCTCACCGCGGTCCGCGAAGTGGGGCATGATGTCCCCGCCCATGTCGTGGTTGGTGTCCGCGCGCTCGTTGTCCGTGCGCAGCGCCTCCACGAGGGCGTCCCGGTCGAAGACGTAGTTGCCCATGGAGGCGAGGAACGCGTTCGGGTCGTCCGGCAGGGGAGTCGTGGAGTCCGGCTTCTCCACGAACCGGGAGATCCGGGTGGGGTCCTGCGGGTCGGTCTCGATCACGCCGAAGGACTTGACCATGTCCATGGGCTGACGCACCGCCGCCACGGACGCCTTGGCCCCGGACTCGATGTGCTTGCGCACCATGTCCGAGAAGTCCATCCGGTACACGTGGTCCGCGCCCACGACCACCACGATGTCCGGATCGGCGTCGTCGATCAGGTTCATGGACTGGAAGATCGCGTTGGCCGAACCCAGGAACCATTCCTTCCCGCGGCGCTGCTGCGCGGGCACCGAGGTCACGTAGTTGCCCAGCTGCGTGGACAACCGCCACGTCTCGGACAGGTGCCGGTCCAGGGAATGGGACTTGTACTGGGTGAGCACCACGATCTGGAGGTACCCCGAGTTCACCAGGTTGGACAGCGCGAAGTCGATCAACCGGTACCCGCCCGCGAACGGCACGGCGGGCTTGGCCCGGTCCTCCGTCAACGGCATCAGGCGCTTGCCCTCCCCACCGGCCAGAACGATGGCAAGGACCTTCTTGTGTCGTGACATTCGTACCCCTCACTTCCCGAGCCAGTCAGAGCCCTCGCGGACCACAACACGGCGTCGTCTTTGACTGGTCTTCCCCGTCATTGTGTCCCACTCGGCAAGGCGGAACACCGTGTCGCCGGAAGTTTCACGAACTTTTGCACACCTGTGTGCGAGCACCCCCGTGCAGTACGCTCGCAGTGTGCGAGTAGACATCCTGAGCAAAGAGTTCCCGCCGGCCATCTACGGGGGAGCGGGGGTGCACGTGGCCGAGTTGTCCCGCGTGCTCGCGCCGCTCGTGGACCTCAACATCCGCTGCTTCGGAGACCCCCGGCACCCGGACTTCCACGGAGCCCACGTGCAGGCGTATCCCGTGCCGGGTGAACTGGCCGATGCCAACGCCGCCGTGCAGACCCTCGGGGTGGACCTCACCATGATCGGGGACATCCAGGGCGCAGATCTGGTGCACTCCCACACGTGGTACGCCAACATGGGCGGACACCTCTCCTCCCTCATGTACGACATCCCCCACGTGCTCTCCGCCCACTCCCTGGAACCCCTGCGCCCGTGGAAGGCCGAACAGCTCGGCGGCGGGTACCGGGTGTCCAGCTTCGCGGAGAAGACCGCCTACGAGGCCGCTGCCGCGATCATCGCCGTGTCCGACGGCATGCGCCGCGACATCCTCGCCTCCTACCCGGACGTGGACCCCCAGCGTGTACGCACCGTCCACAACGGGATCGACGTCAGCCAGTGGGACCGCGATGAGAACACCGACGTCCTGGACGAGTACGGCATCGACCCCGCCAAACCCTCCGTGGTCTTCGTGGGCCGCGTGACCCGCCAGAAGGGCGTGCCCTACCTCCTGCGCGCCGCCCTGCAGCTGCCGCCCGAGGTGCAACTGGTCCTGTGCGCCGGCGCCGCCGACACCCCCGAACTCGGCGCCGAGGTCAACGCCCTCATCGATCAGCTCAAGACCGAACGCGAGGGCGTGGTGCTCATCGAGAAGATGCTGCCCCGCCGCGCCGTCATCCAGATCCTCTCCCACGCCACCGCCTTCGCGTGCCCCTCCGTCTACGAACCCCTGGGCATCGTCAACCTCGAAGCCATGGCCTGCGGCGCCGCCGTGGTCGCCACCGCCACCGGAGGTATCCCCGAAGTCGTCGTCGACGGCGAAACCGGGCGCCTGGTCCCCATCAAACAGGTCACCGACGGCACCGGCACGCCCCTGGACCCCCAGAAGTTCGTGGACGACTTCGCCGCAGCCCTCACCGACGTGGTCTCCGACCCCGACCGCGCTCGCCGGATGGGTCAGGCGGGACGCACGCGCGCGGAGGAACACTTCTCGTGGGAGTCCATCGCGCAGCAGACCCTGGAGGTCTACCGCTCGGTGCTGTGAGCTCTCGATGCCGTGAGCCCGGTTGATATGGTGGAAGCGGAAAGTTTGCATCATATATACCAAATGTGAGGGGAATCATGGCCTACGAGATCCAGACCGCTGCCGCCAAATACGAGACGATCGCCCGCTTCCGCGATTACGCCGAGGCCCAGGCCGTCGTGGACACGCTCTCCGACCGCGAGTTCGACGTCTCCACCGTCAAGATCGTGGGCGAGGGCCTGCGCTCCGAGGAGTACGTCACCGGTCGCCTGACCAAGGGCCGCGCCGCGCTCGCCGGCCTGGGTTCCGGTGCGTGGCTGGGCCTGTTCATCGGCATCCTCTTCGGCCTGTTCGCCCCGGCGTTCGGCTGGCTGTCCATCATCCTGTGGTCCGTAGTGATCGGCGCCGTGTGGGGCGCGATCTTCGGTTTCGTGGCGCACCTGGCGACCGGCGGGAAGCGTGACTTCAAGTCCGTGCGCACCACCGCCGCGGACACCTACCTGGTGCAGGTCCAGGCCGAGCGCGCCCACGAGGCCATCACGGTCCTCAACCGCTGATTCCCTGCCGGTTCGCGCCCTCCGGCGCGCTCTCGACCGGTTCGCTTAATTGACGACGACGGGCGGTCACCCTTTCCGGGTGGCCGCCCGTCGTCGTGCGTGCGTACCGGCACGTCGACTCCGTCGCCGCGCGGGCGGGGCCGCTTCGGCTGCGGAGTATGCGGGTTCGGATCGTCGTTCGCGCAGCAGGGCCCCGGTACAACGGTCAGGCCCGGCCGTCGGAGACGGACCATGGTCCCCAGCCCGTGGTCAGCCGTCGGCCGGGGCCGCAAGCACCCCGGAGAGTAGCGACTCGACGGCGACTGCGAACGCGTCGTGTGTCTCCTGCAGGGAGCGCGAGCGCACGCGGGGGATGGGGGAGCGGGCGACGTGTGTGTCGTTCTTCTCGCTTTCGCATGGCCCACGGCCACGTCCCGGGTGGAGAACCTGCCCGGGGCGGTAGTCGGTTCGCAGGAGCAGGTCGATGCTGTTACCCAGAAGATGCCCGAGCACCTGCTCGAGCTGCACCCGATGGCCAGCAGAGAGGACGCGGTCAACGGAATCACGTCGTGGGCGGTGTGCGGAGGGATCGCACTGGGACACCACACGACGGAGTGGGCGCTGCGGTCGGCCGAGGGCTGAGGGTGCCGGCGGGAGAGGCCCAGGGACCGTTCCGGCCACTCCACTTTCGGACTACTTTACATAATGTACATTATCGGCCACAGGGGTATGTCAGCAACGACGCTATATGGGGCGAACCCGATTCAGCCTCTGGGAGGCGTGAGATGGCCGTGAGCTCAGGCGGTGACTCGGCCACTCGTCCCATGGGTCACGGCCTGAACGACGCCATGCATAGTTACGGGACGGCGCGTTGCATGACGCTTTTGTTCAACGGGTCCGGATACACATCTCGGGTTTCTGCTCGTGTATATACTCAGTCCGGCGAAGTACGCCATGATGAGGGCACGCGACCCATACCGTCGATGCCACGGGTGCAGCCGGCGATTCCCCCGCGGTGTTCCCCGGCCCGCGGGTGATTTCGGGGCCCGCTCTGGGTGGCTTCTGGATCGTGGAGGTCGCCAGTAAGGCCGGCGCTCTGAAACGTGCAGCCTAAGCATCCGCGGCATGTGGGCAGCCCCTGGAGGTTCGTGCGCTCGCGGGGTGAAGACCCCCCGCTGCGGCGACCTCAGCTGGCCCAGTCCATGAGAGCGTCATAGCGCCTTGGGCCGGTTCTTAAAGTTATAGGTGGAACTCGAACTAAATCCTGCGATTCTCACTGTGAAATTCATCCGTTCGGAAGCTTCCAGAACCCGCCATAAACTGGAGACATGAGCTCGCAACCCCGTCCCGGATCGGACTCCCGCACGTCAGTGGCCTCTCCCCCGCAATCGCCTGGATCAGCTCCTTCCGCCGAGCGAACCACGAGAGCCTGGCCCGTTTTCCTGGCCGTGGACCTGGGTCTGGTGATCGTCTTCGCCGCCATAGGGCGCTCAGCCCACGGTGAGGACGTCCTGGGCATGCTCACCACCGCGTGGCCCTTCCTAGCGGGGACGCTCATCGGGTGGCTCATGGTCCGGGGAGCGCGTCGTCCGGCGGCCGTGGTGCCCACTGGCGTGGTCGTATGGCTGAGCACCGAACTCGTCGGGATGCTCCTCCGTGTTCTCACAGGCGATGGCACGGCGTGGTCATTCGTTCTGGTCAGCCTGGCGGTGCTGGGAGTCTTTCTGGTGGGCTACCGCCTCGTCCTGGCGGGCGTGGCCCGAGTTCGTCGTCGCTGATACGGCCACGACTCCCCTGCCACTGGCCGCTCCGAGACGCCCGCTGCGCCATCGACCCACCGATACAGTGAAGTGACACCGTGGAAAGGAACCCCATGTTCACCGCCATCGTTTTGATCAAGACCTCGTCGGACAGGATTCCCGAGGTCGCCCAGGAGGTCTCGGACATTCGCGGCGTGACCGAGGTCTATTCGGTGACCGGTGAGTGGGACTTAATCGCCGTGGTTCGGGTGCACCAGCACGAACGGCTCGCGGACGTGATCGCCGATCAGCTGTCCAAGGTTGAGGGCGTGGAGTCCACGAACACCAACATCGCCTTCCGCACGTACAGCACGCACGATCTGGATGCGGCCTTCTCCCTGGGGATCGACGACTGACTCCCCGGCCGTAGCACGAACGACGCCGCTCCTCCGGAAACCGGGCGAGCGGCGTCGTCGTCAGATGGTACGGTACCGCACGGACGGACCGGGCGGGAGCCACGACCGGGTGGTCACCGCGCGGCGAACTCGACCCACCGGGTGAGGACGTCTCGCGCCGCACCCGAGTCGATAGACTCGGCCGCACGCCCAACGGCGGCCTCGAAACGCTCGGCGAAGGGAGCATCGGCGCTCTCGTCGATCGCGACGAGCCCGGCGGCGGCATTGAGCAGCACCGCGTTACGCACGTGCCCCTGCAATCCGTCGAGGATGTCGCGCACCACGCCGGCGTTGTAGGCAGCGTCCTGGCCGCGCAGATCCTCGATCGTGGCGCGCGGCATGTCCAGGTCCAGGGGCTCGAGCGTGTGCTCGGTGGTCCGGCCATCCCGCACCTCCCAGATCCGGGACGGCGCCGTGACGGTCAACTCGTCGAGCCCGTCACCGCCGCGGAAGACGAGCGCGCGATCGCCGCGGTTCTGGAACACACCGGCCATCAGCGGGGCGAGGGCCTCGTCCGCGACGCCGATCGCCGAGGCCTTGACCTTGGCCGGGTTGGTGATCGGGCCCAGGAAGTTGAAGGCCGTGGCGACCCCGAGGGCCTTGCGTGCGGCGGCCGCGAAGCGCATGGACGGGTGGAAGGTCTGCGCGAATAGGAAGGTGATCCCCACCTCGCGCGCGGCGCGCTGGACGCGCTCGACGGGCATGTCCAGCTGTACGCCCAGGGCCTCCAGGACGTCCGCCGATCCCGATTTGGACGACGACGCCCGGTTGCCGTGCTTCACGACCCGCACCCCCGCGCCCGCGCACACCAGGGCGGACATCGTGGAGATGTTAACGCTCGAGAGGCGGTCCCCGCCGGTGCCCACGATGTCCAGCGCCGGGCCGGGAACGGAGATGGGGCGGGCGTGAGCGACCATGGCGTCCGCGAGACCGTTGAGCTCGGCCACGCTCTCCCCCTTGGTGCGCAGCGCCATGAGGAAGCCCGCGACCACGGTGTCGGGGACCTCGCCCGCCATGATGTTGTCCATGGCCCAGTAGGACTGCTCCCATGACAGGTCCTCGCCGCGGGACAAGCTCGTCAACACGTCTGGCCAGTGGTTGTTCGTGCGGGAGGCGTTCGAGGTAGTCACGGCTTCGACTCTATCGCGCCGTCACTCCGCGTGACGCAGTACGGCGGCAGGCCGCGGCCCACCGCGGCCCGGCGGACGGGAGGGTCGTCCAGATCACACCTTGGGGACGCGACACGATGCGCTGCGAAGGCCGTGGTGGTTGGTTCGCCACGAGTTTTGGCGACATAATGTCTCTGTGACAACTGCGACTCATACCCCAGCCAAACCGGTGGGCGCGACCATCACTCGCCCCAACCTCACATCCGTGGGCACCATCGTGTGGTTGTCCTCCGAAGTGATGTTCTTCGCCGGACTCTTCGCCATGTACTTCACTCTGCGCGCCACCTCCCCGGAGGTCTGGCACGAGAACACACAGCTGCTCAACGTGCCCATGGCGTTGGCCAACACCATCGTCCTGGTACTGAGCTCCGTCACGTGCCAGTTCGGCGTCTTCGCCGCCGAGCGGCTCCAGCCCCGGCGCACCGGCGGCATCCTCCAAGTCACCAAGTGGGGCATGACCGAGTGGTTCGCCCTGACCTTCCTCATGGGCGCCGTGTTCGTGTCCGTGCAGGTTTACGAGTACGTCGCTCTCGTTTCCGAAGGCGTCACGATCGCCGCGAACGCCTACGGCTCCGCCTTCTACATCACCACCGGTTTCCACGCCCTGCACGTGACCGGTGGCCTGATCGCATTCCTCTTCATCATGGGCCGCGCCTTCGTTGCCAAGCGCTTCGGTCACTACGAGGCCACCTCGGCCATCGTGGTGTCCTACTACTGGCACTTCGTCGACGTGGTCTGGATCGTCCTGTTCGTGCTGGTCTACTTCATCAAGTAGGCCCCCGGGACCGTTCGCCCATTCAAGTTCTAGAACCGAGCAAAAGGAACGTTTGACGTGAAGGCACTCTCACAAAAGCGCCGCCATCCCATGGCAGCCCTCGCGCTGTTGGTCATGGCTTTGCTTCTGACCGGTGGACTCTACGCAGTTGCCACAACCACCAATGAAGCCAAGGCCGACACCACCACGTACTCGGCTCAGGACGTCGAGGAGGGGCAGAAGCTCTTCATGTCCAACTGCTCCACGTGCCACGGCATGCAGGCCCAGGGCACCGACACCGGTCCCTCCCTGATCGGCGTGGGCGCTTCCTCCGTCGACTTCCAGGTCGGGACCGGCCGTATGCCCATGCAGATGCAGGGCCCCCAGGCGCAGGTCAAGCCGCAGCAGTTCAACGACGAACAGACCAAGCAGCTCTCCGCGTACGTGGCTTCCCTGGGTGCCGGCCCCGCCGTCCCCGAGGAGGAGTACCTCGACATCAGCGAGGGCAACTCCGCCAACGGCGCCAAGGTGTTCCTGGCCAACTGCGCCATGTGCCACAACGCCGCTGGCCAGGGCGGTGCCCTGACCCGCGGCAAGTTCGCCCCCTCCCTCATGGGCGTGAGCGAAAAGCACATCTACGAGGCCATGCAGACCGGCCCGCAGAACATGCCGGTGTTCAACGACGCCAACATCACCCCCGAGGAGAAGCGGGACGTCATCACGTACCTGAAGACCCTCGACAACAACACCACCGTGGGTGGCTTCAGCCTCGGCTCCCTGGGCCCCGTGTCCGAGGGCCTGTTCATCTGGACCATTGGCCTGGTGGTCGTCATCGGATTCACCGTGTGGCTGACCTCGCGCTCCGCCTGAGAGCGCCCCGCCGGTACCCACCGGCACCCGAAACAGTATTCACAGCACCAAGAGAAGAATGAGGGACCACATGGGCGACCATCGTGACGGCACTCCCCACAAGAGCGGGGCGGTTGTCACCTCGGACGGAACGGGCACGGAAAACTTCCCCAACCCGGGGCTTCCACCGCACCGCCCCCGCGTGACGGACGTAGATCCCAAGGCCGCGAAGCGAGCTGAACACCAGGTGGTCCTGCTGTTCCTGCTCTCCATCATTGGATCCATCCTTTTCTTCGTGGCGTACTTCGGTATCCGCGTGGACGGTCCTCTGTACGACGCCGTCAACACCGAGCCCACCGCGCAGCTGCGGTTGCAGAACCTGCTGTTAGGCCTCGGCATCGCCCTCGGCATGTTCGGCATCGGTATCGGCGTGGTCCACTGGGCCCGTACTCTCATGCCGGACCACGAGATCGTGGAGATGCGCCACGACCTGCGCCCGGAAGAGGACCGCGCCGAGGCGCAGGGCATCCTGAACACCATCTACGACGAGTCCGGTGTGCGGCGCCGCCCGCTGCTGCGTAATACGCTGATCGGCGCCGCGGTGCTCATGCCCCTCCCCTTCGTGGGGCTGCTCAAGGACCTCGGTCCCACCGACCTCAAGGTCCTGCGCCACACCATGTGGGACGAGGGCGTGCGCCTGGTGCGCGACCCCTCCGGTACCCCCATCAAGGCGTCCGACGTCACTCTCGGTTCCGCGTTCCACGTGGTCCCGGAGAACCTCAGCAGCCTGAGCCACGAAGAGGGCTACCTGGACGAGAAGGCCAAGGCCGTGGTCCTGCTCATGCGGCTGGCCCCTGAGGACGTCAACGTCTCCCCCGAGCGCAGTGACTGGAACGTGGACGGCATCTTCGCCTACTCCAAGGTCTGCACACACGTGGGTTGCCCGATCGCCCTGTACGAGCAGCACACGCACCACCTGCTGTGCCCGTGCCACCAGTCCACGTTCGATCTCACGAACGAGTGCGAGGTCATCTTCGGCCCGGCATCCCGCCCCCTGCCGCAGCTGCCCATTACCGTTGATTCCGACGGCTACCTCGTTGCCCGTAGCGACTTCCACGAACCCGTGGGACCGACCTACTCGCAGCGCGATCTCGCCGTCCAAGACATGCAGGATGAGGCGAACTAATGTCCACATCAACAGACTTCGAATACCGCCCCACGACCACCACGGGCCGGATCGCCAACTTCGTGGACACCCGGGTGGGCGCCTCCGCGATGGTCAAGGAGTTCGGCCGTAAGGTCTTCCCCGACCACTGGTCCTTCATGTTCGGTGAGGTCGCCCTCTACAGCTTCATCATCCTGTTGTTGTCCGGCACCTTCCTGGCGTTCTGGTTCGACCCCACCATGACGTCCCTGCCCTACAACGGCAGCTACGTCCCCATGCAGGGTGTCGAGATGTCCGGGGCGTACGCGTCCACGCTGCACATCTCCTTCGACATCCGCGGCGGCCTCTTCCTGCGGCAGCTGCACCACTGGTCCGCGCTGCTGTTCGTCATGGCGCTGTCCGTGCACATGCTGCGCGTGTTCTTCACCGGCGCGTTCCGCCGCCCGCGTGAGCTGAACTGGGTCGTGGGTTGCGTGCTCTTCATCCTGGCGATCGTGGCCGGCTTCTCCGGCTACTCGCTCCCCGACGACGTGCTGTCCGGTAACGGTCTGCGCATCGCGGACGCGATCGCCAAGGCCGTCCCGATCGTGGGTACGTACATCTCCATGTTCATGTTCGGCGGCGAGTTCCCCGGGCACGCGATCATCGGTCGCCTCTACATCGTTCACGTACTGATCATCCCCGCGTTGATCCTCATGATGATCGTGATCCACCTGTTCATGGTCGTGGTGCACAAGCACACCCAGTTCCCCGGACCGGGTCGCACCGAGAACAACGTCGTGGGCTTCCCCGTGGGCCCCATCTACGCCGCCAAGGCCGGTGGGTTCTTCTTCATCGTGTTCGGCATCCTGGCCGCCATCGCCGCGACCACCACGATCAACGCCATCTGGAACTACGGTCCGTACGACCCGTCCCCCGTGCAGGCCGGCTCCCAGCCGGACTGGTACATGGGCTTCTCCGACGGCGGCCTGCGCCTGATGCCTGGCACCTGGCCGTGGAACTGGGAGTGGAACATCTTCGGCTGGGCGGTTCCGCTCAACGTCCTGCTCCCGCTGGTCCCCATGGCCCTGATGTTCGGTGTCATGTTCGCGTGGCCGTGGATCGAGCGCTGGGTGACCCGCGACAACCGCGTCCACAACATCCTGGACCGTCCGCGTAACGCGCCGTTCCGCACCGCCGTGGGCGCCGCCGGCGTCACCTTCTACGCCATCCAGATGATCGCGGCCAGCGGTGACCTCATCGCCACCCACTTCCACGTGGCCGTGAACGACGTCATCTACTGGCTGCGAGCCCTGTACTTCCTGGGCCCCATCCTGGCGTTCATCATCACCCGCCGCTTCTGCCTGTCCCTGCAGCGCAAGGACCGGGAGATCGTGCTCCACGGCCGCGAGTCGGGCCGCATCCAGGCCCTGCCCCACGGTGAGTTCGTGGAGGTCCACGAGCCCCTGGATGAATACCGTCGCTACAAGCTCGTGAACTTCGAGGACCGCGAGGTCCAACCCGCTCGTGCCAATGCCAAGGGCAAGGTCACGGCGAGTGAGAAGATGCGCGGCGGTCTGAGCCGGATCTTCTTCGAGGACCGTGTGGCCCCCGTGACGCCCGCCGAGCTGGAAGCGGCTCACGGTCATCACGACGCCGAGCCCGCCAGCGTCGGCGCCGACTCGCACAGCGCACAGATCGAGAAGTAGGCCCCGGGCCCAGCTGACTCGATCGCTGATCGGGAGGGCCCGTTCGGATCACATAATCCGAACGGGCCCTTTCCTATGCCTCCAGCCCGGAGCCGGCTGGTCACTGTTCTATGCGCTGGCCTCGGCCTCCGTACGCGGCGTCCCGGAGCTGACGGGCACGGCAAGGGTGACGCTCCCATCCCCATGGATGGTCTGACGATACGGTCCCACGGCGGTGAGCCCCTTGCCTCGAAGTGCCGTGTCCAGCATGAGCCATGCGTCCCCGGTATTGACCGGCCGCTCCCCGAACCGAATGACAGCTGCCGTTCCGGCCCCCGGTGAGGTCACGGGGCGAGTACCCATCATCGGCTCTCCGACGGCCACTGTGACCCGAATTAGCGTCCTGTCGCTCGTTCCGTCATAGCAGAGATGCACCTCCCGCGATTCGATGGCGCCCTGGCCGTTCAACCGCTCGAGAAGGCGAGCCACGGCCCTCGGGATCTCGGTTTCGTCCCGTACCGCTTCCGACATGCCGTGCAACTCGAGCTCCGGCAGGCCTACCAACGCGAGCCCGTGGGCCATCGCTCCCCCTTGCCCTGCAATTTTCCCCATGGGCTCCATGGAACCATTTAACCCATGACACGGTGTCAGCCGAAGCGTCAGCCTCATCCCCGCTCGATGGTGGCCGCCGCCACTGTGGGCAAGAGAGCCCCCGTGACCTTCTTCCTGGCCCTTTCGCCCAGCAGGATGGAGGGGTGCTGACCGGTCGGTGCTCGGCATGATCGTTTGCCCCAGTCGCCGATGATCTGGGGGGTGTTGTCACCGAGGGCCGGTCCGGTGGTCGTGGATCGCTGATAGGGGCGGGATCGCCCCTGGAGGGCCTTCGTAACGTGGATGCTGAGCGTGACCATCCCCCGGTCGGCCAGCATGCTCGTGCAGCAGGGGAGGACAAGGGACTCGGCCCTGTCAGAGCAACCACAACCACCGGTGTTCCTCGGCCTCAACGTCGGCGAGTCCGACCACCACGCCGTGACCGCGGCCGGGAAGACGGTCTACGACAAGGCACCGCCCAACGACGAAGCCCGGCTGCGCGCGATCCTGGATGACCTGGCCGCCCAGATTACCGCCACCTCCAACCGGCTGCGCGGGATGCTCCCCCACATCCACCCGGACCTGGGACGGGTCTTGGGGCCGCGGGTCACCCACCCGGCGGTAGCCGACCTGCTCAGCCGCTACCCGACCCCGGCCACACTGGCCGCGGCCGGTGGCGGGCATGTGCGGGCCAGGCTCAAGAAGCACGCACCCAGGCTGGCCGAGCCCCTCACGAATGAGATCTTCGATGCACTGAGCCAGCAGACCGCGGTGGTGGCCGGGACCGAGGCAGCTGCCCGCTCGAACCGGCGCATCCACCGTCACCTGCTGGATCTCGGGCACCAGATGCACCTGTGCACCGTGGGTCGGTGGCTGGCCCGCCTGGGGATTTCCCGCCTGCGCGACCTCACCCGGCACGGGGACGACCTGCGGCGGCCGCCGCGACGGATCCGTGCAGCATAGCCCGGGCACATGGTCCATCTCGATGTCGTCATGAAATCACCTCTGCCTCCGCGCGGTATCCAGCACATCGGCGTCACCGCGCGCGATCTCGACGCCACCACCCGGTTCATCGTCGACAGACTTGGTGCCGGGGTCGTGTACGACGGCCTGACCGCGGACGACGAACCACGCCGAGGGCGAAGGGTCGGTCCACGTCAAGGCACCGTGGGGAATGCTCGTCGAGCTCCAGAGCATCCCCGCCGGCCACCACTACCTTGAGGGCTGCACGACGCGCGTATCGATGCCGGACCCCCGCCCGTAAGGCTCGGGGCTGATCGCGAACCCTGCCCCGGTTGGGAGATATGACGAGGCCCGCACCATCCCATGATGGTGCGGGCCTCGTGGTATGGTCAGCCGATGCTGATCAGTGGGCGTGCTCCCCGCGGGAGTGCTCGAAGACCAGGCCCAGCAGGCCGAGGGCGGCCACCGGGACCGCCAGGCCGATGATCCACCAGCCGACGGCCAGCGCGGTCACGAACAGCGCCGAGCCGATGCCGAGCAGCAGGGGCCACCAGCTCCACGGGGAGAAGGCCCCGTAGTCGCCGGACATCTCCACGATCTCGCCGTCCTCGCGGTCCTCCGGGAGCGTGCCCCCGGTGGAACGCTGCACGAGCCAGAGGTAGACCACGAGCATGAAGCTCATGGCGGCCACGGCCAGCAACGCGGGGAACCCGGCGAGTTCCTGGAACTCGGTGATGAACCCGTAGACCAGGCCCACCACGGTGCAGAACACACCGAGCAGCAGGAACGTCTTGATAGTTGCGCTCATCGTCCGTTCCTTCCGGTGCCGCCCACCAGGGGGGTGTCGGCCTCATATTGCTGGCTGGAGAACGCCGAGAGCTCCGGGTGGTGGAGATCCAGCGCGGGGCGCTCGGAACGGATCCGAGGCAGCGAGGTGAAATTGTGACGCGGGGGCGGGCAGGAGGTCGCCCACTCGAGGGAGCCACCGAAGCCCCACGGGTCGTCCACTTCCACCTTCTTGGCGTTGCGGTGGGTGGTGTACACGTTCCAGAAGAACGGGATCATGGACACGCCCAGCAGCATGGAGCCGATGGTCGAGAACTGGTTCATCCAGGTGAACCCGTCCTCAGGCAGGTAGTCGGCGTAACGACGCGGCATGCCGTCCACACCCAGCCAGTGCTGGATCAGGAAGGTCATGTGGAAGCCCACGAACAGCAGCCAGAAGTGGATCTTGCCGATCCGCTCGTTGAGCATCTTGCCGGTGAACTTGGGCCACCAGAAGTAGAAGCCCGCGAACATGCCGAACACGATGGTTCCGAAGATCACGTAGTGGAAGTGCGCCACCACGAAGTAGGTGTCGGAGACGTGGAAGTCCAGCGGCGGCGTCGCCAGGATGATGCCCGTGAGACCACCGAACAGGAAGGTGAAGAGGAAGCCGAGCACCCACAGGATGGGCGTCTCGAACGTCAGCGACCCCTGCCACATGGTGCCGATCCAGTTGAAGAACTTCACGCCGGTGGGCACCGCGATCATCATGGTCATGAAGGAGAAGAAGCCCAGGGCCACCGCGCCGGTCACGTACATGTGGTGCGCCCACACGGTCACGGACAGTGCCGCGATCGCGATGGTCGCGAAGACCAGACCCTTGTACCCGAAGATCGGCTTGCGGGAGAACACCGGGATGATCTCCGAGACGATGCCGAAGAACGGCAGGGCCAACACGTAGACCTCGGGGTGACCGAAGAACCAGAACAGGTGCTGCCACAGGATGGCGCCACCGTTCTCGGCGTCGAACACGTGGCCGCCGAGTCGCCGGTCCATACCCAGCGCGAACAGGGCGGAGGCCAGCGGCGGGAAGATCATGATGATCAGCATGGAGGTGATCAGCGTGGTCCAGGTGAAGATGGACATGCGCCACATGGTCATACCCGGCGCACGCATGCACACGATGGTCGTGATGAAGTTCACGCCACCCATGATGGTGCCGAAGCCCTGCAGGACCAGGCCGAAGACCCATAGGTCACCACCAACGCCCGGACTGAATGTCGTGCTGTTCAGTGGCGCGTAGGCGAACCACCCGAAGGAGGCTGCGCCCTGCGGGGAGATGAACCCGGACACCGCGATGAGCGAGCCGAAGAGGAAGAACCAGAACGCGAGGGCGTTCAGACGGGGGAAGGCCACGTCCGGCGCGCCGAGCTGCAGGGGCACGATCACGTTGGCGAAGCCGACGAACAGCGGGGTGCCGAACATCAGCAGCATGATGGTGCCGTGCATGGTGAACAGCTGGTTGTACTGTTCCTTGGTCTCGAGGATCTGCATGCCCGGCTGGAAGAGCTCGGCGCGGATCAGCAGAGCCATCACGCCACCGGCGCAGAAGAAGATGAAGGACGAGATCAGGTACATGTACCCGATGGTCTTGTGGTCGGTCGAGGTGAGCCAGTTGACGATCACCCGGCCCTTGGACCGTGGGACAACGCGGGGTGCGGTCGTGGCCGCGTCGTCCCGCGAATATTCGAGCGTAGACATTGCCTATCCCCTAGTTGTTGGACGTTTCGTTGAGGTTCGGGTTGCGGTTGTACTCGTCCCCGATGATGCCCGTGTTGCCTTCGTCGCGCAGGCGCTGCATCTGGGCGTCGTACTCCTGCTGGTTCACGACGGCCACGTTGAAGAGCATCTCGGAGTGGTACTCACCGCACAGCTCGGCACACTTGCCGGCGAAGGTACCCTCGCGGCCGGTCGTGAAGCTCATGTAGTTGGTGCGATCCGGGATCATGTCGATCTTTTCGAGGAAGGCGGGCACCCAGAACGAGTGGATGACGTCGCGGGACGTGATCTCCAGCTCGACCTTGCTGTCGGCCGGCAGGTACAGGGTGGGCAGGGTTTCCTCGACGCCGGGCTCGCCCGTGAGGTGCGCCTGGATCCCCTGGTAGTGGACGTTGTCGTCCAGGTAGTTGAAATCCCACGCCCACTGCTTGCCGTACACCTGGATCTTGACATCCGGGTTCTCGAAGCGGTCCTTGATGGCCGTTTGCGCGCGGTACGAGAAGAAGAAGAGGGTGACGATCAGGGCGATTGGGACGATCGTGTAGAAGATCTCCAGCGGGGCGTTGTACGCGAGCTGGCGGGGGTAGCCGGTCTCGTTCTTACGACGCCGGTAGGCGACCATGCACCAGAGCATCAGACCCCACACCACGAGACCCACGCCGAGCGCCGCGATCCACGACCCGATCCACAAGTCGATGACCTGATCGGCGTTGTCGGTGGTGCCCCGTTCGGTAGGCAAGAAGCCCAGCTTCGATTGCTCCGAGCAAGCGGTGAGCGAGATCGTCGCCAGGACTGCCACTGCCGAGGCCTTGAGCGCTCGGCCGCGGCGGCTGCCGGTTCGAGTTTGCGAACTCACAGACGGCCCTTCCTCTTTGTGTGTGTGGGTTCCGCATCGGTCCTGCGCGTGGGCACAATGGACGCGTTGCCCGTGAATGGTTCTTCCTAGGAAGCTTACCCCTCCGCCCCCGGATCCGCTGACACTGTGTCAGCACGCCGTGTCGCGAGCGGGGCCGTCCGCAGACCCCGCCGATCCCCTCCCCTGCGTGCACCGATGAGCCCCTCGAGCGGGCACGAAAAAGGGGTGCGCACGGACCCTCTGAGGATCCGAACGCACCCCTGTTCGGTGCGGTCGATCAGTGGAAGGAGTCACCGCACGCGCATGAGCCCTGCGCGTTGGGGTTGTCGATCGAGAAGCCCTGCTTAGAGATGGAGTCCTCGAAGTCCACGGTGGACCCGCTCAGGTACGGGACGCTCATCTTGTCCACGATGACCTCCACGCCGTCGAAGCCGCGGACGTGGTCGCCGTCGAGGACGCGCTCGTCGAAATACAGCTGGTAGATCAGACCGGAGCAGCCGCCCGGCTGCACGGCGACGCGCAGCCGCAGGTCGGTGCGCCCCTCCTGCTCGAGCAGGTCGCGGACCTTCTGGGCCGCGGTGTCCGTGAGCAGGACCTCGTGGGTGGGCATGTCCTGGGTGGTCTCGTTGTCGGTGGTGACGCTCATGGTGCTCACTTTCTGTGCGACGCGGGGTTGCGACCCCGGGTTCGGTGGATCCCTTCTGCCTGGTGGAACGCGCCGGCGCGGGGAATCATTCCGCGCTGCGCTCTCTCTGTTGGGCCAGCGCCGCGAGCACGAGGGCCTCGGCGGTGACGGCGTGCAGGAAGTCCCCGATGTGCAGGGATTCGTTGGCGCTGTGGGCCCGGGTGTCCGGGTCCTCGATACCGGTGATCAGGATCTGTGCCTCAGGGTACGCCCGGATGAGGGTCGCGGTGAAGGGGATGGATCCGCCCATCCCCGCCGTGACGGCCGGACGTCCCCACGCCTGCTCGAAGGCCCACAGCGCGATCTGCGAGCTCACGGCGCCGGTGTCCGCACGGAAGGCGGGGCCCGTCTCCTCGAGCGCGAAGCTCACGTGCGCGCCGAACGGGGCGTTGTCCTCCACGTGCTTGCGCAGCGCCTCCCCCGCTTCGCGCGCGTCCTGGCCCGGTGCGATCCGCAGGCTCAGCTTGGCGCGCGCGGTGGCCACGATGGTGTTGGAGGCGGTCGCGACGTCGGTGACGTCGATCCCCGTGACGGACAGCGCCGGCTTGGTCCACAGCCGCGACGAGATCGAGCCGCGCCCGGCCAGTCGCACACCGTCCAGCACGCCGGCGTCCGCGCGGAAGCGGTCCTCGTCGTAGTCCACGTCCGTGTCGTCCTCGCTCAGCAGCCCGGCGACGGCCACGGCGCCGTCGTCGTCGTGCAGGGTCGCGATCAAGCGCGACAGCAGCGTGGGAGCGTCCAGGACGGGCCCACCGAACATGCCGGAGTGCACCGAGTGGTCCAGTACGCTGACCTCCACGATCCCGCCGACGACGCCGCGCAGGCTCGTCGTGAGCGCCGGGACGCCCACTTCCCAGTTCGCGGAGTCCGCGATCACGATGACGTCCGCGGCGAGCTTGTCCCGGTGCGCGGCCAGGAAGTCCTCGAAGCCGGGCGAACCGGCCTCCTCCTCGCCCTCGATGAACACGGTCACACCCAGGCCCGACTGTTCGCCGACGTGCTCGAAGAACGCACGCAGCGCGCCCACGTGCGCCATGACGCCGGCCTTGTCGTCGGCCGCGCCGCGACCCCAGAGCCGACCGTCCTTCTCGACGGCCTCGAACGGCTCGGTGTTCCACAGTTCGCGCTTGCCCGGGGGCTGGACGTCGTGGTGGGCGTACAGCAGGATCGTGGGGTACCCGGGTGCCGCGGCCTTGCGGGCGACGACGGCGGGGTGCCCCGGCGCGTCCCCGAGGGGCTCGCGCAGGATCTCCACGCTGTCGAAGGGCAGGCCCCGGAGCAGACCGGCGACGGCCTCGGCGCTGCGCTCGAGGTCGGCCGCGTCGAACGAGTCCCACGCGATGCCGGGGATCGCCACGAGGGAGCCGAGTTCTTCCAGCAGGGTGTCCCGGGAGCGGTCCACGCTCGCCCGGAGGGCGTCGACGGTGTCGGAGCTGGGACGTGTGAAGTCAGTAGCCATGGGCCCAGCCTAACGGCGGGAGCTCGGCGCGCACCGTGGCGCGCCCGTTCGGATCCCTCCTGTCGCGCGCGCGATGACGCGGCAGCACTCCGCTAGGCTTGTCGGGTGTTTGGACGCAAGAAGTCAGCTGAATCCTCGGGATCCACCGCCGTGGGCGCGCGCACCACGGCCGATCCCGCCGTCCCCACCGACCGCGGTGGGCAGCCCCGTGACGGGAGGACGCCCGACGGCAAGAAGGGCCGCCCCACCCCCACCCGCAAGGAGCAGGAGGCCGCGCGTCTTCGGCCCCTGATCCCGGAGGACCGCAAGGCCGCCAAGGCCGAGTCCAAGATCGCGGAACGGGAACGGCGCGCCCAGGCACAGGCCGGCATGGCCGCCGGTGACGAGCGCTACCTCGGACCGCGGGACGCCGGGCCCCAGCGCCGCTTCGCCCGGGACTGGGTGGACTCCCGGTTCAACATCGGCGAGTACGTGCTGATCTTCCTGCTGCTGATCCTGGTCCTGATGTTCCTGCCGGTGCAGTCCGTGGCCATCACGCTGATCTGGATCGTGTACGGCTACATCATCCTGTGCGTGATCGACGCGATCATCATGTCCAACCGACTGCACGCGGCACTGCGCCGCAAGTTCGGCACCGTCCAGCGCGGCACCCGCTGGTACGCCGCGATGCGTACCTTCACGATGCGCCGCATGCGCCTGCCCAAGCCGCAGGTGCGCCGGGGCGAGCGTCCCGAGTAACACACCCGCAGAACCCGCGAGGGGCCGGCCCACCATGGTGGGCCGGCCCCTCGTTCCGTCGGTTCCGTTGCCGCTCAGTGCGAGGTGCGCCGCGCGGCCCGGCGCAGGCCGCGGTTGATCCGCGCCGCCCAGAACGGCCCCTCGTAGAGGAACGCGGTGTAGCCCTGCACCAGGGACGCACCGGCGTCCAGTCGCTCGATCACGTCCCGGGCGCTCGTGACGCCTCCCACGGAGATGAGCACGAGGTCCTCCCCCACGTGACCTCGCAGCAGCTTGAGCACCTCGAGGGAACGACGCCGCAGGGGCGCGCCCGAGAGCCCGCCGGCTCCGCACGCGATCACGTCCTGTTCGTCGCTGCGCAGGCCGAGTCCGTCGCGGGCGATCGTGGTGTTCGTGGCGACGATGCCGTCCAGCCCCAGGTCCCGGGCCAGGTCCGCGACCGCGAGGACGTCCTGGTCCGCGAGGTCCGGGGCGATCTTGACGAGCAGCGGCACGTGCCACGACGTGACCCGGTCCGCTTCCTCCCGCACGGCTCGCAACAGCGGTCGCAGCGCGTCGAGCTCCTGGAGTTGGCGCAGCCCGGGGGTGTTCGGGGAGGAGACATTGACCACGAGGTAGTCCGCGTACGGGGCTAGTACGCGGGTGCTGCGCACGTAGTCGTCCGTGGCGTCCTCGAGACCCACGGCCTTGGTCTTGCCGATGTTGACGCCCACCACGGGGCGCGCACGATGCGTCCGGGCGGCGTCCTGGGCGAGGCTCTGGAGTGCCGAGGCCACTCGCGGGGCCACGGCCTCCGCGCCGTCGTTGTTGAAGCCCATGCGATTGATCACGGCGCGATCCTCGACCAGGCGGAACAGCCGCGGACGGGGATTACCCGGCTGACCCTGGCCCGTGACCGTGCCGATCTCCACGTGGCCGAAGCCGAGGTCCGTCAACGCGTGGGTCCCGGTGGCGCCCTTGTCGAAACCCGCGGCCAGCCCGAACGGGGACGGGAAGGTGAGCCCCATGACGTGGACCTCGCTGCCCGGATCCGGGCGGGTGAGGCGGTGCAGCACCCGCCCCAGGCCCACGGGGCGGGCCAGCTTGATCCCCGCGAACCCCACGGTGTGGGCGAGTTCCGGGTCCATCCAGGAGAAGGCGAGTTTGAAGAAAGCGGGGTACACGCGCATGGGGTCAGTTTTTCACACGGGATGCCCGCTCCCGGACCACCTCGGGAGCATCACCGACGGACTCGCCGGATGATCGCTAGCCCGACGAGACGGCGAGCTTTGAAGGCTTTAGGTTTCAACTTCAACTCGTAATAAATAATTCAACAATCAGGTGAAACTCTAGAGAAGGCCGCCCTATTCGGTGGCTACTCCCCCGTGGTCGGGGCCGCCTGATCCACCGCTCCCCCGTATCGTCGGTTGCGGTGGGCGTAGTCCTCCACCGCACGCCACAACACACGGCGGTCCATGTCCGGCCACAGGACGTCCAGGAACATCATTTCGGCGTACGCCGACTGCCACAGCATGAAGTTGGACAGTCGCTGCTCCCCCGAGGACCGCAGGAACAGGTCCACGTCCGGCAATTGGGGCTCATCCAGGTACCGCTGGACCGTGTCCTCGGTGATCGACCCGGGCTTGAGCCGCCCCTCCTGGACGTCCCGCGCCATCGCGGCCGCGGCGTCGGCGATCTCCGCGCGGCCCCCGTAGTTCACGCACATGGTCAGCATGATGACGTCGTTGTCCTGGGTCTCGCGCTCCGCGGTCTCCAGGCGGTTGATCACGGACTTCCACAGGCGGGGACGCCGCCCTGCCCACCGCACCTTGATCCCCCATTCCTTGAACGTGGGCAGCTGGCGGGACATCACGTCCCCCGTGAAGTTCATGAGGAACGCGACCTCGGCCGGGGAGCGCTTCCAGTTCTCCGTGGAGAACGCGTACGCGGACACGTACGGGATCCCCAGGTCGATCGCACCCGCGACGACCTCCATGAGGGCTCGCTCACCCTCCCGGTGTCCCTCGGTGCGCGGCAGCCCGCGGTCGTTGGCCCAGCGGCCGTTGCCGTCCATCACGAGGGCCAGATGTCGGGGAATGGCATCGCGATCCAGGGCGGGCACCGTGGCACCGCTCGGATGGGGCGGGGGCGGGGCGAAGCGGCTCATGCGGGGATCCTCTCGAGAAAAGCGGCGGGGTGGTCCTCCCCCACCCTAGAACTTCCCACCGAGTAGCGGGTGCTCCCCGCCTCAGCCGTCCCCGCGATCCACGAGGGCCAGGGAACGCACCGTGCGCTCCATGTGCCACTGGATGTACGCCGCCACGAACCCGGCCGCGGCGCGCGCGGTCTTGGTGTCGGCGGCGTCGATCGTGGACCACTCCCCGCGCAGCAGCCCGTCCAGCAGGACGAACGTGGTCGCACTGGGCGCCGCGGATCCCGGCGGCCGGCACTGAGGACACACCGCACCGCCGAGGGCCGCGGAGAACGATCGGTGGGGCCCGGGGGCCCCGCACCGTGCGCAGTCCACGAAGCTGGGCGTCCAACCGGCCAGGGCCACGGCGCGCAGCAGATAGGAGTCCAGGATGCGCCCCGGCTCGTGCAGACCGCGCGCGAGGGCGGACAGCGCTCCCACGAGCAACTGGTAGTGCTGAGCTGCGGTGTCGTAGTCGTCCGCGGTGAGTTTCTCCGCGGTCTCGACCATGGCCGCCGCGGCGGTGTACTTCTCGTAGTCGGCCACGATGCTCTGCCCGTAGGCCCGTTTGCCGATGGCCTGGGACACGATGTCCAGGTTCCGTCCGTGCACGAGCTGCACCTGGGCCACGTGGAAGGGTTCCAGGCGCGCACCGAACCGCGACTTGGTGCGCCGCACCCCCTTGGCCACCGCCCGGACCTGGCCGTTCTCGGCCGTCAGCAGGATCACGATCCGGTCCGCTTCACCGAGGTCGTAGGTGCGCAGCACCACGGCGTCGTCGCGATAGCTGCGCGATGCGAAGGTTGAACGGGCCACCGGGTCATTGTGTCACCTACCCCGGACACGACGACGCCGCTGCGGGGCACCCGGGGGCCCCGCAGCGGCGTCGTCGGAGTAGGGAAGGAACGCGCTCAGTCCTGCTGGGCCAACTGCGCGTCACGCACGGCGCGGTTGACCGCGGAGATCACGGCCTTCAGGGACGCGCGCGTGGTGTTGTTGTCCATCCCCGCACCCCACAGTACGCGGTCCCCCACGGCGAGCTCCACGTAGCTCGCGGCCTGCGCGTTCGCGGACGCGGACAGCGTGTGCTCCGTGTAGTCCAGCAGCCGCACGTCCACGCCCTCCGCGTTGAAGAGCTGGATCAACGCGTCGATGGGCCCGGTACCGTGCGCGGTGCGCTCGTGGTGCTCGCCACCCACGTCCAGACCGATCTCCAGGGCCGTGTTGCCCTCGTCCTCCGCGTGGGTGGAGATGGACGTGATGCGGTAGTGACCCCACGGCTCGCCGCCGCCGTCCTTGGCGGGCAGGTACTCGTCGGTGAAGATCTTCCACAATTGCTGCGCGGTGACCTCCGAGCCCGAGGTCTCGGTGTACTTCTGCACGACCCCGGAGAACTCGATCTGGGCCCGGCGGGGCAGGTCGATGCCGTACTCGCTCTTGAGCAGGTAGGCCACGCCCCCCTTGCCGGACTGGGAGTTCACGCGGATCACGGCCTCGTAGCTGCGGCCCACGTCCTTGGGGTCGATCGGCAGGTACGGGACGGCCCATTCCATGTCGTCGATGTCCACGCCCCGCTCCTGCGAGTCACGCTGCATGGCCTCGAAGCCCTTCTTGATCGCGTCCTGGTGGGAACCGGAGAACGCGGTGAAGACCAGGTCGCCGCCGTAAGGGCTGCGCTCGGGCACGGGCAATTGGTTGCAGTACTCCACCGTGCGGCGGATCTCCTCGATGTCCGAGAAGTCGATCTGCGGGTCCACGCCCTGGGTCAACAGGTTCAGCCCCAGGGTCACCAGGTCCACGTTGCCGGTGCGCTCACCGTTGCCGAACAGGCACCCCTCGATCCGGTCCGCCCCGGCCAGGTAGCCCAGCTCGGCGGCGGCCACGCCGGTCCCGCGGTCGTTGTGGGGGTGCAGCGACAGGATGATGTCGTCGCGGTGGTACAGGTGCCGACCCATCCACTCGATCGAGTCCGCGTAGATGTTGGGGGTGGCCATCTCCACGGTCGCGGGCAGGTTGATGATCATCTTGCGCCCGTCACCCACCTCGAAGGTCTCGGCGACCTCGTTGCAGATCCGCGCGGCGAACTCCAGCTCGGTGCCCGTGTAGGACTCCGGGGAGTACTCGTACGTGACGTCGGTGTGCTTGAGCTGTTCCTCGTACTTGCGGCACAACCGGGCACCGGTCAGCGCGATGTCCACGATGCCGTCCATGTCGCGGTCGAAGACCACGCGTCGCTGCAGGGTGGACGTGGAGTTGTACAGGTGCACGATCGCGTGCGGTGCGCCGTCGATCGCCTCGTACGTGCGCTCGATCAGGTGCTCGCGGGACTGCGTGAGCACCTGGATGGAGACGTCCTCGGGGATCAGGTCGTCCTCGACCAGGGTGCGCACGAAGTCGAAATCGGTCTGCGAGGCGGACGGGAAGCCCACCTCGATCTCCTTGTAACCCATCTTCACGAGCAACTGGAACATCTTTAGTTTGCGCTCGGAGTCCATGGGGTCGATCAACGCCTGGTTGCCGTCCCGCAGGTCCACGGCGCACCAGCGCGGGGCCGTGGTGGCCACCTTGTCCGGCCACGTGCGGTCGGACATGTCGAACGGGAAGTTCTGGTGGTACGGGGTGTACTTATGGACGGGCATTCCGGAGGGACGCTGCAAATTCTTCATGGGAAGGGGGCCTTTCGATCAGAAGCTTGTGGGCCGGCACCACGGAACTCCGCAGCGGGTGGTCGGCCGTGAGGATCGGTTCAGGCCCCGCTGCGGCACGTAAGCAGGAGTAGCGTCATCCCTTGCCGCATGTGATCCAACGTACCACTAGGCCGCCGGCACACCGGATCGTTACCCCGCCGCGGTCTCCTGGCACGTGAACTGCTCCGCGGTCTGGCCCTGCAGGTCGTCGGGCAGGGCGGCGTTGCGGTACATCGTGTCGCCGCTGCGGAAGTCCTGGCCCACCGCGACCTCGATCCCGGGCACGTCGTAGCTCGCCACGAGTTGGCTCGGTGAGACGTTCAGGACGGCGGCGACGTCGTCCGCGGCCGGCGCCCAATTGGGGTTGTAGAAGATCTGCGTGGCCGCGAGCTGGGTGCCGGAGGACGCGGTGCGCGCCTGGTCGTAGCCGGCGCGCTCGAGCACGCTCACGAGCTGGTGGTCCCGGCCGCCGGCGTCCGTGCGGTTGCTCACCGTGATCGGTACGAGCGACGGGTCCACGGCGGGTCCGGTCGCGGTGGGCGACGCCGCCGGCTCGGTGGGGTGCGCGGCACTCGGCGCGGGGGTGGTGGTCTCCCCCGTCGCGTGGGAGGGCCCGGGGGACGCCGACGGCGCGTCACGGGCCTCCGTGACGGAGACGTCCCGACGCAGGGTCTCGAAGAGCCGCTCGGCGGGCTTCTCGTTCAGCTGCAACCGGTTGGGGTCCTGCGGGTAGGGCTCGGACGGCGCGGTCACGAACGCGATCCGGCCGGGATCGATGCCGTTGAGCGCACCCGCCATGCCCACGAGGGTGGGGATGGAGGTCAGACCCTGGTCCACGTGCAGGTTCTGGGTCATGACCTCGGCGATGTGGTAGAGCTGCGGGAGGTTGGTGAGCGTCCCGTCCGCCTGGATCTTGCGGGTGAGGGACGCCAGGAACGACTGCTGCGAGCGGATGCGGGCCTCGTCCCCACCGTTTCCGAATGCCGCGCGGGAACGCAGGAACGCGAGCGCCTGTTCGCCCTCCACGGAGGAGATCCCGGCGGGCAGGCGCAGCCCGGACTTGGGGTCGTCCACGGGTTCGTTGACGCACACCTGCACGCCGCCCACGGCGCTGGAGAGTTCCTTGACGGCGTTGAAGTCGGCGAGCATGAAGTGGTCGATGTTCACGCCGGTGAGTTGGTTGATCGCGGCCACGGTGCACCCGGGGCCGCCGTGTTCCACGGCGCTGTTGAGCATCCCGGTCGTGGCCGGGTACACGGTGCCGGTCTTGGGGTCCGTGCACTGCGGGATCCTGACCATGAGGTCCCGGGGGAAGGAGACCACGGTGACGGCGTCGCGGTCCTCGGTCACGTGCACGAGCATCATGACGTCGGTGCGGCCCTCGGCGTCGTCCTCGCTGCCGTATTCACTGTTGCCTTGGCCGTGGCGGGTGTCCGAGCCCATGACGAGGATGTCCAGGGGGCCGTCGTCCACGTTCTCGGCGCCGTCGGAGAGGTTCAGGGGGCTGGAGGTGAGGTTGCCGGTCAGGCGTAGCGAGGCGATCCCGCCGATGCCGAGCACGGCCAGCAGCCCGAACACGGCCAGGATCACGGCGATCCTGCGTACCGATGAGCGGTGGACATGGGCCCGGTGGTGGCGCCCGGTCTGGCGCAGGTCGTACGCCTCGCCGTCGCGATCCGTGCGGCGGGCGGGATGCGTGCTCCACGGCGCGCTCGTGCGCGAACTCCGGCGGCTCCGGCGTGGTGCTGAGCTGGGATCCACCGGTGACGTCTCCTGGGGTCTCGGATCGGGGGGCGTGCGGCCCTGACTGGTGGGTCAAGCTACGGCACCGAGCTTGGCGTGTGGTGTGTGTCCGGTCAGAACCCGAGCTTGGACAGCTGCCTGGGGTCCCGTTGCCATTCCTTGGCGACCTTGACGTGCAGGTCCAGGTAGATCCGGGTACCCAGTAAGGACTCGATCTGGGCTCGCGCGCGCGTGCCGATCTCGCGCAGCCGCGCACCGCGCTTGCCGATCACGATGGCTTTCTGGGAGTCCCGTTCCACGTACACGCTCGCGTGGACGTCCAGCATGGGGTTGTCCGGCGAGCGGCCCTCGCGTTCGGAGACTTCGTCCACGACCACGGCGAGCGAGTGGGGCAGTTCGTCCCGCACGCCCTCGAGGGCGGCCTCGCGGATGAGTTCGCCCATCATGGTGACCTCCGGTTCGTCCGTGAGGTCCCCTTCCGGGTACAGGGGCGGGGAGACGGGCATCAGGGACACGAGCAGCTCGGCGATCTCGTCCATCTGGAAGCCGTCCGCCGCGCTCACGGGGATCACGTGGGCCCATCCGGCGGGCGTGTCCTCGGTGCGCTGCGCGGCCGGGCGACCGCCGGTGCCCTTGGTGGGCGACGCCGCGTCGCGACGTCGTCGTCGTGCCTCACGCTGGGCGCGCTCCTCGGTGACGACCTCGCGCCCGAGCTCACTCACGGCCACGAGCTGTTCGGCGAGGCGCTGTTGGGGGACGAGGTCAGCCTTGGTCACGATCGCGACCACCGGGGTGCGCCCGACGGCGGCGGCGACCTGTTGGGCGATGTACCGGTCCCCCGGGCCCACCTTCTGGTCCGCGGGCACGCAGAACCCGATCACGTCCACCTCGCCCAGGGTCTGGGCCACGACGTCGTTGAGGCGCTGGCCGAGCAGCGTGCGGGGGCGGTGCAGGCCGGGGGTGTCCACGAGGATCAACTGACCGTCGGTGCGGTGGACGATCCCGCGGATGGTGTGCCGCGTGGTCTGCGGACGGTTGGACGTGATCGCGACCTTGCGCCCCACGAGCGCGTTGGTCAGCGTGGACTTGCCCACGTTGGGCCGGCCCACGAACACGGCGAAACCGGCGCGGAAGTCAGCGGGCTGTTCAGTGGGCTGGGTCATCGCGGGTCCTCGGTCGTTCAGTCGGTGCGGGGGTCGGAGGCTGTGCGGCGCCTCACGTCATGGTCTCCACGGGCGCGTCCCGGCCCAGGAACTCCTCGAGCAGCGAGCGCTGGGCGGTGAACATGCGGGCGCGTTCGTCCTCGTGGGCGTGGTCGTGGCCCAGCAGGTGCAGCAGGGAGTGGGTGGTGAGCAGGCACAGTTCGTCCTGGGTGCTGTGGCCGGCGGCCGCGGCCTGGCGTTCGGCCACGGGTGGGCACAGCACGACGTCCCCGAGCACGCCCAGGCTAGGGTCGTCGGTGGTGCCCTCGCGCAGTTCGTCCATGGGGAAGGACATGACGTCGGTGGCACCGGGCAGGTCCAGCCACTGTTCATGCAGTTCGGCCATGCGGGTCTCGTCCACCACGGCGATGCTGACCTCGGTGTCGGGGTGCAGGTGCCAGCGGGTGAAGGCGAGGTCCACGAGGGCCTCGAGCTGGGCGGCGTCCACGGCGCGGTAGGCGGTGGGCAGCGCGGCCTGTTCGGCGGGGGTGTCCCAGGGCAGGTCGAAGGCCACGCTCACGGGGTGTCTCCCCCGGTGCGCTCGGACGACGCCGCTCGGCGTTCGTCCTTGCGACGGGCCCGTTCCACGCGGTGGCGGTTGGTGGTGTCGAACTGGTCGTAGGCGGCCACGATCTCGCCCACGAGTTCGTGGCGCACCACGTCCGCGGAGGTCAGTTCGCAGAACGCGATGTCGTCGATCTTCCCGAGCACGTGCTGGACCTGGCGCAGTCCGGACTTGGTGGTCCCGGGCAGGTCCACCTGGGTCACGTCACCGGTGACCACGATCCGTGAGCCGAAGCCCAGGCGGGTGAGGAACATCTTCATCTGTTCCGGGGTGGTGTTCTGGGCCTCGTCGAGGATCACGAAGGCGTCGTTGAGGGTGCGCCCGCGCATGTAGGCCAGCGGTGCGACCTCGATGGTGCCGGCCTCCATGAGCCGCGGGATGGACTCGGGGTCCATCATGTCGTGCAGGGCGTCGTAGAGGGGGCGCAGGTAGGGGTCGATCTTGTCGTTGAGGGAACCCGGGAGGAAGCCCAGTCGCTCGCCGGCCTCCACCGCGGGGCGGGTGAGGATGATCCGGTTGACCTCCTTGGCCTGCAGTGCGTGCACCGCCTTGGCCATGGCCAGGTACGTCTTGCCGGTACCGGCGGGGCCGATCCCGAAGACCACGGTGTGCTCGTCGATCGCGTCCACGTAGGTCTTCTGGTTCACGGTCTTGGGCCGGATGGTCTTGCCCCGGGTGGAGAGGATGCTCGTGGACAGCGCGCTCGACGGGCGCAGGTCCTGGGCGTCGCGCATCATCCGGGCCACGCGCAGCACCGTGCGTTCGGTGATCTCGGTGCCGCGCAGCGCCATCGCGAGCAGTTCCTCGAGCAGGGAGGCGGCCAGGCGGGTGTCGATCACGGGTCCCTCGAGGGCCACGTCCAGGTCCCGCACGGTCATCCGCACGGCCGGGAACTGCTGCTCGAGCAGACGCAGGGTGGCGTCCCCGTGACCCAGGGTCCGGACGGTGGTGTCCCGATCCGGTACGTGCACGGTGACGCGGGTTCGTTCGGTGGGCGGAGTGCTCAGTGCCTCGGTCCCTTCGGTTGGTTCGCTCATCGGGTCCAGCCTACCGGTGCGCACGGACCCGGACCCGCCGGGACCGACGGGCACGCACCCCGCAGGTTGCAATCCGATAACGGTCCGCCCGGATCCACGTGCGACGTTAGCGCCCGTGGCTTCCGGTGGGTAAGTTGTGTAGCCGTGAAAAATCCCGCAGGAACGACCGAGCCGCAGCGTCGTCGCGCCACCGCGCCCGGCGGACTCCGGCGCGCCGCGACGGGGGCGCTCGCCGTCTCGCTCGCCGCGGTCGTGGCCTCGTGCGGGACCGCCGCCGACCGACCGGACCACAACTCCGAAGCCGCCCCCGGGATCGCCTCCGCGCCCATGAACACGGACACCGCGATGGACGGCGTGGCCACCGAGCAGGCCCCCGTGTACTGGGTGGGCACCGGGGACCAGTCGCGCTACCTGTTCCGCGAGTTCCGCACCCCGACCTCCCAGGACACGACCGACCCCGTGGCCCAAGCGGCACTCATGGTCACCTCGGCCTCCCCCGCGGACCCGGACTACCGGTCCCTGTGGTCCGCCGTGGACACCGTGGGCACCTCCGTGTCCCCGGACGGAACCATCACCGTGGACCTGCCCGCCGCCGCGTTCGCCTCCCAACTCTCCTCGCAGGACGCGCGGGTCGCACTGCAGCAAATGGTGTACACGGTCTCCGCGGCGGCTGTGACCGCCGGGCTGTTGGACTCGTCCACGGCCAAGGAGGTGCGGGTCCTCGTGAACGGGCAGAGCGGGTACAAGGCCTTCGGAGCCGTGGAACTCAATGCCCCGCTCACGCGTGACCCCGCACTGGCCGCGCCCGTGTGGCTCGTCGACCCCCAGACCGGGGCGGAACCCAAGAGCCCCGTGACGGTCTTCGCCCGCGTGCTGCCCTCGGTGCGTGACGCCCTCTGGGAGGTGCTCGAGGACGACCGCGTCGTGCACAGTGGGAACATCGCACCCGCTTCCCCCGGCTCGGATCCGACCACGGGCACGGAACTACGCACGAGTGTCACGCTCGACCCCGGGACGTACACCGTGCGCGTGAGCGGCACGGACGATTCCGGCACCACCGTGTCCGACGATCACACGATCACGGTGCGCGCCGGGGACTGAGCCCTCGATATCGGGGCTGGGACCGATCCCAAAGACTCAGTCCCAAATCCTCGGCCCCGGGTCAGTCCCAGAGCCCGAGCACCGCGTGCAGCGCGGCCAGTGCCGCGGGTCCCGCGGTGGACGATCGCATGACCGTGGTCCCCAGGCACAACGGCTGCGCACCGGCGGCGCACAACGCTTCGAGCTCACCGTCACCGATCCCGCCCTCGGGGCCCACGATCACCGCGATCCGGGACCGATCACCCCACCGGGTCACGTCCGGGGTGGACCAGCGGGTGCTCGCCGATTCATGCAGCACGAGCCACAGCGTCTCGGGTTCCGCGCCGATCAGCCGGGCCAGGCCCGCGGTGTCCACCCAGTCACCGCGTTCGGGCCAGCGGGCGCGCCGCGACTGCTTGGCCGCCGCGGCCAGGGTGGAGTCCCACTTGGCCATGAGTTTGGCCGCGCGATCCGCGTGGACGCGCACGATGCTGCGCTCCGCCTGCCACGGGATCACCCGGGCGACCCCGAGTTCCGTGGCGGCCTCCGCGGCCTGCAGGTCCCGGTCCCCCTTGGCGAGTGCCTGCACCAGCGTGAACTCCGGCTGCGGCGCGGCGTCGTGGTGGATCTCGTGGACGGTCACGCTCATCCGGTCCTTGGCTCCGGAGTCGAACGTGCACACCGCACGGGTGCCGTGCCCGTCCACGAGGTCCAGGGCCTCACCCATACGCAGGCGCCGCACGGTCACCGCGTGCTTGGCCTCGGGACCCGCGACGTCCAGGACCTCCCCCGGGTGCGCCCGGGAGAGGTCCTCGGCGGGGACGTGGAAGACGGGATTGGTCACAGGTCGTTGAACCGGTCCCGCAACCGGGAGAAGAACCCGCCGGAGTGGTTGGTGTTCACGGTGGTCCCGTCCGCTGCTTCCTCACCGCGCAGCTCGGCGAGGCGCTCGAGCAGTTCGCGCTGCTCGGAGGAGAGGTCCTTGGGGGTCTCCACCTCGAAGTGCACCTTGAGGTCCCCGCGGCCCTTGCCCCGCAGGTGGGTGACGCCCAGGTCGTCGAGCGTGACGGTCGCACCGGACTGGGTGCCGGGATCGACGTCCACCGTGCGAGCGCCGTCGAACGTCTCGAGGCTCACGGTGGTGCCGAGCGCGGCGGCGGTCATGGGGATGCGCAGGCGGGCGTGGAGGTCGTCGCCCTCGCGGTGGAAGGTGGGATCGGGGTCCACTTTCAGTTCCACGAAGAGGTCGCCGTTGGGTCCGCCGGCGGTGCCGGCCTCGCCCTGTCCGCCCAGGCGGATGCGGTTGCCGGACTGGATGCCGGCGGGGATCTTCACGGTCAGGGGGCGGCGGTCGCGCACGCGGCCCTCGCCGTAGCACTCGTGGCACGGGCTCTCGATCACGGTGCCGAAGCCGTTGCACTGGGAGCACGGGGCCTGAGTGGTGACCATCCCCAGGATGGACTGGCGCTGGTACTGCATGTGGCCGGAGCCGCGGCACATATTGCATGTCACGGGGCTCGTGCCGGGCTGGCAGCACGTGCCCTGGCACGTGGGGCACACGACGGCGGTGTCCACCGTGATGTCCTTCTCCATGCCGAACACGGCGTCCTTGAGGGAGATCCGCACGTTGATCAGGGCGTCCTGGCCCTGGCGGGTGCGGGACTGGGGGCCGCGCTGGCCGCCGGCTCCCGCGCCCTGGAAGAACGTCTCGAAGATGTCGGAGAAGCCGAAGCCCGTGCCGGGGAAGCCCCCGCCGAAGCCGGTGTCCGTGCCGTTCTCGTTGCCCGTGGCGTCGTACACGCGGCGCTTGTCCGGGTCGGAGAGGACGTCGTTGGCGTGGGAGACGCGCTTGAACTCCTCGGCGGCCTCGGGTGAGGGGTTCACGTCCGGGTGGAGTTTGCGGGCCTTCTTGCGGTAGGCGCGCTTGATCTCTTCGGCGCTGGCGTCCCGGCTCACGCCGAGGGTTTCGTAGTGATCGCTCACGATGTCGTCGTTTCTTCTTTCGTCGGTTCTACGGTCGAGCGGGGCGGGCGGCGCTCACGCGCGCTCAGCCCCCCAGGTTCTTGGACAGGTAGCGGGCCACCGCGCGCACGGAGGCCATGGTCGTGGGGTAATCCATGCGTGTGGGCCCCACGATTCCCACCTTGGACGCGGCGTGCGGGCCGTAACCCGTGGCCACCACGGACGCCTCCGCCAGGGGGTCGTCGCTGTGGTCGGAGCCGATGCGCACCGCGACCCCGCGTTCGTCCTGCTGCATCTCGGACAACAATCGCAGCATGGCCACTTGTTCCTCAAGCGCCTCGAGCACCGGGGAGATGCTCTGCGGGAAGTCCCCGCTGAAGCGCGCGAGGTTCGCGGTCCCGGCCATCACCAGGCGGTGTTCGTCCGACGCCGCTGCGAGCACCGCGAGCGCCCCGGTCACCGCGGTCCCGGCGTCGCGCAGTTCCTCGGGCAGGGCCGGGGGCAGTGTCGCGGCGGCGTCGGGGACGTCCTCCACGGGTGTGCCGAGCAGGCGTGCGAGCACGTGGGCGCGCAGGTCGAGCAGTTGGGCCTCGGTCAGGGTGACGGGCAGTTCCACGGTGCGTTGGGCCACGCGTCCGGTGGTGGGGATGAGGATCACAAGCACGCGGGCGTCCCCCACGTCCACGAGTTCCACGTGGCGCACGGTGATCCCGGTGCGCACGGGGTACTGGATCACGGCCACCTGGTGGGTGAGCTGGGCGAGCAGGCGCACGGTGCGCTCCATGACGTCGTCCAGGTCCTGGGCGCCGTCCATGAACACCTGGATCGCGCGACGTTGCGCGGAGGTGAGGGGTTGCAGGGCGGCGATCTGGTTGACGAACACGCGGTAGCCGCGGTCCGTGGGGATCCGCCCCGAGCTCGTGTGCGGGGCGACGATCAGCCCGTCCTCCTCGAGGGCTGCCATGTCGTTACGCACCGTGGCGGAGGAGACGGGCAGGCGGTGACGTTCCACGAGCGCCTTGGACCCCACGGGTTCCCGCGAATGGACGTAGTCCTCCACGATGGCGCGCAGGATCTGCGCTCGGCGCGGATGCTCCATGTGTCTCACCTCCCGTTGGTGGCAATTCTGGCACTCACGAGTTCACAGTGCTAATCCTGGCAGTCTAGTGCCCGTGGGCCGCGGGCCGATTTTGATACGCTCGCGGCTGATTCGCCCGCCCGGTGCGCTCGCGCCGCGGCACGACGTCGAGGAGTCGCCCGTGAACGCATCCGGCTGGTCCTGGGGTCCCCAGGACCTCGGCAGTCCCGACGTCGCCCGCACCGGTCCCGTCTCCCGGGACGTTCCCGTGGCCCGGGACATGGTGCTCGAGGACGTGGAGACCGGCTGGGTGGGCGCCGTCGTGGGCGTGGAGACCATCGGCGGGATGCGCGTGGTCGGTCTGGAGGACCGGCACGGGCGCGTGAAGTCCTTCCCCCTGGGCCCGGGCTTCCTCCTGGACGGCGAACCCGTGCGGCTGGGCCCGCCCGAGACCCGCAGCGCCCCGGCCAAACCCCGCATCACCCGCTCGGGGTCGGTCGAGGTCGAGAACTTGCGCGCGTCCGTGGCCAAGGAGTCCCGCGTGTGGGTCGAGGGGTACCACGACGCGGAACTCGTGGCCAAGGTGTGGGGCCACGACCTCGCGGTCGAGGGCATCGTGGTGGAACCCGTGCACGGGATCGACGACCTCCCCTCAGCCATCGCCGCGTTCCACCCCGGCCCGCAGCGCCGGCTCGGGATCCTCGTGGACCACCTGGTCGCGGGCTCCAAGGAGTCCCGGATCGCCCAGGAGGCGCTCGCGGTCCCGGGCGCCCGGGACAACGTGCTCATCCTCGGGCACCCCTACGTGGACATCTGGCAGGCCGTGAAGCCCAGCGCCCTGGGGATCCGGGAGTGGCCCGTGATCCCGCGCGGCGTGGACTGGAAGACCGGGATGGCCCGCGCGCTGGGCCTGCCGCACCGCACACCCCAGGACGTGGGGCGGGCGTGGCAGGCGATCCTCGCGCGCGTGAACACCTACGCGGATCTCGAACCCGCCCTGCTGGGCCGCGTGGAGGAGCTCATCGATTTCCTCACCGCCCCGGACGCCGTCGAGTCCTGACCCGGGCGGCTCCTGACCTGCGGTGACCCACGACGGCGACTGCGCTCGCAGCCGGTGGCTTACGGCATCGGTACCCGCGTCAGCGGTAACCCTCACCGTCGATGACGCCCGGCGTCGTCCGGCGCGAGCCGTTCGGCAACGACCGTAGAATGGGAGCACCGGCGTCCTCCGACCCGGATGGCTACCGCCCGTGAAAGGCACACCCGCTCGTGACTGACGTTGCTCCCTCCCCCTCCACTCGCTCCGCCGAGACCCCGTTCGAGTCCGTGGCCCCCGTGGCGCAACCCCTGGACGTGTCCCAGGACCGCCAGTGGGCCACCCTCGCCCACCTGGGTGGCGTGGTGGGCGTCCTGCCCAGCTACATGATCCACCGGGTGTTCAAGGACCGCGGTCCCTTCACCGTTCAGGAATCCCGGGAAGCCGCCAACTACACCATGCTGCCCACCCTGGTGATCCTCGCGGGCATCGTGCTCTCGCTCATCCCGTTCATCGGATGGCTCTTCTCGGTCATCGCCGCCGTGACCTGGCTGTTCCTGGCCATCACCTCCGTGCGCGCGGGCGTGAAGGTCAACCGCGGTGAGCCGCACCAGTACCGGTTCAACACCCACCTCTACGACAAGTTCGCGGCCCGCAACTCCTGACGCCGTCACCAATCGAGCAGGCGGCGCGTCACGGCGTCGGCCATCAGACGCCCCGCGTCCGTGAGGACCGCGGACCCGCCGAGGGCGGCGGCGCCGTCGAGCCAGCCGTCGGCGATCAACCCGGCCACCGCGCGCCGCGCCTCGGGGCGCAACCCGTCCAGCGGGAGACCCTCGCGGATCCTGATCCCGAGCATCACGTGTTCCACGTACTGCGTCTCCGCATCCAGGGTTTCGCGGCCCACGGCCGGTGAATCCCCCCGGCGCACGGCGGCCGTGTACGGCAACGGGTGTTTGAGGTTCCACCAGCGCACGCCATCACTGTGCGAGTGCGCCCCCGGGCCGATCCCCCACCAGTCCTGATTGCGCCAGTACGCGAGGTTGTGCGCGCTGCGGTTCTGCACGGCGCTGCGCCCGTGGGCGGCGCGCGACCAGTTGGAGACCTCGTACCACTCGAACCCGGCCTCTCGCAGCAGCGCGTCCGCCAGGGTGTACTTCTCCGCTTGGTCGTCCGGATCCACCTCGGGCACTTCGCCGCGACGGATCTGGGCGGCCAGCTTGGTGCCGTCCTCGGTGATCAGGGAGTACGCGGAGACGTGATCGGGATCCATGGCCAGGGCGGCTTCCAGGGAGGTACGCCAGTCGGCCACGCTCTCCCCCGGTGTGCCGTAGATCAGGTCCACGCTCGCGCCCAGACCGCGGTCCTTGGCCCAGCCGACGGCGCGCGGGACGTTCGCCGGGGTGTGCGTGCGTTCCAGCACGCGCAGCACGTGGGGCACCGCGGACTGCATGCCGAAGGACACGCGGGTGACTCCGGCGGCGGCGAGCACGTCGAACGTTTCCTCGCTCACCGAATCGGGGTTGGCCTCCACGGTGACCTCGGCGTCCGGGGCCAGCCCGAAGCTCTCCCGGGCCTGTTCGAGCATGTGCGCGAGCTCCCGAGCGGGCAGCAGGGTGGGCGTGCCCCCGCCGAAGAACACGCTGTGCAGCGCGCGCGGCGGTGCCCCGGCGGCGTCGAGCACGGACCGCGCGAAGCGGACCTCCGCGGCGGCGTCGGCGTGGTAATCGCGCTGGGAAACACCGTCTCCGAGCTGGTCCATCGTGTAGGTGTTGAAGTCGCAGTACCCGCAGCGCACCGCGCAGAACGGGACGTGCACGTACAGGCTCAGGGTGCGATCGGCGGCGCGGGCGACCGAGGCCGCGGGGAGCGCGCCGTCCCGGGGTGCGGGATCGCCCTCCGGTTGGGCGGGCATTACTTCTTCTTGTCCTTCCCGTTGTCCTCGTCCGAGGACAACGCGGCCACGAAGGCCTCCTGGGGGACCTCCACGCGGCCCACCATCTTCATGCGCTTCTTGCCCTCCTTCTGCTTCTCGAGCAGCTTGCGCTTACGGGAGATGTCACCGCCGTAGCACTTGGAGAGCACGTCCTTGCGGATCGCGCGGATGTTCTCGCGCGCGATGATCCGGGACCCGATCGCGGCCTGGATGGGGACCTCGTACTGCTGGCGCGGGATGAGCTTCTGCAGCTTGCGCGTCATGAGCACGCCGTACGAGTACGCCTTGTCCTTGTGCGTGATTGCGCTGAACGCATCCACCTGCTCGCCCTGCAGGAGGATGTCCACCTTCACGAGGTCGGCGGCCTGCTCGCCGTCCGCCTTCCAGTCCAGGGACGCGTAACCGCGGGTCTTGGACTTGAGCTGGTCGAAGAAGTCGAAGACGATCTCCGCGAGCGGCAGCCGATAGCGCAGCTCCACGCGGTCCTCGGAGAGGTAGTCCATCCCCTTCATCTCACCGCGCTTGGACTGGCACAGTTCCATGACCGCACCGATGAACTCGGACGGCACCAGGATGGTGGCCGAGACCATGGGTTCGCGGATCTCCAGGATCCGCCCCTCCGGGAACTCGGACGGGTTGGTGACCTCCTCCTCGGAGTTGTCCTCGAGCGTCACGTTGTAGGACACGGACGGGGCGGTGGAGATCAGGTCCAGGTTGAACTCGCGCTCGAGCCGGTCCCGGGTGATCTCCAGGTGCAGCAGCCCCAGGAAACCGCAGCGGAAGCCGAAGCCCAGCGCGGCAGAGGTCTCGGGTTCGTAGACCAGGGCGGCGTCGTTGAGCTGGAGCTTCTCGAGGGCGTCCCGCAGCACGGGGTAGTCCGAACCCTCCACGGGGAACAGCCCCGAGAACACCATGGGCTTGGGGTCCTCGTACCCACCCAGGGACTGCTGCGCGGGCTTGGTCTGGCTCGTGACCGTGTCACCCACGCGGGACTGGCGGACGTCCTTCACGCCCGTGATCAGATAGCCCACCTCCCCCACGCTCAGCCCCTGCGAGGGCACCGGCTCCGGGGAGATCACACCGAGTTCGAGCAACTCGTGGGTGGCCCCGGTGGACATCATCTGGATCCGCTCTCGCGGGGACAGCGTCCCGTCCACCACGCGCACATAGGTCACCACGCCGCGGTAGGTGTCGTACACCGAGTCGAAGATCATGGCACGCGACGGCGCGTCCTTGACCCCCTGAGGCGCCGGGACCTGGCGCACGATCGTGTCCAGCAGCTCCTCCACGCCCTCACCGGTCTTGCCTGAGACCTTGAGCACGTCCTCGGGTTCCACACCGATCAGATTGGCGAGCTCCGCGGCGTACTTCTCCGGCTGCGCGGCCGGCAGGTCGATCTTGTTCAGCACCGGGATGATCGTGAGGTCGTTCTCGATCGCGAGGTACAGGTTGGCCAGCGTCTGCGCCTCGATCCCTTGGGCGGCGTCCACGAGCAGGATCGTGGCCTCGCACGCGGCCAGGGACCGGGAGACCTCGTACGTGAAGTCCACGTGCCCGGGCGTGTCGATCATGTTCAGCGCGTAGTCCGTGCCGTCCACGTTCCACGGCATCCGCACCGCCTGGGACTTGATGGTGATCCCGCGTTCGCGTTCGATGTCCATGCGGTCCAGGTACTGGGCCTTCATCTGCCGGGGTGTCACTACGCCCGTGGCCTGCAGCATCCGGTCCGCGAGGGTGGACTTGCCGTGGTCGATGTGGGCGATGATGCAGAAGTTCCTGATCACCGAGGGGTCGGTCGAGGCGGGAGCCGGTGGATTGACGGCCAACGGTGACACGGGCGGTCCTTTCGATCGGATGACTCCCCAGTTTCCCACGTTCCGCGGCAACGGACGAACCGCTGCCCCTACGATGAGAACATGGCTGACTTCATGCGCCTCGCGCGCCAGGGCCTGCGGGCCTACCGGATGTACCAGCGGGTCTCACGGACCCTGCGCGGACCCGCGGGCCGGGACGCCGGCACCGCGTCGTTGCCCCGGGACGCTTCCGGGCACGCGCGCCGCGATCGGGCCGCCGCGCCCACCGCTCCGGGGACGACGACGTCGCCCGCCGACACCTCCCGGCCCTACCCCGGTGACTGGACGGGGCCGGTGACCCCGCACTACGACCCCCACCCGGATGGTCGCCCCGATCCGGGCGAGGTCGTATGGACCTGGGTCCCCTACGAGGAGGACCACTCACGCGGCAAGGACCGTCCCGTGCTGATCGTGGACCGCGCCGGGGAGTACGTGCTGTGCGTGATGCTCACCTCCAAGGACCACGACACCGCGGCCCACGACGATCCCGACTTCGTGGACGTGGGAGCCGGAGACTGGGACCGTTCGGGCCGCCCGTCCGAGGCCCGGATCGACCGGATCATCCCCGTGCGCCCCGAGGACGTGCGCCGGGAGGGCGCGGTGCTCGCCCGCTCACGCTTCGACGCGGTGGCCGCGGAGCTCGCCGCCCGCGCCCGCCACTGACCGGCGCCGCGGCCGGCGATCTGCTAAAGTGGATCGCTGTGTGTCCGCGCTGGTCGTCGGGCACAGCGGATGGTTGCCACCGAGCATCCCCACTCTCACAACTCAGTCGATGATCATCCGTGAGCCCTCACTGACCTACTTCCGCAAACGTTCTAGGAGTTTTACGTGGCCAACATCAAGTCGCAGAAGAAGCGCATCCTCACCAACGAGAAGGCTCGCCTGCGCAACAACTCTTACAAGTCCGAGCTCAAAACCCTGATCCGCAAGGTGGACGCCGCGGTCGAGTCCGGCAACAAGGAAGCTGCGACCGAGACGCTGCGCAACGCGTCCCGCAAGCTCGACAAGGCCGTGTCCAAGGGTGTGCTGCACAAGAACACCGCGGCCAACAAGAAGTCCGGTCTGGCCAAGAAGGTCGCCAAGATCTGAATCGACTGACCCCGTCCGCACAGGACGCCTGCGGGCCCGGCACCGTTTCTCGGTGCCGGGCCCGCAGTCTTTCCCCGGGTCTTCCGGGCTCGCAATGGTGGCCCTCAGAGATGGCTCCTCAGTGGTGGCCGGACGTCGCGATCACGGTGATCGCCCGCTCCACCGCGAAGTACGGGGACCGGGACGCACCCTTGACCTGGGCGTCGGCCTCGGCCACGGCCTGCAGGGCGGCGGCCACGTCCCCGGCGGTGAACCGGCGGGCCTCGTTCTGCGCGCGCTCCACTTGCCACGGTGCCGCGCCCACGTCCCGCGCAAGTGCTCCCGCTCCCCCGCGGGATCCTGCGGTCAGCGCGATCAACCGCACCTTGGAACCCAGGGCGGCGACCATGGGGACGGGATCCACGCCCACGTCCACGGCCTGCCGCCACAGCTTCAGGGCCTGATCCGCGTTACCGGCCACGGCGGCGTCCGCGACGCGGAACGCGGTGACCTCCACGCGCCCGCCGTAGTACTTCTCCACGAGGTCGTGGTCCACCGTGAGCGGGCCGTCCGCGATCAACTGGGCGCACGCCGCGGCGAGTTCCGCGGTGCTGGTGCCCACGGCCGCGGCGAGGGCACGGGCGGCGTCGGGCTCGATGCGTTTGCCCTGTGCCCGGAACTCGGCGAGGACGAAGGCCGTCTTGTCCCGGTCCGATTTCGGCGGGGTGCAATCCAGGACGAGCGCTGCGTCCTTGAGGGCATCCAGCAGCTTCTTGCCGCGGTTACCGCCGGAGTGCTGCCACAGCACGGTCACGTCCGGGTCCGGATTGGCCACGTAGGACAGGCCGTCCGCGAGGAGGTTCTCGTGCATGCTCGCGAGGTCGTGGACGCACACGAGTTTGGGATCATCGAACAGGGAGGGGCTCGTGACCACGGCCAAGCTCCCGGTCTCGTAGTCACTTGCGGAGACGTCCGTGACCTCGCACGACCCACGCTGTTCACGAATCTGGTCCCGCAGGGAGTCCTTGATGCGCTGCAGGATGTACTCGTCGGAGCCGGAGGCCAGCACGAGCGGCTGCGGGGTGACGTCCCGCCACGAGGTCTGCGGCGGCGCGGCGGCCTTGCGACGGGCTGGGGGCATCGGAACTCCTCGGGTGCGCGCGGCATGGGGCGACGCCGCTGTGGTCCTCATGCTAGCGCCGGGTGGGGACATGCCGTGGCCCGGTGTGGACGGGTGGGGCATTAGAACAAGAAACGTGAGCCACACGCGACGAACCCGGTTCACCCCACCACTTGACGCGCGATCACCGCGTCGACACCACGAGCTGATTCCCTTCCTTGCGGATCCACAGCGAACCGCTGAGGTCCGTGCGCGCCACCGCCGCCCCGGCTTCCTGCAAAGCCGCCACGGTTGCGGGGTGCGGGTGGCCGTAGCTGTTGCCCTCCCCCACCGAGATCACGGCCAGGGCGGGATCTGTATCCCCGATGATGTCGGTTCCCCCGTTGCGAGCGCCGTGGTGGGAGACCTTCAGGACATCCACGTGCGGGGCGGCTCCCGTTGGCAGGAGTCGGGCGGTCGCTCGGTACCCATCGGCCTCGAGATCCCCGGCGGTCAACCACGTGGTGGTGCCCTGGTCAGTGGTGCGGGTGATGAGCAGCACGAGGGACGCGTTGTTCTCGTCCTCCGAGCTCACCCGGCGGTGCACGGGCGCGGACGCAGTTCCACTCGCGGCGGTGGGCGTGACCCGCGGGGCGAGCACCTCCACGGTCAGCGGTCCGGCCTTCAGACGGTCCCCGGGTGCGGGTTGCTCGGCCCTCTCCGCGAGCGGTGCCAGTTCGCGCGGCAGCTCCGTCCCGGCCGTGGAGTACCACGCCCGGTCCACATCCACGACATCGGCGAGCCCTTCCAGGCCGGCCACGTGGTCGTCGTGGTTGTGGGTGGCGATCACCGCATCCAGGTGCGTGATGCTCGCCTGATCGAGACACCGGTGCAAGGCCCGGGGGTCGGGTCCGCCGTCTACGAGCACCGCGCTGTGCTCCCCGGTGCGGTGCAGCACGGCGTCCCCCTGCCCGACGTCGCACACCACGGATTCCCACGCGGGCGCCGGGCGGAACCACCACACCGCGCCCAGCACGAGCATGATGGCCAACGCGAGGGTCGCGATCACCGCCAGCGCACGACGTCGTACCCGCAGCTTGCGTGCGCGAACGCGCCACACGGCGTCGGACTCGGGCGGCGGGGCCGATGCCGCGTCGGCCGTGCCCGCGGTGGGGGCCGGCCGTCGCATGCGGCTGTCCGCCCCGTGGAGGACGCCGAGAACGAGTACGGTGAACACGGTCAGCGCAATAAAGCCCGGGAGACCACCCGGCCAGGGCACCTGTGCACCGGGAAGGCCCGCGAAGCCGTCCGCAAGCCACGCGATGACCCGCGCGGGAAACGACGCCGCCCCCACGGGTAGGGACGCGGCGCGCTCCCAGCCGGCGAGCGCGGCGGCGTCGTGCGTGCCGGGCAGCAGCCAGCTCAGGACGGGTGAGACCACATGGCCGGCGAGCAGGACGCACACGGCGAGCAACCCGGCGATCGTGACCACGGGGACGAGCGGGGCGGCGGCCATGTTGGCGGGCAGGGAGTACAGGGGTAGCGCGGGGTTGAGCAAGAGCAGGGCGGGTCCGCACCACAGTTGGGCGACCAGGGGCACGGCGATGCATGCGGCGAGCGCGGTGGGGATCCGTGAGGCGAGGACGCGGGTCACGGGGCGAGCGCTCACGACGATGCCGGCGGTCGCGAGGACGGAGAGGATGAACCCGAAGTCGATCGCCAGCGGTGGTTGCACGAGCACGAGTCCGGTGACGGCGGCGCACAGCGCGTTGAGGCTGACGCCGGAGCGGCCGCTGAGCATGGCGGCCCCGCCAAGGGCGCCCATGACGCCGGCGCGCAACACGGAGGGGTCGGGACCCACGAGAAGCACGAACCCGGCGAGCGCCGCGAGCCCGATGCCCACGCACAGTCGCCGTCCCGCGCCCAGGGTCAGGGCGGCGTACCCGGTCAGGGTCATCACCACGGCGCAGTTGGATCCGGAGACGGCGGTGAGGTGGGTCAGTCCGGTGTCCTTCATGCTCTGGGCCAGGGCCTCGGGCAGCTGGGAGGTGTCTCCCACTGTCATGCCTGGGACCAGTCCGGCACTCACGGCGTCGAACCGTCCGGACACCCGGGTGAGGTCCGCGCGCACGGTGTCGAGCAGCCCGGGCCGGGCCTCCGGGCAGTCGTGAGCACATCCCGTAGGCGGTGAGGTCGCCCGAGCCGTGAGCCGGGCCGGGGTCGCGGTGCGCGTCACACTCACCACGGCGTTGATGGTGTCCCCATCGCGCAGGCCGTCCCACCCGGGGTGGGCGGCGAACACCGTGAGCTCGGCGCCTGCCGTCTTCCCGTCCGCGGCATGGACGGCCAGGGGTACGACGACGCCGCGCGATGCCTCCTGCTCCCCCGGCGCCGGTGAGCCCGTGTATTCACGGGACGCCCCCGTGACGGTAGCCTCGACGCGGACCACCGCACCGGGTGGGTACTCGGTCAGGAAGTCGCGGGAGGGTGCGGTCGCGGCGAGCGCCGTCGTGATGGAGGCAGCGGCGCTGAGCGCCACGATCCCTGCCAGAACGGCCAGACTAGGCAGGAGGGACCTCATCCGGGCGCGGAACTCGCAGGGCGAGGGCCGCGGGCATCCATGGGAGGGGGAACCCCCGTGCGCGTCCAATGCCTGCGTCCGGGATGGCGTACGGCTCGGATGCCCGGCCGGCGGACGACTGCGTTGTGCCGGCGCGGGCCACGACTTCGCTCGTGGCCCGTGCTTCGCCCGCCGGATGCGAGACCGGTCGAGAAGAGCGAGTGCGCACCACGCGAGGCCGAAGACCAGGACGCAGCCGAGAGCGCCCACGGCGGCGACGGTCCACCCGGTGAGCAGGGTCAGCGCCGCGCACAACCACGCCGTGACGGCGACCGGGACCAGGCGTAAGTCCCACCGAACATTCACACCGTGACCAGAGGAAGCAGCGCCTCCAACATGGCGGGGCCCACTCCGCTGACGTCGTCGAGCTGTTCCGCGGCGGTGAACGGACCGTGTTGGGTGCGGAACTCCACGATCCGCTGCGCGAGTACCGGGCCCACGCGGGGCAGGGTCTCCAGCTCCGCCTGGGAGGCCGTGTTGAGGTTCATCTGGGTGCCACCGGGCACAGCTCCGGCGCCGCCCGCCTTACCCGCAGCGCCCGCTCCGGTGGCCGGTGAACCACCCGCGGCCGCACCGCCCCCGGCAGCAGTAGCGCCGGCTCCGTCCTGAGTGCCTCCGCTGTTCGCTGCTCCCCCGGCCAGCGCAGCGCCCGTGGACCCGTTCCCAGAACCGTCCTGCGCGGCGGCCTCGGCCACCTGATCCGCGTTCTCGGCGTTGGGGATCGTAATCTGGGCGCCGTCGCTCACGGGCTGCGCGAGGTTGATCCTGTCCTTGACCGCTCGCGGCGTGAAGCCACCGGCCGCCGCCACCGCATCCATGACGCGCGCACCCGGGGACAGCGTGACCACGGACGGGTCCTTGACCTCCCCGATCACGTGGACGGTGAGCACCCCGGCCCCATTGGCGGAAGTATTGCCGCCACCCGCCGCACCAGCGCCGGCTCCCCCGGTGTGTCCGGTGGCCGACGCGGCTCCGGATGCCCCCTGAGGCGGCGTGTCGTCTTCATCGGTGGTTCCAGCGCCCCCACCCGTCCGCGTAGCCCCGTCGGAGCCCACTTCTACGCCCGCATCATCCTCACCGCCGACGGCGCCCTCCGATCTCACGGCCGTGGAGGTGACGACATCGTTGCCCTGGCTGTCTGGGAGGAGGTTCCAGCCCCCGACCCCGAGGGCAACCACCAGCACAGCGCTCAGTGCCACGAGCGCGGGACGCGTGATGTGCCGACGAACCACCACGTCTTCGCGATGCCGGGATCGTTCGGAGCCCGGATCCGCGCTGGACGGCGGATACGCGGAATTGCCCGCGGCGGCGTCGTCGTCATCGGGTTCGCCACCGCCGCCCGGATCCCTGTCGACACCCGCATCATCACAGTCAGAAGCGCCGCGGCCCATCGCACGGTGGTCGGCCACAACGCCGTCAACGTCGCGCTCATCGGGCCCCGGCTCCGCCCACGGCTCATCCACGCCCGATTGCCGGTCCTCCCGCAAGAGCGCCGTCAGACGCTCCGTGGCCTCGCTGTCCCGGAACCGGCGCCGTCCCCTGAAATCGATTCCGCTCATGCACCCCACCCCACCGCACCCGCCCCGCCCCACACGGGAGAGACAGAAAGCCAGTGGACTAGAACATCGGAGCAGGCCTCAGGACTGCGGTTGTGCAGCCCGCCCACCGTGCCACACGGGCCGGGACGTGGGGCCCTCGATCACCGCGGCCTTCGTCCCGAGGCCCACGTGCGCGCTGAGCACCGGGGGCAGGTCACTGATCACGAGCTCCGCGTCCGGACGGCAGCGGTCCATGAGCACCTCACCGATCTCCCGAGCCCCGTGCGGATCCGCGACGTGATGGATGCACAGCACCGGCCGATCCGGCTCCGCGTGGGCCAGCGCCTCCCCGGCCAGCACCATGAACCGCGCCTTGGCCCGCGGCAAGGACACCGGACGTTCCACGGTCACGATCTTGCCGTCGGCCATGCTCAGCAGCGGTTTGAGCTGGAACATGGAACCCACCATCGCCGTGGTCGGATTTACCCGCCCACCCCGGCGCAGAGTTTCCAACGAGCGCACCTGGATCAACACCTGCGCCCGGGCCGCGGTTTCGCGGGCGGCCGCCGCGACGCGATCGATCCCCGCCCCCGACGCCGCTGCCCTCAGCGCCGCGCGCACCCCCAGACCCTGCCCCAGGCCGGCGCTCGCGGTGTCCACGATCCGCACGGGGATCCCGATGTCCTGGCGGGCGATCCGGGCCGCCCCCACCGTCCCGGACAACTCCCCCGACAGGTGCACCGAGACAATGGCGTCGTACCCCTCGTCCTCGAACCGGCGGTACGCGGCGCGCAACTGCCCCGGGGCCGGCCGGGACGTGGTCACGGGTTTACCCTCCGCGAGCGCGACCACGAGCGAGGACAGCGTGTCGGATTCGTCGGCGGTGTAGAGCTGACCGGAGATCAGCACGGGCATGTCCACGAGCGCGAAGCCCGGTGCGGCCTCGAACGCGCGCAGCCAGGAGTCCGGGAGGGCCGCGGCGCTGTCGGTGACGACGGCGACGCGGGGCGGCGCGGCGTCGTCGTCCCCCGAGGACGACAACGGAGACGGGGACCCTGAAGGCGTGCCGCCAGGAACAGGAGAAGGGTCCCCGAACGGGCGGAGCCCGCCCTCCCGCTCGGTGGAACGGGGGGACGGGCTCTGGGGATCGCGCGGGAACATCAGACCACGATGTTCACGAGCTTGGGGGCACGCACGATGACCTTGCGCACCGTGGCCTCTGACAGCAGCCGCTGGACGGCCTCCGAGCCCATGGCCGCGGCCTCGAGGTCCTCGTCGGTGATGTCCGCGGGAACCTGCAACCGGTCGCGGACCTTGCCCTTGATCTGCACGATCGCGGTGACGGTGTCCTCCACGAGCAGCGCGGGGTCCACGGTGGGCCACGGGGCGCGCACCACGGAGTCCTCGTGACCGAGCAGGTGCCACATGTCCTCGGAGGTGTACGGCGCCACGAGGCTCAGCAGGATCGCGACGGCCTCGGTGGCCTCGCGCACGGCGGGATCGGCCGCACCGCAGCCCGAGTCGATGGCCTTGCGCACGGTGTTCACGAGCTCCATGGTCCGGGCGATGACCACGTTGAACTTGTGGGAGTCCAGCAGCTGCTCGGCGTCCGCGACCGTCTTGTGGGTTGCACGGCGCAGCGCCTGGTCCCCGGTGGTCACGTCCGCGTCCTGGGCGGCCGTGCAGTCCTTCGCGAGGCGCCACGCGCGGGCCAGGAACTTTTGGGCACCCTGCGGGGACACGTCCGCCCAGTCCACGTCGTCCTCGGGCGGGGACGCGAAGACCATGGTCAGGCGCACGGCGTCCACGCCGAACTCGTCCAGCTGCTCACCCAGGTCCACGCCGTTGCCCAGGGACTTGGACATCGCCTTGCCCCCGTTGAGCACCTGGCCCTGGTTCAGCAGCGCCTTGAACGGCTCCTGGAACCCGATCAGACCGAAGTCGTAGAGCGCCTTGGTGAAGAAGCGCGAGTACAGCAGGTGCAGGATCGCGTGTTCCACACCGCCCACGTACTGGTCCACGGGCAACCACCGGTCCACCTCGGCGCGGTCGAACGGCGCGGCGTCGTCGTGCGGGGACGCGTAGCGCAGGTAGTACCACGAGGAGTCCACGAACGTGTCCATGGTGTCGGTGTCGCGGGTGGCCTGCCCGCCGCACGCGGGGCACGCCACGGTGACCCAGTCCGACGCCGCTGCGAGCGGGCTCTTGCCCTTGGGCGCGAGTTGCTCACCGCGCAGGTCCTCGGGCAGGCGCACGGGCAGCTGGTCCTCGGGCACGGGCACCTCACCGCACGACGGGCAGTGCACGATGGGGATAGGCGCACCCCAGAACCGCTGCCGGGACAGCAACCAGTCCCGCAGCCGGAAGTTCACGTGGTGCTCGCCGGTACCGGCCTCGGTGACGATCTCGATGGCCTTGGCCACCGCCTCCGCCTTGGACAGCCCGTCCAGAGGCCCGGAGTTGATCAGCGTGCCGTCACCGGTGGTGGCCACACCCGTGCTCGCGGGATCCTCCTCGCCGGTGTCCAGGACCGTGCGCACGGGCAGGTCGAAGGCCCGGGCGAAGTCCAGGTCCCGCTGGTCGTGGGCGGGGACCGCCATGATCACCCCGGTGCCGTAGTCGGCCAGGACGTAGTCCGAGGCCCACACCGGCAGCTTCTCGCCCGTGAGGGGGTTGACCGCGTAGCGGCCCAGGAACACACCGGTCTTCTCCCGGTCGGAGGCCTGGCGCTCGATGTCCGACAGGGCCTTGACGTCCTCCCGGTACGCGGCGAGCGCGTCGGCGTGTTCGGGTGCCACGATCTCCTGGGCGATGGCGGCGTCCGCGGCGACCACGCAGAACGTGGCGCCGTAGAGGGTGTCCGGGCGGGTCGTGAAGACCGTGACGGTACGCCCGGAGGTGTCCTCGGGGCCCGCGCCCTCGGCGGGGGCGCCCTCGATCACGAACTTCACGTGCGCGCCCTCGGAGCGTCCGATCCAGTTGCGCTGCATGGCCAGCACGCGCTCGGGCCAGTGGCCCTCCAGCTCGCCCATGTCGTCCAGCAGGCGCTGGGCGTAGTCGGTGATCTTGAAGTACCACTGGTTCAGGGACTTCTTGGTCACGGGGGTGTGGCAGCGTTCGCACGCTCCGTTGACCACTTGCTCGTTGGCGAGCACCGTCTGGTCCTTGGGGCACCAGTTGACCGGGGAGTCCTTCCGGTACGCCAACCCGTGCTTGTAGAACTGCAGGAACAGCCACTGCGTCCAGCGGTAGTACTCGGGGTCGGAGGTGTGGATCTCCCGGTCCCAGTCCACGCTGATCGCGTAGCGCTTGAACGAGGCGCGCTGGGTGTCGATGTTGCGGTAAGTCCACTCGGCGGGGTGGGCGTCACGCTTGATGGCGGCGTTCTCCGCCGGCAGGCCGAAGGAGTCCCAGCCGATCGGGTGCATCACGTCGTAGCCGCGGTGCAGCCAGTAGCGGGAGACGACGTCCCCCATGGCGAAGGCCTCCGCGTGGCCCATGTGCAGGTCCCCCGAGGGGTAGGGGAACATGTCCAGGACATAACGCCGCGGAGCGGAATCGTCGTCCCGGGGCGCGAAGACCCGGTTGTCCTCCCAGTAGCCGGACCAGGTGGCCTCGATGCGCTGGACGTCGTAGTCCGTGCCCGCCTCCGGGGTGCTGTGCTCGCTCACGTGCCTCGCCTTCAAAGTTCACGGGGATGGGCCGGGGATGCTCGCTCGCCCCGGTACCGGCGCGGTGACAGCCTGGTCCCCCGTTCTCGTGTGGGGATTTCTCCCAGTTTAGACCAGCCCGCCACCCCGCCTCTCCCGGCTAGCATGGATGCGCCGACGCCGCACGACTGGAGGACCCGTGGAGAACACCTACGCCGAACGCCGCAGCGTGCAATTGGACGGGTACCGCGTGCGCTACTGGTTCTACGACGCGGACAAGAAACACAAACCGTTGCTCGTGATGCTCCACGGGTTCCGCGGGGACCACCACGGTCTGCAGCTGATCGCGACCGCCCTGCGCGAGAAGTACCACGTAGTGCTACCGGACCTGCCCGGTTTCGGGCGCTCGGAACCGTTCCCGGACCGGGAACACTCGGTGCCCGGCTACGTGGAGTTCGTGCGCGAGTTCCTCGAGGCACTGACCGATAACGCCGTCCATCCGGGGTGCGAGACGGGCATCGTGCTCGCGGGGCACTCCTTCGGGTCGACCCTGGCCGCGCACTTCGCCGTGGAGTACCCCGCCATGGTGGAGCGGTTGATCCTGCTCAACCCCATTTCCGAACCCGCCCTGGCGGGACAGCAGAAGCGGCTGACCAAGCTCACGGAGCTCTACTACTCGGCGGGTGCGTCCCTCCCGCGACGGTTGGGCACCAAACTGCTGGCCTCGAACGCCGTCGTGAAACTCATGACGGACGTGATGGTCAAGTCCGAGGACCCGGAGATCCGCAACTACGCGCTGCGCCAGCACCAGGCCTACTTCAACACCTTCGCCGACCGGGACGTGCTCACCGAGGCGTATCAGGCGTCGATCTCCCACACCGTCGCGGAGGTCGCGATGAACCTGACCATGCCCACCCTGCTCATCGTGGGTGACCAGGACGAGCTGGGCTCCGTGCGCTCGCAGCGCACCATGGCCTCGTGGATCCGCAGCCACAGCCTCAAGATCATCCCCGGGGTGGGTCACCTGATCCACTACGAGACCCCCCAGCTCGCGGCGGACTACATCGAGGACTTCCTGGCCTCCCCCGCGCCGGACCCCCTCGAGGGCTACGACCAGTTGCCCCACGCGGACACGACCGCCTCCACCCCGGACCAACTCACCGGGATGATCCCCGCGGTGGACCCCGGCTCCGGGGAGCATCAGCTCACCAAGGAGGCCACCGCGCGTGGACTCTACGGGACCGACGAGCGGTGAGGCTGCTCTTCGACGCCCGCTACATCCGCACCGATCACCACGACGGGATCAGCCGCTACAGCGCCGAACTGCTCGCCGCCACGGCTCGCGCGGTCGCCTCTGATCCTCGGGTGCGGCTCGCCGCGCTGATCAGCGATCCCGCCCAGGCTGCCCTGATCCCCGACGGTCTACCCACGCTGCTGGGCCCGTCCGTGACGTCCCCGGCCGAGGTGCTCACGGGCGCGCTGCTGAGCCGGTACGCGCCCGACGTCGTGTTCTCCCCCATGCAGACCATGGGCTCGCTCGGGCGCCGCCACCAGCTGATCCTCACGCTGCACGACCTGATCTACTACGAGCACCCGCAGCCCCCGGGCGATCTCCCGCTGCCGGTGCAGTGGGGCTGGCGCGCGTACCACAAGGCCTGGTGGCCCCAGCGGCTCACGCTCAACCGCGCGGACGCCGTCGCCACCGTCTCGCAGACGTCGAAGCGGGAGATCCTCACGCACCGACTCACGAAACGGGACGTGCGTGTAATCGCCAACGCCGCGCCGTCGTCCGGGATCCCCGAGGAGACCGCCGTGCGGCGGCTCGGCGAGCGCGGGCGGGACCTGGTCTACATGGGCTCGTTCCTGCCGTACAAGAACGTGGAGACGCTGTTGCGCGCGATGGCCCACCTGCCCGGGTACACGCTGCACCTGCTGTCCCGGATCTCGCCGGCGCGCGAGGCGCAGCTGCGCGGGCAGATCCCCGAGGGCGCGCGCGTGGTCTTCCACCGCGGGGTCGGCGAGGACGAATACCGCGAGCTCCTGTCGACCTGCGCAGCGCTCGTGACCGCGTCCCGCGCCGAGGGGTACGGCTTGCCACTCGTGGAGGCCTTCGCGCAGGGCGCGCCGGTCGTGTGCTCGGACCTGCCCATCTTCCACGAGGTCGCCGGGGACGCCGCCGGCTACGCCCCCTCCGACGACGACGCCGCGTTCGCCGCCCGCGTGCGCGAGCTCACCGATCCCGTCCTCGCTCGCGAGCGCGTCACCGCGGGACTGCGCCGGATACGCGCGCACACGTGGGACGACTCTGCGCGGGAACTACTCGACCTGGCATGGGATCTGCACCAGCGGGGCTGAGTCGCGCGTCGTCGGGACAGCGACGCGGGGTCGCAGTACGGTGTACCGGGCCGGGTTCCCGGGCCATGGGGAACCGCCTGACACCGGCCTACAGCAGGTCCGCGACGTCGCACCGCACCGCCACGGGGGCGTGCTCCCGCAGTGCCGACGCGCGGGCTTTCTCAGCCCGAAGCGCCAAGGTCACGCGCGGGGCGATGCCGAACCCGAAGAACAGCAACGCCCGGTAGGGACGTTCCGACGCGCGTTCCATCCGAGCACTCGAGGTGCCGGAGGGCACGTCCAGCGTGGCGGGACGGGGCTCGGCGTGCGGGACGTCGGCGCCGTTGCCCACGGCCTGCTCGACCGGTGCCGGTCCCACGACCCGGACCTGTTCCGGTAGACGCAGATCCCGGAGGGTGGCCTCCACTGCGTCGCGCGGACCGGTCAGCGCCGCGGTACGCACCGCCGGCGGCAATCCGAGTTCGTGGCGCTCCCGAAGTTCCCGCTCGGCGTGGCCCGCCGGGTCCCAGCGCACGAGCGCCCCAACCGCGCGGTCCTGATCCGCGGTCACCACCACGGTCCCGCCGTGCCCACCCGCCCGCACGAGTGCTGCGGCATTGAACCACCGCCGCAGTGTCTGCTCCTCCGCGCGCAGCCACGGCCGGGCGAGCATCTGGTTCCCGTCCAGCAACAGGGCCGCGGCGTACCCGCCCGACGCCACGGGCTCGGCCCCCGGGGTCGCCACCACGAGCGCCGGTTCCGCCCCGACCGTGGTGCGCACCGTGCGGTCGCTCGACGAGATCACGGGGACCTGCGGGAACGATCGGCCCAGCTCCTCCACGGTCCGGGACGCCCCCACGGAGCTCAATCGCACCCGGGTGAACCCGCACTCCACGCACCGCCAGTCATGGGCGTGACGCCCGCACCACGTGCACACCGGCACGGCGTGGGCGGAGCTCAGCGCGAGGGGCCCGTCACACGCTTGGCAGCGCGCGGGCGTGCGACACCGCTGGCAGGCGAGCACGGGAGCGTAGCCCTTGCGCGCCACCTGCACGAGCACGGGCCCGGACTTCAGGGCCTCGCGTGCCACCCGGAACGCCTCGTGCGGCAACCGGGCGCGCGCCGCGAGCGGATCGCGCGCGGTGTTGTAGGAATCGGAGGTCGCCTCGATGCGTGGGGAGAACCGGCGCAGGTCCGCGCGATCGGGCGCCACCCGCGCCGCCCATCCCGTGGCCACGAGCCGCAGCGCCTCGGGAGTCACCGCGTACCCCGTGAACAACGCGGCCACACCCTGCAGCTGGGCGCGCAGCAACAGCACGTCCCGGGTGTGCTGGTAGGGGGCGCGCTGCTCCACGAAGTTCACGTCCCCGTCGTCGTGACAGCACACGAGCGCGAGATCCTGCACGGGCGCGTACGCGGTGGAGCGCGTGCCCACGGCCAGGCGCTTCTTCCCGAGCGCGAGTTCGAGGAACCCCCGGTAGCGGGGCGTGGGCCCGTCGTCGGCGTGCAGGCGCACGACGGCATCCTCCCCCACCAGCTCGCACAGCGCCCTTTCGAGCCGCTCGAGTGCCTTGTGATCCGCGACCACGCCCACCGCGCCGCGACCGGCGGCGTACGCGGTGGCCATGGCGCTCGCGGTCAGCACCGCCCAGTCGTGGTCCTCGGCCGAGGGCAGCACTTCCACGACCGCGCGCGCCGGCTCACCGCGCGCCACGGACGCCGCGAACTCCGGGCCGCCCGCGTAGTGCTGCCAGCCGGTCGTCGGGGGTTCCCCGGGGGACGACGACGCGTGTTCGGGTGCGGGCGCGGCGGTCGGGTTCGCTTCCGTGGCGTCGTCGGCGGCCGTGCCGTCGAGCGCGGCCTCGTCCCGGGACGGTTCTTGACCCGGAAGTCCTTCGGTGGTGTTGCCTGTAGCCCGCGCGAGATGACCCGAGACGGCGCCGTCGGGAGCGGAGCCCGCTGATACGCCGGCCGGCGCCGCGGCGTCGACGTCCGGATCCGCGACGTCCGTCTCGGAGGTCCCGGCGGCTTCGGGCGTGCTGAATTCCTTGTCCACCCGCGCGACCCGCGGGGCGATCGCGACCCGCAGGACGTCCGCGACCGTGCCGGCGCAGCGTTCGGCCACGGCCTGCGCGAGCTCGACGATCTCGGGGCGGGCCACCGGCAGCGGCGTGAGCACGCGACGGATGGGCAGCAGACGGTCCTCGGGAACGTCCGTGTGGGCCACGCGGTCCACGACCCACCCGGACATCTTCCGACCCGCGAAGACCACCGAGACCTTGGACCCCACGACCGCTTGCTCGTCGAGGGCAGCGGTCACGCGGTAGTCGAAGACCCGGTCCAGGTGCGGGACGTAGGCCTCGAGCAAGACCTTGGCCACGGGGTCGTGCGCGGCGCGGCCCTCGGAGCCTAGAGGTTTTCGGGGCGAAGAACGTGGCTGGGACGGGGGTGCGGCCTCGGGCAGACCTGCGAGCGCGAGTTGCTCACCGGACGTGTCCCGCTCGGGGGTGTCCCGGCCCGCGGGGATGGAACCCGCAGTCGCGGAGTCCGGGGGTGCGGTGCCCGCCGAGTCCGGCCTGGGGGACTCCGGCGTGGCGGGCTCCCTCCCGGCGGGGCCGGGGCTCACAGCCCCGCGGCGGAACGCAACTCCTGGACCCGGTCCGTGCGCTCCCACGTGAAATCGGGGTCGGTGCGGCCGAAATGACCGTGGGCGGCGGTCTTGGCGTAGATGGGGCGCTTGAGGTCCAGGTCCTCGATGATCGCCAGCGGCCGCAGGTCGAAGACCTCGGAGATCGCCTTCTCGATCCGCGCGGGGTCCACGGTCTCGGTGCCGAAGGTCTCCACGTACAGGCCCACGGGACGGGCCTGGCCGATCGCGTAGGCCACCTGGACCTCCGCCCGGCGGGCCAGTCCGGCGGCCACGACGTTCTTGGCGACCCAGCGCATCGCGTACGCGGCGGAGCGGTCCACCTTGGAGGGGTCCTTGCCGGAGAACGCACCGCCACCGTGGCGGGCCATGCCGCCGTAGGTGTCCACGATGATCTTGCGTCCGGTCAGCCCGGCGTCCCCCACGGGCCCGCCGCGCACGAAGTTGCCCGCGGGGTTGACGATGATCTTTGTTGCGGACAGGTCCAGTCCGGAGTCCTCCAGGACGGGGCTGATCACGCTGGTCGTGAGATCGCGGGTGAGCTGGTCCAGGTCGTAGTTCTCCGCGTGCTGGGAGGAGACGACCACGGTGTCCACGGAGACGGGGGTGTGCCCGTCGTAACCCAGGGTCACCTGGGTCTTGCCGTCCGGACGCAGACCGGGCAGCACCGCGGTCTTACGCACACGGGTGAGCTGCTCGGACAGCCGGTGCGCCAACAGGATGGGGGCGGGCATGAGCGTGTCGGTCTCGTCCGAGGCGTACCCGAACATGATGCCCTGGTCCCCCGCACCCTGGGCGTCCCGGGGGTCACGCGCGGCACCGGTGCGCTCCTCGAGGGAGGTGAACACACCCTCGTAGATCTCGTTGGACTGCTCGCCCACGCTGATGGACACACCGCAGAACTCACCGTCGAAACCGTGCACGGAGGAGTTGTACCCGATGTCCAGCAGGGTCTTACGCACGATGTGGGGGATCTCCACGTACGCGTCCGTCTTGACCTCGCCCGCCACGTGCACGAGGCCCGTGGTGACCATGGTCTCCACGGCCACCGAGGAATTGGGGTCCTCGGTCAGCAGGGCGTCCAGGATCGAGTCGGAGATCTGGTCACAGATCTTGTCCGGGTGCCCCTCGGTCACGGACTCGGACGTGAAGATTCTCAGGTGCTTGCTCGCTTCGCTCACGGGAGACCACATTACCCGTCGGTGCTGACGTCCTCGGCGATGCGCTGCACCACGAACCGCGCGACCTCGTCCTTGGTCCCGCGCGCCCCGCGGTCCTCGCTCGAGCGGGCCGAGAGCACGGTGACCTCGGTGTCGTCGCGACCGAAGACCTTGTCCGTGCCCACCTCGTTGAGCACGAGCAGGTCGCAGCCCTTGCGTTCGAGCTTGGCGCGCGCGAAGTCGAGCACCGAGTGCTCGGCGTCCCCGGTCTCCGCGGCGAAGCCCACGATCAGCTGCTCGAGCGAGCGCTCGGCACGCTGGGCCACGACGGCGCGCAGGATGTCCGGGTTGCGCACCAGCCGGATCACGGGGTCCGCGCCGTCCTCGGACTTCTTCATCTTGTGCTCGCCCACGGTGTCCGGGCGGTAGTCCGCCACGGCGGCGGCCATGATCACGACGTCGGCCTCGCGCGCGGCGGCCAGGGTCGCGTCCTGCAGCTCACGCGCCGAGGACACGCGCGTGATGTCGACGCCGCTCGGCAGCTCGGTCTCCACGTGCGCGGCGATCAGGTGCACGTGTGCGCCCGCGTCGCGCGCGGCACGGGCCAGGGCCACGCCCTGCTTGCCCGAGGACCGGTTGCCCAGGAAGCGCACGGGATCCAGGGCTTCGCGCGTCCCGCCCGCGGTGACCAGGACGCGGCGGCCGCGCAGAGCGTCGTCGCCGTCGGACGATGAGTGGGCGGAGCTGGAGGCGGGGTCCACGAGGGCGAGCGCGGCGTCGAAGATCTCCTGCGGCTCGGGTAACCGGCCCGGGCCGCTGTCCTTGCCCGTGAGCCGACCGCTGGCCGGGTCGAGGACCGTGTGGCCGTGCTGGCGCAACAGGGCGACGTTGCGCTGCGTGGCCGGGTTCTGCCACATCTCGGTGTGCATGGCGGGGGCCAACAGCACGGGCGCGGCGGTCGCGAGCACCGTGGTGGTCAGCAGGTCGTCCGCGTGCCCGTGGGCCACCCGGGCCATGAGGTCCGCCGTGGCCGGGGCGATCACCACGAGGTCCGCTGCCTGGCCCTGGGCCACGTGATTGACCGTGTCGATCCGGTCGAAGACCGACCCCGAGACGTGCTCGCCGGTGAGCGCCTCCCACGTGGGCGCGCCCACGAACTGCAGGGCGGCCTCGGTGGGCATGGGCACCACGTGGTGACCGGCCTCGGAGAACAACCGGGACAGCAGGGCGGCCTTGTATGCGGCGATGCCCCCGCCCACACCCAACACCACGCGCAACGGGGCGCGGGGCGGGGCGGGGACGGGGGCGTCGCGGCCGAGCGGGTCGGTCACTGCTCGGAGGACTCCGCGGAACCCTCGGCGGGGTCCTCGGTGTCCGTGGCCGGGGTCTCCTCGGAGGTCTCCCCCAGCTGGACGCCGTCGGAGAACACCGCGGTGCCGTCCTGCTCACCCTGGGCGAAGAAGTCGCCGGTGAACATGTCCGTGGCGGTGGGTTCGTCGCTGACCATCTGGCCGTTGGGGGTGAACCCGGTGTGGTCCACATGCACGGCCTCGATCAGGCCCTCGTCGATCTCGCGGAACGCGATGGACAGGGGCTTCTCGTTGAGCTGGGTGTCCACGAGCGGACCCACGTACTCGAACAGACCCTCGTGCAACTGCGAGTAGTATGCGTTGATCTGGCGGGCGCGGCGGGCACCGAAGATCACCAGGCCGTACTTGGAATCCGTCTTGTCGAGCAACCGATCGACGGGCGGGTTGACGATGCCTTCGTTGTTCGTGCTCACGTGTTTCATGACTCCTGTGGTGGACGGGAAAGATGGTGCTACTGGCCGTGGGGGCTGCGCGGATCCGGGGCGGCTGACCGCCTCAACGGTGCGATGTGCTCGGCAACCCCATGAGGGCCACGAGTTCGGCGGCGGCGCGTTCCACCGTGTCGTTGACGACGGTGTGATCGAACTCGGGTTGCGCCGCGAGTTCCAGTTTAGCCGTTTCCAGCCGACGCTGCTGTTGCTCGGGGGTCTCGGTGCCCCGGCCCACGAGCCGGTGCACCATTTCCTCCCAACTCGGCGGGGCCAGGAACACGAACTGGGCGTCCGGCATGGTCTGGCGCACGCTGCGCGCTCCCTGCAAGTCGATCTCGAGCAGGACACTGCGCCCCGCCGCGAGCGCCTCCTCGACCTTGTGGCGCGGTGTGCCGTACCGGTTGAGGTTGTGCACGACCGCCCATTCGAGCAGGTCGTGACGCTCGATCATGTCGTCGAACTCGGCGTCGCTGACGAAGAAGTAGTGCACGCCGTCCACCTCGCCGGGCCGCGGCGCACGCGTGGTGGCCGAGACGGACAACCACACCTGCGGGTAGTGGTCCCGGATGTAGGTGGACACCGTTCCTTTGCCCACGGCCGTGGGGCCGGCCAGAACGGTCACGGTGGGTGTGGGACGCACGGGTACCTCCCGAAGATGACGGTGACGGGCGAGCGGTCAGCTCGCCCGTCACTGTATCAACCGTGGGTCCCGGCGGTCGCGCCCGGGGTGGGGCGGATCGGGGACCGGGGTTCAGCGGTCCAGGTAGTCCACGAGCGCCTTGCGCTGGTGCTGACCCAGGCCACGCACCCGACGGGTGGGTGCGATCCCGATCTGCTCCATGATCGCCGCCGAGCGCACCTTCCCGATCCCGGGGGTGGCCTCGAGCAGTTCGGTGACCTTCAGGCGGCTGACGGCTTCGTCCTCCTCGCCCCTGCGCAGCACTTGCGCCACGGTGATCGACCCGTCCCGCAGTCCCTTCTTGATCTCCGCCCGCGCGGTCCGCGCCGCCGTGGCTTTCTCGCGCGCGCGTGCGCGCTCTTCGTCCGTCAGTGGCCGCAATGCCATGCCCAGCTCTCCTCCTCGTGTGACAGCGGCTCGGCCGTGCGCCTGATGGGGGGGGGACGCACGCAAGCCGTCCCCCTGAAAGTACCGGACACGTTTGCCGCCGTACACACAATGAACGCCCCCTGACGTGGCCTTTCGGGCCGCCGCCAGGGGGCGTTCACGGGGGTCTCAGGACAGCTGGAGGTGCGTGCGTAATTCCTCGGTGCTGCGGTCGATGGCGTCCCGCAGCGCGGGGACGTCCGGACCGTGACGCAGTACACCTCGCGAGGAGTTCGCGAGCACTGTGGGCCTGACGTGCTCAAACACCGTGGCCACGGCCGCGGCGTCCGCGCCCTGGGCACCGTAACCGGGGGCCAGGATCGGCCCGTTCAGGGTGCTCAGATCGATGTCCAGGGACGCTAGGGCCTCTCCCACGGTCGCCCCGATCACCGCTCCGCACGAGCCCAGGGTGGCCACCGACGGTGACGTCACGATTTCATTACGATTGTTCCCGGCCCCCGTATTCGCGCCGGTGACACCGCGATCGGCCGCCGCGGCAGCACCGTCCGACGGCGCCGTCGAACCTTCCGGGGACGACGACGCCGTGCCCGGCCGGGGCTGCGCCGTCGCGTTCTCCCGGGCGATCGCGGCCAGGACGGACCCGGCCACGGACCCGGTGCCGCCCACGTGCTGGACGGACGCGCCCTCCGGGTTGGAGGTCAGCGCGAGCACGAACGTCCCGCGCCCGGTCCCACGCGCGAGGTCCAGGGCCGGACGCAGGGACTCGAAGCCGAGGTAGGGACTCAGCGTCACGGCGTCGGCCGCGAGGGGCGAGTCGTCGGAGAGCCACGCGCTCGCGTAGGCAGCCATGGTGGAACCGATGTCCCCGCGCTTGGCGTCCGCGATGCTCAGCAGCCCGGCCTCGCGGGACTCCCGCAGGACGCGCTCGAGCACCGCGAAGCCCGCGGAACCGTACGCCTCGAACAGGGCGACCTGCGGTTTCACGGCCGCGCACCGCTCCGCTGCGGCTTCGAGGACGCGCAGCGCGAAGCGCTCGAGGCCCTGCGCCGTGGCGGGCAGAGCCCACGCGTCCAGCAAGGAGGGGTGGGGGTCGATCCCCACGCACAGCGGACCCGCAACGGTCATCGCCCGTTCGAGGCGGGCCCCGAAGGGAACACGCTCGGACTCAGCCACGGGTGTCCCCCGCGGCGACCTGCTCCCGCAGCTTCTGCTCGTGCTCCTGCAGGGACGTCACGGACCACGAGTACTGCCGCTGCGCGGTGATCGCCTGCAGTGCTGCACCGAGCTCCGAGACCGTGGTCATGGTGGGCACACCCACGGACGTGGCCGCCGCACGGATCTGGTACCCGTCGCCGCGGGCCTGCTGACCGCCGGAGGGCGTGTTGAAGATCAGGTCGATCTTCCCGTCCGTGATCAGGTCCGCGACCGAGGGGGACCCGTCGTCGGCGTCGGCGATCTTGGCCACGACCGTGGACTCGATGCCGTTGCGCCGCAGCACCTGGGCCGTGCCGCCCGTGGAGACGATCTCGAAGCCCAGGTCCGCGAACATCTTCACGGGGATCACCGCGGAGCGCTTGTCCTTGTTGGCGACCGAGACGAACAACCGTCCGGACGTGGGCAGCGGCCCGCCCGCGGCGGCCTGCGCCTTGGCGAACGCGGTGTCGAAGTACCGGTCGATGCCCATGACCTCACCCGTGGAGCGCATCTCGGGACCCAGCAGCGAGTCCACCACGGTGCCCTCCGGGGTACGGAAGCGCGCGAACGGCAGCACGACCTCCTTGACCGCGGTGGGGGTCTGCTCGGGCAGGGTCGTGCCGTCGTAGTCCGCGGGGAGCATCCCCTGCTCGCGCAGCTCGGCCACGGTGCGCCCGGTGCCGATCAGCGCGGCGGCCTTGGCCATCTGCACGCCCGTGGCCTTGGACACGAACGGCACCGTGCGCGAGGCCCGCGGGTTGGCCTCGATCACGTAGAGCACATCCGAGGCGAGAGCGAACTGCAGGTTGATCAGACCCCTCACGCCCACGCCGCGCGCAATGGCTTCGGTGGCCTCGCGCACGCGGGAGATCACGTCCGGGCCCAGGGTGATGGGGGGCAGCACGCACGCGGAGTCACCGGAGTGGATCCCGGCCTCCTCGATGTGCTCCATGATCCCGCCCACGTAGCAGTCCTTGCCGTCGTAGAGCGCGTCCACGTCGATCTCGATCGCGTCCTCGAGGAACTTATCGATCAGGGCCGGGCGGCTCGGGCTGACCTCGGTCGCGTTCTCGAGGTAGGACTTCAGGGACGCCTCGTCGTAGACGATCTCCATCCCGCGCCCACCGAGCACGTAGGACGGGCGCACCAGCACGGGGTAGCCGATCTCGTGGGCGATCCGGCTGGCCTGCTCGAAGGTGTGGGCCGTGCCGTTCTTGGGCTGGCGCAACCCCGCCTCAGTGAGCACGCGCGCGAACTCCCCGCGGTCCTCCGCCAGGTCGATCGCCTCGGGGGTCGTCCCGAGGATCGGCACGCCCGCGGCCTTGAGGTCTGCCGCGAGCTTGAGCGGGGTCTGCCCGCCGAGCTGCACGAAGACACCGAGCAGCCCACCCGAGCGGCGCTCGGCCTCCACGACCTCCATGACGTCCTCGAACGTGAGCGGTTCGAAGTACAGCCTCGTGGAGATGTCGTAGTCGGTCGAAACGGTCTCCGGGTTGCAGTTGAGCATCACGGTCTCGTACCCGGCCTCGCGCAACACCATGGACGCGTGCACGCACGAGTAGTCGAATTCGATCCCCTGCCCGATCCGGTTGGGCCCGGAACCCAGGATCATGACCGAAGGCTTCTCGTGCGGGGCCACCTCCGTTTCGCGGTCGTAGCTCGAGTAGTGGTACGGGGTGAACGCCTCGAACTCGGCGGCGCACGTGTCCACGGTCTTGTAGACGGGGCGGATGTCCAGCGCGTGGCGCACCCCGCGCACCACCGATTCCTCGAGGTGGACCAGCTCACCGATCTGGGCGTCGGAGAAGCCGTGGCGCTTGGCCTCCCGCAGCGTGACCGGGCGCAGGTCCGGGTCCGCGCGCACCAGGTCCGCGGTCTCGTTGAGCAACTGGATCTGGTCGAGGAACCACGGGTCGATCGCCGTGGCCTCGAAGACTTGTTCCACGCTCGCACCCGCGAGAAGGGCCTGCTGCACGTTGCGCAACCGGTGGGTGGTGGTCTCGCGGCACGTCTCCACGAGCCGGGCCACCGTGTTGGGCCCGGGCTCCACGGCCGGGCGGGCGAAGCTGAAGGACGAACCCTTCTGCTCGAGCGAGCGCATGGCCTTCTGCAGCGCCTCGGTGAAGTTGCGCCCGATCGCCATGGCCTCGCCCACCGACTTCATGGTTGTAGTCAGCGTGGGGTCCGCGGCCGGGAACTTCTCGAACGCGAAGCGCGGGACCTTCACGACCACGTAGTCCAGGGTGGGCTCGAAGCTCGCGGGGGTCTTCTGCGTGATGTCATTGGGGATCTCGTCGAGCGTGTACCCCAGGGACAGCTTGGTCGCGATCTTGGCGATCGGGAAGCCCGTGGCCTTGGACGCGAGCGCCGAGGAACGGGAGACGCGCGGGTTCATCTCGATGACCACGATCCGCCCGGTCGCGGGTTCCACCGCGAACTGGATGTTGCACCCGCCTGTGTCCACGCCCACTTCACGGATCACGGCGATCGCGATGTCACGCATGCGCTGGTACTCGCGGTCGGTCAGGGTCAGGGCCGGGGCCACGGTGATCGAATCGCCCGTGTGCACGCCCACCGGGTCCACGTTCTCGATCGAGCACACGACCACCACGTTGTCGTTGGCGTCGCGCATCATCTCGAGCTCGTACTCCTTCCACCCCAGGATGGACTCCTCGAGGAGCACCTCCGAGGTGGGTGAGTACTGGATCCCGGCACCGGCGATGCGGTGCAGATCGGTCTCGTCGTACGCGAGACCCGAGCCCAGTCCGCCCATCGTGAAGGACGGGCGCACGACCATGGGGTAACCGAGCTTCTCGGCGGCGACGAGCGCCTCGTCCATGGAGTGCACGATGATCGAGCGCGCGGATTCCGCGCCGCAGCGTTCGACGACGCCCTTGAAGGCCTCGCGGTCCTCGCCCAGGTTGATCGCGTCCACGTCCGCGCCGATCAGCTCGACGTCGTACTTCTCGAGCACGCCGTTGGCGTCCAGGGCCAGGGCCGTGTTCAGCGCTGTCTGCCCGCCCAGGGTGGGCAGCACGGCGTCGGGACGTTCCTTCGCGATGATCTTCTCGACCGTCTCCGGGGTGATGGGCTCCACGTAGGTGGCGTCCGCGAACTCGGGATCGGTCATGATCGTGGCCGGGTTGGAGTTGACCAGGATCATGCGCAGCCCCTCGTCCTTGAGGACGCGCAGGGCCTGGGTCCCGGAGTAGTCGAACTCCGCGGCCTGCCCGATCACGATGGGACCGGAGCCGATCACCAGGACGCTGTTGAGGTCTTGCCTGCGGGGCATTACTTGTCTCCTGCTTCCGAATCGGGGCTCTGACCGGCCCGGTCCATCATGTCGATAAAGCGGTCGAAGAGGTAGGCGGAGTCGTGCGGACCCGCGGCGGCCTCGGGGTGGTACTGCACCGAGAACGCGGGGATGTCCTCGCAGCGCAGTCCTTCCACGACGTCGTCGTTGAGCCCCACGTGGGACACACTGACCCGCCCGTAGCGGGACTCGGGCGCGGTCACGGGCTCCCCCACGGGCGCGTCCACCGCGAAGCCGTGGTTCTGGGAGGTGATCTCCACCTTGCCCGTGGCGAGGTCCATGACCGGCTGGTTGATCCCGCGGTGACCGAACGTGAGCTTGTACGTGCCGAAGCCCAGCGCGCGGCCCAGCAGCTGGTTCCCGAAGCAGATGCCGAAGAACGGGATGCCCTCGTCCAGCACGCGGCGCAGCAGGGCCACCTGCTCGTCCGCGGTGGCCGGGTCCCCCGGGCCGTTCGAGAAGAACACGCCGTCCGGGTGCAGCGCCTGCACCTGCTCGAAGCTCACGTCCGCGGGCACCACGTGCACACGGACACCGCGTTCGGCCAGGCGCTGCGGGGTCATGGACTTGATCCCCAGGTCCACCGCGACCACTTCATGGCGCACCGGGGCGTCCCAGCCGTGCTCGCGCGGCTCCACCACGTAGGTCTCGTCCGTGCTCACGTGCTCGGCGAGCGCGCGGCCAGCCATCCCCGGCTGTTCGGCGACCCGCTGCACGAGCTGGGCCACGGGCTCACCGGCCTGCTCGCCGGAGAAGATCCCGGCGCGCATCGCGCCCTTGTCGCGCAGGTGGCGGGTCAGCGCGCGGGTGTCCACGCCCTGGATCCCGGTGATGCCCTGCTCGGCCAGCTCGTCGTCCAGGGAGCGTTCACTGCGCCAGTTGGAGGGTCGGCGCGCGGGGTCACGCACCACGAAGCCGTTGACCCAGATCTTGCGGGACTCCATGTCGTCCGGGTTCACGCCCGTGTTGCCGATGTGGGGGGCGGTCTGGATCACGATCTGCCCCGCGTAGGAGGGGTCGGTCAGCGTCTCCTGGTAGCCGGTCATCCCGGTCGCGAAGACCGCTTCGCCGAACGCCGTGCCGGGAGCACCCCAGGCGCGGCCCTCGAACACCGTGCCGTCCTCGAGGACCATGACGGCCGGTTCGATCCGTGGTGAGTTCATGACGAACTCCTTTCGTTGAGCGTTCCGGGAGCATCACGGCTCCCGGGAATTCGGTTCTCAGGCGTCCAGCAGGGCCGACGCCGCGTCCTCCAGTTGTCGTGACCCCTCACCGGTGCGCGCGCGGAAGCCGGTGTCCACGCGGGTGTCCCCGAGGTCCCAGGTCAGCACCACGAGTCCGTCGCGTTCCACGAACTTGCCGACCATCCCGGACGCGGTGGACACCGCGCGCAGGTCCTCCCGGGGGATGAACACGTCCGGGGCGCCCTGGCGGTTGAGGAACACGCCGTCCGGGGCCACGATCGCCTCCGCGTTCGTGCGCACCCCCAGACCGTGCCCGGCGATGCGTTCGAGCGGCTGGGCGGTGTAGGTCGTGACCACGTACATCCCGTCCACGCGTGCGGTGGCCCGTTGCAACAGGTCCCGGGGCGCCTGGGCCGGCGCGGCCAAGCCCGCCTGGCGTCGCACCCGACCCCGCCAACCCCACCGGATCAGGGCGAAGAGCACCACGACGATCAGGATGGTCAACAGGGTGGGTACGAGCTTGTCCGACATGGGCGGCCTTTCGTGGGGGTGGTCAGCGGGTCAGCGGCGTGGCGGGTTCGCCGTCACGCACCACGGGGTGACCGCGGTAGAACGTGGCGCGCACACCGCCGGGCAGGGTCATCCCCCGGTACGGACTATTGCGGCCCTTGGACGCGTGGGTCGTGGGATCCACGGGGGTCTGCCCGCTGGGGTCCCACAGCACGATGTTCGCGGTGGCCCCGGGGGCCAGTTCCTGGCCCTGGTCGGTCAGGCCCAGGATCCGGGCGGGGGTGCGGGACATGATCTGCGCCACGCGCTCCCACCCGATCAGCCCGGTGTCCACGAGGGTCGACTGGACCACCGCGAGGGCGGTCTCCAGACCCGTCATGCCGTGGGCCGCGCAGCTCCACTCGCATTCCTTGTCCTCCGCGGTGTGCGGGGCGTGGTCCGTGCCGATCACGTCGATCGTGCCCTCGGCCACGGCACGGCGCAGGGCCTGGACGTCGTCGTCAGTGCGCAGCGGCGGGTTGACCTTGTAGACGGGGTCGAAGGTGCGCACGAGTTCGTCGGTGAGCAACAGGTGGTGCGGGGTGACCTCCGCGGTCACGGCCACGCCGCGCTCCTTGGCCCAGCGCACGATGTCCACGGACCCCTTGGTGGAGAGGTGGCAGATGTGCAGGCGGGAGTCCACGTGCTGGGTCAGCAGCACGTCCCGGGCGATGATCGCCTCCTCGGCCACCGCGGGCCAGCCCGTGAGACCGAGGTCAGCGGAGACCGCGCCCTCGTTCATCTGGGCGCCCTCGGTCAGGCGCGGTTCCTGGGCGTGCTGGGCGATGATCCCCCCGAAGGACTTGACGTACTCGAGGGCCCGGCGCATCAGCACGGGGTCGTGGACGCACTTGCCGTCGTCGGAGAACATCCGTACACCCGCGCGGGACTCCGCCATCGCGCGGATCTCGGACAGCTGCGTGCCCCCGAGCCCCACCGTGACCGCGCCCACGGGGTGGACGTCGCACCACCCGGCGTCGCGGCCCAGCTGCCACACCTGCTCGACCACGCCGGCGGTGTCCGCCACGGGGTGGGAGTTGGCCATCGCGAACACCGCGGTGAACCCACCCCGGGCCGCCGCGCGCGTTCCGGTCTCCACGGTCTCGGCGTCCTCGTGACCCGGTTCGCGCAGGTGGGTGTGCATGTCCACGAGACCCGGAAGGGCCACGGCGCCGGCGGCGTCGATCACGTCCGTACCCTCGGGCACGTCCAGGGTGCCCACGGGACCCACGGCGCCGATCACCCCGTCCGTGAGCAACAGGTCCGCGGGCTCACCGCCCTCGGGGCGGGCGTTGCTGATCAGGTAGGAGCTCATGCGGGCCACCTCAGTTCTCGCTCGGGTACGGGGAGCTCTCGTCACCGGAGAGCAACAGGAACAACACGGCCATGCGCACGGCCACACCGTTGGCCACCTGCTCCAGCACGGTGGAGCGCGGGGAGTCGGCGGCCTCGGAGGAGATCTCCAGGCCGCGGTTCATGGGTCCGGGGTGCATGAACACTGTGGGCGCACCCATGTCCTCGAGGCGCTGCACGCGTTGGGACGTGAGCCCCCAGCCGCGCGTGTACTCGGCCTCGCTCGGGAAGAACGCGGCGTTCATGCGCTCGCGCTGCAACCGCAGCATCATCACGGCGTCCGGGGCCTCGGCGAGTACGGCGTCCAGGTCGTAGCCGACCTCGCACGGCCAGTCGTCCATGGCCACGGGGACCAGGGTGGGCGGGGCCACGAGGGTCACGCGTGCGCCCAGGGTCGTGAGCAACCACACGTTGGAGCGGGCCACGCGGGAGTGCAGCACGTCCCCCACGATCACCACGTGCATCCCCTCGAGGTCCATCCCGGTGCTCGCGACACCCGTGGCGCCCGAACGCACGCGGCGGAGGGTCATGGCGTCGAGCAGGGCCTGGGTGGGGTGCGCGTGCTTGCCGTCCCCGGCGTTGATCACCGCGGCGTCGATCCACCCGGAGTCCGCGAGCTGTTGCGGCGCGCCGGAGGATGCGTGGCGGATCACCACGGCGTCCGCGCTCATGGCCATGAGCGTCTGCGCGGTGTCCTTGAGCGATTCGCCCTTGGACACCGAGGAGCCCTTGGCGGAGAAGTTGATCACGTCCGCGCTGAGCCGCTTGGCCGCGGTCTCGAACGAGATCCGGGTGCGCGTGGAGTCCTCGAAGAACAGGTTCACCACGGTGCGTCCGCGCAGGGCGGGCAGTTTCTTGACCGAGCGTGAGGACACGGCGGCCATCTGGTCCGCGGTGTCCAGGATGCGTACCGCTTCCCGGTAGCTCAGCTCGTTGGTCGTCAGCAGGTGCTTCATGCGCGCGGCCCCTTCCCGGCGGTACCGGGGGCGCGGGCGACGTCGTCGTCGGAGACCACCGGCGAGTCGATGATCACGCAGTCCTCGTGACCCCTCGCGCGCGGCTGGGGATCGGACTCGCGCAGCAGCACGCGGACCTTCTCGTGGGAGGACGTGGGCAGGTTCTTGCCCACGTGATCCGCGCGGATGGGCAGCTCGCGGTGGCCGCGGTCCACGAGCACGGCCAGGCGCACCGCGTTGGGGCGTCCCACGTCCACGAGGGCGTCCAGGGCTGCGCGGATCGTGCGCCCCGAGAACAGGACGTCGTCCACGAGCACCAGGGTGCGCCCGTCGATCCCGGAGTCCGGGATCACCGTGGGTTGCGGGGTGCGCGCGGGATGACGCCGCAGGTCGTCGCGGTACATCGTGATGTCGAGCTGACCCGTGCTCTGTTGCGCGTGGAAGTCGGGGTCGATCTGCTCGAGCTTGGCGGCCAACCGCTGGGCCAAGGGGTAGCCGCGACGGGCGATCCCCAGCAGCACGAGACCCCGGGAGCCCTTGTTGGACTCGAGGATCTCGTGGGCGATCCGGGACAGGGCCCGGTCGATGTCGGGTGTCGAGAGAATCACGCGGGACGTCATGCTCCGCGGTGACTGCTCGGCGTGTTCGGGCACGCTCACGTGCCGCCTCCTTCCCCGCCTCACCGGACGGACTTAAAGGGTGCGATCCGTAGTCGAAGCTACCACACGACAAAACCCCGGCCCGTGGCGAGCACGGACCGGGGTGGGTTCAGTCGTCGAGCAGGGAGGGCTTGACCTTCTGCAGCCGCCCCAGCAGCCCGTTGACGAAGCGGGGCGAATCATCCGTGGACAGTTGCCGGGCCACGGCCACCGCCTCCGCGACGGCCACGCCGTCCGGGATCTCCGGGTTGTACAGCAGCTCCCACGCCCCCACGCGCAGCACGTTGCGGTCCACCGCCGGCATCCGGTCCAGCTCCCAGCCCTGGGAGTAGGTCTCGAGGAACTCGTCGATGTCCTCGCGCCGGTCGTGGACGCCCTCGAGGATGTCCACCGTGTACGGATTGATGGGTGAGGACGAGTTCTCCCGGCGCCGCACCAGGGCGTCCCGGACGGATTCGTTACGTTGTTCGGCCTCGAACAGGATCTCGACGGCGCGGATCCGGGCCTTGCTCCGGGCGCCGCTCACTCGTTGACGCGTCCCAGGTAGTCACCGGTGCGGGTGTCGACCTTGACCTTGGTGCCCTGTTCGAGGAACAGCGGGACCTGGATCTGATAGCCGGTCTCAACGGTCGCGGGCTTGGTGCCGCCCGTGGAACGGTCACCCTGCAGACCCGGCTCGGTGTAGGTGATCTCCAACACGACCGACGGCGGCATCTCGATGTACAGGGGCGCGCCCTCGTGCATGGCCACGGTCACGTTCTGGTTCTCGAGCATGAAGTTCGCGGCGTCCCCCACGACGGTGGCCGGCACCGTGATCTGGTCGTACGTGGAGTTGTCCATGAAGACGTAGTCCTCGCCGTCCTGGTACAGGTACTGGTACTCGCTGCGATCCACCGTGGCGGTCTCGATCTTGGCACCGGCATTGAACGTCTTGTCCACCACCTTGCCACTGGTCACGTTGCGCAGCTTGGTGCGCACGAACGCGCCACCCTTCCCGGGCTTGACGTGCTGGAACTCGATGGTCTGCCAGAGGTTGCCGTCGAGCTTGAGGATGGTGCCGTTCTTGATGTCGTTGCTGGTTGCCACGGTGTCACTTTCTCGTCGGGAACGTCGCCGCACGGCGGCGGGGCGCGTGGAGCCGGACCAGTCTACCGCGTGCGCCCGCCCGCCGTGCCAGCCGAGCAGTGCTCAGGGGCGCGGACGACGGCGCTCGCCGTGCCGTCCGCGCGGGCTCACTCCGCGATCTCCTGGTAGCACGCGAAGAGGATCGCGGGGTCCGGGACCTCCATGATCCGCGGTGTGGCGATCCGATCCAGGACCACGAAGCGCAACAGGTTGCCGCGGGTCTTCTTGTCCCGCTTCATGACCTCGAGCAACCGGGGCCACTGGTCCGCGCGATACGTCACGGGCAGCCCCAGGGACGTGAGGATCTCGCGGTGCTCGGTCACGACGTCGTCGGACAGCGACCCGGCCGCGCGCCCGAGTTCCGCCGCGAAGACCATGCCCACCGACACCGCCGCGCCGTGGCGCCATTGGTAGCGCTCGTTGTGCTCGATCGCGTGCCCCAGCGTGTGGCCATAGTTGAGGTACTCGCGCCGGCCGGATTCCTTCAGGTCCGAGGAGACGACCTCGGCCTTGACCCGGATCCCGCGCTCGATCAGCTCGCGTACCACGGGCGACGCCGCGTCCCGCACCTCCTGCGGGTTCTCCCGGATCAACTCGAGGATGCGTGGGTCCGCGATGAACCCGCACTTGACCACCTCGGCCATGCCCGTGAGCAGCTCGTTCTGCGGCAGGGTCTGCAGCGAGTCCAGATCGCACACGACCGCGGCCGGCGGGTGGAACGCCCCCACGAGGTTCTTGCCCTCCGCGGTGTTGATCCCGGTCTTCCCGCCCACGGCGGCGTCCACCATGCCCAGCAGCGTGGTGGGCAGGTGGATCACGCGCACCCCGCGCAACCACGTGGCGGCCACGAAACCGGCGAGGTCCGTCACGGCGCCGCCACCCACGGAGACCACGGCGTCCGTGCGCGTGAAGTCGGACTGGCCCATGATCTGCCAGCAGAACGCCGCGACCTCCACGCGCTTGCCCTCCTCGGCGTCCGGGATCTCGGCCACGAAGCTCTGGATCCCTGCGGCGGAGAGGTTCTGCTGCACCACGTCACCCGTGGCGCGCAGCGCGCGGGGGTGGATGATGAGCACCTTCTTGACGCGCTCGCCCAGCAGTTCGGGCACGCGGTCCAGCAGGCCGTTGCCCACGAGGACGTCGTAGCGGTTGTCGGGGCCGCCGTGGACGGGGATGCTGACGGGATCGGTCATGCGGTGTGTTCCTTTCCGCGCGGCTGCGCGATCGGTTCGCCCAGCGCGAGGTAGAGCTCACGGGCGATCTGCGCCACGGTGCGCGGCGCGGCGCCGTCGAGCCGGATGGTCGCGAGGCGTTCGAAGGTCTCGCGGCGCTCGGCCATGATCTGGCTCCAGCGGGCCTCGGGGTCCGGCTGGAGCATGGGGCGGGTCGTGTTGCCCTTGATCCGGGGGCGGACCGTGTCCAGGTCCACCTCCAGGTAGGCGACCGTGCGCCCGGCGAGCAGGGGTTGCACGAGCGGTGACATGGGTGCGCCCCCGCCCAGGGAGATCACGCACCCGGCGGTGTCCGGGTCGTCGAGCAGTTCGGCGACGATCTCCGCTTCGATCCGGCGGAACTCGGCCTCACCGCGGGCGCGGAACAGCCGCGGGATGGGCCCGTAGCGGGACTCGATCACGCGGTCGGTGTCCACGTGGGGCAGCCCGTAGTGCTGCGCGAGGTGGTGCGCCACGTGGGACTTGCCCGCGGCCATGGGCCCGATCAGCACCACGGGCAGGGCCGGGCCCGTCACGCGAGGTCCCCGCGCACCTCGTCCAGGGCGGCCAGCGCGGCGGGGTCCGCGAGCTCGGGGGAGGTGCGCAGGTTGGCGGGGATCGCCGCGAGGTAGGCGTCCTTGTTACGCACCGTCTCGCTGATCGAGTCACCACCGAACTTCTCGAGCGCGGCCTGGGCCAGCACGAGCGCGACCATGGCCTCGGCCACCACGCCCGCCGCGGGCACGGCGCACACGTCCGAGCGCTGGTGGTGGGCGCGGGCCGGCTCGCCCGTGGCCACGTCCACGGTGTGCAGCGAGCGCGGGACGGTGGCAATGGGCTTCATCGCCGCGCGCACGCGCAACAGGTCACCGATGGACATACCGCCCTCGATGCCGCCGGCGCGGTTGGAGACCCGGTGCACGGCGCCGTCGCCGGCCAGGGTCTCGTCGTGGGCCGCGGAGCCCGGGCGCGCGGCGGTGCTGAACCCGTCACCGACCTCGACGCCCTTGATCGCCTGGATGCCCATCAGCGCCGCGGCGAGGCGCGCGTCGAGGCGTCGGTCCCAGTGCACGTACGAGCCGAGTCCCGGGGGCAGACCCTCGGCGAGCACCTCCACGACGCCGCCCAGGGTCTCCCCCGCCTTGTGGGCCTCGTCCACCACGGCGACCATGGCCTCGGAGGTCGCGGCGTCGAAACAGCGCAGCGGATCGGCGTCCAGCGCAGCGACGTCGTCCGGGCCGGGCAGCGCGGCGCCCTCGGGCACGGAGACCTCGGCGATCGCGGTCGTGTGGGACACCAGGCGCACACCGAGTGCGGCGAGGACCTGGGCGGCCACGACACCGAGCGCCACACGGGTGGCCGTCTCCCGGGCCGACGCCCGTTCGAGCACGGGGCGGGCCTCGGCGAAGTCGTACTTCTGCATGCCCGTGAGGTCCGCGTGCCCGGGGCGCGGGCGGGTCAGGGGCGCGTTACGGGCCCGGCCCTCGAGCACCGCGGGATCCACCGGGTCGGAACTCATGACGTCCTGCCACTTGGGCCACTCGGTGTTGGCGATCTCGATCGCGACCGGCCCGCCCTGTGTGAGACCGTGGCGCACGCCTCCCAGGATGCGCACGCGGTCCTGTTCGAACTTCATGCGGGCGCCGCGGCCGTACCCGAGCCGGCGCCGGGCCAGTGCGTCCTGGATCATCCCGGTGGTCAGTTCCACACCGGCGGGGACACCCTCGATGATCCCCACGAGCGCCTCACCGTGTGATTCCCCGGCCGTGAGCCAACGCAACATCAAAACACTCCAGTTCTCGCCCGGGGTCCACGCCCCGCGGTCAATTCGTCTCGCTCGGTCGTGCGCCCCAGCCCGGGCGGCACGCGCGCCGGGTCACGGCGCGAGTCGTGTGGCCTGCGCGGTGCGCACGCGCTGCGGGATGCCACGTTCGGGCCGTCCCACCGCGCGGCACATGGCCGCGGTCACCCGGTCCTCGTGCGGTACCGCCGCGCGGGGATCGCCCTGCGTGAACCAGCGGACCTGATCCACGGCCTGGAAGATCAGCATATCGACACCGGGAGCGATCGCGCCCCCCGCGTCCTGCCATGCGGACGCCAGGCGTGAGGGCCACGGGTCGTACGCGGCGTCGAGCAGCACGCCGGACACCGACGGCGCCTGGGCGCGCCACTGCAACGCGAGCTCGTCTGCACCGCGCGGGGGCAGGGTCGCCACGACCACGTCCGCGGTGTGCAGTGCCTCGGCGGCGTGCTCCCACGCCACGGTGCGCACCTCGGTGCCCACCGCCCGCGCCACGGCCTCGAGGGTCCGAGCGCGCGAGGGTGTCCGCACGACGACGTCCACCGTCTCGGCCCCGAGCCCGTGCAGGGCCGCGACGGCCGCGCTGGCGGTGGCCCCTCCGCCGAGCACGACGGCGCGCGGGGTCCCCGGGATCGCGCCGGCCGCGCTCACGGCGGACATGATGCCCATGACATCTGTGTTGTCCGCGACCACGCGTCCGTCGTCCTCGAACGTGAGTGTGTTGGCCACGCCGAGCGCCCGCACGAGCGGGGTGACCCGGTCGGCGTCTCGGGCGGCGAGGGGTTTCAGGGGCATGGTGACCGAGAACCCGCCCCAGTCCCCCGCGGCCCGGGCGCCCGCCCAGAAGGTGTCCCATTCGCCCACGGGCACGTCCCGGCGCGTGTAATGCGCCGTGAGGCCCAGGGCCTCGTAGGCGGCCGCGTGCAGCACCGGGGACAGAGAGTGGTCCACGGGGTGCCCCAGCACCGCGGCCCGCACGGAGGATCGCGTCATCGCGCGCCCCTCAGGAGCACTTACCGGGGTTGTCCGAGCACCACTGCTGGTACTCCTGCACGTAGCGCTGGTGCTCCTCGTACGTCTTGGAGAATTTGGTCTCGCCGGTGTCGAGGTTCACCGTGACCCAGTAGTAGTAGTCGTTGTCCTCGGGGTGCGCCGCCGCGGCGATCGCGTCGTCGCTCGGGGACCCGATGGGACCCACGGGCAGGCCCGGGTTCGCGTACGTGTTGTACGGGTTGGACTTGTCCCGCTTCTCCTCGTCCGTGAGGTGCACGGTGGTGGTTCCGAGCCCGTAGGTCACGGAGGCGTCCGACTGGATGAACCCGTTGGTCTCGCCGTTCGGGTTGTTGATCCGGTTCTCGATCGCGCCGGCCACGGAACGGTAGACCTGGGGCGTGCCCTCGAACTCCACGATCGAACCGATGGTGAGCACCTCGAACCAGCGGTCCTCGGGGACGTCGTTCTTGGCCAGCGTGTCCTTGGTGCGGTCCACCATCTCCTGCAGGATCTGCTCCGCGGTGGCGTCGAGCGGGAAGTGGTACTCCCCCGGGTGCAGCCAGCCCTCGAGGTTGGGGAACCGGTCCGGGATCCCGAACTTCGCCTTGTCCGTGGACAGCTTCTCGAACTCGGACTTGTCGATCCCGGTGGCCTGGCTCAGGGCCGTGAACGTGTCCCCCATGCGCTGGGTCTTGGGGATGGCCGCGTAGTGGGTGGCCTCCCCCCGTTCCATGAGGGCGTCGATGGCGGCGTCGGAGCTCATACGGGTCTTGAGCTGGTACTCCCCGGGCTGGATGAACTGCTCCGGGTAGCGCTGCTGGAACGTGGAGACGAAGTGGGAGGCGTTGGCCACGATGTCCTGCGCCTGCAGGTCCTGGGCGATCTGTCCCGTGGAACTGCCGTCCGCCACGGAGAACGTGACGTCCTGGTCCCCGGAACCGCGGTAGTCCTTGCGTTCGAACAGACCGAACGCGGACCCCAGGACGGCCACGACCACGACCAGAGCCGCGATGAACAGCGCGATCGCCGTGGCCAGGGACGCGCGCGAACGGACCTTGCGGCGCTGCCGCTGTTCCGGGGTCACGTCGTGGTGTTCGAAGGCCCCCGCCAGGCGGGATTCCCCCGCGTCGTTCGAAGAGGTCAGCACGTCACCGTCGGACCGGTGGCCCTGTCCGTCACCGGTGCCGGTCTCCCGCGGCTCTCTGCTCACGAATTCTCTCCGCTCACGAATTCTCTCCGTCCGCCGTTCATGGTGCACGTGTGGGGTGCTGCGGGCCAGGATCACCGCCCGCACGGTCAACTCTAATCAGCAGCCCGGTCCGGGACGGGTTCGCCCGGTTCCGTACCGGTCCGCCGCCCCTGGTCCACCGCCGTCTGCAGGAACGTCACCGCGGCGGCCTGATCGACCCTGTCCATGTGATGACGTCGTGACACACCCGAGTCCGACAGCGACCGGTGCGCGCTCACCGTGGACAACCGCTCGTCCACCAGGCGCACCGCTGTGGTGCACCCCCGTGAGCCTAACCGACGAACCAGGGAGGCGGCGTAATCACGAGCCATCCGCGTCGAGGCATTCTCACCGCCGTCGAGGCTGCGCGGCAGCCCCACGTAGACGGTCACCACGTCCCGTTCCTCGCACAACCGGGTGATGATCTTCACATCGAAGGCCTTACGGGGGTTGCTGTCCCGCCCGAGGGTGTCGTGCGGGGTCGCGAGCACGGCGTCGGGGTCGGTCAGGGCGATACCCACCCTGACCGTCCCCACGTCCACGCCCATGCGCACACCGCGTGCGAAGGGTTGCGGCATCAGCCCGCCGTGGCCAGGATCTGCTCGCGGATCCCGGCCAGCGCATCGGGGATGCGGGCCGGGTCGGAACCGCCGCCCTGGGCCACGTCCGGCTTTCCGCCCCCGCCACCACCGAGCGCGGTCGCTGCGGTGCGCACGAGCTGGCCCGCGGCCAGGCCGGCGTCGCGAGCGGCGTCGTTGACGGCGACGACGACGAGCGGGCGCCCGTTCGCGACACCGGTCACCGCGGCTACGGCGGCGTCGGATCCCAGACGGGCGCGCAGGTCGAGCGCGAGGGTGCGCAGGGCGTCCGCCGAGGCGATCTCACCGGCGTCGTGCAGGACGGCGCGCACGGAGCCCACGGTCTGCGCGTCCTGCGCGAGCTGGCCGGCCTGCGCCTGCAGCTGCTGCTGGCGCAGCCCCGCGAGCTGGCGCTCGGTCTCCTTGAGCTTCTCGAGCGTCGCGGCGAGGCGCTCGGGCAGTTCGGCGCTGGACTGGACCTTGAGCATGCCCGTGAGCTGGTTGACCAGGGTGCGCTCGGCGGCCAGGTGGTTGAACGAATTCAACCCCACGAGCGCCTCCACACGGCGGTTGCCCGAGCCCACGGACTGCTCCGAGACCAGGGACAGCGAGCCGAGCTGGGACGTGGAGCCCACGTGCGTGCCACCGCACAGTTCACGTGACCACGGGCCGTTCATCTCGACCACGCGCACCTCGTCCCCGTACTTCTCACCGAACAGGGACATCGCCCCGAGCTTTTTGGCCTCGGCGAGCGGCATCTCGCGGGTCACGACCTCGAAGTCGTCCCGGATCGCGGTGTTGGCGATCTGTTCGATCTCCTGCACCTGGGACGGCGTGAGGGCCTCCCCGTGGGAGAAGTCGAAGCGCAGGTAACCCTCCTTGTTGAACGACCCGCGCTGGACGGCGTCGGGACCCAACACGTCGTGCAGCGCCGCGTGGATCACGTGCGTGCCCGAGTGGGCGGCCTCGCCGTCGTGACGGCGCCGCGAGTCCACGCGCGCGGTGACCTCGTCACCCGTGACGACCTGGCCCGCGGCCACGGTGACCCGGTGCACGGACAGTCCCTTGACGGGTTGCTGGACGTCCTCCACGATCAGGCGCAGCCCGTCCGCGGAGTCGATCACGCCGGTGTCGGCGGCCTGGCCACCGGACTCGGCGTAGAACGGCGTAGCCTCGAGCACGACCTCCACGCGCGCGCCCTCGCTCGCCGCGGGCACCGGGACGCCGTCGGCGAGGATCGCGCGCACGGTCGTGGGGGTCACGAGCTCGGTGTAGCCCGTGAACCGGCTGCCGTGGTCGTCCAACAGGCGGCGCAGTTCGGACAGGTCCGCCATGGCGCCCTTCTTGGCGCGCGCGTCCTGCTGGGCCCGCTCACGCTGCTCGGCCATGAGCTCACGGAAGGCCCGCTCGTCCACGGCCACGCCCGCCTCACCGGCCATCTCCAGGGTCAGGTCGATGGGGAAACCGAACGTGTCGTGCAGCGCGAACGCGTCCGCGCCGCTCAGGGCGCGCTTCTCGCCCTTGGCGAGCTCCACGGCGTGCTCGAGGCGGGTGGTGCCCGACTCGATGGTCTTGAGGAACGCGCGTTCCTCGGCATACGCGATCTTGGAGATCCGTTCGAAGTCATCCGCGACCACGGGGTAGACGCCCTTCATCGCGTCGCGAGAGCGCGGCAGCAGCACGGGCAGGCAAGGGTCCGTCACCCCGAGCAGGCGCATCGCGCGCACCGCGCGGCGCAACAAGCGGCGCAGGATGTACCCGCGGGCCTCGTTGCCCGGCGTGACACCGTCCGCGATCAGCATGAGCGAGGAGCGCACGTGGTCGGCGACGACGCGCATGCGGACGTCGTCCTCGTAGCCCTGCTCCCCCGGCTTCTCCGCGCCGCGGTAGGCGCGACCGGACAGTTCGGCGGCGGCGTCGAGCACGGGGCGGACCTGGTCCGTCTCGTAGAAGTTCTCCACGCCCTGCAGCAGCATGGCCAGACGCTCCACGCCGAGACCGGTGTCGATGTTCTTCTGGGGCAGGTCCCCCAGGATCTCGTAGTCCTTGCCGTTGCCCTCGCCACGCTGGTACTGCATGAACACGAGGTTCCAGATCTCGATGAACCGCTCGTCGTCCACGGCCGGACCGCCGTCCTGGCCGTAGCGCGGGCCGCGGTCGTAGAAGATCTCGGAGTCGGGACCCGCGGGGCCCGGCTGGCCGGTGTCCCAGTAGTTCTCGTCCCGGCCCATGCGCTGGATCCGCTCGGCGGGCAACCCCACGGTGTCGTGCCACAGGTCGTAAGACTCCTGGTCCCCCTCGTACACGGTGACCCACAACCGCTCCGGGTCCAGCCCGAAGCCGCCGTCCTCGAGCGAGGAGGTCAGCAGCTCCCACGCCATGGGGATCGCGCCGGACTTGAAGTAGTCACCGAAGGAGAAGTTCCCGGCCATCTGGAAGAACGTGCCGTGCCGGGCGGTCTTGCCGACCTCGTCGATGTCGAGGGTGCGGATACACTTCTGCACCGAGGTGGCCCGCGAGTACGGGGGCGTCTCTTGGCCCAGGAAGTACGGGATGAACGGGACCATACCGGCAATGGTGAACATGGCTCCGGGCTGCTGCGACACCAGCGAGGCCGAGGGCACCACCTGGTGGCCCTTGCCCTCGAAGTAGCTCAGCCAGCGCTGCGTGATCTCATGGGAGAGCATTACCGGTCATTCCCTTCCGATGGGACGTGTGTGATGATCCGACCCCGGGGGTCGCCCGGTGCGGGGCCCGGTTCGTGGGCGGTGTCCGCCCGCCACGGGGCATCCGGCGGTGGTGCGGCGTGGTGCGGGGCGTCCGGGTGGTTCGCGGTGTGGTCCACGGGCGTGCGCACGCCGAACTTCTCGTGCAGCTCGGCCTCGCGTTCGTTCATCCCCGCGCGCACCCGGGCGGCGAAGTCCTGGAACCGCCGCGCGGCGGTGCGGAAGAGCTCCACGGCGCTCCCGCTCGCGCGGCGTTCGACGGCGCCCGCGGAGCCGTGGCGGGCCACCGCACCCTGGGTGCCGCTCTGCACCTGCCGCCCGATCGCCTCGCGTGCGGCGGGGTCGGAGGCCACGCGCGTGGCCGCTCCGCCCACCACGGCACCCGCGGCGAGCAGTGCGAGTTTGGACCACAAACCCATGCTCAGCTCCTGGTGTCCGAGGGCCCGGTCGCGCGGCCTGCAGCGTGCGGGTCCGTGGACCCGGTGGTCGTGCCGGTCGCCGCGCCACCGGGCGCGGCACCGGGCTCGGTATGGGGGCCGGGCCGGGTCTGGGCACCGGCCTGGGGGCTGAACGCGCGGCGCAGCCCGTGGGAGAAGGACGCGACCTTGATCAGCGGCTGCCCCACCGTGGAGGCCACGAGCGAGGACAGCGCGGAGACGTTCGCGGAGGCGTCCGAGACGTTGGACGTGATCCCGTCCACCTTCTCGAGCTGGGTGTTGGTGGTGGCCACGGTACGCGTGACCTCGTCGATCAGCGGGGCGGTGCCGTCGTTGATGGAGCGGATGCTCAGGCGCAACTCATCGAAGACACGACCTAGCTTGATGATGGGCACCGCGAGCAACCCCACGAGCACCGCGAAGACCAATGCCGCGAGCAATCCGGCGATATCCCCACCGTCCATGGGCGACCACAACTCCGTTCCTACTTCGAGATCAGGGTCGGACCCGCGCGCAAGACCGACCGAAGCGCAACTCTACCCAAGAACCCGGGTGCAACGGGGAATCCGGCGCCACCGGGCCCGGTGTGCCCGTGCGCCGTCGTCCCCGGGACGCGAACAGCCCGCAGCCGAGGGCCGCGGGCTGTTCGCCCGTCACCCGTGACACGGGCGACGGAGGGCACGGAGGATCAGACCATCCGTGCGTAGTACTCCACCACGAGCTGTTCCTCGCAGGTCACGGGGACCTCGGAACGCTGCGGCTTGCGCGTGAGCTTGGCCTGCAGACGGTCGATCGTGACGTCCAGGTAGGCCGGGGTGTCCGGGAGGACATCCTGGTTGGCGCCGGTCGCGGCGATCTGGAACGGGACCATCTTCTCGGAACGCGGGTGCACGTGGACCGTCTGGCCCGGGCGCACGCGGTACGAGGGGCGGTCCACGCGCTGACCGTCCACCATGATGTGGCGGTGCACCACGGCCTGGCGGGCGGCGGCCATCGTGCGGACGAAGCCGGCACGCAGGACAAGGGCGTCGAGACGGGTCTCGAGCAAGGCGATGAGGTTCTCACCGGTCTGACCCTCGACACGCTTGGCCTCGACGTAGGCGCGGTGCATCTGCTTCTCGCGGATGTTGTACTGCGCGCGCAGCCGCTGCTTCTCCATCAGCCGGACCTTGTAGTCGGAATCCTGCTTGCGGCGGGCACGGCCGTGCTCACCGGGAGCGTACGGGCGGCGCTCGAAGTACTTCTCGGCCTTCGGCGTCAGCGGGATGCCGAGGGCACGGGACTTGCGCACCTGACGGCGCACACGAACACTGTTGGAGCTGTTGGACACAACTTGCCTTTCATGCGGTTCGACGGCGTACGGGATGGACCCGCGTTCCGTTCTGGGTGGTACTGGCCTCCGGCGCGGGAATCGGTTCCCACGGGAGAGGTGCGGATCAGCCGCAATCCGACGGACCTAGCGTCCGCCGGGCACGCGCGGGATCGTGAGGGTGCCACGGGTCCCGGGAGTGCGCCGACGAGACGTGCCAGCCAACCGTCCACTATAGCCGATTCAGTCCACGTCCTCGTTCACCCAGTCGAGCGACTTGGTCACGGCCTTGCCCCAGTTGCGGAACAGCTTCTCCTGCTGCTCACGGTCCCCCTGGGGGTCCCAGCGCTTCTCCTCGGCCCAGTTGCGGGAGATCTCCTCGAGGTCCGCCCAGAAGCCCACGGCGAGACCGGCCGCGTACGCCGCACCCAGGGCCGTGGTCTCAGTGATCTTCGGCCGGATCACGGGCACACCCAGCTGATCCGCCTGGAACTGCATGAGCAGCTCGTTGGCCGTCATGCCACCGTCCACGCGCAGTTCCGTGAGGTCCTGCTTGGAGTCCTTGTTCATGGCCTCGACCACCTCACGGGACTGATACGCGGTGGCCTCGAGCACGGCACGGGCGATGTGCTCCTTGCGCACGTAACGCGTGAGCCCCACCAGGGCGCCGCGGGCGTCCGGACGCCAGTGCGGTGCGAACAGACCCGAGAACGCGGGGACGAAGTACGCCCCGCCGTTGTCCTCGACCGCGCGCGCGAGCGGCTCGATCTCCTTGGCGTCCTGGATCAGCCCCAGGTTGTCCCGCACCCACTGCACGAGCGAACCCGTGACCGCGATGGAACCCTCCAGCGCGTAGACCGGCTTCTCGCCCTCGATCTGGTAGCACACGGTGGTGATCAATCCGTGCTCGGAACGCACCGGGGTCTCCCCCACGTTCATGAGCAGGAAACTGCCGGTGCCGTAGGTGTTCTTGCCCATGCCGGGTTCGAAACACGTCTGGCCGAACATGGCCGCCTGCTGGTCACCCAGGATGCCAGCGATCGGGACCTGCTTGAGGAACCCGCGGGCGCGGCCCTTGCCGTAGACCTCGCTGCTGCACCGGATCTCCGGGAGCATGGACATGGGCACGCCCACGGTCTCGCACAACTCCTCGTTCCATTCGAGGGTGTCGATGTTCATGAGCAGGGTCCGGGACGCGTTCGTTACGTCCGTGACGTGCACCCCGTCCTCGGAGCCGCCGGTCATGTTCCACACGAGCCAGCTGTCGGTGGTACCGAAGAGCAGGTCCCCGGCCTCGGCGCGCTCACGGGCGCCGTCCACGTTGTCCAGGATCCACTTGACCTTGGGGCCGGCGAAGTAGCTGGCCAGGGGCAGACCCGTGAGCTCGCGGAAGCGTTCCTCCCCGCCGTCCTTGGCGAGTTCGTCCACGATCTCCTGCGTGCGGGTGTCCTGCCACACGATGGCGTTGTACACGGGCTCGCCCGTGTTCTTGTCCCACACCACGGTGGTCTCGCGCTGGTTGGTGATGCCCACCGCGGCGAGATCGTCCTTGGTCAGCTCCGTCTCCGCGAGGGCGTCCGCGACGCAACGGCGGGTGTTGCGCCAGATCTCCTGTGCATCGTGTTCGACCCAGCCGGCGCGCGGGAAGATCTGCTGGTGCTCGTACTGGCCCACACCCATGATGGTGCCGGAATGGTCGAAGACAATGGCGCGGGTGCTCGTGGTGCCCTGATCGATGGCCATCACGTACTGGGGATCACCAGAACCTGTGGTCCTGGTACCTCGGGCGGTCTTGGTGGTGTTTGATGTGCTCATGGTGCTCACTCCTTGGGTCGAGGGGCGGAAATCGATGGTGGTGCGTTCAGGGGATCAGAAAGCCGCGCCCGGGAACAACTGGAAGACACCGCCGGCGAGCAGCGCGCCGAGGATGGGACCCACGATCGGGACCCACGCGTAGCCCCAGTCGCTGCCACCCTTACCTCGGATCGGGAGGATCGCGTGGGCGACGCGAGGGCCCAGGTCACGCGCGGGGTTGATGGCGTAGCCGGTGGGGCCGCCGAGGCTCGCACCGATCCCGACCACGAGCAGCGCCACGGCCAGGGGGCCCAGGCCGGAGGGGGTCCCGCCGAACATGAGGATGACGAACACCAGGACGAACGTGGCGATCACCTCGGTCAGCACGTTCCACCCCGCGGAGCGGATCTCCGGTCCGGTGGAGAACGTGCCCAGCTTGGCGGCCGGGTCCAGCGGCTCGTCGTAGTGCTGCTTGTACGCGATCCAGCAGACCACGGCACCCAGGAAGGCGCCCAGGAACTCGGCGGCCAGGTAGACCAATGTCGACGCGGCGGTGATGGCCACCCCCGGCGCGTAGACATCGGCGCCGGAGGCCCAGATGCCGACCGTCACGGCGGGGTTCAGGTGGGCGCCCGATTGCCAGGCGACGTACACGCCGGCGAACACGGCGAGACCCCACCCGAAGTTGATGAGCAACCAGCCGCCGGCATTGCCCTTGGTCTTGCCCAGGAGGTGGTTGGCCACGACACCGACACCCAGAAGGGTCAACAGTGCGGTGCCCAGGACTTCGGACCAGAACACCGTGCCCAGGGGCACCACTTCCGCCGCCTCCATGGGCAGCATCGCGCTCAAAGTGGTCATGGATTGACTCCTTGCAGTTCGTGTCGGCGTTGGGTGATTCGGGCACACCGCCTCCCGATAGCGTGAGCCAGCGGGAAGCGGTGTCGGCGGGAACGGGACGCCCGCCTACGTCACAGGGTGTTGAGCGAGGGGGCTGCGCTGCGCGCGGCCGCCGCGGAGGCGTCGTCCGTGGTCTGCGCGGCGGCGTCCTCGGCGGCGCACACGGCGCGGTAGGCCTCGATCTCCTGCTCCTTACGGGCGTCGTCCCAGCCCAGTTCGGCGGCGAGCAGATCGGCGACCTCCTCGACCGCGGCCAGACCGTGATCGGGCTGGTCGTAGGACATCCGGGTCCGGGTCTCGAAGACGTCCGAGACGTGCAGGACACCCTCGTGCCGCGCCGCCTGGACCACCTCGGCCCGCAGGTAGGCGGGCGCCGCCGCGAGCGGCCGGGCCAGATCCTCCTGCTCCGCCACGAGGTCCTCTATCTCCGTGATGGCCGATCCGTAGCGGTTCAACAGGTGGTTGACCATGTCGTCGCTCCAGCCGTGGCGTGCGCCGATCCGGTCCGCCTGCCGGGTCATGGGAACGTACCCGTTGGCACCGTGGAGCAGCGTACGGTCGGTGACCGAGGGCAGGCTCTTGGCGCGCTCCTTGCCGAGTGCGAAGTCCACGGCGTCCTGGGCCATGATGCGGTAGGTGGTCAACTTGCCGCCGGCGATCGAGATCAGCCCCGGCGTCGCCTCCGCGACCGTGTGCTCGCGGGAGATCTTGGTGGACGCGGTTTCCGTGCCCTCCTTGACGCCCGGCTGCAGCAACGGCCGCAGACCCGCGTAGGTGCCCATGACGTCGTCCCGGGTCAGGGGCTCGTCCAGGACCACGTTCGCGTGTTCGAGTACGTAGTCGATGTCCGCGGCCGTGGCCACGGGGGCCGAGATGTCCTGCTCGTAGGGGGTGTCCGTGGTGCCGATGATCCAGTAGTGCTCCCACGGGATCACGAACAGCACCGATTTCTCGGTCTGCAGGATCAGGCCCACCTCACCGCGGATCCTGTCCCGGGGCACCACGATGTGGATGCCCTTGGATGCGAGCACCTTGAGGCCCCCGTCCGTGTGGGCCATGTCCTGGGTCTCCTCGGTCCACACGCCGGTGGCCGCGATGACCTTGCGGGCGCGGATCTCGTGCTGCGTGCCGGTCTCCAGGTCCGTGACGCGCGCGCCCACGACGGCGCCGTCGTCGTTCTTGAGGAGTTCCGTGACTCGCGTGCGGGTCGCGGCCAGGGCGCCGTAGCCCACGGCCGTGCGGATGAGCGTCAGGACCAGACGGGCATCGTCCACGCGACCGTCCCAGTACTTGACGGCGCCCACCATGACGCCCGGCTTGATGCTGGGGAACGCCTCCTTCACACCGCGCTGCGAGAGCTGACGGTGGAAGGGCATGGACGCGACCTTGGAGCCCACGTGGGCCAGGGTGTCGTAGAGACCGACGCCCGCCGTCACGTACGGGCGCTCCCAGAACCGGTGCAGGATCGGGTAGAGGAAGGGGACGGGCTTCACCAGATGGGGAGCCAGCGTGTACAGCAGGCGCTCCCGTTCGTGCAGCGCCTCCGTGACGAGCTTGAAGTCGAACTGTTGCAGGTAGCGCAGGCCACCGTGGACCAGCTTGGACGACCAGCGGGACGTCCCTCCCGCCCAGTCCTGGGCCTCCACGATGCCGGTGCGCAGCCCTCGCGTGGCCGCGTCCAGCGCGATGCCGGCACCCGTGATGCCACCGCCGATCACCAGGACGTCCAACTCGGTCCCTTCGCTCATTTCACGGAGCGCGGCCTGACGGGTCTCGGAATTCAATTGGGTGGCAGTCACAGTATCTTCCTCACTCAATGTCGGTGTGGATGCGGTGTGGCCCGCAGTTCTTGCGGATCATGCTACGCACTGGGATGTGACGTACATCCCATTTCGTAGCCGTGCGCACTACCATGTCGCGCCGATGCACGTATGCTCAACCTATTTGCACATGTGTGCACGGGAGGTGAGGGGCGATGCACGACGATTCACTGCTCTACCAAGCCGCGGAACTGTACTTCGTGCAGGACATGACCATGGGTGCCGTGGCCGAGCGGCTGGGGGTCTCACGGTCCACGGTCTCGCGCATGCTGGCGGATGCGAAAGCCAGGGGCATCGTGACGATCACCCTGCGCCCACCCGACACACCCACGGACCGGCTGTCCCGTCGCATCCACGACACGTTCCGGGTCACGGCGCACATCGCGGGGACCCAGCGGGCGTCGCATAGCGGCCAACGACTCGACGCGGTCTCGCGCTACACCGCACAACTACTCGCATCGTGGGTCCAGGACGGGACGTCCCTGGGGGTCGCGTGGGGCACCACGACCTCCGCGATCGCCTCGCACGTGCGCCACACCAATACCCAGGACGTCTCGGTGGTGCAGCTCAACGGGGCCGCCGGGCCGCGGACGGCCGGCACGGATACGTCCGCCCCACTGCTCTCGACGTTGGCGCAGGCCTTCAACGCCGAGCTGTACCCGTTCCCGACCCCCGCTTTCTTCGACTGGGAACAGACCCGGACGCTGCTCTGGCAGGAATCCTCGGTTCGCCGCATTCTCGCGGCCCGGGCGAGTGTTGACCTGGCGGTGTTCAGCGTGGGGGCCTTCCACGGCCCGGTGCTGTCCCAGGTCTACACGGAGGGCCACCTCAGCTCGTCCGAGCTGCGCAGTCTGAGCGCGCACCGCGTCGTCGGGGACATCTGCACCGTCTTCATCCGCGAGGACGGCAGTTACTCGGACATCGAGCTGAACCGGCGGGCCTCCGGACCCACCCCCGCGGATCTCGCCAGGATTCCCCGCCGTGTGTGCGTGGTGTCCGGGCGGCACAAGGTGCGCGGCATCGTGGGCGCGCTGCGGTCGGGGGCGGTGACGGACCTGGTGATCGACGACCTGACCGCCAAGGATGTGCTGGACCACGTGGACGGCGCGGGAGCACGGCCCTGACCACGCATCGTCGTAACCGCGCCCTACGGCCGGGTGTCGCCGCGCACGATGTCGCGCAACCGGATCACGCGCTGCGCCAGGTCCCGTTCGTGGCCGTACCCCGTGGGCCGGTAGTAGTCCTTCCCCACGAGCTCGTCCGGCGGGTACTGCTGGGTGGCCACCGCGTTGGGCGTGTCGTGGGCGTAGACATAACCCGCGCCGTGGCCGAGCTCGTTCGCGCCCGGGTAGTGCGAGTCCCGCAGGTGCGGGGGCACGGGCCCGGCACGTCCGGCGCGGACGTCCGCGATGGCCTCGTCGATGGCCAGGTACGCGGCGTTCGACTTGGGCGCGGTGGCCAGGTGCGCGACGGCCTCGGCGAGTGGGATCCGCCCCTCGGGCATCCCGATCAACTGCACGGCCTGGGCCGCCGCGACCGCGGTCTGCAGCGCCGCGGGATCAGCGAGACCGATGTCCTCCGACGCGCTGATGATCAACCGGCGCGCGATGAACCGCGGGTCCTCCCCGGCCTCGATCATCCGGGCCAGGTAATGCATCGCGGCGTCCACGTCCGAGCCGCGGATCGATTTGATAAACGCGCTCACGACGTCGTAGTGCTGATCGCCCTGCTTGTCGTAGCGCACCGCCGCGCGGTTGACGGCCTCCTGCGCGTGCTCCAGCGTCACGGTCACGACCGATGCATTGGGGGTTTCGCCCGCTGCCCCGGGCTCGGCCGCGTCGTCGTCCGATACCTCGGCTCCCGAACCCTCCGTGCCCGGGCCCTCGGCCCCGGAACGCGCGGCGCCATCGGCGTCGTCGTCCAACGCCGCCGCGTGGGAGAGCGCGACCGCCGCAGCCGCCTCGAGGGAAGTGAGCGCCTTGCGCGCGTCTCCCCCGGAGACGTCCAGCAGGTGCTCGCGCGCCTCCGGGCTCAGGACGACGGCACCGTCCAGCCCGCGCGGGTCGGTCACCGCGCGGTCGAGCAACTCCCCGATGTCCGGGCGCTCGAGCGGTTGCAGGGTCAGCAGCAGGGAGCGCGAGAGCAGCGGTGCGATCACGGAGAACGAGGGGTTCTCGGTTGTGGCGGCCACGAGGACCACCCACCCGTTCTCGACCCCGGGCAACAGCGCGTCCTGCTGCGCCTTGGTGAACCGGTGGATCTCGTCGAGGAACAGCACCGTGGTGCGCCCGTGCAGGTCGCGCGCGGTCAGCGCCTCGTCCATGACGCGCCGCACGTCCTTGACCCCGGCCGTGACGGCGGACAGCTCGACGAAGGTGGTGTCGTGGCCGCGCGCGATCACGTGCGCGATCGTCGTCTTGCCCGTGCCCGGCGGGCCCCACAGGATGACCGACGACGCCGCGGTCGGTCCCGAGCGCCCAGCGGTCAGTCCGCGCAGGGGCGAGCCGGTGCGCAACAGGTGCTTCTGGCCCACGACCTCGTCCAGGGTGCGGGGGCGCATGCGCACGGCGAGCGGTGCGCGGGAGCGCGCGCGGGACGGGGTCCGATCCCTCGCGTGGGCGGATGGGCCGGACCCGTCCTCGCTCAGGGGATCCGGGACGTCGAACAATGCATCGCTCACGCCTCGACCCTACTGCCCGCCTCGGACACGCACGGGCCGCCGCGGGTTCAGTCGCGACGCGGGCGCTGCAGCTCGTCGCTGTCCACCACGAGGGTCACGGGCCCGTCGTTGACGAGCGAGACCTCCATGTGCGCACCGAACTCCCCGGTTTCCACCGGCAAACCGCGCTCCCGTAGCGCCGCCACGAAGGCGTCGAAGAGGGGTTCGCTCACGTCCCCGGGGGCGGCGCGGGACCACGACGGTCGGCGCCCCCTCCGCACGTCCCCGTACAGCGTGAACTGGCTGACCACGAGCACCGGGGCCGAGCGGTCCTCGCATGAGGTCTCTCCCGGCAGGATGCGCAGCCCGGCGATCTTGGCCGCGAGCTGCGCGGCGATCTCCGGGGTGTCCGAGTGGGTGACCCCCACGAGTGCGACGAGCCCGGGGCCGGTGATCTCGCCCGTGCCCCGTTCCCCCACGGTGACACTGGCCCGTGACGCCACCTGTAGCACGATTCTCATGACGCCAGTCCATCACACTCGCGCGGCGGGGCCGCCGACCCCGGGGTGACATCCCGGATCGGCGGCCCCGCAGCGTGTAGCGACGGTGTCACGTGTCGATGGCGTTACTTCGCGTCGCCGTCCTTGTCGGCGGAGGCTGCCTCGCGCGGCGCCTCGGCCTTCTTGGGCTCGGGCTTGGCGTCCACGCCGGCTTCCTTGCGCTGCTGCGCCGTGATGGGCGCAGGCGCGGCGGTCAGGGGGTCGTAGCCGTTGCCGGTCTTGGGGAACGCGATGACATCCCGGATGGACTCGGTGCCCGCGAGCAGCGCGACCACGCGGTCCCAGCCGAAGGCGATGCCGCCGTGCGGGGGCGCGCCGAACTGGAAGGCGTCCAGCAGGAAGCCGAACTTCTCCCGGGCGTCCTCCTCGCTGAGCCCCATCACGCGGAACACGCGGTCCTGCACGTCCCGGCGGTGGATGCGGATGGAACCGCCGCCGATCTCGTTGCCGTTGCACACGATGTCGTACGCGTAGGCCAGCGCGGAGCCGGGGTCCGTGTCGAAGGTGTCCATGAACTCGGGCTTGGGGGACGTGAACGCGTGGTGCACGGCCGTCCACGCACCGGAGCCCACGGCAACGTCGCCGGACTCGACCGCCTCGGACGCGGGCTCAAACAGCGGCGCGTCCACGATCCACACGAAGGCCCAGTCATTCTCGTCGATCAGGCCCACGCGGTGGCCGATCTCCACGCGCGCGGCACCGAGCAGCGCGCGGGAGGTCTTGGCCCCGCCCGCGGCGAAGAACACGCAGTCGCCGGGCTTCGCGCCCACGGCCTCCGCGAGTCCGGCCTTCTCCTCCTCCGAGATGTTCTTGGCCACCGGCCCGGCGATCTCGCCGTCCTCCTTGAACAGCACGTAGGCGAGGCCCTTGGCGCCGCGCTGCTTGGCCCACTCCTGCCACGCGTCGAGCTGGCGGCGGGGCTGGGATGCACCGCCTGGCATGACCACGGCACCCACGTACGGGGCCTGGAACACGCGGAACGGGGTGTCCTTGAAGTACTCGGTGAGCTCCGTGAGCTTCAGGTCGAAGCGCAGGTCCGGCTTGTCGGAGCCGTAGTCGGCCATGGCCTGGGCGTAGGTCATGCGCGGGATGGGGGTCGAGACGTCCACGCCGATCAGAGCCCACAGGGACTTCACGATCTGCTCGCCCAGGGCGATGACATCGTCCTCCTCCACGAAGGAGGCCTCAACGTCCAGCTGGGTGAACTCGGGCTGGCGGTCCGCGCGGAAGTCCTCGTCCCGGTAGCAGCGGGCGATCTGGAAGTACTTCTCGATCCCGCCCACCTGCAGCAGCTGTTTGAACAGCTGCGGGGACTGCGGCAGCGCATACCAGGAGCCCGGGGACAGCCGTGCCGGCACCACGAAGTCGCGCGCACCCTCGGGCGTGGAACGGGTGAGGGTGGGGGTCTCCACCTCGGTGAAGCCGTGGTCGTGCAGCAGGTTGCGCGCGACCCGGTTGACCTCGGAACGCAGGCACATGATGCGCGCGGGCTCGGGGCGGCGCAGGTCCAGGTAGCGGTACTTCAGGCGAGCTTCCTCGCCCACCTCCACGTGCTCGTCGATCTGGAACGGCAACGGCGCGGCCGTGTTGAGCACGGTGAGCTCGTCCACCATGACCTCGACCTCACCCGAGGTCAGGTTGGGGTTCTCGTTACCCTCCGGACGCCGCTCCACGGTGCCCGTCACCTGCAGGACGTACTCGTTGCGCAACTGGTGGAACTGGTCCTCGTCCCGCACCACGATCTGCGCCACACCGGAGGCGTCCCGCAGGTCCACGAACGCCACGCCGCCGTGGTCGCGGCGCCGGCCGACCCAGCCCGCCAGCGTGACGGTCTGTCCAATGTTCTCGGCGGTCAACGTGCCAAGTTCATGCGTTCGCAACAAGTGCATTCACCTTTTCAATCAATGGGATGGTCGGGTCGCGGGCCGGTGGAGCGCGTCGCGCCGGGTGCCTGCGGTGCCGCACCGGATCGGGCGCCCTGGAGCAGGGCGTGCTCCCGTCCCCGCGAGTCTACAAGCCGACGCCGCGTGCGCACGGCCGTCGCACGCGGGCACGCCTCTCGTAGGACGGAGCCGGTATCAGTCGTCCGTGTCGGCGGCGCGCAGCACCGTGGCGTGCAGGTCCTCGGCGGGCGGCTGCCACGACGCGGGGTCCGCGGCCACCTGTTCGCCCGAGCGGATGTCCTTGACCTCGTGGGTCGGGCTCCCGTCCTCGGCCACGGACGAGAACCACACGAACGGGATGCCGCGGCGCTCGGCGTAGCGGATCTGCTTGCCGAACTTCTGGGCCGTGGCGGCCACCTCGGTCGCGATCCCGCGAGCGCGCAACTGCCCGGCGACGTCCTGCGCGGCGGACCACGATGCGTCGTCGTTCAGGGCCACGAGCACCGCGGAGGGCACCGAGCGGGAGGCCTGGGCCATGGAGCGGGACAGGATCCGGGTGACCAACCGGGTCACACCGATCGACAGGCCCACACCGGGGTAGGTCTTCTTGCCGGAGGACGCGAGGGACTCGTAGCGACCGCCCGAGCACACGGAGCCGAGCTGTTCGTGACCCACGAGGACCGTCTCGTACACGGTGCCCGTGTAGTAGTCGAGCCCGCGAGCGATGGACAGGTCCGCCACGACCTTGCCGGGGGCGCGCCGGGAGGCCTCCCCCACGACCTCGGCGAGTTCGTCCAGGCCCTCGTCCAGCAGCTCGTTGCTCACCCCGAGTTCCCGCACGCGCTCCACGAAGGACGTGTCCTCGGTGCGGATCGCCGCGAGGGACAGCGCCGCCTCCGCCTGTTCGGGCGTGGCACCCACCGTGTCCTGGAGATTCCGGGAGACCTGCTCGGCACCGATCTTCTCGAGCTTGTCGATCTCACGCAGCACCGCGGGGGCGTCCGTGAGACCCACACCGCGGTAGAAACCCTCGGCGAGCTTGCGGTTGTTGACCCGCAGCACGAACGGCGGGATGGGCAGCTCGGACAGCGCCTCGATCATCACGAGCGCGAGCTCCACGTCGTAGCGGAACGCGAGCGTGCCGTCCCCCACCACGTCGATGTCCGCCTGGGTGAATTCGCGCGCCCGGCCCTCCTGGGGGCGCTCGCCGCGCCACACCTTCTGGATCTGGTAGCGGCGGAACGGGAACGTGAGGTAGCCGCTGTTCTCCACGACGTAGCGGGCGAACGGCACGGTCAGGTCGAAGTGCAGCGCCAGCGCGTCCTCGCGCGAGGAGTCCTCGTCCTGCTGCAACCGGGAGACCCCGTAGACCTCCTTGTCGATCTCGCCCTTGCGCAGCAACTGCTCCACGGTCTCCACCGCGCGCGTCTCGATCGAGGAGAAGCCGTGGAGTTCGAAGGTCCTGCGCAGGGAGTCCAGCACGTGTTGCTCCACGATCCGTTCCTCCGGGAGCCATTCGGGGAAACCGGACAGAGACGTGGTGCGGGCCATGGGTGGGAACTCCTCGGTAGTGGGTCTCGGGCGGTCCGGGGCTCGGCCGGTGCGCCGGGGAAGCCCCGGGCGGCGCGGCGTCGTCGTACGAGCAACCCCCGGAACCGGGGCGTGCGCGAGCGCGGACGGTGTCAGCTGCCAGTCTAAGCCGCGCGGCTCGATAGGATGGCCGGTGTCCACCATTGGAAACCCCACCGGGACGCCCGCAGCTGCGGGCAGCGCCGGCGGGGTCGTGCAGAAAGAGTTGTAGCGGTGACAGAACGTCCTGAATCCGACGACCGCCGTCCCGTCCCGGGTCCGGCCACCCCCGCGGCGTCCGCGCCCAAGCCCGCGGCGCCGTCGACCCCCAAACCCACCCCGAGCGCGGCACCCGCGCCCGCACCGGCGGCGGCCCAGCCGCGTCCCGCGGAGGGCACCCACGCCGCGCTCGCCCCGGCCGAGTCCGTGGAACGCGCCCGGGCCTTCGGCCGCGCGGACGAGAACGGCACCGTGTACGTGAGCGTCCAGGGCACCGAGTACGAGTGCGGGCAGTTCCCGGACGCCACGCCCGACGAGGCGCTCGCCTATTTCGCGCGCAAGTTCGACGACGCCGAGGCGCAGGTCGCGCTGCTCGAACAGCGCATCGCTGCCAAGGCACCCGCGGGTGACATGCGCAAGACCGTGGACCACGTACGCGAGCAGGTGGACGCGCACACCATGGTGGGCGATCTCACGGATCTCTCCACGCGCCTGGACACCCTTGAGGACGCGATCAAGGTGGCCGTCAACCGCGAACGCGAGGAGGCCAAGGCCGCCAAGACGCAGCAGCTCGCGCACCGCACCGCGATCGTGGAGGCCGCCGAGGAGGTCGCCGCGCAGGACCCCGCCAAGACGCAGTGGAAGCACTCGTCCGCGCGCATGGCGGAGCTGTTCTCGCAGTGGCAGGACCACCAGCGCTCTGGCGGACGCCTGCCCAAGTCGGACGAGGACGCCCTGTGGAAGCGCTTCCGCAAGGCCCGCACCACGTTCGACCGGCACCGCAAGGCCTTCTTCTCGTCCCTGGACGAGACCAACGCCAAGGCCAAGCGCGTCAAGGAGGGCCTGATCAAGGAGGCCGAGGCGCTGTCCTCGTCCACCGAGTGGGGTGAGACCGCCGGGAAGTACCGCGAGCTCATGGACCGGTGGAAGGAGGCCCCGCGCGCGTCCCGCAAGGAGGACGACGCCCTGTGGGCCCGGTTCCGCGCCGCCCAGGACGTGTTCTTCTCCGCGCGCACCGCCGCGAACGAGCGGATCGACCAGGAGTACGCGGGCAACCTCACGGTCAAGGAGCAGCTGCTCGCCGAGGCCAAGCAGATCCTGCCCGTCAAGGACCTCGACGCCGCCAAGAAGCAGCTCGCGTCCGTCCAGCAGCGCTGGGAGGAGGCGGGTAAGGTCCCCCGCGCCCACATGCGCCGCGTGGAGAACGAACTGCGCGCCGTGGAGGACGTCGTCAAGAAGGCCGAGGACGACCGCTGGCGGCGCACCGACCCTGAGACCAAGGCGCGCTCCAACTCCATGCTGTCCCAGCTGGAGAACAAGATCGCCGATCAGCGCGCCGCCCTCGAGGCCGCCCGTGCGGGTGGCAACACCAAGAAGGCCGCGTCCCTCGAGAAGGACCTGGCCACGAGCGAGCAGTGGCTCGCCACACTGCAGGCTTCGGCGTCCGAACTGCGCTGATTCCCTGCCGCCGACTGCAGGAACGCCCCCGTCCCGGTTCGCCGGGGCGGGGGCGTTCCTCGTGATTGCGACCGGGGGTCCGGCCGTTCCTCGCCGCGGAGCGCGATGCGTGCGGTACCGGCCCGCGCACCGTCGGGGGATCTCGCGGCGCGGCTCGTTGCACGGGCGTTCTCCACAATCCGGCTGCTGCCCTGCCCTTCCGGTACGCCGTGGGGTGGGATTGGGTCCATGACTTCCGTGCTCACCGCTCGCGGCACCACCGCGCCCCTCGTCCTGCTCCCGGGCCACCCGTTCAGCCGCGCCGAACTGAGCGCGATGGCCGAGGACGGTTTGTTGCGCCGCGAACTGCTCGACGCCTACGTACCCGCGACCGCCGCCCCCACGCTCCAGTTGCGAGCCACGGCGGTGAGCAGGGTCGTGCCCGGGCACCTTCAACGGCGGGGTGTGCTCGGGCGGCTCGGGGCCGCATGGTTCTACCGCTGCGCGCCCGAGCCCTCGCCCGTGACGATCCTCGTGGACAAGTCCGCGCGCACGACCACCACGGTGCCGCCGGGTCTCGTGATCCATCAGACGGGGTTCGCGCCGCGGGACCTCGTGGTCCACCACGGCATCACACTGACCACTCCCCTGCGCACCGCCGTGGACCTCGCGGTGCACGTCACCGGCCCGGCCGGCGACGCCGCTCTGCTCGCCCTGCTGAGCGCACCGCGCCTGCACTGCTCACCGCAGCACCTGCTTGCCGAACTCGAGGCCCTGGCCAAACTGCCGGGTCGCCGGGTCGCGATCGCCCGCGTCCGCAAGCTCGCACGGGCGCTCGAGGCCGGACGCGCGGGCGGACCCTTCAGGAGTTGACCGGGCGGTGTCCCGAGGTGCGGTAGACGTCGTAGACGCCGTCGATCCGGCGCACCTGGTTGAGCACGTGGTCCAGGTAGCGGGTGTCCCCCATCTCGAACGAGAACCGGGAGATCGCCAGCCGGGAGCGGGACGTGTGCACCTGCGCCGAGAGGATGTTCACGTGATTCTCCGACAGCGCCTTGGTCACGTCGTAGAGCAGGGACTTGCGATCCAGGGCTTCCACCTGGATCTCCACGAGGAACAGCGAGGACTGGGTGGGCGCCCACGAGACGTCCTTGATCCGGTCGTCGTCCTCCGGGATGACCCGCATGTTGGCGCAGTCCTTGCGGTGCACCGAGATCCCGGACCCGCGCGTGACGAAACCCACGATCTCGTCCGGGGGCACCGGGGTGCAACACCGGGCGATCTTGACGTAGACGTCCGAGGCCCCCTGCACGAGCACACCCGCGTCCGAGACGCCGGGGCGCACGGGGTGGGTCACCCGCGTGGTCTCGGCGAGGTCCTCCTCCGTGCCCTCGGCCCCGCCCAGGTGCTGCAACAACTTGTCGACGACCTGGTGGGCGCCCACGGCGTCCGAACCGATGGCTTCGTAGAGCGCGGCCACGTCCCCGCGGTTGAAGTCCTGGGCCACCGCGAGCAGCGCTGCGCTCGTGACCGTGCGCTGCAGCGGGAGGTGGTGCTTGCGCAGCGCCCGGGTGAGCTGGTCCTTGCCCCGCTCGATCGCTTCCTCGCGGCGTTCCTTGGAGAACCACTGCCGGATCTTGGTGCGCGCCCGCGGGGAGCCCACGAACTTGAGCCAGTCCTGGGACGGCGCCGCCTGTTCCGACTTGGACGTGAGGATCTCCACGCGGTCCCCGTGCTGCAACCGGGACGACAGCGGGGCGAGCTTGCCGTTGACGCGCGCGCCGATCGTGCGGTTGCCCACCTCGGTGTGCACCGCGTACGCGAAGTCCACCGGCGTGGACCCCGTGGGCAGGGCCATGACCTCGCCCTTGGGCGTGAACACGTACACCTCGGCGGTGTTGATCTGATAGCGCAGCGAGTCCAGGAAGTCCGAGGAGTCCTTGGCCTCCTCCTGCCACGACACCAGGGAGCTGAGCCAGTTCAGCTCACCCTCCTTGGCCTTGGGGGTCGCGGAGTTCGCCTGGTTGACCTTGTCCTTGTACTTCCAGTGCGCGGCCACGCCGTACTCGGCGCGGCGGTGCATCTCGTGGGTGCGGATCTGGATCTCCACGGGACGCCCCGCGGGCCCGATCACCGTGGTGTGCAGGGACTGGTACATGTTGAACTTGGGCATGGCGATGTAGTCCTTGAACCGCCCGGGCAGCGGCCGCCACTTCGCGTGCAGCACACCCAGCGCCGCATAGCATTCGCGCACGGAGTTCACGAGCACGCGCGCGGCCTGCAGGTCGTGGATCTCGTCGAAGTCCTTACCCCGCACGATCATCTTCTGGTAGATCGAGTAGTAGTGCTTCGGCCGGCCCGTGATGGTCGCCTCGATCCCGGACGCGTCCAGCGCCTCGGCGATCTGACCGCGGATCTCCGCGAGGTGACGCTCGCGCTCGGGGGTGCGCTCCCCCACCATGCGCACGATCTCCTCGTACACCTTGGGGTGCAGGGCCGCGAAGGACAGGTCCTCGAGCTCCCACTTGATCGTGTTCATGCCCAGTCGGTGGGCCAGCGGAGCGAAGATCTCGAGGGTCTCGCGCGCCTTGCGCCCGGAGGACTCGGAGGACACGAAGCGCCACGTCCGGGCATTGTGCAAACGGTCCGCGAGTTTGATGACCAACACGCGGATGTCCTTGGCCATGGCCACGATCATCTTGCGCACGGTCTCCGCCTGCGCGTTCTCCCCGTACTGGATCTTGTCCAGCTTGGTCACGCCGTCCACGAGCGCGGCGACCTCCTCGCCGAACTCCTCGCGCACTTGCTCGAGCGTGTAGGACGTGTCCTCCACGGTGTCGTGCAGCAGACCGGCCACGAGCGTGGCACCGGTCATCCCGAGTTCCGCGAGGATCGTGGTCACGGCCACCGGGTGGGTGATGTACGGGTCCCCGGACTTGCGCTTCTGTCCCTCGTGGTGGGTGTCCGCGACCGTGAAGGCCCGCTCCAGGACCGAAAGGTCCTCCTCGGGATGGGTGTTCTGCACCGTGCGCAGCAGGGGCACCAGGATGGGCGAGCTCGGGACCGATTCACCGCTGAGCACCGAGAGGGTCGAGCGGGTGCGTTCGCTGCGCCCCGGGAAGACCGCCCGCCCGAACACGGGCCGAGAGGCGGGCAGGACGAAATGGGTGCCCCCGAAGTCGCCGCGCGCGGCACTCGGGCGAGCGGGCGGCGCGGAACTCGGACGGGACGCCTCCTGAGCGGAGGCCGCGCCGGAGGACGTGACCGCGGAGCCCACGGGTGCCTGGGCACCACCGTTCTCGGACTGGCTGGACATGATCCGTGGCCTCCTCATCGTCGCCGCGACCGCGGGAGGCCGGACATGAGCCCCCGCGGGCTGATGTCCCAGTCTAAGCCCGCGCCGACACGCCGCGGACAACGGTGCCGATGCGCCGCGGACACAGTACGGACGTGCCGCGGACGCAGTGCTCACCTGCCGCGGGCGGGGTACCGAGCGGCGTCGCCGCCCGCACGTTCGGTCACAACGCACGTGGCCGGTCACGCCATGCGCGACCGGCCGCGAGTGCGAGGTGTCGCGTCAGACCGCCACGGGATCCGCGCTCACCGGAGGCGCCTCGCCCGTGCGGTGTTCGAGCACCCGGCGGGTCTGCTCCCGCACGCCGGGTTCGCGGTCGCGCAACCACGAGTACAGGGGCGCGGCCACGAACAGTGTAGCGAGCGTGCCCACGATGATGCCCACGAACAAGGACAGCGAGAGGTCCTTCAACGTTCCGGCCCCGAGCAGGTAGGCACCGATGAACAGGATGGACCCCACGGGGAGGATGCCCACCACGGACGTGTTGATCGAGCGCACGAGGGTCTGGTTCACGGCCAGGTTGACCTGTTCCCCGAACGTGCGTTTCCTGCGTTCCTCGGGCGCGCTGCCGTCCACGAGCCCCGCGGTGTTCTCACGCACCTTGTCGAAGACCACCACCGAGTCGTAGAGCGAGTAGGACAGCACCGTGAGGAAGCCGATCACCGCGGAGGGGGTGATCTCGAAGCCCACCAGGGAGTACACACCCGCGGTGATGACGATCGTGAAGAGCATGGCTGCGATCGCGGACACGGACATCTTCCACGTGCGGAAGTACAGCGCCATGAGTGCGAGCGCGAGCACCACGAAGATCACGAGCCCCCACAGGGCCTGCCGGGTCACGCCCTGGCCCCACGTGGGTCCCACGAAGTTGGAGGTCACCTGGTCCTCGCCCACGCCGTAGGCGTCCTGCAGCTTGTTCTTCAGGGTCAGGGTCTGGTCGTCGTCGAGTTGCTGGGTCTGCACCCGCACGGTGCCCGGGGCGATGTTCGTCACGGTGGCCTCGTGGGCACCGGGGGTCTCGGCGACCGCCCGCTCGCCCAGGGAGACGTCCGTGGTGGACACGTCCGAGACCGTGAACTCGGAGCCGCCCGTGAAGTCGATCCCCAGGTTGAACCCGCCCTTGATCACGGGGATCAGCACGGAGATCACCACGAGGGCCAGGCTCACGGCGAGCCACGGTCCCCGCTTCTGGACGAAGGGGTAGGACGTGCGCCCGCTGTGCAGGTCATTGCCGAAACGCGCGAGTCGGTTGCTCATCGCTGGGTCTCCTCGGAATCGGGACGGGCGGTGGCCGCGGTGGAGCCGACGGACGCGTTCCCGCCGGGTTCGGCGGCGGACGACGGCGCTGCGGACGACGGCGCTGCGCTCGCCTGCTGTGCCGCGCGGCGTCGTCGTTCGGCGATCGTGAGACCGTCACCGTCCTCGGGGCTGCGCAGCCGGCCGGCGCCGCGGTAGAGCGGGACGGCGTCGAGCGCTTCGGGGTCCAGACCCGAGTGCCGCGCGCCGTTGCCGAAGTAGCGGGTGCGTGCGAGCAACACCATGATCGGGTGGGTGAACAGGAACACGACCAGCAGGTCCGCGATCGCGGTGAGACCGAGCGTGAACGCGAAGCCGCGCACGTTGCCCACGGCCACGAAGTAGAGCACCACGGCGGCCAACAGGTTCACGGCCTTGGACGCGAGCACCGTCTGGCGCGCGCGTTGCCAGCCGTGGTCCACGGCGGCCGGGATCGTGCGCCCGGCGCGGATCTCGTCTCGGATGCGTTCGAAGTACACGATGAACGAGTCCGCGGTCTGACCGATGGCCACCACGAGACCCGCGACGCCGGCCAGGGACAGTCGGTAGTTCGCGCCCCACCCCAGCAGGGTGATGGCCAGGTAGGTCACGACACCGGCCACGACGAGTGAAGCGATGGTCACGAGACCCAGCCAGCGGTACTGGAACAGCGAGTAGATGCACACGAGCGCCAGACCGATCAGGCCCGCGATGATGCCCATCCGCAACTGGTTGCTACCCAGGGTCGCGGAGATCTGCTGTTCGGAGTCGATCGAAAAGGACACCGGCAACGCACCGTACTTCAACTGCTCGGACAGGAACTTGGCCTCGTCCTCGGTGAAGTTGCCGGTGATCTGCGCACGGCCGTCCGTGATCACGGCGTTCATGGTCGGCGCGGAGACCACGGAACCGTCCAGCACGATCGCGAACCGGTTGCGTGCACCGTTCTGTCCGCCCTGGCCGAGCCCGTAGAGCCGCTCGGAGAGTTCCTTGAAGGTCTGGGTGCCCTCGTCGTTGAACTGCAGGTTCACGGCGAACCCGCCCGTCGCGTGGCCCTGGGAGTTGGTCGCCTGGGCGTAGGACGCCGTGGCGATGTCCGTGCCGGGGATCTCGACGGGGCCCAGGATGAACTTGGAGTTGCTCTGCGGATCGCACGCCACGATCGCCTCGTCCTGCGGCTGGGAGGCGCGCTCCTCCTGGGGCCGCGGCGCACTGCAGTCGAGCGCCTCGTACCTGGCGAAGAGATCCCGCGTGACCCACTTGGGGTCGGACGAGTTCTCGGGCTCACCCTCCGGTTGGGGGATCGACTTGGGGTCGGTGCGTTGGTTCTCCGGGGTGGCCGCGCCGGGACCCGAGACGATCACGGGACGGAACGCCATCTGCGCGGAGGTCTGGATCAGCTCACGCGTCTCGGACGAGGGCACACCGGGCATCGACACCACGATGTTGCGACCGGACTGCGTGGTGATCTCCGCCTCGGAGACACCCGCACCGTCCACGCGCTGGCGGATGATCTCGACCGCCTGGTCCAGTTGCTCCTGGGAGATGTCCTGACCGGAGTTCTCCCCCTGCAGCGTGGGCGAGAGCACCATCTGCGTGCCACCCTCGAGATCCAGCGCCAGCTTGGGCGCCCACCCGGTGCGGTCGGTCGTCACACCGTAGACGAGTACCCCGGCGAGGATCGCGATCACCGCTGCAAGAGCCACCAGGGCCTTGCGCGCCGACGACGCCGCCGCGGCCGCTCCGGAGCGGGGTCGCCGCTTCGCGGTACCCGTCCCGTTCCGACCGGACGTGCCGTTCGCCGCTGCGGTCCCGTTCCCGGGGGTCCCCTCCGAGGTGCCGGAGGCCTTGGTGCGCCGCCAACGGGACCCGCCACGCGATCCCGGGGTCTGCGCCTTCTTCTCTGCTGCCATTGCTGTCCTTCAACGAGCCCTCGACCGGGGCCGCGGCCCGGTCGACACATGAGAAACGGGCCGAGGTCCTCGGCCCGTGTCCCGGTGGGGGAAAATCAGGTGGTGGGGTTACCGCGGTCGTCGCGGTCGCGGGCGTCGCGCCAGGTTTGGTGCGAGGCGTCCGGGGCCGCCGCACCCGGTGTGGTGCCGGACTGGGCGGAACCGGGCTGGATGGTGCCGCGCTGGGTGGTGCCCTGCTCGCCGGCGGCCGTGGAACCGTCCACGGGGTCGATCGGGTCCACGCGGTGCGCCGAACCGGCCGCCTCGGGGGTACCGGCCCGCACGGAGTCCGCCTCGACCACGCCGGGGGCGGCGGTGGTCGCGGACTCGGCGGGCAGCTCGTCCACCACGGTGGTCACGGTCTGGGAGTGCACCGTGACGAGCTGGCCCGGGGAGATCTCCAGGACGGCCTTGTTGTTCTCCCGGTCCATGTCCCGCAGGGTGCCGTAGAGACCGAAGCTCGTCATTACACGCGTGCCCGGTTCCATGGTGGCCTGCTTGGCCTTCATCTGGGCCTGGGCCTTCTTCTGTCGGCGCATGGGCAGCCACAGCAGCAGGACCATGACCACGAGCATCACGGGCAGGAACCATGCGGTTCCGGCGCCGCCACCGGCAGCGTCCTGGGTCTGAGCGAGGATGGTCACGAAGGATCCGTTCTGTCGAGGTGCACGTACAGCGCGACCGGGCACGACTGCGCAGGGGTGCGAAGGTCCCGGCCGATCCTCCCCAGCTTAGGGGATGGATCTGGTCACGTGCTGGACGGATCCTCCGAGTCCGGTTCGGTCGCGAGCGCGGTTCTCAGCGCCGGGTCCTTGAACGCGGCGTGCTCGGGGACGTCGAGTCCCAGGTGCTCCCACGCCGCGGCCATGGCGATGCGCCCGCGCGGAGTGCGACCGAGCAGGCCCTCCCGGACCAGGAACGGTTCCGCGACGGTCTCGACCGTCTCGGTCTCCTCCCCCACGGCGATCGCCAGGGTGGACAGCCCGACGGGGCCGCCGTTGAACTTGTTCACCAGCGCCGAGAGCACGTTGCGGTCCAGGCGGTCCAGACCCCGGGCGTCCACCTCGTACATGTCGAGTGCGGATCCGGCGGCCCGCGCGTCGATGCGCTCCACGCCGTGCACGAGCGCCCAGTCCCGCACGCGCCGCAGCAGTCGGTTGGCGATACGAGGGGTGCCGCGCGAGCGCGATGCGACCTCCGTGAAGGCCTCGCTCGACATGGTGAGGTCCAGCAGCCCGGCCGAACGGCGCAGCACGAGCTCGAGTTCCTCGACGGAGTAGAACTCCAGGTGACCCGTGAACCCGAACCGGTCGCGCAGTGGTCCGGGCAGCAGCCCCGCCCGGGTCGTGGCACCCACGAGCGTGAACGGGGGCAGGTCCAGCGGGATGGACGTGGCACCGGCGCCCTTGCCCACCACGATGTCCACGCGGAAGTCCTCCATGGCCATGTACAGCATTTCCTCCGCGGGCCGGGACATCCGGTGGATCTCGTCCAGGAACAGCACCTCCCCGTGGGTCAGGGAGGACAGGATGGCCGCGAGGTCACCCGCGTGCTGGATCGCAGGGCCGGACGAGATCCGCAGGGGGACGTCCAGCTCCTGCGCGATTATCATGGCCAGGGTCGTCTTGCCGAGGCCCGGGGGCCCGGACAGCAGCACGTGGTCCGCGGTGCGCCCACGCAGCTTGGACGCCTCGAGCACGAGCGACAACTGTGCCCGCACCCGTTTCTGCCCCACGAAGTCGTGCAGGGTCCCCGGGCGCAGGGACGCCTCGAGCTGCTGGTCGTCGTAGTCGCCCTCAGCGCCCACGAGACGCTGTTGGCCCACCGATCCGCGTTCCTCCACGGCCATGCTCACCGCCCCCTGGTCCGCGTGTGGGACGTGGCCTTGGCGGTGCCGAGCCACGACAGCACGGCGCGCAGGATCTCGGCCACGTTGGCGGACTCCGCGAGCTCGGGCTGGGTCTCGAGGGCGTCGTCGATCCCGCGAGCGGCGTCCTTCTCGCTCCAGCCCAGACCCGTGAGCGCGTCCACGACCTGTTCACGCCACACCTGCATGCCGGGCTGTGCGCTCTGCTGCGGCGCGGGGTCCGGCAGGACGATCTTGTCCGCGAGTTCCAGGACGATGCGCCGCGCGGACTTCGGTCCGATCCCGGGGACGGCCGTGAAGGCCTTGTCGTCGCCGGCGGCGATCGCGCGCCGGGCGTCGTCGGGCCCGAGGACGGACACCGCGGCGAGCGCGGTGCGCGGGCCCACCCCGGAGACCCCGAGCATGACGGAGAAGATCTCCTTCTCGTCCGCCTGGGCGAAACCGAATAGCACCGGGGCCTCGTCCTTGCGCGCGATGTACGCGGTGTGCAGGTGCGCGGTGGCACCGACCCGCAATCCGGCGAGCGTGCGGGGGCTCGCGTTGACCTCGATGCCGAAGCCCGAGACCTCCACCACGGCGAGCGTGGCGCCCACGAAGCGCACCTCACCGGTTATCGAGGCGATCACGGTGCCCCTCCCCTCCCACGGCCACCGGCCGAGAACGTCGGTGTGCCCGAATGCGCCGCGACCTGGGGGCAGGACGTGGTGCGTCGTTCGAACACGTGTACGAATTCCTGCTCGTCACTGTACCAAGCGCCGGGGACACCTGGAACGCGTGCTCCCGCTCGGGAGGCGGGCCGCAACGGGCGCTCAGGACACCCGGCCGCGCCGCCCGCGGGCACCGGTCGCTGCACCCGGCGCGCGGGACGCGGCCGTACCGGATGCGCGGGGCGCGGTGGCACCGGGGGCTCGCGATGCGGCCTCGGCGCGTCGCCACGCCTGCTGTGCCGGAGTGAGGCCAGCACCCCGGCGGGTCTGCACCGGGCGCGAACCCGAGTGGGTGGACGTGCGCTCGGCCGCGTTGACACCGGCCATCCCACCGCGCCACCCGTGGCACACGGCCAGGGCCAGCGCGTCGGCGGCGTCCGCGGGCCGCGGCGGGGCGTCCAGGCGCAGGATGCGCACGACCATGCGGTTGACCGATTCCTTGTCCGCGGAGCCGTCCCCGGTGACCGCGGCCTTGACCTCGGACGGGGTGTGCCACGCGACCGGGATGCCCCGCGCCGCGGCCGCCGCGATCACGACGCCCGTGGCCTGGGCCGTGCCCACGACCGTGGGGGCGTTGTTCTGCGCGAACACGCGCTCCACGGCCATGACGTCCGGGCGGAAGCGGTCCATGAGTTCCTCGGCGGCCCGCATGATCGACAGCACGCGGTGTTCGAGGGCCTCGTGCGCGCGCGTCCCGCTCACCTGGACGTGCACGAACGTCCCGGTGCGCTGCGCGGACATGTCCACCACGGCGAAGCCGCACCGGGTGAGACCGGGGTCCACCGCGAGCACGCGCTGTTGGGACTGCCGGGCCACCGCAGGACTCACGGACTTACTCGTCGTCCTCGAGCTCGGCCATGACCTCGGCCGGGATGTTGGCGTTCGAGTAGACGTTCTGCACGTCGTCGAGCTCCTCGACCGCGTCCGCGAGCTTGAGGAACTTACGGGCGCCCTCGGCGTCCAGGTCCACCTTCATGGTGGGGCGGAACTGGGGGTCGTCGTTGTTGTACTCGAGACCGGCCTCGTCCAGGGCGGTGCGGATCGCGGGCAGATCGGTCGCCTCGCTGACCACCTCGAAGTCGTCGGATTCGTCGAGCACTTCCTCGGCGCCAGCGTCGAGCACGGCCATCAGGACGTCGTCCTCGGTGAGACCGTCCGTCTTGGCGACCTCCACCACGCCCTTGCGCTCGAACAGGTACGCCACGGAACCGGAGTCCGCCATGGTGCCGCCGTGGCGGGTCACGGCCACGCGCACCTCGGAGGCCGCGCGGTTCTTGTTGTCCGTGAGGCACTCGATGTACAGCGCGGTGCCTTGCGGGCCGCGGGCCTCATAGAGGATCTCGGTGTAGTCGATCGTCTCGCCCGTGAGCCCGGCGCCGCGCTTGATCGCGCGGTCGATGTTGTCGTTGGGCACCGAGTTCTTCTTGGCCTTGGAGACCGCGAGTTCGAGCGCGGGGTTACCCGAGGTGTCCGCGCCGCCCATGCGGGCCGCGACCTCGATCCCCTTGATGTACTTGGCGAACGCCTTGGCGCGCTTGGCGTCAATCGCCGCCTTCTTGTGCTTGGTCGTGGCCCACTTGGAGTGACCTGACATGAATGACCTCCTCGAAAGAATGCGTCCGGCCCCTGCGGACCGGACACGGATCGACCTCCATGATAACGAGCGCGGGGCGGGGCCCGTCAGCGCGGGCGCGACGCTGCGACGTCGCGGGCGCGCTGCGCGAGCGTGTCGTCGAGTTCGCCCTCGGGCAGGGTCTCGCCGCGCAGCTCGAGTGCCGCCGCGAGCAGGAAGTCCGCGACACGCGGGTTCTTGGGCAGCAGCGACCCATGCAGGTAGCTGCCCAGCACGTTCGCGGTGCGCGCACCCTCCGTGGCGTCCTGCCCGTTGTTGCCGGCCCCCGAGACCACGCTCGCGAGGGGTTGTTGCCCCGCGCCCAGGTGGGTGAGCCCCGAGTGGTTCTCGTAGCCGATGATCGTGCCCAGGTCCGGGGACTCGGTCACGATGTTGCCGATCAGCCGTTCCGGACCGGCCACCGTCTCGAGGTCGAAGATCCCGATCCCGGACAGTGTCTCCCCGGTGCCCGTGCGGAAACTGTGCCCGAAGAGCTGGTAGAGCCCGCAGATCGCGAGCATGGGCACGCCTCGTGCCACGGCCTCGTGCAGTCGCGGTGCCACCACGGCGAGGTCGTCGGCCACGCGGAACTGTCCCGAGTCCTGTCCTCCGCCGCCCACGAAGAGGTCGGCGTTCTCGGGCCACGGGTCGCCGGGGTTGTAGTCCACGATCTCGGTCCCGAGGCCGTGGCGTTCGGCGCGGCGCTTGAGCGTGAGTGTGTTGCCCCAGTCGCCGTAGATGTTCATGTCCCGGGGGTAGAGCTGCACGATGCGCAGCGCCCGGGCGGTGTCGTGTGCCACGGGTGTCCTCCTAGATGGCCGCCACGTGCGTCATGTCGCCCAGGATCCTGCGCAGGGAGAGCATGGCCGTGTACGTGCAGAAGATTCTCATGGGGCGCTCCCCCGAGTCCGCGATGAACCGGCGTAACGCGTCCTCGAGGTCCGGTTCCACCGCGGCCACGCGCACGAGGTCGTAGTCCAGGCGCAGCGCCATGTCCCACGCGCGCACGCCCGAGACCATGTCCACGCCGCCGTCGCGCAGCGCGTCGAAGTCCACGTCCCACAGCCACGAGACGTCCCGGCCGTCCGCGTACTGGTCGTTGATCGCGATCATCGTGGCGTAGTCCTGCGCGGACGCCGAGGCCAGGGAGAGCCGGAAGCCCGCGGGGTTCTTCACGAGCAGCAACTGCAGGGGCTTGTCCTGGACCGTGATGGTCTCCCCGCGACCGAACGCCGGGGTGACCTTCCCCAGTTCGGCCACGAGGGAGGGGACGTCCGCGGCGTCGCCGAGCACCTGCAGGCTCGTGGCGAGGGCGGCCGCGGCGTTGTACTGGTTGTAGACGCCGTACAGGTCCACCGTGGCGTCGTGCTTGCGCCCGCGCACGTCGAGTTCCACGCTGCGCGCGTTCACGGCCTCGAGCACGACGTCGGCGTCGGGCCGGCGCGTGGACGGCACGTCCGAATCCTGGGCGCCGGGGTCCACCTGCCGCAGCCCGTCACGCATGTCGTCGTCGGACGGGAACATGGGGCGCAGGGCGTCCGAGAGCCCGAACCAGCTCACGGCGGTCCCCTCGGTCACGTCCTGGGCGAGACTTGCGATCCGCGGGTCCTCGCGGTTGAGCACGACCGTGCCCGTGGTGGCGCGCGCGACCTGGCTCAGCATCCGGCGCGTGGTGTCGATCTCCCCGAACCGGTCGAGCTGGTCCCGCATGACGTTGAGCAGTAGCGAGATCCGGGGCCGGACCTGCTTGACGAAGTGCACCGCGTGGGCCTCGTCCAGCTCGAGCACCGCGACGTCCGCCGCGAGCCGACCGAACGCGTCCATCTCCGCGAGCAGGGACGCCGCGACACCGCGCACGAAGTTGGAGCCCGTGCGATTGGTGAACACGCGCAGTCCTTGTGAACGCAACAACTGGACGGTCATCTTGGTCGTGGTGGTCTTGCCGTTGGTGCCGCTGATCACCACCACGCCGAGCGGCAGCTTGGCGAGCTCCTCCGCGACGAACCGGGGGTGCAGTTTCTCCATGACCAGGCCGGGAAAGGCGGAGCCACCGCCGCGCAGGCTCGACGCCCAGCGCACCCCCTGGCCGAGGACACGTACGAGTGGTCGGGACATGGTCTCCATCCTAGTGAGCGGGCGGATCCGCCCGGCGGGGCGGTCCGGGGCCCGCGGGGGGGGTCAGTCCCGGGGCCACGCGCGGGCGATGTCCTCGCGCGTGGCCGCCAGGGTCTGGATGAGGGGTTTGGTGTGGGCGACGACGGGCATGAAGTTCGCGTCCCCCGTCCAGCGCGGGACCACGTGTTGGTGCAGGTGCTCGGACAGCGAACCGCCGGCGGCCTGGCCCAGGTTGAGTCCCACGTTGAACGCCGCGGGGCTGGCGACGTCCCGGATCACGAGGACCACGGTGCGGGTCAGCGTGTTGAGCTCCCACAGTTCGTCGTCCGTGAGCTCCGTGAGCTCCGCCACGTGGCGGTACGGGCACACGAGCACGTGGCCCGGGTTGTACGGGAAGAGGTTGAGCACCGCGAAGCAGTGCTCCCCGCGGTGGACGATCAGCGCGTCCTCGTCCGAGCGGGCCGGCGCGGTGCAGAACGGGCAGCCCGGAGGCTGCTCCACGGACGTCTCCTCCCCGCGCACGTACGCCAACCGGTGCGGGGTCCACAGCCGTTGGAAACCGTCCGGGTCGCCGGGCAGTTCGAACTCGTCCCGGCTCACGCCCTCCCCGTCCGACGCCGCGGCGTCCGGGGCACTCACGACTGTCCCGACGCCGCGTCACCCGCCGCGGTGTCGGCCGCGACGGCGCCGTTCCCGGCCTCCGGGGCCTTCGGGGTGTCCTGCGCGGGCGCCGTGGGGTCCGCGTTCTGACGCCGATCGATGTGGCCCGTGATCAGTTCCACCGCGTCCTGCTGGGACACTCCGTTGTACTGCGAGCCATCGCGGAAGCGGAACGAGACGGTACCGGCCTCGGCGTCGTCGCCCCCGGCGATCACGACGAACGGGATCTTGTCCTTGGAGGCCGTGCGGATCTTCTTGGGGAACCGGTCCGAGGACGTGTCCACCTCCACACGTACGCCGCGTTCACGCAAGGCCTGAGCGAACTCGTCGAGGTAGTCGTCGAAGGCGTCCGCCACGGGGATCGCCCGGACCTGGGTGGGCGACAGCCACACCGGGAACGCCCCCGCGTAGTGCTCGGTGAGCACGCCCATGAACCGCTCCACGGACCCGAACAGGGCCCGGTGGATCATCACGGGCCGGCGCCGGGTGCCGTCCGAGGCCTGGTACTCGAGGTCGAAGCGCTCGGGGAGGTTGAAGTCGAGCTGGATCGTGGACATCTGCCACGTGCGCCCGATCGCGTCCCGCGCCTGCACCGAGATCTTGGGACCGTAGAACGCCGCTCCCCCGGGATCCGGTACGAGCTGGAGCCCCGAGTCCTGGGCGACCTCCTGCAGGGTGCGAGTGGCCTCCTCCCAGATCTCGTCCGAACCCACGAATTTCTCCGGGTCCTTGGTGGACAGTTCCAGGTAGAAGTCGTCCAGACCGTAGTCCTTGAGCAGGGACAGCACGAAGTTCAGGGTGCTCGTGAGCTCGCCCTTCATCTGCTCACGCGTGCAGTAGATGTGGGCGTCGTCCTGCGTCATCCCACGCACACGCGTCAGACCGTGGATCACACCGGACTTCTCGTAGCGGTAGACCGCACCGAACTCGAACAACCGCAGCGGCAGTTCCCGGTAGGAACGGCCCCGGGAGCGGTAGATCAGGTTGTGCATGGGGCAGTTCATGGGCTTGAGGTAGTAGTCCTGGCCCGGTTTGGTCAGCTCACCCGTGGCCGGATCGCGCTCCTCGTCCACGTGCATGGGAGGGAACATCCCGTCCCGGTACCAGTCCAGGTGACCCGAGACCTCGTAGAGATGACCCTTGGTGATGTGGGGCGTGTAGACGAACTCGTACCCGGCCTGGGCATGGCGCTCGCGGGAGTAGTCCTCCATCTCCTTGCGGATGATCCCGCCCTTGGGGTGGAACACCGGCAGCCCGGAGCCCAGTTCGTCCGGGAAGGAGAACAGGTCCAGCTCCACACCCAGCTTGCGGTGGTCGCGGCGCTCGGCCTCTGCCAATCGTTCCTTGTACTCGCGCAGTTCGTCCTTGGTGGGCCATGCCGTGCCGTAGATCCGCTGCAGCTGCTTGTTCTTCTCGCTCCCGCGCCAGTACGCGGCGGCCGAACGCATCAGCGCGTAGCCGTTGCCGATGTGCTTGGTGTCCGGCAGGTGCGGGCCGCGGCACAGGTCCCGCCACACCACGTCCCCGCTCTTACGGTCCAGGTTGTCGTAGATCGTAAGGTCACCGGCGGCCACCTCCACCGAGGCACCCTCCGCGGACTCGTCCATGGCACCGGAGCCGGGACCGCCGGCCAGGTCGATGAGTTCGAGCTTGTACGGCTCGTCCGCCATCTCCGCCCGGGCAGCGTCCTCGCTCACGCTGCGCCGGCGGAAGATCTGGTTCTTGTTCACGATCTTGAGCATCGACTTCTCGAGCTTCTTCAGATCGTCCGGGGTGAACGGCTCCTCGACGTCGAAGTCGAAGTAGAACCCGTCCGTGATGTAGGGCCCGATCCCCAGTTTCGCGTCCGGGCGCAGCTCCTGCACGGCCTGGGCCATCACGTGGGCCGTGGAGTGGCGCAGCACCTCGAGGCCCTCGGGGTCACCGATCAGCACGCGCTCCACGGTGTCCCCGTCCCGCAGCTCGGTCGCGAGGTCCTTGAGCTCACCGTTGACGTGCGCCACCACGACGTCGCGCTGCTCGCTGTACAGCTCCGCGGCCGTGGTGCCCTGGTCCGCGGTGCGTGACTCGCCGTCCACCGTCAACCGCAGGGAAGGGGCATCCGTCATGGTGTTTCTCCTCGTCAGATCTTGTGTGCGCCCGCCCGTACCGGGGGCGGGCCGTCGTGCAGGACTCGCGCGCTGGACGCGCCGACGACCTCATTGATGCTACCGCCCCGGCCCCGCCGCCATGAAGACGGGCACGACGCCGCTGCGGGGCCGCGTCCGTGCGGACCGCACCTCTCCGGCCGAGCGGCCGCCTCCACGACAGCGCAGTGCGCGGACGCGGGCGTGCCCCGGCGCGGTTGTACCCGGACATGGCTGTACCCCGGGCTGGAACCCGGGGTACAACCGTCAATGCTCACACGGCGTCAGCCGCGCGCCGCGGATCAGCGGCGGGGAGCCTCGCCGTCACGGCCGAGGTCACCACGATCGACGTCGGTCTCGACATCGACCTGTTCCTTGCGGACGTCGGCCTCGACGCGCTGGGTCTCCTGGACGGTCTGCTTGTTCAGTCCGACCTCTTCCACGGCTACGGTTTCCTTCTGGACGACGGGACGCTCTTCGTACAGGGTCACGTCCACCTCTTCCTCACCAATGGTGCCGTTGTCCACGCGGGCGTTCGTGTCGTTGATCGGCGTGCGCTCGACGGTGACCTCTTCGCGCTCGACGGGGACGTCCACGGTCTCGTGGTCGGTCACGACGTACTTGCGCAGGCGGGCGTGTCCGGCCTCGCGCTCCTGCGTGCCCACGTTGAGGCGCTCCTCGTGGCGGACCACGGAGGCCTCGTCACCGGCGGTCGCGGCGACGTCGCGGCGGTCCTGGGCCACGGCGGCGCGGTCACGATCGGCGGCGCCGGCGACACCCGCGGTACCAGCGGCAGCGGTGGCGCGATCACGATCGGTGCCCGCGGTACGGCCGTCGTCGTAGTTCAGCTCGTAGTAGCGGTACAGCTCCTCTTCCTCGGCCGGGGAGAGGTGCTGGTCGGCGTCGACCTTCGGAGCGTCCTTGATGACGTCCTTGGTGTAGGGCAGGACCACACGGTCGCCGTCCTGACGAGCACCCTTCACAGGAACGAAGTTCTCTTTGGCGCCGAACAGACCGGTGTTGACGGTCAGGAACGTCGGCTCGCCCGAGTTGTCGTCCAGGAAGACCTGCTCGACCTTGCCGATCTTGTCACCGTCGGAACCGTAGGCCGTGCTGGACAGAATTGCATTCACGTCGAACGTGGTCATCGCATTAACTCCTCAGTAAGTCTCTGCTGCCGGCGCACGGTTTGTGCGCCGTAGGCCGCCGCACCCGCAATGGGTGTGTGGTCCGGCTTCGTGCCCCATATTACGACCCCCATAGTGACGCGCCACTGATTTCCCGCACGTTTCTCTCACGGGGAAACCGGCGCGCCGTTGCCGTGGGGGCGCCGCGGCATGTGATTATCAGCGGCACTGGCATGGGGCCTACGGGAGCACGTCGGTGTCGTAGGGCACAATGGGCTGGACCACGTGAGATGGATCCCCGGGCTCGCACCGGGGCATCCGAGAACCGATGACACCGGACGAGGACGGAGCCGCACCGTGTGGGACGCACTGGTCAACAATCCCTGGATCCTGTGGCTGATCGTGATGCTGGTGCTCGCAGCCATCGAGATGCTCACCCTGGACTTCCTCTTTCTCATGATGTCGCTCGCCGCCCTGGTCACCGCCGGCGTGAGCCTGGCCGTGGACAGCTTCACCGCGCAGGTCGTGCTGTTCGCGCTGGTGTCGGTGCTATTGATCTTCCTGATCCGCCCGATCGCCCTGCGACGTCTCAACAGGTCCACGCCCACGACCCGCTCCAACACCGACCGCCTCATCGGGCTGCGGTGCATGGTGCTGGAGCCCGTGAGCCAGCACAGCGGCCTGGTGCGCCTGGAGGGTGACATCTGGACCGCCCGCACCGCCACAGCCGCCGCCCTGCCCGAGGGCAGCACCGCCTACGTCCACCGCATCGAAGGAGCCACCGCGGTCATCGCGGACGTGGCCCCGGTGCCCACGCACACCGACCCCGGGCGCGGCGTCCGACCCTGACCCCGGACGAGCGCCCCGGCGCACCGCCGAACCCCCACCGAAAGGACCCCATGTCCATCGTCATCATCGTCCTGTTGACCGTGGTGGTGCTCGCCGCGGTCATCGCCCTCATCAAAGCGGTGCGGATCGTCCCGCAGTCGCGCGCGGGAATCGTGGAGCGACTGGGCAAGTACCAGTCCACCCTCAATCCCGGGTTGCACTTCCTCATCCCCTTCATCGACCGGTTGCTGCCCCTGATCGACCTGCGCGAACAGGTCGTGCCGTTCCCCGCCCAGTCCGTGATCACCGAGGACAACCTGGTCGTGGGCATCGACACCGTGGTCTACTTCCAGGTCACTGATCCCCGCGCCGCCACGTACGAGATCACCAATTACATCCAGGCCGTGGACGAGCTCACGAGCGCCACGCTGCGTAACGTGGTGGGTGGGTTGAACCTCGAGGAGACCCTGACCTCCCGCGACAAGATCAACGCGGAGCTGCGCGGCGTACTGGATTCCACGACCGGGCGCTGGGGCATCCGGATCTCCCGCGTGGACATCAAGGAGATCACTCCCCCGCCGTCCATCCAGGACTCCATGGAGAAGCAGATGCGCGCCGAGCGTGACCGCCGCGCCGCGATCCTCACCGCCGAGGGCGAGAAGCAGTCCCAGATCCTCACCGCCGAGGGTGAACGTCAGGCCGCCGTGCTCTCCGCGGAGGGTGACGCGAAGGCCGCAATCCTGCGCGCGGACGGTGAGGCGCAAGCCATCGCCAAGGTATTCGACTCGATCCACCGCGCCCGCCCCACCCAGAAGCTGTTGGCGTACCAGTACATCCAGACCCTGCCCAAGGTCGCCGAGGGCACGGCCAACAAGGTGTGGATGATCCCCGCCGAGCTGAGCACCGCACTGCGCGGTGTGGGTTCCTACCTCAACCCCGGCGCGTCGGACGGCCCCGAGGACGACGAGTACGAGGACGAGGCCCCCGTGGCACAGGACCTGCCGGAGAGCGCCCCCATCGTGGAGCACGAGACCGTCAAGGTCACCGAGAAGGACCTGGAACCGGACCTCACCCTCACGGAGCCGAGCGAGTTCGAGATGCCGGATTCGCCCTACACGTCCCCGATCGCGCAGGAAGCCGCCGATCCCCACGTGGACGAGGTCGACCTGCCGGTCACAGACCCCGAACCCACGACCGCCGACACCATCGGGACGGATGCCGAGTCCGGCTCGTCCGCGCGTCACGCCCGCCCGGAGGCTCCCGGGGCCGATCCGGGGAATGAATCCCGCTGACTCCCCGTTACGCTGGGGAGGAACGGGTGGGTCCGCGTGGACGGGACGCCGGGTGTGAACGCACCGCAGCGTCGTCGTCCCGCGGCCCACGAGAACGTACGTCGGGAAGGATCGTCGCGTGAGTGATCGCAGCCTACGAGGGATGCGCCTGGGCTCCCAGTCCATGGAAACCGAGGCCGGGGTGGAGCCCGCGCCGCGTCAGCGCGTGGAATACCGCACCGCGGACGGCGAGTCCGTGTCCGTGATGTTCGCGGCGGAGGCGGAGATCCCCCCGGTGTGGACCACCAAGACCGGCCAGGAAGCCATCCTGGTCAACGGTGAGAAGCCCGAGAACCCCAACGAGAAGCACCAGCGCTCCCACTGGGACATGCTCCTGGAGCGGCGCAGCATGGAGGAACTCGAGCAGACCCTCGAGCAGCGGCTGGCGTTCTACAAGGAGCAGCACGCTCTCTGATCCCTTCGGGCGGTCGATGATCGACCGCCGACACACCGACGGAACGACCCCCGCCCGATGGGCGGGGGTCGTTCCGTTGGACGAATAGCAGGTACGCGCGAGGCGATGCCGGCGCGGCGGCTCGAACCGACCCGTGAGCCGGCCGGGCACGGAGCAGCGGCCGGTCAGCGGCCCAGGCCCAGCTTCCCGGCGAGCGTGCGCGCACGGGCCGTGAGGCCCCACTTGGCCACGCTCGTGGCGGCCTCCACGGTGACGTCGTTGCTCATCTTGGACGCACCCTCCTCGCGTTCGACGAACGTGATGGGCACCTCCACGATCTTCAGCCCCAGGCGCTCGGCGCGCCACGCGAGGTCGATCTGGAAGCAGTAGCCGCGCGAGCGGACCGAGTCCAGGTCCAGGGCCCGCAACGTGGTGTCCCGGTAGGCGCGGAAGCCACCCGTGATGTCGTGGATGGACGTGCCCAGCAGGACACGCGAGTAGATGTTGCCACCGCGCGAGATCAGCTGTCGCGGCAGCGGCCAGTTCTCGGTGCGCCCACCCGGGACGTAGCGCGAACCGATGGCCATGTCCGCGCCCTGCTGCACGGCGTCGAGCAGCAACGGCAACTGCTCGGGCTGGTGGGAGCAGTCCGCGTCCATCTCCACGAGGACGTCGTAGTCGCGCTCGAGACCCCACGCGAAACCGGCCAGGTACGCGGGCCCCAGGCCCTCCTTGGCGGGTCGGTGCAGGACGTGGATGTTGCCGTCCTGCTCGGCCATGGCATCGGCCATGTCACCGGTACCGTCCGGGCTATTGTCGTCGGCGACCAGCACGTGGGCGTCCGGCACGGCGGCGCGCAGCCGCTTGATGACCGTGGGCAACGATTCACGTTCGTTGTACGTGGGGATGATGGTGAGAACTCGCACCGGGCGTCCTTTCATGCCGCTGGCAGCCGGGCACCCGAGCCCGGACAGACCACTGGGCGGGCCCATCCGCCTTCGGACCAGAGCGGCCCGAAGGGCGCGCGCTGTTTTCTAAGGACGGATGAACCCACCCGGCAGTAAGAACTCAGTCTAACGTCAGGGGCGATCAGGACCAAGATGAAAACGCGACGTCATGGGCGCGGTTCCGCGCCGCTCACGAGTGTCCCGGCCACCACGGTGGCCTCGCACCGCGGCAAGCGGGAATCGTCGAGCGCGGGCAGGACAGGCGTGCGTGCCCTTGGGTCCGTGCTCCACGACGCGCCCGTGCCCTGGGCCTGCTGCACCATGACGGATTCGGCGTCCCACACCGCGAGCGTGGCCTCCGCGCCCGGCGCGAGCTGCCCCGCGAGGGGTGTGCCCCCGCGGTGGGCGCGCCACACCCCGCGGGTCAGCGCGAGGAAGGCCGCGCGGGCCGAGGTCCGCAGGTGCTCGTCGGGGGCCTCGAGGGCGGTCTTGACGGCGGTCCACGGGTTGGGGTCGTCGGTCATGAGCGTCACGGGCACGCCGGCGCGTGAGAGATCCCGCAGCGGCGCCCGCCCGGGCTCGCACGAGACCGTGATCGCGAGACCGGCCAGCCGTTCGCACTGGGCCTCGGACAACCGTTCGACGCCCACGATCCGGTGCCCCCGCGCATGGAACGCGCGGCCGCCGAGCTCCTGCGTGGCGGCGTCCGCAGCGTCCAGCAGAGCGTCCACGCGGGGATCCTCCGACGACGACGCCGCGTCCTGCCCCGCGGTTCCGGCCGACCTGTTCTCACAGGGGACGTCCCCGGTCGAGCCCTCTCCCGACGAACCGTCCCCGGACGGGCCGCCCTCGTCCGACGAACCGTCCTCGGACGGAGGCAGGACGAGCACCGCTTGCAGTCCCGCCCGCGCGCACGCCACGAGGTGCTCCCGCGCGGCATCGGCCAGGGCGGCGGGATCACCGAACGGAGCGGCGTCGAACCCCAGGGTGGGCGACGGCAGGGCCGGGGGGTCCAGCTGCTCGGTGTCCCGTGCGCGGCGCACCAGGACCGGCAGGGCATGCAGCCCGTCCGCGCGGACCTCCCGCGTCGCGGCGTCGAGCGCGTCGGGGTCCGAGCTCAGCAGTTCCACGGCTCCGTAGCCGTGCTCGGCACGCGGCAGCTGCCGGGACCCGTCCACCCGGTGGTGCGCGACGAACGCGGGGGTGACCACGGCGGCCCTCAGATCCCCCGGGGTGACGTCCGCGCCGGCCATGGCCCGGGCGGCGTCGTCGGAACCGACCCACGCCACGGTCGCACCGTCCAGGAGGACGGCGGTGGCGAACGGGTCCGCGGGCGAGTACACCGATCCGTTGACCCACACCCGCACGGTTTGCTGTTCTGACTTCACGTGTTTCCCTCCGGCCGGGCGCGCGGGACCCCCGCCCCCGGCATTGTCTTACTGGTCGAAGACGCTGTACTCGACGACACCGCGGCGCACGGCCTCGATGGCCCGGTGCGCGGTCTCGCGCAGCTCGGGATCGAGCCCTTCCACGCCGCGCAACTGGTCCAGCACGTCCACGGTCTGCTTGGCCCAGCGCACGAAATCCCCCGCGGCCAGGTCAGTGCCGGTGAGCGTCCGGGTCAGGGTGGCGCCCCGGGCCCAGCGGTACATGGCGTCCGCGAGCCCCAGCTCGGGGGCCGCGGTGAGCGGCAACCGGTGCTCGGCCTCGCGTGCGGAGAGTACGGACCAGTTGTCGAGCAGGGTCTGGACGGACTCCTCCATGTGGGCGGTGGGCATCTTGGGGCGCGCGCCCTGGTCCTCGCGCCGGGGCTGGTAGACGAGCGCCGTCATGACCCCCGCGAGCCCCGGGGCGTCCAGACCGTCCAGGAACCCGTCCCGCAAGCACAGCGCGAGCAGCAGGTCCCGCTCGCCGTAGAGGCGGCGCAACTGCTCGCCGGCCGCCGTGGGCTGCAGGTGACCGGACTCGTCCGGGCTCAGGTACTCGAAGTGCGTGAGCACCGCGCATACGCGGTCGAAGGTCGCGGCGATGCTCCCGGTGCGCCCGGCGATCTGCTTGCGCAGCGCCTGGGTGTCCTTCTCGAGCTTCCACGCGCGCTCCGCCCAGCGGGCGTGCTGTTCGCGGTCCGAGCAGCCGTGGCAGGGGTGCGAGCGCAACCGTCGACGCAGGTCGTCGATCCGGTGATCGCGCGCCGAGGTCCCCCGGTCGAATCGGATCGCGTGACCTCCCGAGCGGGCGCGCGCGGGACGGTGCTCGCGCAACGCGGCCCGCACGGTCGCCGCGAGGTCCTTGCGTTCCTGGGGCGATTTGCCGGAGAAGTGCTTGGGGATCCTGATCCGGGATTCCGGTTCCAGGGAACCGTCCAGGTCGTTGACACCGACCCGGCGCAGCTTGCCGTCCACGGTGAGGATGTGTGGGCGCGGGTCGAAGGGGTGCGCGTCCTCCCGCAGCACCACGGCCCACCCGGCGTTGCGACCCTGGGGGATCTCGATCACATCACCGGGCAGCAGATCCTGCAGGGCCACCGCGGCGTCGTTGCGCTGGCGCGCCGAGCGGGATTTGCTCGCGGACTTCTCCTCCGCCGTGAGTTCACGGCGCAGCGCGGCGTACTCCGTGAAGTCCCCCAGGTGGCACGTCATGGCCTCCCGGTAGCCCTCCAGCGTCTTCTCCTGCGAGCGCACCCGCTTGGCCAGGCCCACGACCGAGCGGTCCGCCTGGAACTGCGCGAACGAGGTCTCCAGGATGGACCGGGAGCGCTTGGCACCGTAGCGCGCGATCAGGTTGGTGGACATGTTGTACGTGGGCCGGAAGCTCGAGTTGAGCGGGTACGTGCGCGTGGACGCGAGTCCCGCGACGGCCTGGGGGTTCATGCCGTCCCGCCACAGCACCACGGCGTGGCCCTCGACGTCGATCCCGCGCCGGCCCGCGCGCCCCGTGAGCTGGGTGTACTCCCCCGGGGTGATGTCCACGCGGGCCTCACCATTGAACTTGTCGAGGCGTTCGAGCACCACGGAACGGGCGGGCATGTTGATCCCGAGCGCCAGTGTCTCCGTGGCGAACACGGCCTTGATGAGCCCCTCGGAGAACAGTTGCTCGACCACTTCCTTGAACACCGGCAGCATGCCCGCGTGGTGGGCGGAGATCCCCCGGATGAGCCCCTGGTACCAGTCCTCGTAGTTCAGCGCCGCGAGGTCCGCGGTGGACATGTGCGCGGTGGCCTCCGCCGCGAACGCGCGCAGGGTGCGTTGTTCCTGGGGCGTGGTGAGCCACAGGTCCGCGGCCACGCACTGGGCCACGGCGGCGTCGCACCCGGCGCGGGAGAAGATGAAGGTGATGGCGGGCAGCAGGGCCTCGGCGTCGAGCCGGCGCAACAGCTGGGGGCGGGAGATCCGCTCCTGCCGTCCGGTGCGCGGCTCCTGGTGGCGCCCGCCGTGGCGACGACGATTGCGGTGTCCGGGACCGCGCCCGCCCGAGCGACCCCCGCGGGGGTGCTGGGCGCGGAACAACCGCAACAGCTCGGGGTTGACCTCGGGTTCGTCGCGGTGCTTGTCCGAATGGCGCTGCGCGGCCTCCTCGACCGTGGTGTCGTCCACGAACAGGTCCAGCAGCTGCGGGCCCACCTGGACGTGCTGCCACAGCGGGACCGGGCGGTGTTCGGAGACCACCACGTCCGTGCTGCCGCGGACGTCGTCGAGCCAGGCCCCGAACTCCTCGGCGTTGGAGACGGTCGCGGACAGGGACGCGAGCTGCACGTGCTCGGGCAGGTGGATGATGACCTCTTCCCACACCGCACCGCGGAAGCGGTCCGCGAGGTAGTGCACCTCGTCCATGACCACGAAACCCAGGTTCATCAGGGTGGAGGAGCCCGCGTAGAGCATGTTGCGCAGCACCTCGGTGGTCATGACCACCACGTCCGCCTCCGAGTTCACGGACGTGTCCCCCGTGAGCAGACCCACCCGGTCCGATCCCCAGCGGCGGGAGAACTCGTGGAACTTCTGATTGCTCAATGCCTTGATGGGCGTGGTGTAGAAGGCCTTCTTACCCCGGGTCAGCGCGAGGTGGATCGCGAACTCCCCCACCACGGTCTTGCCCGCGCCCGTGGGGGCCGCTACGAGCACACCCCGACCCTCCTCGAGAGCGCGGCACCCCTGCGTCTGGAACGGGTCCAGTTCGAAGTCCACGGTGTTCTCGAAGGCCGACAGCTCCGTGCTCGCGTGGGCCGCGCGAGCCTTCGCGGCCATGTACCGTTCGGCGGGGGATAACATGCTCCCACCCTACGCGGTGGCTCCGACGCCCCGGGAATCGGAGCGGTCAGTCCTCGTGGGCGGTGCTGCCCATGGACCGCAGCGCCTCCGCCGAGGTCCCCCGGTCCGCGCTCGCACCGGTCGCGGCGGCCTGCCGAGCCTCCTTCTTGGCCCGACGACGGTCCAGGTACAGGCACAGCCCCACGGCCACGAAGAACAGCAACAACAAGGGGATGGCCAGGTACAGCATGGTCACGGGATCCGGCCCCGGCGCGGCCATCGCGGCGATCACGAGCACGACCACGACCACGATCCGCCACGCCTTGAGCACGGTGCGCCCGGACAGCAGTCCCAGCATGTTCAGCCCCACGAGCAACACGGGGACCACGCACGAGATGCCGAAGGTCAGGATCAGTTGCAGGAAGAAGCGCAGGTAGATCCCGGCCTCCACGAAGTTCGCCCCGCCCTCGGGCGTGAACGCGGTCAGCGCGTAGACGGCCGCGGGCAGCGCGGTCACGGCCAGGGCGCACCCACCCAGGAACAAGGGAATCGCCGCGGCGAGGAAGCCCATGGCGTAGCGGCGTTCGTTCTTGTGCAGCGCGGGCGTGATGAACGCCCACAGCTGGTAGAGCCACACCGGGGACGCGAAGATCAGCCCGAGCACCACGGCGACCTCCACCATGATGTTGAAGGACCCGCCCACCGAGGAGTAGTTGATGGTCGCGGTGCGCCCGGACTCGGCCAGGCGCTGCAGCGGCTCGGTGATGTACTGCATGAACGGCTCGTACGCCATGAAGCCGAGCACCGCACCCAACACGGTGGCCACGGCGGACTTGATGAGCCGGTTGCGCAGCTCCCTCAGGTGCTCCTTGAGCGCCATCTGGGCCTGCGGGTTGTGCCGCCGCGACGTGGTCTTACGACGTTCCCGGCGCTGTTGCCGGGTAGAACCGGGGGCCTTCCCGGAATCCGTGGTGGACATGGGTCCCTGTCCTCTCTGACGGGCCGTTCACCCGCATGCGACGGGGCCGAGCCGTGCGGCTCGGCCCCGCGCGGGTCCCGACGGAAGATGCCGGGATCAGGCGGTGGGGCGCTGGTTCTGGTCCACGGTGGGCGCGGGCTGGCCCGGCTGCGGGGTGATCACGGTGGGCTGCTCGGCGGCCGGCTGTTGCACGGAGGGCTGCACCGTGGGCTGGGCGCTCGGCTGTGCGGCGGCCTGCTGGGGAGCGGCCTGCTGCGGCGCGGCGGGCTGTGCGGCGGTGGTGCCGGCCACGGGCTGGCCGTCGGCGACGGGCTGACCGTTGACGGTCACGTTGGGATCGTCGTCACGCTTCATCTCCTTGACCTCGGACTTGAAGATGCGCATGGACTGGCCCAGGCTGCGAGCCATCCCGGGCAGCTTGGGGGCACCGAAGAGGAGCAGGATGACCACGAGGATCAAGACGAGGGTCAGGGGGCTGTCAAACAAGCGGCCCATGGCGGAGTCCTTTCTGTTCAGCCCGGCGCACGTCCGAGTACCTCTGGGGTTGCCCCAGGGTGTCCCTGCGCTGCATCCTGCGGATGAGCCGAGCTGTTTGTCGTTGGTCCCGGCCGCTACGGTAGGCGGCGCGGGTCTCGTCCACCGGGGTGAACATGGCTGGCGGGGCGGGTGTGCGCAACGGCGTGGAGTGTCCCTGGGCCGCGGCGTTCCAGCGGGTGGCGAAATCGGTGCCGCTGCGCTCGATCTCGTCCAGCGCGGGCAGCACCTGTGTGCGCACGACCCGGTAGAGCACCCACCCGATGAACGCGGCAGCGCCCAGGACCAGAACGGTCCACAGCACGACCCACATCCACCACAGCATGGCCCCAGTATAGGCAGTCGGCGGCTACGGACGCCCGGGGGTGGGCTCGGGACAGCTGCTGTTCAACCACTGTTCAACGGCGGCCACGGCCTCGGGTGGTGAGACCACGCCCACGTGTCCCGCATGCCGTGTGACCAGGGACGACAGCGCGTCCAGCGTGGGGAAGTCCACTTCCGCGGCCACGTACTCGGGCAGGGGACGCGGCCCCCGCGCGGCGCGTGCGCGGGACCCGGGAATCGGCTGGGAGTTCGCGTCGCGGGGCGCGGCGTCGGAGTCCTCCGTCTCCCCCGGTGCCGGAGGCACGGAGACCTCCACGAAGCGCTTGGCGTGGTAGTGCTCCACGATCCACCGCCCGCGCCGGTCGGTGACGACCACGGCCTGCACCGGACGACGCTTGGCAGGTTGGATGCTCGAACGCACCTCCGATTCCATGCGCGGGTGCACCTCGGCCTCACCCGCGTCCTCGCAGCCCACGATCCGGTCGGTGCGGAACGTGCGCGGCGCATTGGCCTGCAGGCACCAGCCCCGCACGTACTGCTGACCGTCCGAGAAGATCATCCGCACGGGGTCCACGTGCCGCTCCGTGACCTCGTCCCGGGAGGCCACGAGGTACTGCAACCGCACGCGCCGGCCGTTCTTGATCGCGTCCCGCAGACGGGTGACCAGTTCGCTGTCACGGGGCTCCGCAGCGGCGTCGGCGTCCGGTGCCGCGAGGGCGTCCGCGAGCGGCAGGGCGTCCGCGGCAGTCGCGACCTTCTGCATGGCCGAGCGCACGACCCTGCTGTCACCGCCCGGCACGGCTTGCAGGGTCTGCAACCCCATGAGCAGCGCGCTGGCCTCGGGAACGGTCAACCGCACGGGTTCGGACAGTTCCTGCGCGTTGCCCAGGTAGATGTGGCCGTCGTCCCAGGACGCGTCGATGAGCTGGTCCGGCATGTGCCCCGGGCGCCCGCACACGAACAGGGTCTGCAGGTCGTTGACGAGTTCCGCGTCCGTGATCCCGAAGTGCCGGGCCGTCTCCTCGAGCTCCGCGCCCTGGTGGGCGTAGACGTGGCGCACGATGTGCAGCAACCGGGCGAGGTGCTGTTCGGTGCTGGTCTTGGCCGCGCCGTGACGCCGCTGCTTGCCCCAGCGCACGTCCACGCCGGGCATCCGCGCCTGGAAGGCCCGCGCGTCACGGAGTCTGCGGGCCACGGCGTCGGCCACGGCGTTCTGGGTCGCGATGTCCTCGGCGGTCGGGGCGTCCTCGCTCGTCGAAACGGACTCGGCCGACGGCCCGCCCTCGGTCGTCGGGGCGCTCCCGCCCTGTGCGGCGTCGTCCCGAACGCCGGGCGCGGGTTCGCGGGGCACCCGGGCGTCCGGGCCCGCCGCGCACACGTGTTCCGCCGCGGACTCGGTGTCGTGCACCGCGAGCGCCACGGCGTCGAACCCCTCGGGGGCCCGCCACGCGGGCGACGGCGCGGGGGCGGCGATGCGGCGCAGCAACTGTCCCGCGCCCTCCCGCACGAACACGATCACGCGCAGGTGCGGGCGTTGGCGCACCATGCCCGCGAGCCGCCCGCCCATGGAGAAGTTCCGGGGCGGGTCGAAGGTCTCGCGCGTGACCGCGACCTCGGAGATGATCCGTGAGAGCCGGAACGTGCGTTCGGCGTTGCGGTCGGTGTCCCACCCGGCGAGGTACCACGCGCCGTAGCGGGAACCCACACCCCACGGTTGCACCGTGCGCTGGGTGAACGCGCCCGTGCGGTCCACGTAGTCGAAACGCACGGTCCGGTGGGCGAGTACGGCCGAGAGCAGGGGTTCGAACGCGGGGTCCGCGACGGCCACCGTGGGCTGGAGATCCTTGCCCGGGGCGGCCTCCGTGCTCAGCGCGGGTTCGAGTTTGTCGAGGGCGCGGCGCGCCAACCGGTCCTGGGCGGCGTCGTTCCAGGCGTCCGCGGCGACCGCGAGCACCGCGGATTCCTCGGCGCTGAAGCGCACCTGCGGCAGCCGGTACGAGCCCCGGGGCACGCGGTAGCGCGGGGTCAGTTGCGCGTCCGAGGCCCAGGGATCGTCGTCCGGGATCTCCTCGACCGGGTACCCCAGGGACCGCAGGTGGGCCTTGTCGCGCTCGAACATGCGCTCGAACGCGTCCTGATTACCGGCACGGTCGTAACCGGGCACGATCGCGCGCAGTTGCTCGCGCGTGTACCCGGACTCCCGGTCCAGCAGGGCGATCAGCAGATTGAGGAGACGCTCGGCCGAGGCCGTGGTCGAACGGCGGGCCGTGTCCTCGACGTGAGGGGGCATTCAGCGGACGTCGAGCAGGTCCACCACGAAGATCAAGGCCTCGTCCGGGCCGATCACGGAACCGGCGCCGCGCTTGCCGTAGGCCAGCTCCGAGGGGATCTCCAGCCGACGGCGCCCGCCCACCTTCATGCCCAGCAGACCCTGGTCCCAGCCCTGGATGACCTGACCCACGCCCACGGTGAAGTCGAGGGGCTCGTTGCGATTCCAGGACGCGTCGAACTCCTCGCCGCCCGAGTAGGTGACGCCCACGTAGTGGCACGACACCGTGGCACCGGCCGTGGCCTCCTTGCCCGTGCCCTGGATCTCGTCCACGATCCGCAGCTCGGTGGGAACCGGCTCCCGCGGGAAATCGATCTCCGGCTTGGAACGATCAAGCTTGCGCTGTCCGAATGACACGGGCTCTACCTTTCGTCGTGGGCCCCGGTCGCGGGGCCGTGCCGAGGACCCAGTTTAGCGGCCGTCACCTCCCGGACGCGGACGCCTCGGGACTCGGTTTCGCACTCTCGGAAGCGCTCGGGGCGCTCGCGGACGGCGAGGGCTGCGCGCTGCGGGTCGCGGCCTCGGGGGTGGGCGTGGTGCCCAGGATGTCCACCACGAACACGAGGGAACCCGCGGGGTACTGGGACTTCTCGCCCAGTGCCTTGGCGCTGCCGTAGGCCTTGTCCGTGGGGATCACGAGCTCCACGCGCGAACCGACCTTCTTGCCCGCGAGGCCTTCCTTCCAGCCCTCGATCACGTTCGCGAGCGGGAAGGAGACCGGGGTGCCCTTCTGGTAGGACGAGTCGAAGACCTTGCCGTCCGCCCAGCGCACACCCACGTAGTTGGCGATCACCGTGTCGGTGGGCTTGACCTCGTCCCCGTCGCCCTCGATCAGCACGTCCGTCTTCAACTTCTTGGGCTCCGCCCCGGAGGGCTTGGCGATGGTGGGCGTGCCGTTGTCGTCCTGGGACACGCCCGGCATGCCCTTGGCGGGGGTCTTCATCTTCTCGTTCAGCGGTGCCATGAGCTTCTTGGTCACCTGGTAGACCTCCACGGAGGTCGAGTCGTCCCCGGCCTTGCCGCTGGTCTTGGGCGAGCTGTACGCGATGATCTCCCCCTCCTTGGCGTTCGTGAGGGCCTCGTACATCTCCGGGAGGGATTCCTTGAGCTTGTCGTTGACCGTGAGCACCTGCCCGGCGCCCTGGCCGTACGTGTCGCCCAGGGACGAAGCGTCCGAGCCCTTGTACAGGGCCGCCTGGAGCATGACGTTGTCACCGGGGTCGATCTCCTGGCCGTCCCCCTCGCGCAGCACCTTGGTCTGGGCCTCGTCCACCTTCAGCGGCGTTTCGAAGGACACCGACGGCGCCGTGCCCTGCGACGGGTCGTTGGACAGTTCCACGGAATCCCACCCGGACCCACCGCAACCGGTGAGCAGCAGGGACAGGGCGACGGCGGAGGCGCCGACGGGAATGATCTTGCGCAAGACGGGATGACCTTTCGTCAACGGGGGCGTGGCTCGGGACCAATGTAGAGCACCCGCGTGGATCGTGGCTGGGAATGCCCCCGGAGGACGGCGTGTGGGCGCGGGCTCACGGGGCCGCGCTCCGGGGTTGCCGCCCGGGAACGACGGCGCTGTGGGGACGCGGCGCCCGGGGACGCCGTATCCGGGGGCGGCGCTCAGGCGCGGCCCGCGAGGACCTCCTCGATCATGGCCTCGGCGTCCGGCTGGGTGGTCGCGAACGGGTCCTTGCACATGACCATGCGCTGGCGGTGTTCCCCGTTGAGCTTGAGGTGGACCCAGTCCACCGTGGAGTTCACGCCCGCGTCGTGGGTCGCGGCCACGAAGCGCCCCCGGATGCTCGCGCGCGTGGCGGGAGCGTGCTCCCGGGCGTGCTGCGCGTCCTCGGGTGTGATGAACGAGTCGACCGCACCGCGGCGTTCGAGCATGTGGAACAACCCGTGGGACGGCGAGGTGTCGTGGTACGCGAGATCCAGTTGCACCATGCGCGGGTGGGAGTAGTGCATGCCGTGGGCCGCAGCGTACGAGTCCAGCAGCTTCTTCTTGATGGCCCAGTCCAGCTCGCGGTCCACCAGGGTGAAGTCCTGCTGCTCGACCGCGCGCAGTCCCCGCTCCCACAGTTCCAGGAGCCAGTCCATGTGCTCGTGATGCGCACCGTGGCGCTGCACGAAACGGGTCACGGCCTCGAGGTACTCGTGCTGCAGGTCCAGCGCCGAGCGCCGCCCACCATTCGCGAGCTCGAGGACCGCGGTGCCCGTGAGGTCGTGGGAGACCTGGCGCAGCGCGGACGCGGGGTCCGCGAGCGTGCGGTCCGGCAGGATCTGACCGGCCTCGATCATCCGCAGCAACACGTCGGTGGTCCCGATCTTCAGGGCCGTGGTGGTCTGCGACATGGACGAATCGCCCGTGATCACGTGCAACCGGCGGTAGTGCTCCGCGTCCGCGTGGGGCTCGTCCCGCGTGTTGATCATGGGCCGCGAGCGCGTGGTGGCGGAGGACGAACCCTCCCAGATGTGATCGGCGCGCTGTGAGAACGAGTAGCTCGCGGCGCCGTCGCCGGGTGTGAACGCACCGAATGCGGGCGGACCGGTGGGGTGGACGCGGCCCGCGCCCACGAGGACCTGGCGGGTCACCAGGAACGGCAGCAGGTGCTGGACCAGGCGGGAGAACTCGGTGCGTCGGGCGATCATGTAGTTCTCGTGCGAACCGAACGAGTTGCCCGCGGAGTCCACGTTGTTCTTGAACAGGTGCACGGTCCCGCCCACACCCTCGGCGTCGAACGTCTCCTGCAGCTGTTCCCGCAGCCCGTCCACGATCCGCTCCCCCGCGACGTCCTGGGCGACGACGTCGCGCAGGGTCGCGGCCTCGGCGGTCGCGTACTCGGGGTGGGAGCCCACGTCCAGGTAGAGCCGCCCGCCGTTGGGCAGGAACACGTTGGACGCCCGACCCCACGCGAGCACGGGCGCGAACAGCCGGCGCGCGGTCTCGTCCGCGCCGAGCCCGCGGCCCTGCGGGGCGCTGTGGGTCAGGCCGAACTCGGTCTCGATCCCGTAGATCCTCTGTTCCACGGTGTTACTGGCCGCCCTTTTGCACGAAGCCCTTCACGAAGGCCTCCGCGTTGGTCTCGAGCACGCCGTCGATCTCCGCGAGCAGGTCGTCCGTGCCCTGGGTGTCCCGCTGGGCCTGTGCGGCGCCCGAGGTGGGCGGGGTCGCGGGGGCCGGGGCGTCCGGTTCCTCCTCGCGGCGGGAGCCGGTGCCGAAGATGCGTTCCTGTGCCATGGTGTCCTCCTGTGGCTTCTCGATGGATGTGTGCTGGGCCCGGGCGGGCGGTTCAGTCGATGTCGCTGCCCGTGACGAGGGCGGGCCGGTTCGCGGCGACGCGCTCGATCCAGGTCTCGACGTCCGGGGCGTCGAACCAGTCCTCGCACGTGTCCCGGGTGAGGTCGTGCGGTTCGGGCATCCTGACCCGCGCGCCCCGGCGGATCCCGGGGAACGTCACGGTCAGGGTGTCCCAGCCCACCGCGGCCATGTCCCGCGGGTACCGGGACACCGCGGTGCCCCGGAAGTACGCGCGGGTGTCTACCGGTGGGTGATCCGCGGCCGCGGTGATCCGGTCGTGGTCCACGAGGGTGCGCATCCGTCCGGCGGCGGCGAGCTTGTGGTAAAGCCCCTTGTCGGGGCGCACGTCCGCGTACTGCAGGTCGATCGCCACGAGCCGGGGATCGTCCCACTCGAGACCGTCGCGCCGCCGGTAGGCGGTGAGCAGCGCGTACTTGGCCGCCCAGTCCAACCGGTCGGACAAGCGCGCGGGGTCCTCGGCGAGGTCCGTGAGCACCTCGTCCCACGTGCCGAGCACGTGGGCGGTGTCCGCGTCCAACCCATCGGGAGCCAGCTCGGTCTCCAGTGCGAGCGCGGCGCGGTAGTACTCCCGTTGCAGTTCCACCGCGGTCAGTTCCCGACCGTCCGCGAGAGCCACGGTGGTGCGCAGGGTCGGGTCGTGGCTGATGGCCTGCAGCGCGGCCACGGGATCCTCGAGCACGAGGCGCGGCGCCCGGTCGTGTTCCACCAGGTTCAACACCAGGGACGTGGTCCCGAACTTGAGCAGCGTGGCCACGTGGGAGAGGTTGGCGTCCCCGATGATCACGTGCAGGCGCCGGTAGCGGGTGTCGTCCGCGTGGGGTTCGTCCCGCGTGTTCACGATCGGGCGGTGGATCGTGGTCTCGAGCCCCACGGTGCGTTCGAAGAAGTCGGCGCGCTGGCTCAGCTGGAACCCGGGACGTGAACCGTCCACCCCGAGGCCCACGCGGCCCGCACCGCACATGATCTGCCGGGACGCGAAGAACGGCAGCAGGGCCGCGGTGATCCGCTCGAAGGGCACGGCGCGGTCCACGGTGTAGTTCTCGTGCGCGCCGTAGGAGACCGACTTGTTGTCCGTGTTGTTCTTGTAGAGGTTCACCGGTGCGGCATCCGTCCCCGCGGAAACCTCCGCGAGGTACTCCACGGAGCGGGCGGCCACCACGTCCCCCGCGGCGTCCCACGTGAGCGCGTCCAGGGGCGTGGTGACCTCCGGGGACGAGTACTCCGGGTGGGAGTGGTCCACGTAGACCCGCGCACCGTTGGGGATCACGGTGTTCATGATCACGCGGCGCCAGTCGAGGTCCTCCGTGTACATCGCGGATTCACTGATCGCCTCCGCGGCGATCTCCTCTGCGGTGAGCACCGGCGCCTCATCGGTGAGCTGACTCGGGTGGGCGTCCTCGCGGGCCACGGTGAACCCCCGGGCGTCCTCAAGCGGGGCCTCGGACCCGTAGTCCCAGCCCGTGCCGAGCGGGACATCCGCGGAACCGGACCGCGCGGCGTCATCGTCGGCCGACGGCGCGGGCCCGGCCGAGCCCACGGACCGTTGCCCGTGTGCCGACTCCTGTTCCCGGAGCTGCCGGGCGACCCACGCGGCGTAGCCCGTGACCACGCGGGTCGAGAGCACCGTGGGGTTCGCACCCGGTTCTCCCTGGGCCAACACACCGAACTCGGTCTCGCTGCCCATGATCCGCCGCACCGTCATGCCGCGCCCCCGTCCGGACGCTGCGTGCCGGAGACCCCGGGGCGGTCCACCGCGATCCGGACGTCCTGGATGGTGTCCGCGCGCCGTCCGGTCAACCGGGCCCAGTCCTCCGGGTCCGCGGTGTTGGGCAGGTCCTGTTGTTCGTGGAACTCCTGGTTCACCGCATCCACGAGGTGCTGCGCGGTGATCCCGCGCCGGCCCGTGGTCAGCAACGTCTTGATGGCCTGCTTCTTGGCGCGGTCCACCACGTTGCGGATCACCGCGCCGGACGCGTAATCCGCGAAGTACAGGGTCTCCTGGACGCCGTCGCGGTACGTGATCGTGAGGAACTCGGTGTCCGGGGTGCGCGCGTACATGCGCCCGATCGCGGCGTCCACGAGCTCCCGGGCGGCCTGCGCGCGGGAGCCGGCGCGAGCGACGTCGTCGTCACGCAGGGGCAGGTCCTCGGTGACGTACAGCGAGAAGATCTCCCGCGCGCCCTGTTCGTCCGGGCGGTCGATGCGGATCTTCACGTCCAGGCGACCGGGGCGCAGCACCGCGGGATCGATCATGTCCTCGCGGTTGGTCGCGCCCACCACGATCACGTTGTCGAGCTGTTCCACGCCATCGATCTCCGTGAGCAACTGCGGCACGATCGTGGTCTCCACGTCCGAGGACAACCCCGAACCGCGCACGCGGAACAGCGAGTCCATCTCGTCGAAGAACACGACCACGGGGATCCCGCGCGCCGCCTGCTCGCGCGCGTGCGCGAAGATCGAGCGGATCTGGCGCTCGGTCTCCCCCACGTACTTGTCGAGCAGCTCGGGACCCTTGATGTTGAGGAAGTAGCCCTCGGGCCGCGAACGCCCGGCCTTCGCGGCACTGCGCTCGGCGAGCGAGCGCGCCACTGCCTTGGCGATCAGCGTCTTGCCGTTGCCCGGGGGGCCGTAGAGCAGGATGCCCTTGGGCGGGCGCAGACCGTGTTCGCGGTAGATGTCCGGGTGGACGTAGGGCAGCTCCACGGCGTCGCGGATCGCCTCGATCTGGGGGCCCAGCCCGCCGATGTCCGTATAGCGGACCTCCGGGACCTCCTCGAGCACGAGCTGTTCCACGTCCGTGCGTTCCACGGGTTCCAGGGCGAAGCCCGTGCGGTGGTCTACGGTCAGCGCGTCCCCGGGCTTGGGGCGCTCACGCCGCAACCGACCCGAGAGCAACAGCACGCGTTCCTCGTCCGAACGGCCCACGGTGAGCACGCGGTCGTGGTCGATGACCTCCTTGACGGTGGCCACCTCGCCGGTGCGTTCGTAGTCGAGCACCGCGATCACCACATAGTGCTCGTTGAGCAGCACCCCCAACCCCGGCTCGCACGCGCTCAGCGACACGAGCGGGCTCAGGGCCACGCGCATCTTCCGTCCCGCGGAGAGCACGTCCACCGACGGACCCGTGACCACGGGGCCGTCCCCGGTGGCCTCCCCCACGGGCTGCCGACCGTGGTTGACCTGCAGCACCACGGCGAACGTCGCGGGCGCCTCGGCCTCCGCCGCCACGGTCTTCTTGAGCGTCACGATTTCCTGGCGGGACGCGTTGAGCAGTCGCACGAGCTTCTCGTTCTGAGATCCCACCGCCGCGAGCTGCTTGTCCAGGTTGCGCTTCTGGTCCCGCAGCATGTTGATCTGGCGCTGGGTGATGTCCGCGGCCGAACGGCCCGCGGTACCGCCCGACTCAGTCATCGCGCACCTGCCCCTCGTCCGCGCGGGCCTGCTCATCGATCTCCCGCTGGGCGCGCGCGGCGTGCTCGGCCAACGACGCCGCATCGCGGCCCGCGCGGCGCAGCTTGCGGTCCGAGACCACGCGCTCACCCAGGGCCACTGGAGTCCACGCCTGCAGATCCTCTTCCGTGTACTCGCTCTTGGACGCGCGCCGCTTCGGCGCCAACCGGGGTGCCCCGTCCACGAGCCGGCGGGACTGGATCAGGAACCCGGTGTGCGCGACCATGCGGTGGTCCGGGCGCACCGCGAGCCCCTCCACGTGCCACCCGCGCACCATGGTCTCCGAGGCCTCGGGCTCGGTGAACCGGCCGTCCGCACGCATGGCCTCCGCCACGCGGGACAACTGCGGCACGGTGGCCACGTAGCAGATCACCACGCCGCCGGGCGCGAGGGCCGTGGCGACGGCGTCGAGGCACTCCCACGGGGCGAGCATGTCCAGGATCACGCGGTCCACGGACCCGGGCTCCTCCCGCGCGCCCAGTTCCTCCGCGAGGTCCCCGAGGCTCAGTTCCCACGCGGGGTGCGGGCCGCCGAACATGGTCTCGATGTTGCCCCGGGCGATTTCCGCGAACTCCTCGCGCCGCTCGAACGAGTGGACGTGGCCCTCGTCCCCCACCGCGCGCAGCAGGGAGATGGTGAGAGCGCCGGAACCGACCCCGGCCTCCACGACCCGGGCGCCCGGGAAGACGTCCGCCATGGTCACGATCTGCCCGGAGTCCTTGGGGTAGACCACCGCGGCTCCGCGGGGCATGGACAGCACGAAGTCCTTGAGCAGCGGCCGCAGCGCCTGGTACTGGATCCCCGAGGTGTTGGACACGACCGTGCCCTCGGGCTGACCGATCAACAGCTCGTGCGCGAGCACCCCGCGATGGGTGTGGTGTTCCCCTCCGTCCACCAGGGTGATGGTGGTCATCTTCCCGGTCTCGTCCATGAGTTGGACGCGCTCGCCGGAGCGGAACGGGCCGCGCCGATTGGCTGCTCCCCGCACGGTGGCGCCGGTGGGGTTCGGGTGGGATTGCTGCTGCTCGCTCATCTGCTCGCTCTCACGCGTGGTCGTCGTCGGGGCCGTCCGGCTCCGTAGGTACGCCCGCACCGCGGGCCGCCCCGGGCCATTCTCCCACCGTAGCCCCGTTCGGATCACCACGCCCCGCGGTGATGGCCCCCACCGCCCTCGTGGAGCGATCAGGCGCGCAGGGCGAAGCGCGCGAGGTCCTCGTGGTGCACCACGCCCGTGACGTGACCGGCACCGTCCACCACACACACCCAGGCGCGGCGCCCGGATTCCAGCACGCGGGCCAGTTCGCCGCCGGGGGTGTCCGGGTCCACGGTGGCGTCCGCGGGGTGCCATTCGGCCACGTCCCCCACGGCGACGACGCCGCGGTGCGCGGGTGCCACCCGTTCGGCGAGCTCGGGGTCCAGCAGGCCCACGGCACCGCGGTCACGGACGACGACGTCCGGGGTCCACCCCCGGTAGTCGTCCCCCGTGGCGGCCATGACGGTGGCGTCCACGAGGGCCAGGGGCGTGGTCGGGGAGAACTCCATCGCGGGACGCGCGACACCCCCGGCCCGCACGGCGTCGAGCACGCCCAGAATGCGCGCCTGGCGCAGGGCCTGTCCCGCGCCCAGGAAAATGAACCCGGCCACGAGCAGCGTGATCACGAGCACCACGGGCTGGCGCCACACCTGCGCCCACAACAACCACGCGACCGTGAGGATCGCGATCCCGCGCCCGCACCACGCGGCCACGGTCGTGCCCTTGGCCTCCGAGCGGGTCAGCGCCCACACGACCGACTCCACCACGCGGCCGCCGTCGAGCGGCAGTCCGGGCAGCAGGTTGAACAGCCCCAGGATCCAGTTGGCCAGGATCAACAATTGGACGAGCGCCCACCCCGGGCCCGCGAGGCTGTCCGCGGTCATGAAGAGCACACCGGTGCCCAGGGCGGCGAGCACCACGTTGCTCAGCGGCCCGGCCAGGGACACGAGCGCGGTGGGCAGCGGCGTGGTGCGTACGCTGCCGAACGCCGTGTGCCCGCCCATGAGGGTCAGCACGATCCGGGTCACCGGCCACCCCGCGGCGCGACCCGCGAGCGCGTGGGCGAGTTCGTGCACCAGCACGCTCAGGGCCAGGCCCACCGCGAAGCCCAGGGCCAGGAGAAGGTTGAGCCAGCCGAGCTCGGGGTACAGCCGCCACAGCACCGGCCCGTACATCACCAGGGTCAGCCCCGCGATGAGGAACCACGAACGGTCCAGCAACAGTTCCACGCCCAACAGCCGACCCAGCCGCACGCCACGGGGTCGGGGGCCGGTGGGGGCCGGTGCGGCGCGGTCGTCGGAGGGCTGGCGAAACCGGGGAAGGGGCATGCTGAACATGGTAGGTGCGCCCGCCGGTACCGCGCTGGGGATCGGCTCGTGGAACACCCGCACGGGCCGTACAGTGGGACGGTGACCACGTTGGACAATAATTCGGAGCAGCCCGGTATCGGCCCCTTCGGGGTCGTGCGTGACGGTGCGGACCAGGAGACCGTCACGGTGCTCATCGCCGCGTTCGAGGGCTGGAACGACGCCGGCGACGCCGCCACGGACACCCTCAAGCTCATCCGCGAGCAGCTCAACGCGAAGGACGTGTTCGAGGTCGCCTCGGACGACTACTACGACTACCAGTACTCCCGTCCCGTGATCCGCCGGTCCCTGACCGGGGAGCAGAAACTGCACTGGCCCACCACGCGGTTGTCCAAGGCGTCGGTGCCCGGGACCAACCTGGACGTCGTACTGTTGCACGGCTGGGAGCCGTCCTACCGGTGGCGCGCCTTCACCGCCGAACTGCTCGAGCAGGCCACCGCCCTGGACGTGGACTTCGTGATCATGCTCGGTTCACTGCTCGCGGACGTCCCCCACACCCGCCCGATCCCCGTGACCCTGACCTCGGACACCGAGGAACTGCGCGAGGAACTGGACATCGACGCCCCCCAGTACGAGGGGCCCACCGGGATCGTGGGGGTGCTCTCCCACATGGCCGCGCTCGCGGGCTTCCCCACGCTGAGCATGTGGGCCGCGGTCCCGCACTACGTGGCGCAGTCGCCCTCCCCCAAGGCGCAGCTCGCGCTCGCCCGCCGCCTCGAGGACCTGCTGGGCATGGCCCTACCGCTCGAGCCCGTGGTCGAGGACGCCGAGGCGTGGGAACGCGGCGTGGACGAGCTCGCCTCCGAGGATCCGGAGGTCGCGGACTACGTGCGCCAGCTCGAGGAGGCCAAGGACACCGTGGACCTCCCGGAGGCCACCGGGGACGCGATCGCCCGCGAGTTCGAGCGTTACCTGCGCCGCCGCGACGACCGCGGCTGACGCGGGCCCTGGCCCAGCGGCGGGTCGCTCAGAGTTCGACGCCGAGCAGCGCCTCGACCGTGGCGCGCGCCAGCGCGGCGTCCTCGGTCGACGCCCCCGCACCTCGCGCGGCGGCACCACCCAGGTTGCGTGCGGCCCACGCGTCCACCGCGATGAGCGCCGCGGGAGCATTGAGATCCTGACCGAGGGCCGCGCGCACGGCCTCGAGCAGAGAATCCGCCCCGGCCGTTTCGGGCTTGGCGGCGGCCTCGCGCCACGTGGCGAGACGGCGCTTGGCCTCCTCGAGCAGGTCGTCGGTCCAGAACCAGTCCGTGCGGTAGTGGTTGGCGAGGATCGCCAGGCGGATCGCGGCGGGGTTTACGCCCTCCCGGCGCAGGCTCGACACGAGCACCAAGTTGCCCTTGGACTTGGACATCTTCTCGCCGTCCAGGCCCACCATGGCGGTGTGGACGAAGTGCTCGGCCATGGGCTCGCCGGACAGCGCATACGAGTGGCCCGCGCCCATGTCGTGGTGCGGGAACGCGAGGTCGGAGCCCCCGCCCTGCACGGTGAACGGCGCGGGCAGGTACTGCAGCGCGATCACGCTGCACTCGATGTGCCATCCGGGGCGGCCCTCACCCAGTGACGCACCGTCCCAGAACGGTTCGCCCTCGCGCTTGACGCGCCACAACAGCGGGTCCAGCGGATCCCGCTTGCCCGCGCGTTCGGGATCGCCCCCGTGATCCGCGAACAGCGGCAGCATCCGCTCCCGGTCCAGGCGACACGTGGAGCCGATCACCCACGCGTCGGGGTCGTCGGCACGCAACCGCCCGGCGGCGTCGACGTCGAAGTAGACATCCCCCGCGGGCTCCGGGCGCCCGTCCTGGCCGGTGCCCTCCGGGACGCGGTACGCGAGCCCGCGTTCCACGAGGCGTTCGACCGCGGGCACGATCCACTCGACCGCCTCGGTGGCCCCCACGTAGTGATCGGGGGCCAGCACGTTCAGGGCCGTCATGTCCGTGCGGAACAATTCCGTCTGGTCCTCGGCGAGCTCGCGCCAGTCCACGCCGGTGTCGTTCGCCCGCTCGAGCAGGGGATCGTCCACGTCGGTGACGTTCTGGACGTAGTCCACGGGGAAGCCGGCGTCCCGCCACACCCGGTTGAGCAGGTCGAACGTCACGTACGTCGCGGCGTGGCCCATGTGCGTGGCGTCGTACGGGGTGATCCCGCACACGTACAGCCCCGCCCGGCCCTCACGCGGTTCCAGCCGTTCGAGCTCCCCCGTGCTCGTGTCGTGTACGAGGGGTGCGGGCGAGGTCCCGGGCAGTTGCGGAACCGGACGGCTGGACCAACGCTTCATGTTCACCTTCGCTTGGACGATTCTTGGACTTCCTCGTGCGCAACGGGCGCACCGGGGCGGCTATTCCCCGGTCACCGCGAACGCGCACGTCACGGGCCGGGGGCGGTGCCGGTCAGGCGCTGATGAGCCCCGTCCCGAGCATCACGAACAGCGCGGCACCCAACAGGATGCGGTACCACACGAACAGGTTGTAACTGCGTTCCGAGATGTAGTGCATGAACCACCCGATGATCAGGTAGCCCACGCCGAACGCGATCAGGGTGGCCACCGCCGTCTGGCCCAGGGAGTAGACCCCGCCGGGTTCGGCGCCGCTGACCGCCTTGTACAGCTGGTACAGGCCGGAGGCGAACACCGCGGGAATGGCCAGCAGGAACGCGTAGCGCGCCGCCGCCGCGCGGGTGTAGCCCATGAGCAGACCCGCGGTGATCGTGCCACCCGAGCGGGAGACACCGGGCACCAGTGCCAGCGCCTGGGCGAAACCGAAGCCCACGGCATGCTTGACGGTCAGGTCCTCCAGGTGGCGTTCCTGCTTGCCCATGTAGTCCGCGATCGCCAGGAACAAACCGAAGACGATCAACATGGTCGCGGTGATCCACAGCGAGCGGAACTGGGTCTCGATGTAGTCCTGCAGCAACAGACCGAGCACGGCGATGGGCAGTGAACCCAGGATGATGAACCACCCCATGCGGGCGTCCGGGTCCTTGCGGTCCACGCGGCCGCTCAACGACAGCGCCCACTTCTTGATGATGCGCACGATGTCCCGCCAGAAGAAGATGATCACGGCGGTCTCGGTGCCCAGCTGGGTGATCGCGGTGAAGGTGGCCCCGGGGTCCGCCCCGTTGGGCAGGAACTCGCCCACGATCCGCAGATGGGCGGAGGAGGACACCGGCAGGAATTCGGTCAGCCCCTGTACGAGGCCCAGGATTATCGCTTCGATCCAGTTCACGCGACAACTGTACGGCACCCCCTCCGAGGTGCTTCCCGGCCCGTCCTGGGAAGCCGCTGGACACGCACGAAGGCCCCCGCCCGCGGCGGAGGCCTTCGCAGCTCACGTGATCCGATCCCCCGGGTCAGCGCCCGGAACGGCGTCCGTTCGAGGAATCGCGGTCCTCGTTCTCGTCGTCGTCATCGTCGTAGTCGTCCTCGTCGATGAGATCCTCGTCCATCATCTCGTTGTCCTCGAGAAGATCGTCGTCGTCATCGTCGTCATCGTCGTCGTAGTCGAGGTCGTCGTCGGAGTCGTCCTCCTCGGCGAAGACGGTGAGCGGGGTGACCTCGTCGTAGGCGTCGTAGAGGGCTTCCTCGTAGGCTTCGAAGGTGTTGGCGATGGCCAGGTAGGCTCCGTCCACCGTGGGATCGTCGTCCGAACGGCGGTTCGCCGCGGCGGCGAGGTGTTCTTCGAGGGCGTTGACGAGCGCTTGCAGCGCGGCGCGGGGATCGGTGCTCATGGTGTAGACGTTAGCCGTTATCGGAGCAGAATGGGAGCAATGAAAGAACAACGTCTGAAGCACAGTTCGGTATCCGGTCACCCCACCATGACCGGGCGCGACGACCGGTACGAGTACCTCTCGCTCACGGTGGCGCCGCGCGAGAAACCCGCCGAGGCACGCAGCCGGGTGCGGGAACACACCGAGTACGGCAAGTGGGAACTCATGCGCTCGGCGGTGCTCTACGGGGGCCAACGCCGCTATGTACTGCGCCGGCGGATCATGCGGGTGGACCGCACGTTCTGAGCCCGGGATCCGCTCAGGACGAGACGGGTCCCAGCAGGGATTTCGCCGTGGCCGCGTGGACGGATTCCTCGTCCGAGGGGTGGTACATCCCCGCCAGCACGTCCCGGTAGAGCCGCTCGAGCTCGGAACCGCGCCGGTACTGCGCTCCCCCGGACGCCCGCAGCGCCAGGTCCACCACGGCGCGCGCGGCTTCCGTGGCCCGGTGCTTGACCCCGGAGAACAGGATGAACCACCGCGGCCCGTGCGCCGGCTCCCGGTCCGAGCCCAGGGCGTCCACGTCCGCGCACAACTGCCGCAGTTGCAGTTCCGCCCCGTCCCGTAGCACACCGGCCCCGGCCACGTGCCGGCGGATGTCCGGGTCGTCCGAGTACGGGGCGTCCTTGGCCAGGGATCGCCTCGTGGTCGTGATCTCCACGGCCACGTGGATCGCGCGGTCGGCGATCCCCGTGTACACCGCCGCGAGCAACAGTTCGAAGCACCCGAAGATCCCCCACACCACGGGGTCCGGGTTGGGTGCGGCAGGGGTCCTGGTGAGCACGTCCTCGGTGCGCAGCAGCGCACCGTCCAGCACCGTGGTGCACGACTGCGAGGCCCGCATCCCGAGCGCGTCCCAGTCCTCGCGCACCGTGACCCCCTCCGCCGGGGACTCATGGTCCTCCCGGGTGAGGAACCCGAAGACGAGGGGTGCGGCGTCGTCGTCCCCGGGAACCCGGGCGTGGACGAGTAAACGCTTCCAGCGCGGGGACAGGGACGTGAAGATCTTGGTGCCGTGCAGGCGCCAGCCCTCGGCCACGGGCTCGGCGCGCGTGGTCGCGTCGAAGAGGACGGAATCGTTACCCGCCTCGGAGATCCCGAACGCGAAGACCTCCCCGGCCACGGCGTCGCGGAAGATCCGCTGCGCGCGATCGTCCCCGCGCAGGTGGAGGGTGTAGCCGATCCCCACGATCACATGGTGCATGTTGATCCCCAGCGCGGTGGCCGGTGCGGCCGTGGCGAGGCGGCGCTGCGCCTGCGCGGCCTGCTCGAGCGTGAAGCCCAGCCCGCCGAACTCGCGCGGGACGAGCATCCGCAGGTAACCGATCTCGCGCAGCGCATCGAAGTCCTCGGCGAAGAACGCATTGTCGCGGTCGGTCGCGGCGGCGCGGTCCCTGATCTCGGCGAGCAGCTCGTCGGGTAGCAGTTCGGTCACGGCGGTCATGGGGCTCCTTGGGTGGTCGGGCCGGTGGAATGGGGCGGGCTCAGTACGTGCGCAGCAAGCGGTCCAGCACACGCGAACCGAACTCGAGCGAGGCCACGGGCACGCGCTCGTCCACGCCGTGGAACATGCCCGTGAAGTCCAGTTCCGGAGGCAGCTGCAGCGGGACGAATCCGTAGCCGGTGATCCCGAGCGTGGCCAGGGACTTGTTGTCGGTGCCCGCGCCGAGCATGTAGGGCAGCACCACGGCGTCGGGGTCCTCGGCCTGCAGCGCGTCCACCATGGCGTCCACCACGTTGCCCGAGAACGGGACCTCCAGCCCGATGTCCTCGAACTCAGCCTCGAAGCGCACCTTGTCACCCGCGAGCTCCTGGAGCTTCTCCATCACCAGATCACGCTGATCCGGCAGGAACCGCACGTCCACGGTGCCCTGCGCGGTCCCGGGGATCACATTCGTCTTGTACCCGCCGTCGAGCATCGTGGGGTTCGAGGTGTTCTGCAGGGTCGCCCCCACGAACCGGGCCACATCCCCTAGTTCGCGCAACAGCCGCTGCGGGTTCTCCGGATCGAACTCCACGCCGGTCAGCTCGGTGACCTCGTCCAGGAACGCGCGGGTGGTCTTGGTCAGTTCCACGGGCCACGTGTACTGCCCGATGTTTGCCATGGCGCGGGACAGGTGCGTCACGGCGTTGTCCTCGTGCAGCCCGGAGCCGTGCCCGGCCTGGCCCTGTGCGATGAGCTTCAACCACAGCAGGCCCTTCTCCGCGGTCTGCAGCAGGTAGGCCCGCTTGCCGCCGATGTTCGCGGAGAACCCGCCCACCTCGCTCAGGGCGTCCGTGACACCGTCGAAGACCTCGGGATGTTCGCTCACCATCCACTTGGAGCCGTAGCGCATCCCGGCTTCCTCGTCCGCGAAGAACCCGAAGACGATGTCCCGCTCGGGCACGGTTCCCGTGCGGCGCATGTGGCGCAGCACCGAGAGCATCATGGCGTCCATGTCCTTCATGTCCACCGCGCCGCGGCCCCAGATCATCCCGTCCCGCACCTCCCCCGCGAACGGGTCCAAGGACCAGTCCTGCGCCGCGGCGGGGACCACGTCCAGGTGGCCGTGCACGAGCAGCGCGTCCGCGCTCGGGTCCTTGCCCTCGATACGGGTGAACACGTTCGCGCGGCCCGGGGCGGACTCGAAGTACTGGGCCTCGAGGCCCACCTCGTGGATCAGATCGGCCACGTACTCCGCCGCCGCACGCTCGCCCTTGGCCTCGCCGCTCGCGTAGTTGCTCGTGTCGAAGCGGATCAACTCGCGGCAGATCCGGGCGGTCTCGCCCTCCGGTGTGGAATCGGTCTGGGGGTTCTCGGTCATGGTTCTCGCTCTCCTCACTACCGGCGGACGGTGGCCTCCGGGCTGCGGTCCCCGCGTGGGACGACGACGCCGCTCGCGCCCAACGCGGTGCCGTGGGCCGGGGCTCGGACGGGCCTGCCCCTCCACCGTAGTACGCCCGTGGAAACCGGGGTCTTCTCGGTTACCCTGAGGGGCAAGAACTACCGTGTGCACCGATGACCCCATGGGAGGCCATGATGACTGGAACCATCACGCTGATCGCGCGGACCGAGCTGACCCCCCGGGAGCTCACGGCCACGAGCCGTTCCGTGACGGACGAGGACACCGCCGCGCTCGCCCGGTTGCTCCGGGAGGCCTACGGTTCCGGGACCGTGGGCACGCAGCAGGACGCGGAGACCACGGTCCGGGACGCGTTCCGAGGTGAGTTCGGCCCGTTCCTGCAGGAACAGTCGCAGGTGATCGAGGACGAGGACGGCAATCCCGTGGCCGCGGCCATCGTGCTCGAGCGCCGCGATGACCCGCAACTGCCGGACGTGCCGTACCTCTTCGAACTGTTCACGGCGTCCTCGCACCGCCGCCGCGGTCTGGCCGAGCAGCTCGTGCGCCAGGTCATGACGTCCCTGCACGAGAACGGCTACGACGAGGTGTGCGTGCGGATCCCGGAGGACAACTCCGCGGCGCTCGCCCTGTACCTCACGCTCGACTTCAACCGCTGGATCCCGGAGCAGGACGAACTCTGACCATGTCGCGGCCAATGCGGCCGCGCCGGATTGATCTGCTCACAACCGCGCCATACTGAACCGACGCGAACACGGAGGACCCGGGCCGTCCCATGGGCGACCCGGGTCCTGTGCCGTCGGCCTCTTTCAGCCCTGCTCAGCGCAGTGTGAGCTCGTCGCTGCGCGGCGGGACCTGGGACGCATCCGTGCGCGTGGCCCAGCGCACCGTGATCTCCAGGACCCGCAGGTTCTCGGGATCGTTCGTCTCGGTCGCGCCCGGGTGCTGTGCCGCGAGCGCCTGACCGGCCGGAGCGGCGTCGGCCCCTTCGAGGACCCTGGCCTCACCCTCGAGCTGCACCTCGTGCGTGCCGTCGCGCATCACGACCATGGACACGCGCGGGTCGGACGTGATGTTGGAGAACTTCCGGGACTTGGTGTTGGTCCCGAAGACGATGTGTCCGTCGTCCGTGGCGGCCACGTGGACGTACGCGGACTCCGGATATCCCGTGCCGCTGTTGCTCGCGAGCACGCCGGCTCCGGCGGAGCGGACGAAGTCGATCAGCCAGCGCGTGTCATCGGTCAGGGTGTTGCCCAGTTCAACCATGTCTACCCCCGGTTCTCGTCGGTGTGGGTGCGTCGGTGCACCGTCTCCACCATAGGCAGAGGGCCGAGGACTTGCGGTGCGGCGGGCCGCACGGAGGATATTCGCCGGGGTTGTGACACGATCCCCGGGCGCGGCTACAGCAGGGTCTGCAGGGGTTCCACGAGGTACTCCCCCTGGGACTTCACCGACCCCACGTCCGTGCTCACGGCGTGCATGCGCCACTGTGCGGCCACCTCCAACGCACCGGCCACCGCGCGGTCCACGAGTTCCGGGGCGTGGTCCTTGTCCGGGGCGATCCACTCGCGGGCGAACGCTTCGGTCATGCCCATGGGCAACCGGTTGTGCAGGGCTCCCAGCGCGGCGAGGTGCGGGTCCTCGTCGTGAGCGTCCGGGGCCTCGCGCGTGAGGATCGAACACGAGAGCAACCACCGGCCCGCGTCGTCCTGCGCGTTCTTGCCCGGCCGGGTCTGCTCGGCGCGCGCGAGGTCCGCGGTGTCGTCGGGAACGCGCCACCACTCGTAGATCCCGGCGAACCAGATCGGGGAACCGTCCTCGGGGTGCACGAAGTACGGTTGCTTCTTACCGCGCCCGGACTCCGGGGCCTTCCACTCGTAGTAGCCGTCCGCGGGGATCGCGCAGCGCCGCGCCTTGACCGCGGCGCGGAAGGACGGCTTCTCGGTGACGGTCTCCGAACGGGCGTTGAACATCTTGGACCCGATCGACAGCTCCTTGGCCCACGAGGGTACGAGGCCCCAGCGCGCGGCGTGGATCTCCGGGAGCAGTTGCCCGTCCTGCGAGAGCCGTTCGAGCAGGATCGGGACCGTGTGCGTGGGCGCCACGTTCCAGTTGGGTTCCACGTCACCGGCGATCGAGTCGTCCACCCGCGCGTCGAAGGGCAGGGCGAGCTGGCCCGGGGTCCGGGCGATCACGTAACGACCGCACATGGCGTTCTCCTCCCGTGAGGGGTTGTCGGTCCTACCGCGGTCCGCTCACGGGGCCGTAACCCATGTAGGACGCGTACCGGTCGTACACACTCGTGAGCGCCGCCTCGACCTCGGCGACCGTGGTGCCCGGTCGGACGTCCGCGACGCACCCGGCGGTGGCCGGTTCCCACGACACGCCCAGGCACGAGTACACGTCCTCCAGGACGCTGCGCAACGGTTCGGCTTCCTCGATCACGAGCACCGTGGAGAAGTACCACGCCCCTGCCACGACGCGCTGGGCCGTGCCCGCGAGTTTGACGGGCTGGCCGGGGTCCACCGCGGTCCCCGGTGCGTGCACGCTGTACTCACCCGCGCAGTACTCCCCCGGGATCTCGCCCACCTGGGCGGGGATCTCGAGTTCCTCGAGCGCGGCCACCACCATGTCTCCGAACAGGCGGTACCGGTCCTGGATACCCGTCTTGGGGTCCGGATCCGGTTCCACGTGGTCGATGACCAGGCAACCTCCGTGGTACGCGGCCGCCCGGCCTCCCACGCGGCGCACGAGCGGGGTGAACGCGGCGTCGAGCGCGGCTTGGCGGGCCCTGGGGAAACCGGGATTGAGCTCGTCGCGGCGACCGAACGCCACCGTGGGCCGCGGTTGGTACACGCGCAGCACGGGTTCGGTGGCGCCACCGCGCGCGGCGTCGAGGATGGACAGGGCGCGGCGGTAGTCCTGTTCGGCGCCCAGGGACTCGCGCTGACGTATGAGTTTCATGCTGGCGCCAACTCTAGTGCAGCGGGGCCCGCTCGGAACCCGGACGCGGCGGCACGGGCGGGTCCGTTCCCCGCAACTCCTCGCTCACCCGGCCGGACGTGGCGCGCGCTACGTCGACGACGTGTGGAGCATCACGCCGCGGAGGTGGTCAACCGCGCGGCCGGACGGGGCGGGGTGATGAGCGCAGTGGCCATGCGGCTCTCCTCGGCCGCGGTGACCGGACCGTGAGCGGCGGCAGCTACCATCGCGGTCTTGAGCACGTGGTGGTTCGCGAGCAGATCCGTGGAGTTGCCCAAGGAACGCAGCACCCGCCACGACATGGCCACACCGCCGCGCGAGACGTAGCGATTGACGTAGCGCACGGCGGCGTTCCACCGTTTGCGCTGGTCACGGGTGAGTTCCGCGCCCTCTTCCTGTTCCTGCAGCCACGCACGAGCACCCACGAACACGCGGGACACCAGTTCACGTTCGAACGGTTCCACTGTGCCGGCTCCGCGCATGAGCTGGTTGAGCGTGCCCAGCTCGGCGACCGAGAGCACTGATTTGACGGACGATTTTGCTCGCATCACGTTCAAGCCCCCTACGAAGATCTCCCGTGGCGAGTGCATGACTGTGCAGTTCTTCACGGTTGTCGATCGTGCCCCCACCAACCCGGCGTTCCCCCCGGAACGCCTGAGGGTTGGCGGGAAACCTCTCCCCTTGCGGCTCCAGCCTAGGAACAGCGGCCACGTGATGACAGCCGCACATTGGGGGACGCACGCCGCGCGTCTCCCGCTCTCCACTCCACGGCCCATCCCACGGCCTTATGACCCGCACACTCCCACCCAACCCGCCCCCTCACCCCCTTTGCCCCGCGGCGAGCGCACTGCACCACATCTGTGCTCCGATACGCACCGGAATCGGGGGTAGAAGTGGTCCTTTCGCAGCACAGATGTTCACCCACATCAGGCCCCGCCAGCCCCGCCCGCGTGTCACACCCTGCCCACCACGCCCGCGGATCGCCCACCCACCACCCGCCACGGCATGCGACGAGGCCCGGACCCACACCACCGTGCGGATCCGGGCCTCGGAACACCCTTCGTGAGGGCCGTGACTCAGTGACTCAGAAGTCCCAGTCCTCGTCCTCCGTGTTCACGGCTTTGCCGATCACGTAGGAGGAGCCGGAACCGGAGAAGAAGTCGTGGTTCTCGTCCGCGTTCGGGGACAGCGAGGACAGGATGGCCGGGGACACGTCGGTCATCTCCCGCGGGAACAGGGCCTCGTAGCCCAGGTTGTTCAGGGCCTTGTTGGCGTTGTAGTGCAGGAACTTCTTGACGTCCTCGGTCCAGCCGACCGACTCGTAGAGCGCCTCGGCGTAGGCCACCTCGTTGTCGTAGAGCTCGTCCAACAGCTCGTACGTGTACGCCTTGAGCTCCTCTTGACGCTCCGGGGTCTCCTGCAGCAGACCGCGCTGGTACTTGTAGCCGATGTAGTACCCGTGCACGGCCTCGTCGCGGATGATCAACCGGATCAGGTCCGCCGTGTTGGTCAGCTTGGCGTGCGAGGAGAAGTACATGGGCAGGTAGAACCCCGAGTAGAACAGGAAGGACTCCAGCAGGGTGGAGGCCACCTTCTTCTTCAGAGGATCGTCACCCTTGTAGTACGTCAGCACGATGTCGGCCTTGCGCTGCAGGTGCTCGTTCTCACGCGACCAGCGGAACGCCTCGTCGATCTGCTTCATGGACGACAGCGTGGAGAAGATGGACGAGTAGGACTTCGCGTGCACGGATTCCATGAACGCGATGTTCGTGTACACGGCTTCCTCGTGCAGGGTCTTGGCGTCCGGGATCAACGAGACCGCGCCCACGGTGCCCTGGATGGTGTCCAGCAGGGTCAGGCCCGTGAACACCTTCATGGTGAGGTCCTGTTCCTCGGCCGTGAGCGTCTTCCAGGACTGGACGTCGTTGGACAGCGGGACCTTCTCGGGGAGCCAGAAATTGGACGTCAAGCGGTCCCAGACTTCGGTGTCCTTCTCGTCCTGGACGCGATTCCAGTTGATGGCCTCCGCCGGGTGGCGGAGCAGTTCGACCTTCTCGGTGGTCATGGCGCGCACTGGCTCCTTCGTGGATGGGGGTTCCCGCCCCGCTGGATGACGCCGACGGCGCTCGGCGGGCGAGCGCTGCACACCGGTTCTCGCGGGGTCGGCTCGCGCGCGGGACGACTTCCCAGGGTACTCCACTTCGACGAAGGACGGACCGGGCTCGATACTTCGGCGGGAAAGGAACGAGCCCGATTCCGCCCGCCCCTGGCCCATCGCGCCGTGTTCCCTCAGGGCGAACCCCGTGGCGGGACCCTTCCGTGCGCGCCGGTGGCCGTGCAGGATGAATGTACCGACCCGACACCGGGCTGGTTCACCAACCGGAAGGACACAGATCATGCCGGATCTCGGAGGACTCGCGGACAAGGCCAAGGACGCCGCCGGAAACCACCAGGACAAGGTCGACCAGGGCATCGACAAGGCGGGCGACGCCGTGGACGACAAGACGGGCCACAAGTTCGAGGGCCAGGTCGATCAGGGCCAGGACGCCGCGCGCGATCGGCTCGGCGGCAACGAGTGATCTGCACCGCCGCATGAGAACGGGGTCCCTTCCACTGGGAAGGGACCCCGTTCTCACATTGGCCCAGGGGCTCGGCCCGCGGACCGGTCACCCTGGCGGCAACGCCGCGCGCCCAGCACAGTGGCGTCCCGGATTCACACCTCACAGCAAGGACGCCCAGCGGGACACGAGAGCGTGACGCCCAGCGGGACACGAGAGCGTCGCGCCGACCTCAGGCCTCGTCCGCCTCCCGGGCGAGCGCCGTGAGGCGGGAGACCGCTCGGTAGTACTTCTTCTGGTAGCCGCCGGCCATCATCTCGTCCGTGAACACGCGGTCGAACGGCACGCCCGTGGAGAGGATGGGCAGATCGCGGTCGTACAACCGGTCCGCGAGCACCACGAAACGCAGCGCCACGGCCTGCTGATCGATCGTGCGCACCCCGCGCCACGCGATCGCGTCCAAGCCCTCGATCAGCGCGCGGTAGCGCGAGGGGTGCACGCGGGAGAGGTGCTCCACGAGCGCGTCGAAGTCGTCGATCGCCACGCGCCGGCCCGAGAAGTGCTGTTCGACGGCGGCGTCCAGCGCGGCGTCGTCGGGCAGGGGCGACGGCGCGTCCGGCAGCCCGCGGTGGCGGTAGTCCTCGCCGTCGATGCGCACGACCTCGAACTGGGAGGACAGCACCTGGATCTCACGCTGGAAGTCCTGCGCCGCGAATCGACCCTCGCCCAGGGAACCGGGCAGGGTGTTGGACGTGGCCGCGAGCTTGACGCCCGCATCCGCGAGTTCACGCATGAGCCGGGACATCAGCACGGTGTCCCCGGGGTCGTCGAGCTCGAACTCGTCGATGCACACGAGGGTGTATTCCTTCAGGGCGTCCACGGTGCGGCGGAACGTGAGCGCACCCACCAGGTTGGTGTACTCCACGAACGTGCCGAACGCCTTGGGTCCGGGCACGGCGTGCCACAGGGACGCGAGCAGGTGGGTCTTGCCCACGCCGAACCCGCCGTCCAGGTAGATCCCCTGCGCCGCGCCGGAACTCTTCTGCCCGCCGAAGAACTTGGAGAAGAACCCGCCACCGGAGGCGCCGCCCCCGGACACGCCCGCCGCAAAGGCCTGGAGCTTCTCGACCGCCTGCGCTTGTGAGGGCTGGGACGGATCCGGGCGGTACGTGTCGAAGGACACCTCCCCGAAGCGTTCGGACGGGGTGAAACCGGCCAGCAGTTCATCGGCCGAGACGCGCGGATCGCGCTCCACGAGGTGTTCGATCTGAGTGCTCACGTAACAGGGCCTCCCGACCGGTTCCGGACCGCGCGCCGCGGCGGGCGCGCACCGGGGACCGGTCCTGCGGTAAACGGACAGTACGTGGGACGCGCCGGGCGTCCCGTTCTCCCCCGATGCTACCGGTCAGCCCGTGGTGAACACGGCGCCCGCATATGACGGCGCACGCGGGCCCGGCATGCGCCGGGTGCGCGCGCACCACTACGCTGGAGAATGAGACGCGCACGGCACTTGCGTGCGTAGCGCCCACGACAGCACAAGGACAAGGAGAAGTCTCATGGCTGTAGAAGCAGAGCAGAACGACGCGTTCGCGCAGTACGCGCACCCGGAACGTCTGGTGTCCACGCAGTGGGTGGCCGATCATGTCGGCACGCCCGGCGTCGTCGTCGTCGAATCGGACGAGGACGTCCTGCTGTACGAGACCGGGCACATCCCCGGGGCCGTGAAGGTGGACTGGCACACGGACCTCAACGAGCCGGATACCCGCGACTACGTGAACGGGGAGCAGTTCGCCGAGCTGATGTCCCGCAAGGGGATCTCCCGGGACGACACCGTGGTGATCTACGGCGACAAGTCCAACTGGTGGGCCGCCTACGCCCTGTGGGTCTTCACGCTGTTCGGTCACCGGGACGTGCGCCTGATGAACGGCGGGCGCGACAAGTGGATCGCCGAGGGACGCGAACTGACCACCGACGCGACCCCCGTGACCCCCACCGAGTACCCCGCAGTGGAGCGGGACGACTCCGTGATCCGCGCGTACCGCGAGGACGTGCTGGCCGCGCTGGGCACCACTCCCCTGATCGACGTGCGCTCCCCCCAGGAGTACACGGGCGAGCGCACGCACATGCCGGACTACCCGCAGGAGGGCACGCTGCGCGGCGGACACATCCCCACCGCGGCGTCCGTGCCGTGGGCCCGGGCCGCCGCCGAGGACGGGACGTTCAAGTCCCGCGAGGACCTCGACGCGATCTACCGCGACGAGGTCGGGCTCGGGCAGGACGACGACGTGATCGCGTACTGCCGCATCGGCGAGCGTTCCTCGCACACGTGGTTCGTGCTGACCCACCTGCTGGGCTTCGACAACGTGCGCAACTACGACGGGTCCTGGACCGAGTGGGGCAACGCCGTGCGCGTGCCCGTGGCGCAGGGTGAGGAACGCGGCGAGGCCCCCGGGGCCGCGCGGTGAGCACCCAGGACCTCCCCGAACAGTTGCGGGAGCTGGTGACCGAGTTCCACGAGGTCCCGGAACCCGACAAGCTGCAGTTGCTGCTCGAGTTCTCCCGGTCCCTGCCCGAGCTGCCCGCGCGGCTCGGTGAGCACCCGGAGGAACTCGAGCAGGTCACCGAGTGTCAGTCGCCGTTGTTCCTGACCGTGGAGCTGGACGGGTCCGGTGCGGACGCGCCGGTCGCCCTGTTCTTCTCCGCGCCGGCGGAAGCGCCCACCACGCGCGGCTTCGCGTCCATCCTCCACGAGGGACTCAACGGTCTGCCGGCGTCCCAGGTACTGGACGTGCCCGACGACCTGCCGGAACGCTTCGGGCTGACCAAACTGGTGTCCCCGCTGCGCATGCGCGGGATGTCCGCGATGCTCGGTCGGATCAAACGCCAGATCCACGCCCGGCTCGGCGAGTGAGCGCCGCGGGCAACCAGTCACGGATGGCCCGCTCGTAGCGCTTGCGGTCGATGTTCCATTCCTTGGTGTGCCGGGCCCCGGAGAACCCCACGAAGTCCACGTAGGGATTGCGGTTGGCGAGTTCCACGGACCCGGCCACCGGCACCACCTCGTCGTCCGTGGAGTGCAGGATCAGGGTGGGCGTGGCGATGTCCTCCCAGCGGGAGAGCCAGTCCAGGGCATGCAGGTCCAGGGGCGCGGCCAGCCCGGTGATCCGCGGGCCCATGCGGTGGGAGATCAGGTCCGCCGCCATGCGACCCACGCGCCGCGGGATGCGGTGGATCCGGGTCTGGTGGGCCAATAATTCGTACCAGTCCACGACCGGACCCGTGAGCACCAGCGCCCGGATCCGGTCGCGGTACTCGGTCAATTCGGTCGTGCGCAACACGATGGCCCCGCCCATGGACCACCCGAACAGCACGATGTCCGACGCCCCGTGGTCCAGTGCATAGCCGATCCCCGCCTGGATGTCCTCCCATTCGGTGAATCCCAACCCGTAGCGCTGATCCGGTGTGGAGGGCGCCTCCTGGTCGTTGCGGTAGGACAGGATCAGGCTGTGCAGCCCCATCTCGTGGGTCACGCGGGCGCCGCGGATGCACTCGGGTCGCTGCGCGCCGCGCCCGTGCACCATGACCGCCCACGTCCCCGTGTGTTCCGCGGTGGCGGTGTCCCCGTCCGCGGGGATGACCCACGCGGGAGCGGATCCCAGCGGCGTCTCCACATGGGTCTTGCTGTAGGCGAGCCCTGCGTCCGACGGTCGGGCGTACACGGTCCCGGTCCACCACCCGCGCTTGCCCACCGCGAGCTCCCCGCGGTACACGCGCTCCACGAGCCGCGTGACGGTGCCCCCGGTCTGGCGCACGATGAAGCCGATCCGCGCGAGGCCGCGACCGTCGTCGAACCGTAGGGCGTACGTCCCGGCGACCCGCGTGTCCGGGTTCGCGGGCAGCGTGATCAGTTCCTGCCCCGAGTTGGGGTCCTTCTCGAGCTTGAGCACCGCCACGTTGCCGGGCCGGGTGGACGGGGTGACCACGTGGCGCGCGACGAGCGCCGCGAGACCTCCCGACAACGCGAACGTCGCCGTCGCCGCTCCGATACTCGCGGCGGCGCCCACCACCGCGCCGCGGCGCCACGAGCGCGCGTTCGAATCCTGCCCGGGGATGATCAGGGTAGTCATGTCGTCATTCTGGCACGCGCCGATCACGGGGACCTGGATGGCGGGCCGGTCACCGCAGGCACCCAGACACACGGCGCGCGGGTCGTCGAACGGCGGCCACGCGACGTCGTCCGGGCATAACCGGCGCGAACGCATGGTTGGACAGGGAGGAAGTCACACGACGACGAGGAGGAGGCGCCCCGTGACCACGGAGCCGAACCACGAGACGAACGCCCGCACCGGCGGAGCCCTGAGCCCGGAGGCCGCCGCGGCGCGCACGGACGCGCAGTGGCGTGAACGACTGAACCCGCTCGAGTACCAGGTGCTGCGCCAGGCCGGGACCGAACGCCCCTTCACGGGCGAGTACGTGGACACCACCACGCAGGGCGTGTACGAGTGTCGCGCGTGCGGGGCCGAACTGTTCCGCTCGGACACCAAGTTCTCGTCCCACTGCGGGTGGCCGTCCTTCTTCGCGCCGCTCGCGGAGGACCGGGTGCGCTACATCGAGGACACGACCATGGGGATGAAGCGCGTGGAGGTGCGCTGCGCGAACTGCGACTCGCACATGGGTCACGTGTTCGAGGGCGAGGGCTACGACACCCCCACGGATCTGCGCTACTGCATGAACTCGGTGTCCCTGCGCCTGGTTCCCGCGACGCACGACTGACGCGCCGGGTCAGCCCGCCCCCGGACGACGCACGGCGATACGCACGAGCGACACGATGCCAAACGCGCGGTGAAGGATAACGGTGTGGTTACTGTGACCTTGTGGGAGCGGTAAACGAGCTGAACAGCACTCCGGACGTGTTTCGCGCAGTCGTGCAAGCCCTGGAGACTGCCCGCTTCCGCCCGGAGATCGCGCTGCGCCGGATCGTCCCCCCGCACGGACTCGCGCCGCACGCGATCTCCTTCGCCGCGGAAGTTCTCCCGGGTCCGCACCGGCGCGACACCGCACCCGACAGGCCCCGCACCGCGGACGACGCACCGGCGGCTGGGCGTTTCGTGGTGTTGTACGACGAGTCCTGCCCGCAGCCCTGGGAAGGTCCCTTCCGGATCGTGAGCTGGTTCCGGTCCCGCACGGACACCGCCATGGGCCGGGACGACCTGCTGACCGACGTCGGTTGGTCCTGGCTCACGGACACGCTCACCGAGCACGGCGCGCAGTTCACCGCCGAGGGCGGCACGGCCTCCCGCACGGTGGAGCGCCACTTCGGCAGCCTGACCGAACACGCCGACTCCGCCCAGGTGGAGGTGCGGGCGTCCTGGACCCCGGTGCCCCACATCGGCCCGCCGCACTGGGCCCTGACCCACCTGGGTGCGTGGGCCCAGGTGTTGTGCACCGCCGCCGGTCTGCCACCCCATCACGAGGGCGTCACCTACCTCTGACCGGCACCCGTCATCCGTCCCGTCCGGCGGTGCGGATCACCCGTACCGCCGCCGATCCATCCTCCGAGGAACATCCCATCAACAGCAATGCCAAGGACCCCAGGACCGCTCGAGCACCGGAGCCACCCGAGATCGTGGTCCCCGGATTCGAGCATCTGCACATCCCCGCGACCGTGCATCTCAACGGCCCCGCGGAGGGGCTCCCCCGCGTGGTGGACACCGCCCGCGGCCTCACGCGCGCCGCGGAGCAACTGGCCGCGGCCACGGGTCCCGTGGCGATCGACACCGAACGCGCCTCGGGGTTCCGCTACGGGCAGCGCGCGTTCCTCGTGCAGTTGCGCCGCGAGGGCGCGGGTACGATCCTGATCGATCCCGAGGCCGTGGGGTCCCTGGCGGTCGTGAACGAGGCCCTGCGCGACGTCGAATGGGTGTTGCATGCGGCCACGCAGGACATGCCGTGCCTCGCCGAACTGGACATGCACCCGGACCGGCTCTTCGACACCGAACTGGGCGGCCGGTTACTCGGACTGCGCAAGGTGGGCCTGGCCTCCATGACGGAGGAGCTGCTGGGTTTCACGCTGTCCAAGGAGCACTCGGCGGTGGACTGGTCCCAGCGTCCGCTGCCCGTGGACTGGCTCAACTACGCCGCACTGGACGTCGAGGTGCTCGTGCAGCTGCGCTGGGCCACGGAGGATCGCCTGGTCCAGGCCGGCAAGCTCGAGTGGGCGCTCGAGGAGTTCGAGCACATCCGCACCCTGCCCCCGCCCGCACCGCGCCAGGATCCGTGGCGGCGCACCCACGGCGTGGGCAACGTCCGTGGCCGGCGCAAGCTGACCGCGGTGCGCAATCTGTGGCAGGCGCGGGAGTCGCTCGCGCGGCACAAGGACCTCGCGCCCACCCGGTTGCTCCCGGACTCGGCGATCGTGGCCGCGGCCAATGCGATGCCCCGCACCGTGCCGCAGCTCATGGCCACCCCGGGCTTCCACGGTCGTCTGGCCTCGCGCGAGGCCACCCGGTGGCTCACCGCGGTCCAGGACGCCCGCAACACCGAGGAGCCCGTCCCCGCCACGATCCCCTCCAACGCCCTCCCGCCGGTCAAGGGCTGGGATGCCAAACGCCCGGAGGCAGCGGCGCGGCTCAAGGTCCTCAAACCCGCCGTGGCGGAACTCGCCGAGCACCTGGAGTTACCCACCGAGAACCTCCTGACGCCCGAACTGTTGCGCCGGTTCTGCTGGCAGCCCCCGCGTTCCACCGCCGACGACGCCGTGGCCGCCCGGTTGCGCGAGCTCGGCGCCCGCTCGTGGCAGGTCGAGCACGTGACGCCCGTGATCGGGGCCGCGTGGCGTGACCTGCGCTCGCGGCGTCGGGCGGAGAAGAGCACCGAGGCGCACGAGTAGATCGAGGGCGCGGAACCGGACGTGCACCGGACCGCCCCATCCACGACACGACAGTGGCCGTGCACCCACGTGGGTGCACGGCCACTGTCACGGGGCGGCGCGGTCACATGACCCGCGCCGCCCGTCGCATCAGTTCTTCATGTCCTTGGCGTCCGGGCCCGGGTGCGCGGGCTTCATGTCCACCTCGTCCTCGGTCACGGCGGGCTCGGGCAGCTCGGCGTCCGAGTGGTTCGCGGACGTACCGGAGTCCTGACCGCCCTGGGAGGCCTTCTGCTTCACGGTCTCGGCACCGCCCTGCGCCTTGTCCTTGACGGACGCGGCACCCTGGGCGGCCTTGTCCTTGACGGCGGCCGCGCCCTCGGAGGCCTTGGCGCCCACGGTACCGGCGGCCTTCTGCGCGCCCTCGGCGAGCTTCTCGCCCACCACGGGCACCTCGGACTTGACCCAGTCCGTGCCCTCGGAGACCTTGGCCTGGACCTTGGGGTCGTTCCAGGTGTTCAGCGCGCTCTCGCGCAGGGACTCGTAGCTCTTGCGACCGGATGCGGAGCCGACCACGAAGCCGATTCCGAAACCGGCGACGAATGCAAGACGTTTGATCATGGTGCCTTCCTTCCTGTACCGCGGACCGGGATCCACCCGTCCGCTCCTGGTCCCATCGTACTGAGGAAACACCCCGCCCCCGCGCCCCACGCCGGGTCGTGACCGGTCCTAGGATTGAGGGCACGGCTTCGAAAGGATCGCACCGCCATGACCACCTCACCCCTGTCCGAGGACCCCGCCGCCCGGGACACGCCCCCCTCCCCCGCGCTGTTCACGCGGCGGCGCGCCGTGGGTGCCGCCGGCATCGCGACCGTGGGCGCGGTGGGGCTGAGCGCGTGCGGCTCGGGTGGCGGAGCGGACGACGACGCCGCGGCGTCGCCCACCGCGCCGGCCACCCCCGTGGACGTGGCCGCCGCCGCGGACATCCCCGTGGGCTCGGGCGTCAAGGTGGATTCCGGCGGCGTGCAGGCCGTGGTGGGTCAGCCCACCGAGGGGACGTTCACCGCGTTCTCCCCCGTGTGCCCGCACGAGGGGTGCATCGTGAACCCCGCCAACCGGCAGTACGTGTGCCCGTGCCACAGCTCGGCGTTCGACATGGCCACGGGCGAGGTCAAGGGCGGACCCGCGCCCACGGGACTCACCGAGTACCCGGTCACCGTGCGCAACGGCCGGGTCATCGTGGGCTGAGCGACGGGGTTCGTCGCCTCCCCCGGTGACGCCCGGGCGACCGCCGGGACCGGTCAGTTCTCCTCGCGCGGCTGTTCGCCGGAGCGCGGCACGGTGAGCTGTGCGGCGTCGTCGGCCACGGGGCGGGCGTACGGGACCTTGGTTCCCAGGACGGACGCGAGCGTGTCCTGGGCGATCCGCTGCGCGGTGAGCCCCGTGTGCTGCAGGATCTGGTCGCGGCTCGCGTGCTCGAGGAACTCGGTGGGCAGGCCCACCTCGTTCAGGGCGGTGTCCACGCCCTGAGCGCGCATTTCCTGACGGATGAGCGAGCCGATGCCGCCGGCGCGCACGCCGTCCTCGATCACGACGACGATCCGGTGCGTGGCCGCGAGTTCCACCACGGCCTGCGGCACGGGCAGGACCCAGCGGGGGTCCACCACGGTCGAGGAGACGCCGTGCGCGGCGAGGCGTTCGGAGACGTTCAGCGCGGTGACGCACATGGCGCCCACGCCCACGATCAGGACGTCGCGGTGGTCCGTTCCGCCGCCCGATGCCTCACCGTTTCGAGCGAGGACGTCCACCCCGCCGTTCAAGCGCTCCAGCGCGGGCAGGGGCGCGCCCACCGCGCCCTTGGGGTAGCGCACCACGGTGGGCGCGTCGGAGACGGCCACGGCCTCGCGCAGTTCCTCGACCATGGTGGCCTCGTCACGCGGGGCCGCTAGGTGCAGCCCCGGCACGATCTGCAACAGCGCCAGGTCCCACATGCCGTGGTGGCTGGGCCCGTCAGGTCCGGTGACACCCGCGCGATCCAGCACCACGGTGACGCCCGCGTGATGCAGGGCCACGTCCATGAGCAACTGGTCGAAGCCGCGGTTGAGGAACGTCGCGTACAGGCCCACGACCGGGTGCAGCCCGCTGAACGCCATTCCCGCGGCCATGGTCAGCGCGTGCTGCTCCGCGATCCCCACGTCCACGACGCGCTGCGGGTGCGCCGTCTGCATCTTCTGCAGGCCCATGGGGATCAACATGGCGCCCGTGATGCCCACGATGTCCTCGCGTTCATCGGCGATCGCGGCGATCTCGTCGCGGAACACGTGCGTCCACGAACGGGCCGAGGCGGTGCTCGTGGGCTTGCCCGTGGTGGGGTCGATCACGGGCACGGAGTGGAACTGGTCGTTCGCGTCCAAGCGGGCGGGCAGGTAGCCGTGACCCTTCTCCGTGATGGCGTGCACGATGACCGGCCCGCCGAAGTTGCGCGCATTGGTGAGCGCCTGCTCCATGGCCGCGAGGTCGTGGCCGTCCACCGGACCCACGTACTTCATGCCGAGGTCCTCGAAGATCCCCTGCTGGACCACCACGTCCTTGATGCCCTGCTTCATCCCGTGCAGGCCCCGGTACACGGCCTGGCCCAGGTGTCCCGAGGACGTGAGCAGGCGCTTGGCCTTCGCGAGGGCCTGTTCGTAGCGGCGGTCGGTGCGCACGGCGTCCACGCCCTGCTGCACGCTCGCCTGCAGCTCGCGCAGGTGGTTCGCGAACCCGCCCACGGTCGGCGCGTAGGAACGGCCGTTGTCGTTGACCACGATCACGACCTTGCGGTCGCGGTCCGAGGCGATGTTGTTGACGGCCTCCCAGGCCATCCCGCCGGTCAGGGCGCCGTCGCCGATCACCGCGACGGTGTGCCGGTCGTCCTGGCCCGTGAGCGCGTAACCGCGCGAGATCCCGTCCGCCCAGGACAGGGACGACGACGCGTGGGAGGACTCCACGATGTCGTGTTCGGACTCCGCGCGGGACGGGTAGCCCGCGAGGCCACCTTCCTGGCGCAGGGTGTCGAAGTCCTGGCGGCCCGTGACGAGCTTGTGCACGTAGGACTGGTGCCCGGTGTCGAAGACGATCGAGTCCTTGGGCGAGTCGAACACGCGGTGCACCGCGAGCGTGAGTTCCACGACGCCCAGGTTGGGCCCCAGGTGGCCGCCGGTCGCGGAGACGTGGGTGATCAGGAAGGAACGGATCTCCGCGGCCAACTGCTCCATGGCCGCGGCGTCCAGCCCCCGTAGGTCTTCGGGTCCCTCGATGGTCTCCAGAAGCGTCATTGCCTGCTCTCCGTGGGTGTCTCGTCCTCTTCGGGCCCGCACCGGACGCTCGCTCGTCCGGCGGGGGGATCGTGATGCGCCCGAATACTCCGTCCGATCTTACTCGCCCACCCCGGGGCCCCGCCCCACGGCGTGCTCCGGGCCACGGCGAACGACGCCCGCAACGCCGTCGGCCGGTGACCCCCGGGAAGGGATCACCGGCCGGCGGTGCGGTGCGAAAGGTCGTTACTTGGCGATCTGGCGCAGCACGTACTGCAGGATGCCGCCGTTGCGGTAGTAGTCGGCCTCACCCGGGGTGTCGATGCGCAGCACGGCGTCGAACTCCACGGTGGAACCGTCTTCCTTGGTGGCCGTGACCTTCAGGGTCTTGGGGGTCTGGCCGTCGTTGAGCGCGGTGACCCCTTCGATCGAGAAGGTCTCGGTGCCGTCCAACCCCAGGGAGTCCGCGGACTCGCCCTCGGGGAACTGCAGGGGCAGCACGCCCATGCCGATCAGGTTGGAGCGGTGGATGCGCTCGTAGGACTGCGCGATGACCGCGCGCACACCCAGCAGGGACGTGCCCTTGGCCGCCCAGTCACGCGAGGACCCGGAACCGTACTCCTTACCGCCCAGCACCACCAGGGGCACGCCGGCCTCCTGGTAGTTCATGGCGGCGTCGTACACGGCGGCCTGCGGGCCGCCCTCCTGGGTGAAGTCGCGGGTGAAACCGCCCTCCACGCCGTCGAGCAGCTGGTTCTTGATCCGGATGTTCGCGAACGTACCGCGGATCATGACCTCGTGGTTACCGCGGCGGGAGCCGTAGGAGTTGAAGTCCTTGCGCTGCACGCCGTGCTCGGTGAGGTACTTACCCGCGGGGGTGTCGGACTTGAACGAGCCGGCCGGGGAGATGTGGTCCGTGGTCACGGAATCGCCCAGCTTGAGCAGCACGCGCGCGCCCTCGATGTCCTCCACCGGGGTGGTCTCCATGGTCATGCCGTCGAAGTACGGTGGCTTGCGCACGTAGGTGGACTCGGGGTCCCACTCGAACACGTCACCCGTGGGGGTGTCCAGGTTCTGCCAGCGCTCGTCACCGTCGAAGATGGTGCCGTACTCGCGGTCGAACATGCCCGTGTCGATCGAGGCGTCGATGATCTTCTGGACCTCGGTGGGGTCCGGCCAGATGTCCTTGAGGAACACGTCCTGACCGTTCGAGTCCTGGCCCAGGGGCTCGTTCTCGAAGTCGAAGTCCATGGTCCCGGCCAGCGCGTACGCGATGACCAGCGGCGGGGACGCGAGGTAGTTCATCTTCACGTCCGGGTTGATCCGGCCCTCGAAGTTGCGGTTACCGGAGAGCACCGAGGTCACCGCGAGGTCGTTGTCCTGCACGGCCTGGGAGATCTCGGGCTCCAGGGGCCCGGAGTTACCGATGCACGTGGTGCAGCCGTAACCCACGATGTAGAAGCCGAGCTCCTCGAGCGCCGGGACCAGACCGGACTTCTCGTAGTACTCGGTGACCACGCGCGAGCCCGGGGCGATCGAGGTCTTGACCCACGGCTTGGCCTTGAGGCCCTTCTCCGTGGCGTTGCGCGCGAGCACGGCCGCGGCCATCATCACCGAGGGGTTGGACGTGTTGGTGCAGGACGTGATCGAGGCGATCGACACGGCACCGTGGTCCAGCTCGAAGGAACGCCCGTCCTCCATGGAGACCTCCACACGGTGCTCGGCGCGCTCCCGCAGGTCGTCCGCGGAGCTCTCGCGCGGTGCGTCCTGGGGGTCCTGCTCGTCGGTGGCGTCGTGGGACGGGGCGTCGGAGGCCGGGAAGGACTCGACGACGTCCGGGTCCACCTCCACGGACTTGTCCTCGGCCACGTAGTTCACGAGGTCGTCACGGAACTGTTCCTTGGAGCGGGTCAGCTCGATGCGGTCCTGGGGACGCTTGGGCCCGGAGATCGAGGGGACCACGGTGGAGAGGTCCAGCTCGAGGTACTCGGAGTAGGCGACCTCGTGCTCGGGGTCGTGCCACATGCCCTGTTCCTTGGTGTACGCCTCGATCAGGGCGATCTGCTCCTCGGAGCGGCCCGTGAGCGCGAGGTAGTCCAGGGTCACCTGGTCGATCGGGAAGATCGCGGCGGTGGAACCGAACTCCGGGGACATGTTGCCGATCGTGGCGCGGTTGGCCAGCGGCACCGCGGCCACGCCCTCGCCGTAGAACTCCACGAACTTGCCCACGACACCGTGTTCGCGCAGCATCTCGGTGATGGTCAGCACCACGTCCGTGGCAGTCGCACCGGAGGGGATCTCGCCGGTGAGCTTGAAGCCCACCACGCGCGGGATCAGCATGGAGATGGGCTGGCCGAGCATCGCGGCCTCCGCCTCGATGCCGCCCACACCCCAACCGAGCACGCCGATGCCGTTCTCCATGGTGGTGTGGGAGTCGGTGCCCACACAGGTGTCCGGGTAGGCGCGCAGCGTGCCGTCGACCTCGCGGGTCATGACCACACGTGCCAGGTTCTCGATGTTGACCTGGTGGACGATGCCCATTCCGGGCGGGACCACCTTGAAGTCGTCGAACGCGGTCTGGCCCCAGCGCAGGAACTGGTAGCGCTCACCGTTGCGCTGGTACTCGATGTCCATGTTGCGCTCGATCGCGTCCGCGGAACCGAACGCGTCGATCTGCACGGAGTGGTCGATGACCAGCTCGGCCGGGGCGAGCGGGTTCACGCGGGAGGGGTCGCCGCCGAGGTCGGCCACGGCCTCACGCATGGTGGCCAGGTCCACGATGCAGGGGACGCCGGTGAAGTCCTGCATGATCACGCGACCAGGGGTGAACTGGATCTCCGTGTCGGGCTGGGCCTCGGGGTCCCAGTTGCCCAGGGCCTCGATGTGCTTGCTCGTCACGTTGGCACCGTCCTCGGTGCGCAACAGGTTCTCGAGCAGGACCTTCAAGCTGTAGGGGAGCTTCTGTGCTCCCTCCACGGCGTCCAGTCGGAAAATTTCGTAGTCGGTGCCCTTGACGTTGAGAACGCCCTTGGCTCCAAAGCTGTCCACAGTCATGGTGTGGAACTCCTCTCGCCACCGTCGGTTGCGTTCGGCGCGCGCGGCACACCACAGGTGTCCCCCGCGCGTGGAACAGTCCCTGTCAGTGTAGCCCGTGCGCTCCGTCACTCCGGGGATCCCCGGGCGTCCGCGTCACGATGACGTGGGCCGTCGTCCGGCCGCCCGGTTCAGCCCTCGCAGTTGAGCACAGCGACGGCTTCCACGTGGTGCGTGTTCGGGTACAGGTCGAACGCCTCGACGCCCTCGATCCGCCAGCCCCGACGCCGCAACCGCCCCAGGTCCCGGCCGAGCGCGGCGGGATCGCACGCGACGTACACGATCGTACGCGGCGCGGCTCGGTCCACCGCGGCCAGCACCTCCTTGGCCGCTCCCGCGCGCGGCGGATCCAGCACGACGACGTCCGGGCGCGGGGGCCGTGGCGTCGTACCACGACCCCGTCGGGACGACGACGCCGCCGCACCCCGGCCGCGATGCCCACCCCGGCCGCCCGGCCCGGTGAGCACGCGCGCCACGTCCCCGCGCACGCTCGTGACGTGAGGGGCGTGGGCGAGGTTGTGAGCGGCGTCGGCGGAGGTCACGGGCGAACCCTCGACCGCGAAGACCGAGCCCGTGGGGCCCACCTCACGGGCGGCCACGGCGGTGAACAGGCCCGCGCCGCTGTAGAGGTCCCACACGGAGTCCCCGGGGCGCAGACCGGCACCCCGGAGCACGGCCCCGGCCAGGGTCTGCGGGGCGCCGCGGTGGATCTGCCAGAAGCCCGTGGGGCTCACGCGCCAGCGCAGCGGCTCGGGATCGGTAGCGCCGGGCAGCTCGAGGGTCTCCTGGACGTGGCCGGCGCCCGCCCACAGCTGGGTGTCCCGCTCGTGCGGTGAGCGCGCGGTGACGCTCACCCCGTGGTCGTGCGCCCACGCGCCCAGCCGTTGCCGTAGTGCCGCGACCTGCCCGGACGTCGCGTCCGGGCGCAGGCCCACGTGCACGAGCGGTGTCCCGCCGCTCGCGGGTGCCGCGACGTCCACGCGGGCCGCACCGGGGTAGGCCGGCGACCACGGGGCCAGGGCGCGGATCGCGTCCGTGGCCAGGGGCATGTCGGCGACGGGACCGAGCTCGGTGCTGCGGTGGGGGTACATCCCGGGTGTCCCGTCCGGGGCCACGTCCAGGTGCAACCGGGTGCGCCACCCGGTGCCGTCGGGGCTCTCCCCCGCGACGGGTTGCACCTCGCCGTCCCAGTCGTGGCCGGCCAGGTGGCCCAGTTGCTCGGCGATCACGTGGCGTTTGAGCTCGCGCTGGGTCGCCAGGTCCGCGTGCCCGAACTCGGCCCCGCCGAGCGGTGACCGGTCCGCGCGCGCCGCGACGAGCGCGTCCGCCTGCTGCCACGGGTGTGCCTCCCGGCGCCCGGGGGCGGGTTCGAGCACGTCCGTGACGTCAGCGCGCCAGAACGACGCCGCGGGGTCCCGGTCGGTGAGCCGCACCCGGACCAGCTCCCCCGGCAGCCCGTGGCGCACGAAGACCACGCGCCCCTCGTCCGTGCGGGCCACCACGTGGCCGCCGTGGGCCACGGCGCCCAGGCGCAGCTCGAGGTGATCGGGGGCGTCGGTCATTCGTTGTTCTCCGTGAGTCGTAGTTCGCGCACCGATTCGAGGTGCCAGGGCACGGAGGCGATCATGACTCCGCGTTCGTAGTGCAGCCGCGCCCGCAGCGGGCGGATGGCCTGGTTGTGCAGGAAGCGCTCCCACCCGCGGCCCACCACGTATTCGGGCAGGTACACGATCACGAGGTCCCGGGGGGACTTGCGGCGGATGCCGCGGATGTGGGCGATCACGGGTCCCACGCTATCGCGGTAGGGGGATGCGAGGACGGTGACCGGCACGGGGATCTCCAGGGCCTCCCACTGTCGCACGATCTGTTCGGTGCGTGCGCGGTCCGTGTCCACCACCACGGCCTCGAGGCTCGAGGGGCGGGAGGCCCGCGCGTAGGTCAGGGCGCGCACCACGGGTTTGCGCACCGAGGTCACCACGATGATCGAGTGCACCCGGGAGGGCAGGGCCCGCACCCCCGAGTCCTGGTGCACCTCGAGTTCGGTGTCCACCGAGCGGTAGTGGTGCCCGATGGCGCGCATCAACACGGTGATCAGGGCGATCGCGACGATCGTGAGCCACGCACCCTGGGCGAACTTGGTCACGAGGACCACCACGAACACCGCCGCGCACGCGATCAGGGCGATCACCGCCACGGCCCAGCGTCCGGCGATCCGGCGGTGCGGGCTCTGCGACGTGCTCGTGCGGCGCACCCTGGCCCAGTGCCGCACCATGCCCGCCTGGGTCAGCGTGAACGCGAAGAACGCCCCCACCACGTAGAGCTGGATGAGCCCGTTGACGTTCGCGCCGAACACGATCGTGAAGACCGCCGCGACCACGGACAACAGGATGATCCCGTTGGTGAACGCGAAGCGGTCCCCCCGGCTCTGCAGCTGCCGGGGCAGCAGCGCGGCGGACGCGAGGCGCGAGGCCAGCACGGGGAAGCCCGAGTACGCGGTGTTCGCGGCCATGAACAGCACGCCCACGGTCACGAGCACGAGGATCACGAACCACACGGAGTCCGCCCCCGTCACGGCCTGCGCGATCTGGCCCAGGATGGGCACCTGGTAGAAGTCGGGCTCCGGTGCGCGGCCGTCGATCAGCAATTGCCGCGCGGGGTCCATCACGACCACCGCGCCCGTGCGCCGGGTCAGGTAGAGCACGCCGAGCAGCAACACCGCGGACAGCCCCCCGAGCACCGCGAGCGTGCGCGCCGCGTTGAGGGCCTTGGGCTTGCGGAAGAACGGCACGGAGTGCGTGATGGTCTCCACACCGGTCACGGCCACGGCACCCGAGGAGAACGCGCGCAGCACGAGCATGGCCCCGGCCAGGCCCATGAGCCCGCCGTCCATGCCCGCGGCCGGGACGACGTCGTAGTCCGCCGACGGCGCGCGCTGCAGCGTTCCCGTGACGTCCTGGACGAAGCCCACGAGCACGAGGAGCAGCACGACCGCCACGAACGCGTACGTGGGCACCGAGGACGCGCGACCCATGAACTTGAGTCCGCGCAAATTGAGCAGTCCCACGAGCGCGATCCCCGCTACGGCCACGACCGTCTGGTGGCCCACGAGCCACGGGACGGCCGCGGCGAGGTACTGCGCGGCGGCGGCCATGGACACCGCCACGACGAGTGTGTAGTCCACGAGCAGGGCCGCACCCACCGCGGCACCGGCGGGCCGGCCGAGGTTCTTGGACGCGATCTCGAAGTCCGCCCCGCCCGAGGGGTACGCCCGCACGTTCTGCCGGTACGCGGTGATGATCACGGCGAGCACGGCGAGGACCGCGAGGCCCACCCACGGGGACAGCAGGATCGCCGCGGAACCCGCGAGGGCGAGGGTCAGGACGATCTCGTCCGGGGCGTACGCGACCGAGGACAGGGCGTCGGACGCGAACACCGGCAGGGCGGTGCCCTTGGAGAGCACCGTGCCCGCGGCGCGCTCGTTGTGGATCGGTTTGCCCACGAGCGCGCGGCGCAGCATTTGGGACACATACACGTGGGAACACGCTAGTCCCTCGGCCGGGCCTTGTCCCGTGCCGCGGGCCCTATGCTGTGGCTCATGGCGCATTTCGTGATCATGGGCGTGGGCCGGGTGGGGATCACCCTTGCGCACGCCCTCGAGGACTCAGGGCACACGGTGGCCGTGATCGACCAGGACGACCGGGCGTTCCGCAAACTGCGGCCCTCGTTCAGCGGCAAGAAGGTCACGGGCCACGGTTTCGACCGCGAGGTGCTGCAACGCGCGGGGATCGCGGACGCCTACGCGTTCGCCGCGGTCTCCTCCGGGGACAACTCCAACATCATCGCCGCGCGCGTGGCGCGGGAGACCTTCAAGGTCAAGCACGTGGTCGCCCGGATCTACGACCCCACCCGCGCGGAGTTCTACCAGCGCATGGGCATCCCCACGGTCGCGTCCGTGCGCTGGAGCGCGGACCAGGTGCTGCGCCGCATCCTGCCCGAACACGCCATCACGGGCGACTTCCGCGAGGCCTCGGGCCGCCTGCAGCTCGGGGAACTACCCCTGGACGACGCGTGGTCCGGACTGCACCTGGACCGGATCGAGGAGGCCGCCGGCGTGCGGATCGCGTTCGTGACCCGGTTCGGGGAGGGCATCCTGCCCGCGAGCGACACGAGCTACCAGCAGGGGGACATCGTGCACGCCATGATGCGCGTGGAGGACGTGGAACGCGTGGCCCGGGTACTGTCCCGACCGCCGTCGGACGAGGTCATGGAGGCCGTGGCGCTCGCCGCGACCCCAGGGACGCGGGGGCGTGACTGATGCACGTGGTGATCGTGGGCGGAGGGTCCGTGGGATCCTCGATCGCCCGGGAACTGTTGTCGCACGGCCACGACGTGGTCGTGGTGGACGCCACCGCGGAGGTGATCGGACGCTCCAACCTGCGTGGTGCGCAGTGGGTCGTGGGGGACGCGTGCGATCTCGACGTCCTGCAGCGGGCCCGCGCGGAGGAGGCGGACGTGGTCGTGGCCGCGACCGGTGACGACAAGGCCAACCTGGTCGTCTCGCTGCTCGCGCGCAGTGAGTTCGGGGTGCCCCGCACGGTGGGGCGCGTGAACAACCCCAAGAACGAGTGGCTCTTCGACGACGCGTGGGGCGTGGACGTGGCCGTGTCCACCCCGCGGTTGATGACGGCGCTCGTGGAGGAGGCCGTGGAAGTGGGCGACGTCGTGCGCCTGCTCAGTTTCCAGACCGGTTCGGCCACGCTGTCCGCCTACACGGTGCCCAGGGAGCACCCCGTGGTCGCGAGCACCGTGACCCAGGTGCCGTGGCCGCCGGACGTGGCGCTCGTGGCGATCCTGCGCGACGGCGTGCCCATCGCGCCGTCGGGGGACGACGTCCTGGAGGGCGGGGACGAACTGTTCTTCATCACCACGGCGGAGGGCGAGGACCAGTTGCGGGCCATGTTCACCACGGCCCGGGACGTCAACCTCCAGGCTGCTCGCGGCGAGGGCGGCTCCACAGCCATGCCACCCACAGCACAGCGGCGTACAGCGGGGCCCCCATCACCAACCGCGTGATCCCCAGTACCGTGACGTTCTCCGCGAAGTACAGCGGGATCTGCACGAGCAACCGGGTCGCGAACATCGCGATGAGCAGACCGTTGACCCGTTGGTAGGCGATACGCCGCAGCGGATCGCGCCGCCAGTCCACGGACTCGCCGCGCACGTACCCGAAGACGACGCCCAGCAGCGGCCACCCCACGGCCGCCGAGATGCTCAGCAGCACCAGCGCCACGACGTTGGTGAAGAACCCGGGCACGTAGTAGTCCAGCGCTTGCCCGCCCGCGCGGGCGAACAGCGCGCACACGCCCACACCCATGAGTCCGGCGATCGCCTGGGTCACGGCCTGGCGCTGGGCCAGGCGGAGCACGGTGAAGACCGCGGCCGTGCCGAGTGACGCGATCAGCGCGGTGGCCAGTTGCCCCGTGAGCACCACGCACGCGAGGTACACGAGCCCCGGGAGGATGGATTCGATCACGCCGCGCCACCCGCCCACGGCGCTGAGCACGTCCAGTTGCCCGTTGGCGTCCCTGCGCAGGCCCGACCGGCGCGCGAAGTCCTCGGCGGCGCGTCCCATGCGGTCCCCCGCGCTCTCGGGGGCCGGCTCGCGCGGGTCCGGTGCGTCCGTCATCGCACGGCCTTCTTGGGGGTGATGATCTCGTAGCGCGGATTGTACATGGTGGCCACCCCGTCCGGGAAGCACACCACAGCAAGGCATCGCAGCCGGGTGCCCGCGGTGACCCCGGGGACCACGTGCTGGCCGTGCCACAGCAGTTCCAGGGTGCATGGCTCCGCCCCCGGGTTCGTCACGCGCAGCAACGCCCGGTAGTAGGGCGGCGCGGTCACGGGCGCGATCGTGACCTCCACGACCACGCCCTCCACGACCGCGCGACGCCGCTGCCGCGCCCGGTGCTCCGGGGTCAGGTCCGCCGCGTGGGCCTCGGGTTCGGCGACGACGTCGATCGCGCCCGTGAGCGGGTTGTTGACCACCCGGCTCAGCCGATCTCGGTGATCTCGGGGCCGCGCCGCGGCTCCTGCACCGCGGGGCCCGGCTCGGCCGGGGTCCGGCCCGCGTCGTCGTCCGCGCCGGTCGGCGCGCCGGCGGGGTGCACCTCGGCGTCCTCGGGGATCGTGAGCGGCAACAGGTCACGCGGCGGGTGGGGATCATGGCCGCGGACGACGACGAGCCCGCGCACGGCGTCGTCGAGCACCTCCGCCGTGGGTCCGGGCAGCGCTGCGTCGCCCGTGTAGACGCAGCGCAGGAACCAGCGCGGACCGTCGATGCCGACGAAGCGCGCGAGCCGGAACCCGTCCTCACCGGAGGGCGTGAGCCCCGCGAACCGGGCGTTGACCTGCATGCCCAGGGGGCCGTCGGAGACCGTGGGCTCTCCCCCGTCGCGGCGCAACCCGGCCACGAGCTCCGCGCGCACCTCATCCCACAGACCGGAGGACTTGGGCGCGGTGAAGACCTGCACCTGTACCGAGCCACCCGCGAAGTCCATGTTCACGGCCCGCGGCACCCGGTCGCGCGGATCCAGCTCCAGGCGCACGTTCACGCCCGAGACGGCCTTGAGCAGTACGGCGCCGAGGTCCAGGTACTCGTCGCGCTCACCCGGCAGTTCGCTCTCGTCCCACGGACCGTATGCGCGCGGGTCCTGCGCCTCCTGCTCCGGGGCGGCCTCGGTGGCAGCCGACTCGGTCGTGGACTCGGTCAGTGTCTGCTCCGCGGCCTCGCGGTTGCGCTTCTTACGTCCGAACATCAGTTGCTCCAAGAGTGGGTGGGGAATCTGCGGGGGCGAGGGCCGGCGATCAGCGGGCCCCTATCGAACGGCGGGTCCCGGTCTATCAGCGGGTCCCCGTGGACCCGAAACCGCTCGCCCCGCGCTCGCTGTCGGGGAGTTCGGTGGTGAGCTCGAAGCGGGCGGTGACCACTTCCTGGATCACGAGCTGGGCGATCCGCTCACCGCGGCGCACCGTGTAGCTCTCATGCGGATCCGTGTTGAGCAGGCACACCTTGAGTTCGCCACGGTAGCCGCTGTCCACGGTGCCCGGTGCATTGACCACGGTCAGCCCGTGCTTGGCCGCGAGCCCGGAGCGCGGGTGCACGAGGCCCACGTACCCCGCGGGGATCGCGAGCGCCACCCCGGTGTCCACGAGCGCGCGCCGGCCCGCGCCGAGTTCGACGTCGTGGCGGGCGCGCAGATCCGCCCCGGCGTCACCGGGACGCGCGTAGGCGGGGGCGGGCAGGTCCGGGTCCAACAGGTGCAGGGCCACGGTCACCGCGGCCGACTCGCTCATTTCGGTCACAGTGCCCCACTGTAACGCGCGGGCCCGACGGCGCGGCGCGGACGCGGGCGGCGTCCAGGGGGAATGTGTCAAGGTGGGGGCATGAGTTCCCACCCAGATTCCGGGGCGGCCGCGGCGTCGTCGCCCGCAGAGCACCCGTCCCAGGCCCAGGAGAACGTCCGAGCGGACGTGCAGTACGAGGAGAAACTGACCGTCGCGTGGTGGGTGTGGCTCATCGTGGTCCTCGTGGGCGCCGCCGGATTCGTGGCCGTGGCACCCATCAGCATCGCCGTGGGCGTGATCGTGGCCGTGGTGTTGATGGTCGTGATCGGGCTCGTGCTGCACCTGGGGGCGCCGAGCATCGTGGTCACCGACCAGGACCTGCGCGTGGGCCGGGCGTACATCGAACGGCAGTACGTGGGCGAGGCTCGTCCGCTGGTCGGCGCCGAGGCGCGTGCCGCGCGCGGACCCGACCTGGACGGGCGCGCCTTCATGAACTTCCGTGTCTCGATGCCGGACCTGTGCCGGATCGAGATCGTGGACCCGGTGGACCCCACCCCGTACTGGCTCACCGCGACCCGCCACCCCGAGCGGTTGGCCGAGGCGATCAACGCGGGCTCCCGCTCGGCGGGCGACCGCGGTGACCGGGTCTGACGAGCACGATCACGGACGAACACGAAGACGACGGGCGCTCACCCGAGGGTGAGCGCCCGTCGTCATGCGGTCGCGGGCCCGGGGCTCAGCCCAGGCACTCGTGGCAGTACTTCACGCCGTCGCGCTCCTCGGCGAGCTGCGAACGGTGGCGCACCAGGAAGCACGAGCCACACGTGAACTCGTCGTCCTGGGCCGGGAGCACCACGACGGACAGTTCCTCGTTGGAGAGGTCCGCGCCGGGGAGTTCGAAGCTCTCCGCCGCGGTGGCCTCGTCCTCGTCAACGCTTCCGGACTGATGGTCCGACCGCCGGGACTGGAGCTCCTCGATGGAGTCTTCCTTGAGGTCTTCGTCCTGCTTACGCGGTGCGTCGTAGTCTGTGGCCATGTGTCTATCCGCTCCAACCGGTCTTCACGAAAATCCCTGCGAAAAACGACTCCCGAGGGCTCTGCCCCGGGGCCGTGTCGCGTAGATTGTTCACCATGGGCGCGGAAAAAGCCAGTGGTGACGCCGCGGTTTTCTCGCAGAGCAAGATTTCCACCTCGGGCGGTGGATCCGCTCGTCCGGATGACACACGCGGTGCCCGTGCGGGTGGCCGTTCCGCCGGTCCCGGACGGCGCCCGGGCGTGCCACTAGACTGACGCTACGAGCGCGCCGAGCGCACCCCGGATCGCGTGGTGCCCCCAACGGCGAGGGAAGGACAGCATGGAGCAGTTGCGCCTGGTAGGAGTGCACGACGACGGTGAGCACCTCATCGTGGAGACCCCCGATTCGACCCGGTACCGGCTGAAGATCGACCAGCAATTGCGTCAGACGATCCAGCACGCGCGTCGCAAGCCCCCCGCCCGGGGCCGCGGCGGAGGGTCCTTCGGTCCTCGTGACATCCAGGCCCGCTTCCGCGCCGGCGCGAGCGTCGAGGACGTCGTGGCCGAGTCCGGGTGGGAGGCCGAACGCGTCAAGCGGTACGAGTGGCCCATCCTGGCCGAACGCTCCCACATGGTCGCGGAGGCGTGCCGGGTCACGGTCTCCGGGACCAACCCCTCCCACGACGGCTACCGCTCCGTGTTCGAGGGCGAGCCCCGCACCCTGCGCGAGACCGTGGACGAGCGCGCCGCCGAGCTCGGGGTGGACCGCTCGTCCTTCGACTGGGACGCGTGGTTGCGCGAGGACCAGTTGTGGACCGTGCAGCTGAGCTTCTCCGCGGAGGACGCCTCGCAGGACGCCCCGGACACCCCGGGTCCCGCGCAGTGGAGCTACAACCCCGCGAACCGGACCGTGCGTCCCGAGAACGACTGGGCTCGCGCGCTCGGTCAGGAGCACCAGGAGACCGGCCCGCTCGGCACGGCCGCCCACGCGCTGCCGCCCGCACCCACCGCGCAGTTGCGCCAGTTGCAGCACGAGGCGAGCCAGGCGGACGACCTGCTCGACGTCCTGCAGTCGCGCCGCGGACGGCGGATCGGCTCGGACGAAGCCGGCGACGACCGGCTCGCGGAGATCCTCGGTCGCGGCATGGGCCAGGTGGACCAGCGCCCGCGCCCCATCGACGCCCCGGAGGATTCCACGGTGTTCGACCGGCCCATCCAACCGGCCGCTTCGCAGGTCGCCGAGGCCCAGGCCCTCGCCCAGGACGACGGGATCGAGATCGTGGACGATTCGACCCCCCTCGAGCACGACGACGCCGCCCCTTCCCGGGACGAAGGTGCCCCCGCCGTGCCGTTCGCAAAGGCCTCGCACGACGACTCCCCCGCAGCCTCCCGGAACGAGAACGTCCCCTCCGCCGTCACGGACCCCGAGCCTGCGGAGCCCGTTTCCCAGGATTCCGCACCGGAGGACACCGGGTCGGAGCACCCCGGTTCGGACGAACACGCGGCCACGGAGACCGGAGCGCGCGACACGACGTCGGACAGCGCGTTCGCCGTCGACGCCTCCGGCACCGCCACGGACGTGGCGGACGAGGACGAGCCCGCCGCGCAGGACACCGACGAACCGGCCCGTTCCAATGAAACGGACGCCACGGACGAATCGGGATCGGGCGACCGTCCCGCCCCGGGCCCGCGGGGTCGCACCCCCAAAGCCAAGCGCTCCTCCGTGCCGAGCTGGGACGACATCGTCTTCGGGGCCAACCGGTCCTGACGTCGGCGGTCCGCTCTCACGAGCGGTTGTGCGCGGGGAAGCCGGCACGCGGTAAAGTCACGTGAACGCACCGGGCCTGGGGAGAACATGGTCCGGTCGTGGACACGCACGGGCGATCTCGAGGGAATTTTTGCATGGGCAACTCCATCCAGGACGATTTATTCGGCGACGACACTCAATCCCCCGAAGGCGCCGCGACTCCGGCCCGCTCGGGTGTCCGGCGGTACATGGCCCCCGTCGCGCTCGGTGGTGCGGCCCTGCTCGTCCTGGTGGGTGTGGGGGCCGTGGCCTTCACCGGTCTGTCGGGCTCGTCCGACGACGACCCCGCGAACTTCGCGACCGAGACCCCCACTGTGACCCCCTCCCCCACGCCGAGCGCCACCCCGAGCGCGTCGCCCACGCCGTCGCCGCAGATCACGCCGCTGGTGCCGCCCTCGAGGCCCGCGGAGCAGTACTACGTGCCCGCTCCGCCCCCCGTGGTTCCCGCACCCCCGGTCGCTCCCGCACCGCCCGTCGCGCCGGTACCCCCGGCTCCCACGAGCACACCTCGGCCCGCTCCATCCACGGCTACGCCCGAGCCCACGAAGAGCCAGGCACCGGAACCGACCCGCGCGCCTCGGCCGTCCCAACCACCGGCGCCCACGCGGCCGCCGGCGCCGACCGCCGATCCGGCCCCGACGCAGAATGAAAGCAAGCCCGCGCCGATCACCACACCAGCGCCGGTACGTACCTCTCCCGGTCGGTGAGCGAGCCGTGCTGGCCCACCATGGCCAGGGGCCGGGTCCCCTGTCGGGAGACGTCGTACAGGGCGATGTCCTCGCGGGCCAGCACCCACACGTCGCCCGCCCGTTCGAGCAATCCCTGATCCGGTTCGGGGCCGAAGTACCCGTGCGCCGCGAGGTGCTGCTTGGTGGCCACCCACACGGCATCCCCGTAGTGCGCGCGCCAACGGCTTTCCAGTTCCTCCGGATCGGTGTCCGCGTCCGTGTGCAGTTGCACCGCCCGGGGCTCACCCGCGGTGAGCCGCACCCCGGCCATGAGCTCGGGGACCGCGCTGTAGTCCACGCGGTGCTCGGGGGCCACGTCCACCATGCCGTGGTCCGCGGTGAGGATCACCCGGGTGTTGGCGGGCAATTTGGTCACGAGCCGCTTGAGCGCGGAATCGAGGTCCTCGAGGGAACGTAACCAGTCGTCCGAGCGCCACCCCGCCTTGTGACCGGTCTTGTCCAGCTCGTCCCAGTAGAAGTACACGAGCCCGCGCCTGCCCTCCCGCAGTTGCTCGAGGGTGCGCGCGGTGCGGGCGTACACACCGTGGGCCCCCACGAAACGGCCTCCCCGCAGGACGGCCCTCGTGAGGGCGGAGGACTCGAAGCGCGGTGAGCTCACCGTGACGGCGTCCACGTGCTGCGCGGCACGGTCCAGGACCGTGGGCTCTGGTTGCCAGGCCAGCGGGTCCACGTCCGAGGGCCAATTACCGAGCATGTTCACCACGCGGTCGGAGGCGGGGTCCACGACGTCGTAGCCGAGCATGCCGTGACGCCCCGGTGTGGCTCCGGTGCCCAGGCACGAGAGCGAGACGGACGTGGTCGTGGGGAACGCGGCGTCGAGCTCACCGAGTGACTGGGCCGCGCGCAGGGTGGGCGCGTAGCTCGCCGTCTCCCTCAGCAGGCGCGAACCGAGACCGTCCACGAGCACCACGACGTAGCGTTGCGCCGACGGCAGGCTGAGGGCGTTGCGGAAACCGGGGACGCCCAGGGCCGCGGCCGCGGAACCCATGACCTCCGCGACGCTGCGCGAACCGTAGCGCGGCGCACGCGGCAGCTCCGGGGCGGCGGGATCCTCCACGCTCACGCGTTGCGCCCCGAATCGCGGCCGTTGAACCGGTGCCCGAACCGCGGGCGCGGTGCCGGCGGTTCGGGACGGGCCGCGGTGGGGTGCTGCGGCGGGGACTGCGCGATCTGCGCACCGGAATCCGTCAACGGCGCCACATTGGCCCGGCGCAGCGTGCGCGCGAACTCGCGAGCGCCCTCCACGGCCTCCTGCCCGTCCGCCTCGGAGCTGATGCGCATGACCACGTCCTCGCTCGCGGCGGTGCCCGTGTAGCCGTGGTCCGCCTGGCACTCGGGGTCCTCGCACATCGCGGGATACAGCTCGAGCTGCTGGGTCCCGGTCCAGCTCACGGCCAGGTTCAGCTCCATGATCGCGGTGCCCGGGACGTAGTTCTGCGGCTGGTGGTACGCGTAACTCAGCGTGACCGAGCGGATCTGGGAGATCGGCACGGTCTCGGAGGAGACCCGGGCCACGGTGTCCGAACCGTTCTCGTCGTACTGCTGGTCGTCCACGTGCGTGATGTGCAGGACGTCCTCCGCGAGCACGAGGGCCGTGATGTGCCGGTGCAACTCCGTGTTGGTGAAATGGGTTTCCAACTGCACCAGGTGGGACACCGGGCGCCGCCCGTCCAGGGAGTCCATGACCACGTCCGTGACCAGTTGCGGATAGAAACCGGCCTTCTCGATGTCCTGGACCAGGCGCGATCCATCGGGTGCTGAGTATGTCATGGCGCCATTGTCCTCCACCGCGCCGCCCGGGGCACATTGCGACCCTCCGCCACCCGGCGCCTCACGGGGTCACCACGCACGAGACCGTGCCGTCCTCGAGCTCCGAACAGATCGGGGTCACGTCCGTGGTGGGCGCCGGTTCCGGGTCCCGCGTGGGAGAGATGGTGGGGGCCGGTGTCTGCGCCGGTGACGGATCACCACCCCACTGCGCCAGCACGGGGCCGAGCCACAGGTACCCCGCGGCGAGGGCCAGGAGCGCGAGCGTGAGCGCCAGGACCCACCACGGCCAGCGGACCGCTCGCCGAACGTGCGGCTCCGGTTCGTCCGCCGTGCCACCCGGGTCCACGACGCCGCCGGCTCCCGTGTCACGCCCACCCGCAACCGGGCCGGTCGCGGCACCAACGGCACTGATCCCGGCGGGGTCCGCGCTCGTGAAGCCCGCGGGATCCACGATCGTGATCTCCTCGGACCGGTCCGGGGCACTCGTCCCTCCCGAGGAGCCCACGGGACGCCCTTCGAGCATCGTGGGCGCGTCCTCCACGGGGTTCAGCCGCTCGGTCGTGTCCTGCCCGGCACCGGTTCCGATCACGTGCGGAGCGGTCACCTGGTTCACGGGGGCGAAGGGGCGCAACCGGTCACCGCCACGCTCGGCCATGGGCCGGTGCTCACCCCCGGCGATCGCCTTGCGGTGCACCGCGTGCCACGCGATGGGCGCCTCCGTGGTCCCGCCCGCCCCGGGAGGCAACCGCGCGGCGTCGAGCACCGGGGACAGCTCACGCTCCGTGGTGGGTTCGAGGACGTCGAAGACCTCGAACGGCTCGCCGTCCGCCGTCTCGCTGGGCCGGTCCTGACGCGCGGCCGCCGTGGCCGTGAGACTCGCGAGCAGCTGGTCGGCGGCGCGCGTGCGCTCTGCGGGCACGGTGCTGAGCAGTCCGGCCACGCCCGCGCGCAACAGCGGGGAGCCCTCGAACAGGCCGAGGCGGGCCACGTCCTCCGGGCGTAGGGGGTCGCCACTGAGATCCACCGCGGGCAAAACCATGCGTACCGCCGTGACCCCGGCGGCATAGAGGTCCATGGTGCGGGACGGATTCCCCGGGGCGTACGCCTCGGTCGGCAGGTACCCGGGGGTGCCCACCACGGTGCCGGCGTGGGTGAGGCGGGCATCGGTCACGCGCACGGCGATCCCGAAATCGGCGAGCCGGGCCACGGGGGTCCCCGAGCCCGTGGGTTCGAGCAGCACGTTGGCGGGCTTGACGTCCCGGTGCACCCAGCCGTGTTCGTGGACGAAGCGCAGCGCTCCGAGCAGCTGACACATCAGCTCCTCCGCGAGCCAGTCCGCCACGGGACCGTTGTCCTGCAGCGCGGCCTCGAGGGTGCCCCCGGAGACGAGTTCCATGGCGATGGCCACGTGTTCGTCCTCCGCGGCCCAGCCGTACGGAGCCACGACGTGCGGGTGCTCGAGGTCCACGGACTGTTCCCGCACGAAGCGCAACAGCTCCGCCGAATCACGCTGCCGCAACACCTTGGCCGCGCATTCCCTGCCCCGACGTAGGTCGTGGGCTCGCCACACGGCCCCGCTGCCACCCTCGGCGATGGGTGTCAGCAGTTCGAAGCGCCCGGCAATCGTGTCCCGCACTCGGTTCGCGGTCCCGTGCTAGCCCAGCATGGCGCGCCGGGCGCTGTCCGTGCGTTGTCCCGGGTCCCCGATCTTGACCGCGGCCGAGAGCACCGTGAGGACGGATCCGGAGAGCACGACCGGGTTCAGTTCCAGGAACGCGATCTCGGGGAAGCGGTCCTTGAGGAAGGCCACACGGTTGATCAGCTGTTCCAATCCGGTGGTGTCCACGGGCGGGACGCCCTGGTAGCCGAACAGTTTTCGCGCGGCCTTGGGCGCGCGCACCATACGGGTGATGTCCCGGTCGGTCAGCGGAGGCACGCGGTGGGCCCAGTCGTCCAGCAGGTGGACGGCGTCCCCGGCCATCCCGAAGGACAGGACGGGACCGATCAGCGGGTCCTCCGCGGCGCGCACCACCACGGTCTGCCCCGTGGGCGCCATGGACTGCACCTCGAAGTCGCTTGCGTTCCACCCCGCGAGCGTGCGCTTCATGGTCTCGATCGCGGCACCCAGTTGGTCCGCGTCCGCGATGTTGAGCACCACGCCACCCAGATCCAGGCGGTGGCGCAGGAACGGGTCCGTGGTCTTCAGGGCCACGGGGTAGCCGAGCCGTTCGGCGGCCGCGTACGCGGCCTCCGGGTCGGTGAACCGCACGGACTCGAGCACGCGGATCCCCGCGAGACCCAGCAGCTCGTTGCGTTCGGCGATCCCCAGTTCGTAGAGCGCGTCCCCGCTGATCTTCTCGCGCAGCCGTTCCAGGAACTTCTCGACGCCGTCGGACTCGAAGCCCTCGGGCGGCACCATCACGCCCTGGTCCTGCGAGCGCCAGGTCGTGTAGTCCACGACGCTCGCGAGCGCGCTCAGGGCGGCGCCGGGCGAGTCGAAGCACGGCAGGGCGGCGTCGTCCGCGGTGTGCACGGACGTGGTCATGGCGTCGGGGCCGTGCTGACCCGTGAACACGACCACGGTCGTGCGCCCGGCGTCGCGCGCGGCCCGGGCGACGTCGCTCGCGAGCGCCGCGGTGTCCAGACCGGGCACGGGCATGAGGACGAGCACGACGCTGTCAATCCCGTCCGACGAGAGCTGAGCGCGCACGGCGTCCAGGACGGCCTCGTGGGCCCGCTCGGGCCCGTTGGAGGTGTCCACGGTGCCGTCCACGACGGCGGGGTCGAGCCGTAGGCGCAGGGCCGTGTCCTCGGCGAGCTGCGCGAGCGCGAGCGCGTTCGAGACCACGGCCACGCGCGGGGAGGCGGGCAGCGGCTGGCTCTCGGTGATCGCGGCGATGTCGAGCAACTGCTCGGCCGTGGTCGCGCGGATCACCCCGGCCTGACGGAACATGGCGTCGAGCGCGCCGGCCGGGGCCTGGGTGACCCGGCCCGTGTGGCCCGGCGGCAGCCGTAGGCCGGTGACCTCGGACTTCGCGACGATCACGGGCTTGCTCAGCGAGAGCCTGCGCGCGATGCGCGAGAACTTGCGCGGGTTGCCCACCGACTGCAGGTAGAGACCGCACACCGTGGTGGCGGGGTCGTCCTCCCAGTACTGCATGAGGTCGTTACCGGAGACGTCCGCACGGTTTCCGGCCGAGAGGTAGCTGGACATCCCCACGCCGTGGCGCTGCGCGGCACCGTAGAGCATGGTGCCGATCGCCCCGGACTGGGAGAACAGTCCCAGTCCGCCGCGGCGCGGCAACTCGGGCAGCACGGATGCGTTGAGCGAGACCTCCGGATCGGTCGTGAACAGGCCCAGGCTCGCGGGGCCCACCACGCGCATCCCCGCGGCGCGCGCGATGCGCACCAGGCGGCGTTGGGCGGCCGCGCCCTCCGCACCGTCCTCGGCGTAACCGCCCGTCATCACGACGACGGCGCGCACTCCGGCCCTGCCGCACTGCGTCACCGTCTCCTCCACGGATTCGCGCGGCACCGCGATCACCGCGAGGTCCACGGTGCCCTCGATCTCGTCGAGGGAGGAGACGAAGTGCAGCCCGTCGCGCTCGTACGGGGAATGACCCACGCCGTAGAGCGTGCCGGTGTAGCCGCCCGTGAGGATGCCCTCGACCGCGTGGAACCCGGCATGGTCCCGGTTCGCGGACGCCCCCACGACCGCCACGGTGGCCGGTGTCAGCAGGTCCGTGATGGACCGGGCCTCCGCGCGGTGCTCGCGCGCGGCCATCACCGCGAGAGACTTCTCGGTGGGGTCGATGTCGAAGTCCACGACCACCACGCCGTCCTCGAACTGGCGGGAGACGTCGTACCCGGCCTCCACGAAGACGTGGAGCATCTTGCGGTTCTCGGGCAGCACCTCCGCGGTGAAATGGTCGATCCCGTTCTCCCGGGCGGCCGCGGCCAAGTGCTCCAACAGGATGGACCCGATCCCCCGGCCCTGGTGGTGGTCGGAGATCATGAACGCGACCTCCGCCGAACGCTGCGTGGTGCGGTCGTAGCGGCCCACACCGATCATCCGCTCCCCCAGGATCAGCACGAAGCACACGCGGTCCCGGTGGTCCACCGTGGAGAAGCGATCCAGCTCGCGCTGGGACAGGGTCGGTTTGTAGGAGAAGAACCGCAGGTAGATGCTGTCCTCGGACTGCCCCGAGTGGAACTGCTGGAGCAGGTCCTGGTCCTCGGGGCTGATGGGGCGAAGGTGCGCGGTGGCGCCGTCGCGCAGGATGACGTCCGCCTCCCAGTACTCGGGGTAGGCCTGCTGCTGCGCGGCGTCGTCGGTGGTACCCATAGACTTCAGAGTAGCCAACCGCCTGCTCCGGTCACAGGAGCACGCCCCGATTTCAAGGAGTTACCCCTCGATGGCTCGTCGCCGCTCAGCCACGCGTTCCCCCCAGGACGAACTGCCCAAGGACTTCACCGAGCACATCGTGGACGTGGACGTCACGCAGGAGATGGAGACGAGCTTCCTGGAGTACTCCTACTCCGTGATCTACTCCCGTGCCCTGCCGGATGCCCGGGACGGCCTGAAGCCCGTGCAGCGGCGGATCCTGTTCATGATGGACCAGATGGGCCTGCGCCCGGACCGCGGCCACGTCAAGAGTGCGCGCGTGGTCGGCGAGGTCATGGGCAAGCTGCACCCCCACGGGGACGCCGCGATCTACGACGCCATGGTCCGCATGGCACAGTCCTTCGCGATGCGCGTGCCGCTCGTGGACGGGCACGGCAACTTCGGTTCGCTCGACGACGGTCCGGCGGCCCCGCGCTACACGGAGGCTCGGATGGCCCCGGCCGCGCGCACGCTCACCGGGGACCTCGACGAGGACGTCGTGGACTTCGTGCCCAACTACGACAACCAGTTCCAACAGCCCGCGGTGCTGCCCGCGGCCTACCCCAACTTGCTCGTCAACGGCGCCACGGGGATCGCGGTGGGCATGGCCACGAACATGGCACCGCACAACATGCGCGAGGTCGCGGCGGGGGCCCGGCACCTGATCCTGAACCCCGAGGCCACGCTCGAGGAACTGATGCGGTTCATCCCCGGTCCGGACCTGCCCTCGGGCGGGCGGATCGTGGGCCTCGAGGGCGTGCGGGACGCCTACCGCACCGGACGGGGGTCCTTCCGCACCCGCGCCACGGTCTCCGTGGAACAGGTCTCGCCCCGCAAGCAGGGCATCGTGGTGACCGAACTGCCGTACATGGTGGGCCCCGAGAAGGTCACCGAGAAGATCAAGGACGCGGTCCAGGCCAAGAAGCTCGCGGGGATCTCCGACGTCGTGGACCTCACCGACCGCACCAACGGGCTGCGCCTGGTCATCGAGCTGAAGAACGGGTTCAACCCGCAGGCCGTGCTCGCCCAGCTGTACAAGCACACTCCGCTGGAGGAGTCCTTCGGGATCAACAACGTGGCCCTCGTGGAGGGTCAGCCGCGCACCATGGGCTTGCTCGAGCTCTTGCGGGTCTACACCGACCACCGGATCAGTGTGGTGCGCCGGCGCACCGCGTTCCGCCTGGCCAAGCGGCAGAACCGGCTGCACCTCGTGGAGGGCTTGCTGATCGCGATCCTCGACATCGACGAGGTCATCCAGATCATCCGCTCCTCCGAGGAGACCGCCGAGGCCCGGGACCGGTTGATCGCGGTCTTCGACCTCTCCCGCGCACAGTCGGAGCACATCCTGGAGCTGCGGTTGCGGCAGCTGACCAAGTTCTCCCGGATCGAGCTCGAGGCCGAGCGGGACACCCTGCAGCGGGAGATCGCCGAGCTCGAGGCGATCCTGGGCTCGGAGACCACGCTGCGCGGCGTCGTCGCGGACGAGCTGTCCGAGACCGCGGAGAAGTTCGGGGACGACCGGCGCACCGTGCTGCTCGAGGCCGAGGACCTGCCCGCGATCACCGCGGAGAACGCGCGCGGGAAGAAGAACGCGGCGCCGTCCGTGGCGCTCGAGATCAGCGACGACCCGTGCTGGGTGTTCCTGTCCACGACCGGGCGCATCGCCCGCAGCGCCGTGCGCGCACCCCTGGCGGACGGTTCCCGGCGGTTCAAGCACGACGCCCTGACGAGCGTGGTCCCCTCGACGGCGCGCGGGGAGATCGCGGCGATCACGTCCACGGGCCGGATGCTGCGCGTCTCGTGCGTGGACGTCCCCGTGCTGCAGGAGTTCGACGGCGTTCCCCGCCTCGCGGACGGCGTCCCCGCCGCGGACTTCCTGGGTCTCGACAAGAACGAGACGCTCGTGGGGCTGGTACCCATCAATGCGGTCTTCGCGATCGGGACCTCGGACGGCGTGGTCAAGCGCGTGAACCCCGACTACCCGCTGAACCTGGACCAGTGGCCCGCGATCAAGCTCAAGGACGGGGACTCCGTGGTGGGCGTGGGCGCCGCGCCGGACAGCGCGGAACTCGTCATGGTGTCCTCGGACGCCAAGCTGCTGCACTTCCCCGCGGCCACGGTGCGCCCGCAGGGCCGTACCGCCGGTGGTGTGGCGGGGATGAAACTCGTGGCGGGTGAACACGTGATCTTCTTCGGTGCCGTGGCCCCGAGTGACGCCACCGTGGTGGTGACCCAGGCCCGCAGCGACGGTCAGCTGCCCGAGATGGGCGAGGCGTCCGTGAAGGTCACACCGTTCGCGGAGTTCCCCGCCAAGGGCCGCGCGACCGCGGGTGTGCGGGCCCAGCGATTGCTAACGGGTGAGACCGGGTTGACCCTGGCGTGGGTCGGCCACGGGCCGGGCAAGGCGGTGTCCACGGCGGGCGTCGCGCGGTCCCTGCCGGTGGAGTACGGGCGCCGGGACGGTTCCGGGGTGGGCATCGACCGCGCGGTCGCAGCCGTGGGACCCGCGCTCGGAGGTCTACCCGTGCCGGGGACCACGACGGATGGGGAGTCAGCCGCGGACGGCGAATGACCCGGGGACCGAACGCCGGCGGCGTCGGGTGAACCGGGCACGGTGGGCAACCCACCCGCGGACCGGGCCCCGGCGCCGTCGCCCGCGGACGACCGACCGTCCGGGGCGCGCGCCGCCCGGCGCGCGCCCCGGCGGCGCGGCTGCCCGAGCACACCATCTGAGGCGCTCAGGCGTCGATCTGCTCCTGGTTGAGCTGGGCGGCACCGGCCACGATGAAGTCCTTGCGCGGGGCCACCTGCGAGCCCATGAGCAGGGAGAACGCGCGCTCGGCGGCCTCGGCGTCGGACACGCGCACGCGCCGCAGGACACGGTGGCGGATGTCCATCGTGGTCTCCGCGAGCTGATCGGCGTCCATCTCCCCCAGGCCCTTGTAGCGCTGGATGGGCTCCTTGTACCGACGGTCCTGCTCCTCGAGGCTGCCCAGCAGCGTGTCGAGTTCGCGCTCCGAATACGTGTAGACCATCTCGTTGGGCTTGGAGCCCGGGTTGACGATCTGCACCCGGTGCAGCGGGGGCACCGCGGCGTAGACCCGCCCGGCCTCCACGAGCGGGCGCATGTAGCGGTAGAAGAGCGTGAGCAACAGGGTGCGGATGTGGGCGCCGTCCACGTCCGCGTCCGTCATCATGATGACCTTGCCGTAGCGGGCGGCGTCCAGGTCGAAGCTGCGACCCGACCCGGCCCCGATCACCTGGATCAGGGCCGCGCACTCGGCGTTCGCGAGCATGTCCGTGATCGAGGCCTTCTGCACGTTCAGGATCTTGCCGCGGATCGGCAGCAGCGCCTGGTAGTTGGAGTTGCGGGCGAGCCGGGCGGTGCCGAGCGCGGAGTCGCCCTCCACGATGAACAGCTCGGAACGGCCCACGTCCGCGGAGCGGCACTCCACGAGCTTGGTGGGCATCGACGACGTCTCGAGCGCGTTCTTGCGCCGCTGGGTCTCCTTGTGCACCCGGGCCGAGATCCGGGACTTCATCTCCGCGACGACCTTCTCGAGCAGCTGACCGGCCTGGGCCTTGTCGTCGCGCTTCTTGGAGGTCAGCTGCTTGGTGAGCTCCGCCTCCACGACCTTGGCGACGATCTGGCGCACCGCGGGGGTGCCCAGCACCTCCTTGGTCTGCCCCTCGAACTGGGGTTCGGCCAGCCGCACCGTGAGCACCGCGGTGAGCCCGGCCAGGACGTCGTCCTTCTCGAGCTTGTCGTTACCCGCCTTGAGCTTGCGGGAGTTGGTCTCCACCTGCTTGCGCAGGGTCTTGAGCAGCGCGGTCTCGAAACCGCTCAAGTGGGTGCCACCCTTGGGCGTGGCGATGATGTTGACGAACGAGCGCACCGTGGTGTCGTACCCCACGCCCCAGCGCAGGGCCACGTCCACCTCGCAGGTGCGATCCACGTCGGTGAGCCGGGCATGGCCGGACTCGTCCAGCACGGGGACCCGCTCGGTGAAACTGCCCTGCCCCTGCAGCCGCCACACGTCGGTGACGGGAGCGTCCGCGGCGAGGAACTCCGCGAACTCGGAGATCCCGCCGTCGTACTGGAAGACCTCCTCCACGGGACCGTCCGCGCCCGGGGTGCCCGGCAGGCGGCGTTCGTCCTGGACGGTGATCTTCAGCCCGGGGATCAGGAACGCGGTCTGGCGGGCGCGGCGCACGAGTTCCTCGGTCGAGAAGCGCGCGTCCGGGGTGAAGATCTGGTCGTCGGCCCAGTAGCGGATCCGCGTACCCGTGACCCCGCGCTTGGCCTTACCCACGACCTGTAGCCGCGAATCGGTCGTGAACGCCTCGAACGGTGCACTCGGGGACGGCGCCCCCTTGTCCGTGAACGTCCCGGGCTCACCGCGCTTGAACGACATCTGGTACGTCTTGCCGCCACGGTCCACCTGCACGTCCAGGCGCGCGGACAGCGCATTGACCACCGAAGCACCCACGCCGTGCAGCCCGCCCGACGCCGTGTACGACCCGCCGCCGAACTTGCCGCCGGCGTGCAGTTTGGTGAACACGACCTCCACGCCCGTGAGGCCCGTGCGGGGTTCGGTGTCGATGGGGATGCCGCGACCGTCGTCATGGACCTCCACGCAGCCGTCCCGGTGCAGGATCACCGTGATGTCCTGGCCGTACCCCGCGAGCGCCTCGTCCACGGAGTTGTCGATGATCTCCCACAGGCAGTGCATCAGACCGCGCGAGTCCGTGGAGCCGATGTACATGCCCGGGCGTTTGCGTACCGCCTCGAGGCCCTCCAGGACGGAGAGGTGGCGGGCGTTGTATTCGGAACGGGACGGTGTCACGGTGGTGCTACTCCGGGGTTCGGGGGCGGCCCGCGGGCGGTGCGGGACCTTCCCACTGTAGTCGGCACCCGGGGTTTGTGCGCGGTGGGCGAAACAGGGCCTTCGTGGGAAGCATTGTCCGCGCGCGTGGGTTGTACTGGTACGTGCGATCGGGGCGTGACACCCCCGGTGGCCGTGCGGCGGCTCAGATGAGCGCCGTCGCATTCCGTACCCCGTGAGGAGGATCCCATGAACGCGACACTCGAAGCGCGTGAACTCAACGCGACCCACCGTTGCGACGCCTGCGGTGCCCAGGCATACGTGCGCGTGGTCCTCGAATCCACCGGTGGCGAGCTGCTGTTCTGCGCCCACCACGCTCGTGCGAACGAGGAGAAGCTGCGCCCGTTGGCCGCCACGTGGCAGGACGAGACGCAGCACATCGGCGCCTGATCGACAGGCCCACCCCGCGGCGTCCCGGTCCCCCGCCGGAACGCCCGGACACGAAGGAAGGCGCGCATCCTCGGATGCGCGCCTTCCTTGTCATGTGTCCTTCATGTCATGTGTCCCTCACGGGCCGGGCTTGCGGCCCCACAGGATCACGTTGGTGCCCAGGTACTTGGTCTCGAAGTCCACGTCCGTGAACCCGGCCTCGCGCATGAGCTGCGCGACCTGCGCGGGCTGCATGAATCCGAGGGTGGAGCTCTCCAGGTAGGAGTAGGCGTCCTTGTCCTTGGCGACCACCCGTCCCAACAGCGGCAGCACGATCCGCATCCCCGCGGTGACCGCGAGCTTGAGCAGCCCCCGGGGCGGTGCCGTCTCCAGGACGACCACCCGCCCCCCGGGCGTGAGCACACGGAACTGTTCGCTCAGCACGCGCGGGACGTCGCTCACGTTGCGCAGCAGGTAACCATGGGTCACCGCGTCGAACGATTCATTCGGGTACTCCAACGAGTGGGCGTCCGCGAACTCCCACGTGATGCCGTCCGCGCCGGGCTTCGTGCGGGCGCGCTCGAGCATGTTCTCGGAGAAATCCACCGCCGTGATCTCGGCGCGGGGTTCACGACGCCGCGCGGCCAGCGCGATCTCCCCCGTGCCCGTGGCGATGTCCAGCAGCCGGCCGTACGGCGTCACGGCCGCCCGCTGGGCCACCTCGCGGCACCACTGGGCGTGCCGACCCAGGGTCATCAGCGTGTTGATCCGGTCGTAGGAGTCCGTGATCCGGTCGAAGATGCCCTGGACCTTCGTGTCCCGTTCGGTCATGGAGTGCTTACCGTTCTTGTTCACCGAGGACATCAGTCCAGGTAGTCCCGCAGCACCTGCGAGCGGGACGGGTGACGCAGCTTGGACATGGTCTTGGACTCTATCTGGCGAATCCGCTCACGGGTGACGCCGTAGACCTTCCCGATTTCGTCCAGGGTCTTGGGCTGACCGTCCGTGAGCCCGAAGCGCATGGCCACCACACCGGCCTCGCGTTCGGAGAGCGTGTCCAACACCGAGTGCAGCTGCTCCTGCAGCAGCGTGAAGGACACGGCGTCCGCGGGGACCACGGCCTCGGAGTCCTCGATCAGGTCGCCGAACTCGGAGTCACCGTCCTCGCCGAGCGGCGTGTGCAGCGAAATGGGTTCGCGGCCGTACTTCTGGACCTCCACGACCTTCTCGGGGGTCATGTCGAGCTCGTTGGCGAGCTCCTCCGGGGTGGGTTCGCGCCCCAGGTCCTGCAGCATCTGACGCTGCACGCGGGCCAGCTTGTTGATGACCTCGACCATGTGCACCGGGATGCGGATGGTGCGGGCCTGGTCCGCCATGGCGCGGGTGATGGCCTGGCGGATCCACCACGTGGCGTACGTGGAGAACTTGAAGCCCTTGGTGTAGTCGAACTTCTCGACCGCGCGGATCAGGCCCAGGTTGCCCTCCTGGATCAGGTCCAGGAACAGCATGCCGCGGCCCGTGTAGCGCTTGGCCAGAGACACCACGAGGCGCAGGTTGGCCTCGAGCAGGTGGTTCTTGGCGCGGCGACCGTCGTGGATCACCCAGCGGTAGGCGCGGCGGGTGTCCGCGTCCATGGAGTCCTGTTCGTCCGCGAACTTGTGCTCGGCGTACAGCCCGGCCTCGATGCGCAGGGCCAGGTCCACCTCCTGCTCCGCATTGAGCAGCGCGACCTTACCGATCTGCTTGAGGTAGTCCTTGACGGGGTCCGCGGTGGCACCGGCGACGACCACCTGCTGGGCGGGAGCGTCGTCGTCGTCGTTGTTGGTCAGCACGAAGCCGCGCGCGCTCTTGTCCTGGCGGCCCTTCATGAGCGGGGCCGATTCCTCGACGGAGGCCTGCTGGGACTCCTGGGTGTCCTCGTCCTCGAGGTCCTCCGGGGTGTCCTCGGGCACCAACTCGTCCTCGGCGAGCGCCTCCTCGACGGGATCCGCCTTCTTCCGACCGCGCCCTCCCGCGGGGGCCTTGGCGGCGGGCTTCGCGGCGGTCTTGGTGGCCTTGCGGGTGCCCGTGGACTTGGCGGTGCCCTCCGCGGAGTCCGCGGTGGTCTTGGTGCCGGTCGTGGACTTGGTCGCCGCGGTCTTGGTCGCGGCCGTCTTCTTGGCGGCGGTCTTCCGGGGCGCGGTCTTGCGGGTGGCGGTCTTCTTCGCCGCGGGCGCGGCGGTCTCCGCGGCGGTGTCCGTCTCGTTCGACGCCGCATCCGATGCGGCGGCGGTGGCCTGCGACGACGCCGCGGCGGTTCCCCGCGTGGCGGGAGCGGTCTTCTTGGCGGCGGTGCTCTTGCGCGCCACGGTCTTCTTGGCCGCGGTGGCCTTCTTCGCGGCGGGCTTCTTGGCGGCGCCACTCGTGCTAGCGCCGCCCGTGCCTGCCTGAGAAGTGGTCTCAGCGGGGTCCGTCTGCGCCGTGGAGGCCTGAGAAGCGGACGCGGTCTTGCTGGCAGCTGGTGACACGGAGAACCTTTCGTTGGACAGATCTACGGGTGCGCACCGCATCAGCGGCCAATACACCTATGACCCTGTCAAGTCCGGCGTAGTGACACGGGGTCCCGCCGAGACTCTGAGGGTCTTATTCGCCCTAACACCGGCCTTTCGCAGTTTGTTCCCGCACCCCGTGAAAAGTTTTCGTCCGCTCCCCGTGACCTCTTCCGAGGCGCCCCTGCCTTCACCCATGGTCCGAGGCACCGCGTTCCCACGCGCCCCGGCCCGGCCACGCGGTGCGACGGTCCACGCACCACCACGGCGTGGGCTGGCGCCGCAACCGGTGCGCCACGTCGGCCGCCGCGGAACGGCCGGGCATCACCGGTCGTCCGGCCCCTGCGGCACCCTCCCGCTCAGCGCAGCGTGCGAGCAACCGCGACGCCGTGTGGGCGCGACCCCTGTACACCTCGAGCTGCGCCAAGGTGGCCACGACGCTCGCGGCAACCGCGGTCAAGGGTCGCCGGTCACTCGAGGGCTCTTGGTCAGCTAACGGCTCTTGGTCACTTGACACCCCTCGGTCGCCCGCCGCCTCCCGAGAGCCCGCTGCGACCTCGGCGGGGTCGGCGAGCGGGTCGCATCCCGCACCCAGGATCCCGTCCAACACCTGCAACACCCGGTACGCACTGTCCAGGGTGTCCCAGTCCGGCGGGCCGTCCCATTCCCCGGCCACCGCGACCATGCAGCGCAGGGCCTCGTCGATCTCGTCCTCCGAGGGCTCGGACCTCGAGGTGCCGCCGCCCAATCGCACCATGGCGGCCCGCAACCCTGCGAGCGCCGCCGCGGCCCGAGCGGTGCTACCGCTCAACCAGGCGTACAGCAGCGCGTCCCGGGCGAGGTCGTCGTGCACCCCCTCGATCAGCAGCGCGAGATGCCCGTCCGACAGACCCAGGACGGCATCCACCCAGTGCTGCCTGTCCGCCTGGACGCAACGCACCGCGCGGTGCCACGCCGTCAACGGATGCCGCAGATCGGGGTCGATGGTGGGCGGCGTCGAACCCGGCACCGTGGCCCGCGCAGGTGCGGGATCGCCGTCGTCCGTACGCAGTCGCTCCCACGCACGCGTGACATCCGGTGCCCTCCGGGCGAACCGGTGCCGCCACCGCGGATCGTGCTCGGGCGCATCCGGTTCGGCAGCGCTACCCAGCGCGATCATCTGGGCGTTGACCGCGCTGTCCCGGATCAGCTCGACGGGCAGCGCTCGGTCCGGTTCCGCGAGGTCCCACCAGTGTTGCGGACCCACAACCAGGGTGCGTAAAACGGTGAGTCCCGCCCGTTCCACGGCGCACTCCCACCGGGCCGCGGCCACGGCCTCTCGATCCACCCCGCCTTCGAGGGCATGGTCCGAGTACACCGTCACGACCACCTCCCCGCAGTGACGCACACGCGCGAGGACCTCGGCGAGCTCCGCACCGAGCTCGTACGGATCGGTGTCCTCGGTGGGTGAGTTCATGCTCAGGCACAGGGCGCTGGCGCCGGCCACGGGGAAGAACAGCACCGAGGTGTTACGGGGCTGGCGACCCACCTGATGGGGGATCAGCGCGAGGAGGTCCTCGGTGCTGCGGATGCGAACGGTGTCGGCGGCTTCATGGGAAACGGTCATGGCGCCACCCTGGCGACCGGACGCCCCTCGGTGGGGTCGGTCCGCGCGCATGTGCACGAGCGCGCTTCCGACGCACCCCGGGGTGGTGCTGTGGAGGGCGCTCGCCGCGGTGGGCGGAATGGGTGCCGCCTACGGTGGAGCGGAGAGGCGGGGCGAGCCGGTGCCGTAATGGGACGCGCGGCGCGGGTTCCCGCTCGCTCAGGCGTCAGACGGAATCGGGGCCGTGCACCCGACGAACCTTCCGCGTACAGCGCAGGATCGCGACCGTGCCCACGAGGGCCACGAGGGCCTGGGCGGCGATCGCGGGACGGAACGCATCGGCGTCGTACAGCGTGGGCGAGATACCGGCGCCGAACAGCAGGTCCAGCACGAGACCCGTGACGTAGATCGCGAGCAGGGACGCCGCGAACCCGCCCACGTTGGCGAGTCCCGTGGCGGTGCCGTTGCGCTGCGGCGGGTTGAAGGAGCGCACGATGTCGAACGCCAGCATGGACGCGGGCAGGGACAGGGCGATCATGCACACGGCCACGTAGACGACCACGGTGGGGGCGTGGCCCGGCCAGACGAGCAGTGCCGTCCACCCGGCCCAGCTCACGAGCACGCATGCCAGGGACAACGTGGAGCGCCGGCGCGCGAAGCGGGCACTGAGTTTGCCGATCACCGGCGCCACCGCCACGTTGAACACCACGTACACGGTCATCACGGCGGAGGCCTGCGTGGGGTCCAGCCCCTGCGCGTTCTGCAGGTACGGGTACGCCCACATGAGGGCGAACGTGTTGCCCACGAACTGCACGGTGAAGTGGACCCAGAAGCCCAGCTGGGTCCCCGGTTCCTTGAGGGCCTGCCCCATGGAGGTGCGCACGGTCGCCAGGGAGATCGCGTCGTTGAGCTCACGCGCGCCCGGCGGGTTGCTGCGCAGGAACAGGCCGGAGAGCACCGCGGCGAGCACGGCGATCGCCGCCATGACCGCGAAGGACGGCACCCAACCGACCACGTGCAGCAACGCCGCGAACGGGATCACGGAGAAGAGCTGGCCCAGGTTGCCCGTCATGCCCACGACCTGCGTGAGCATGGGCACCTTCAGCGCGGAGAACCACACGGGGAGCAAGCGCATGACGCACACGAACGTGGCGGCGTCGCCGGCACCCACGAGGATGCGACCCACCACGCCCTCGGCCACGGACTGCGCCGCGGCCAGCTGCAGTTGTCCCGCCGCCATGGCCACGGCCCCCACGGTGATCAGGATGCGCGGGCCGAACCGGTCCACGAGCACCCCCACGGGCACCTGCAACGCCGCGTAGACGAGCACCTGCATCATGGAGAACAGGGACAACCCCGAGGCCGCGGTCTGGAACCGGTCGGCGGCCTCCACCGTGGCCACGCCGAAACTCGTGCGCTGCGCGACCGCGGAGAAGTACGCGAAAACACCCACCGCGAAAATCAACCATGCGGTGGGTGAGTCCTTGTACCGGGACGGACGGGGTGCAACCGGTTCGGGCATGCGGATGGGCCTCCCACGGGCTCGCTGGCGGAGGCCCGTGCATACCGGGTGCGGGGCCCTACTCTCGGTGGTCTTCCGGGTCGCTCTGCGCGGCCAGGAACGCCTCCGCGGCGGCACCGAGGTCGTCGGCGTCGGGCAGGTCGGCGTCGTCGGGCCCGGCGAGAATCGAACGACGGGCGGACGCGTCCACCACGTCATCGTATCGCCGTTCCATGTTCTGGATGACGGCCTGGACCTCGGGCGAGGAGTTCGCCTGTTCGTCGATCTGACGGATCACGTCCCGGGAGGCCTCCCGCAACTCGTCCGTGGGCAGGGTGCGCCCGGTCACGGCACTGAGGTACTCGAGGGCCGCGACGGCCGCCTGCGGGAGATAGGACTCCGCGAGGTACTGCGGTACGTGCACCGACAACCCCACGTGATCGATCCCACCCTCCTGCAACCGCAGTTCGAGCAGGTGCGAGGCGGATGCGCTGACCTCGAACGTGGGCTTGTTGCCGTCGATCCGGGGCAGCAGATCGGCGCGCGGACCGTGGGCGGTCACCAGGATGGGCCGGGTGTGCGGCACGGGCATGGGGATCCCTCCCACGAGGGCCACCAGGCTCACCCGCAGCCGCTGCGCGAGCCCCACCACGGCGGAACTGAACCGCTCCCACTGGGTGTCCGGCTCGGGTCCGGTGAGCAACAGGAAGTGCCGGTCCAGCCCGTCGGTGACCACGTGCAGGTTCAGCTCGGGCGCCTCGAAGTCCTCGAAGTGGTCCTCCGAGAACTTCACGTGGGGGCGCCGGGAGCGGTAGTCGTAGAGCTGGTCCAGGTCGAAACGGACCACGGTCTCGCTCGGCATGGAGTCGAGGATGACGGCCTCGATCTGACCGGCCAGGTGGCCGGCCTCCACGTATCCGGACAGCGCCACGATCATGGGCAGCCCACGCAACCGCTCGTCACCCAGCAACGCGGCATTCCCCAGATACAGGGCCGTGGGATCCAGCACTCTTCCTCCTCGTCGAATCATGGGCGCGGCGCGGGGGCGCCGACGCTCGTGAGAAGGGAACGCCCGGAGCGACCCCGCCTATTCCCCGCTCCCCGGGGCTGTGCTGGCTAGGATCGGTGTCGTGCGCGCCACACGAACGCCGCGCACGTCGCGGCCATCCGTACCGCGCCGCATCGTCGTCAGCCACCCGTGAAAGGACACGACAGTGACCACACCGCAGGACATCCTGACCACCCACGAGGTGCGCCTCGAGACCAGCACCAAGCCCCTGGGCACCTCCCCCGACGCCCTCGTGCTGGGCGTACGCCACGACGGCGAGCTCGCGGTACCGAGCGACGTCAAGGCCGGCGTGCGGCGTCGTCTGACGGAGCTCGCCGAACGGGCCCGGGTCTCCGGCGCGCTCGACCGCGTGCTCGTGGTACCCGCCCCGGACGAGGTGGCCGCGCGGTCCGTCGTGTTCACGGGACTGGGCCGCGGCGAGGACGACGAGCGTGGCGAGAACCTGCGCCAAGCGGCCGGTGCCGCGGCGCGGACCCTGCGCGGGACCGCCGAGACCGCCGTGTTCGCGCTCCCCGTGGCCTCCGAGACGGAGGTCCAGGCCGTGGCCGAGGGGATCGGGTTGGGCGCGTTCGCCTACGTCACGCAGAAGTCCCGCACGGCCTCCGAGGCCGACGCCCCGCTGAGCGCGGCGACCGTGACCGTCCCCAAGAACCTCGGCAAGACCGCCAAGGACGCCGTCACCCGGGCCGCCCACGTGGCGCGCGCCGTGCGCCTGACGCGCACCCTCGTGGACCTCTCCCCCGACACCGCGACTCCCGAGTTCGTCACGGCCGTGGCGACCTCCGCCGCGAAGGGCACGAAGGTCTCGGTCGAGGTGCTCGCCGAGAAGGAACTGACCCGCGGCGGTTACGGCGGTCTGCTGGGCGTGGGGCAGGGCTCGGTCAACGGGCCGCGCCTGGTCAAGCTGCAGTGGTCCCCGGCCCGCGCCAAGAAGCACGTGGCGCTCGTGGGTAAGGGCATCACGTTCGACTCCGGCGGTCTGTCGCTCAAGCCGCCCGCCTCGATGATGACCATGAAGTCGGACATGGCCGGTGCCGCCGCGGTGCTCAGCACCGTCCTCGCGGCCGCCGCGCTCGAGCTGCCCGTGACCGTGACGGGCTGGCTGTGCCTCGCCGAGAACCTGCCCTCCGGCTCCGCGACCCGCCCGGGTGACGTGCTGAGCATGTTCAGCGGTCACACCGTGGAGGTGTTGAACACGGACGCCGAGGGCCGCCTGGTGCTCGCGGACGGGCTGTGGGCCGCGGGTCAGGAGAACCCGGACCTGTTGCTCGACATCGCGACCCTCACGGGCGCGCAGATGGCCGCGCTCGGCGTGCGCACCGCGGGCATCATGGGCGACGACGCCGCTCGCGAACGTGTCGTACGCGCCGCCTCCCGCGCGGGCGAACCCGCGTGGCCCATGCCGCTGCCCGAGCACCTGCGTCCGTCCCTCGACTCGTTCGTGGCGGACCTGAAGAACATGGGCGACAAGTACGGCGGGATGCTCGTGGCCGGGTTGTTCCTGCGGGAGTTCGTCCCCGAGCAGCGTGGCCGGCGGATCCCGTGGGCGCACATCGACATCGCGGGCCCCTCCTTCAACGAGTCGCAGCCCTGGGGGTACACACCCAAGGAGGGGACCGGCTTCGGGGTGCGCACCATGCTCGCGGTGGCCCAGGACCTCGCCGAGTAGGCTTCCCCCGATCGTGCGCCACGCTGCGGGGGTCCACCGGGATGCAATGTCTGGTGAGCCCCCCCGGGGTGGCGTTAGGCTGGACCCCAACCGTGACCGCCCCACACACACCCAGGATCGGGACCCGGGCGGGCATCAGAAACCAAGAACTCGAACCCCGAGGGAGCCAACGTGGCCGACAACCAATACGACATTCTGGTCCTGGGCGGAGGATCCGCCGGGTACTCCGCCGCACTGCGCGCGGTGCAGCTGGGTTACAGCGTGGCGCTGATCGAGAAGGAGAAGCTGGGCGGTACGTGCCTGCACTGGGGTTGCATCCCCACCAAGGCGTACCTGCACTCGGCCGAACTCGCCGAAGGCGCCCGGGAGTCGGAGAAGTACGGCATCAAGGCCTCCCTCGAGTCCATCGACATGGCGGCCGTGCGCGAGTACAAGAACAAGGTCGTGCAGGGCAAGTACAAGGGTCTCACCGGGCTCATGAAGATGCGCAAGGTGGACGTGATCCAGGGCAACGGCAAGCTCACCGGCCCCAACACCATCGACGTGGACGGCACCTCCTACACGGGCGAGCACATCATCCTGGCCACCGGTTCCTTCTCCAAGACCCTGGGCATCGAGATCGGCGGTCGCGTGATGACCTCCACCGAGGCCCTCGAGATCGACTTCGTGCCCAAGTCCGCGATCGTGCTGGGCGGCGGCGTGATCGGCTGCGAGTTCGCCTCCATGTGGCGCTCCTTCGGCGTGGACGTGACCGTGATCGAGGGTCTGCCCCACCTCGTGGCCAATGAGGACCCGGCCATCGTGAAGATCGCCGAGCGCGAGTTCAAGAAGCGCGGCATCAAGTACAACCTGGGCACGTTCTTCGAGAAGGTCGAGCAGAACGACGACGGCGCCAAGGTCACCCTCGCGGACGGCAAGGAATTCGAGGCCGAGATCGTGCTGGTGGCCGTGGGCCGCGGCCCCAACACCGAGGGCATGGGCTTCGAGGACCAGGGCATCCCCATGGACCGCGGTTTCGTGACCCCCGACGAGCGCCTGCACACGGGCGTGGCCAACATCTACGCGATCGGTGACATCGTCCCCGGCGTGCAGCTCGCCCATCGCGGCTACCAGCAGGGCCGCTTCGTGGCCGAGGAGATCGCCGGGCTAAACCCCGTGGTGGTCCCGGACATCAACGTCCCCAAGGTCACGTTCACCGAGCCCGAGATCGCCTCCGTGGGCTACTCCCAGCCCAAGGCCGAGGAGAAGTTCGGCAAGGACAACGTGGAGACCTTCGAGTACAACCTCGCCGGCAACGGCAAGAGCTCCATCCTGGGCACCGGCGGCATCATCAAGCTGGTGCGTGAGAAGGACGGACCCATCGTGGGGTTCCACGCGATCGGGACCCGCATCAGTGAACAGATCGGTGAAGGCCAGCTCATGGTGAACTGGGAGGCCTACCCCGAGGACGTGGCCGCATTCATCCACGCCCACCCCACCCAGAACGAGGCCATCGGTGAGGCAGCGATGGCATTGGCCGGCACTCCGCTGCACGGCTGATCCACTGCACCGGGTGCCCGCCCCACGGGGTGGGCACCCGGCCCCTCACCACCCCGGGGCCGCACGGACCCGGGACACGTTGCACATTTTCCGATCTTTAGAGAGGGACGGACGACACAATGTCTGAAACCGTTAACCTGCCCGCGCTGGGCGAGTCTGTCACCGAAGGAACCGTGACCCGCTGGTTGAAGCAGGTGGGCGACGAGGTGGCCGTGGACGAGCCCTTACTCGAGGTCTCCACCGACAAGGTCGACACCGAGGTCCCCTCCCCCGTGGCCGGCGTCGTTGAGAAGATCCTGGTCGAGGAGGACGAGGACGTGGAGGTCGGTGCCCCGCTGGTCGTCGTCGGTGACGGCTCCGGTTCGGGTTCCGATGACTCCTCGGACGATTCCTCCGACGCTTCCGCCGAGGAGGTCGAGGACGCCGCGACCGAGGCCGATTCCGGTGAGAACACCGAACAGGCTGCGGAGACCGAGACCGAGCAGGCCCCCAAGGCCGACACTAAGCAGTCCTCGGGCAACTCCGTGGAGGTCACCCTGCCCGCGCTGGGTGAGTCAGTGACCGAGGGCACCGTGACCCGCTGGCTCAAGGAGGTCGGCGAGCAGATCGAGGTCGACGAGCCCCTGCTGGAGGTCTCCACCGACAAGGTCGACACCGAGGTCCCCTCCCCCGTGGCCGGGACCCTGCTGGAGATCAAGGTCCAGGAGGACGAGGACGCCGAGGTCGGCCAGGTGCTGGCCATCGTGGGCGACGAGTCCGCCGCCGGTTCCGGTGACTCCGACTCCGACTCCGACTCCGACAACGGTTCCTCCGACGAGTCGGGTGAGACCAAGGCCGAGCAGATCGAGGACGCCGCGACCGAGGCCGAGCAGGTCGAGGACGCCGCGACCGAGGCCGATTCCGGTGAGAACACCGAGCAGGCCGCCGAGGCCAAGGCTCCCCAGAAGAGCTCCGGCTCCGAGGAGAAGTCCGCTCCCGCCAAGCAGTCCGAGCCCGCCGCTTCCTCCGATTCCGGTGCCAAGTCCTCGGACTCCGGTGCCAAGGACGTCCCCGGCTACGTGACCCCGCTGGTGCGCAAGCTGGCCCGTGAGAAGGGCGTGGACCTGTCCACGATCACCGGTACCGGCGTGGGTGGGCGCATCCGCAAGCAGGACGTGCTCGCCGCCGCGGAGGAGGCCGCCAAGCAGTCCGAGGCTCCCCAGGTCCAGGACACCGGCGCCAACATGGCACCGGCCGTGTCCCGCCAGGGCTCCGAGGCCCAGCCGGCCTCCGCCCCCGCGCCGGACGCCAAGCGCGGCACCACGGAGAAGGCCCCCCGGATCCGCATGACCATCGCCAAGCGCATGCGCGAGTCCCTGGACGTCTCCGCCCAGCTCACGCAGGTGACCGAGGTGGACATGACCCGCGTGGCCCAGCTGCGTCAGAAGGCCAAGGACCAGTTCCAGAAGCGCGAGGGCGCCAAGCTCACGTTCATGCCGTTCTTCGCCAAGGCCGTGGCCGAAGCGCTGCAGGCACACCCCGTGCTCAACGCCACGTTCAAGGAAGAGTCCAAGGAGATCGTCTACAACGCCTCCGAGGACATCGCGATCGCGGTGGACACCCCCCGCGGGTTGCTCGTGCCGGTCGTGAAGAACGCCGGTGACCTGAACCTGGGTGGTCTGGCCAAGCAGATCGCGGAAGTGGGTGCCGCCGCCAAGGACGGTTCCATCTCCCCGGATCAGCTGACCGGTGGGACCTTCACCATCACGAACATCGGTTCCTTCGGTGCCCTGTTCGACACGCCCATCATCAACCAGCCGCAGGTCGCCATCCTGGGCACCGGCACGATCGTCAAGCGCCCCATGGTGCTCACGGACGCGGACGGCAACGACACCATCGCCATCCGCCACATGTGCTACCTGTCCCTGACCTACGACCACCGCCTGGTGGACGGCGCGGACGCCGGCCGGTTCCTGGGCACGCTCAAGAAGCGCCTGGAAGCGGGTCAGTTCGAGTCGGAGGTCGGCCTGTAAGGGTTGCCCCCTGACCCACCGCGGTCAACCGTTCGGTTGATTTCCCGACCGCCGGGATGTGTTCTGGATCACTCAGGACGCATCCCGGCGGTTTCGCGTGACGGGGCTCCGATAGGCTCGAATCATGTCTTTCCTCTTCAGCCTCATGTTGTTCCTCCACTTCCTCGGTCTGGCCGTGATCATCGGCACGTGGCTCTTCACCATGAAGCGCCCCACCGTCACGTCCGGCCAGTTCTGGGCCGCGATCGTGATGCTGCTGACCGGTCTGGTCATGGTGGTCTTCCGCGAGATGCAGGACGGTTTCGCGGTCAACCACATGAAGATCGGCGTCAAGCTGATCATCCTGCTCGTCGTGGCCGTCGCGGCGTTCATCGGGATGCGCAAGACCAAGCGCGGTGAGCCCGTGTCCACCGGGCTGGCCCACGCGGTCGGCGGTCTGGCCGTGATCAACGCCGCCGTCGCCGTGTTCTGGTGAGCCACCCGCTTCCCTGAACGTCCCCCGTTCCCACCGCAGGCCCCGGCGCCGCGCGTTCCCTTCGGATCGCGAAGGCACCGGGGCTTCGCGCTGCTCGCGACCCGCGGGTCCGCGTCTCCGCCCATGGGACCGCGGCTGCCTCGCAGCCACCCGTTTCGGTGCTGTCGATGCCGTCGGCGCGCGGCAGCCTCCCACGGCGATCCGACCATAATGACGAAACCGTCACGAGCCGACCCTCATGTCGCAGCCGTCGCGCGGGGGCCGTCATGGGCCGACGGTCACGGGGCGGCCTCGACCGGTGTGACGTCGGCGAGCCGCCACCCCTGCGGGGTGTGGGTCACCGAGATCCGCAGGGTCTGCAGGGCCTCGTCCCCCTGCCGGGTCACGTGGGCGCCCGCGGGCAGTTCGCCGTGCCAGCCCCGCGTCCGGACTTCGGCGTCGTAGGTGCGGGTGCGCGCCGCTTCGGCGGGCGTGAGACCCGACCCGGCGCGGGGCCGCTGTTCGGTCAACCGCACGACGTCCATGCTCACACCGGACAAGGCCGTGAATCCCGATCCCGAGGTGTCCTGGGCCTTCGCGCGCCGGATCAGGTCCCGGTCCCGCACCGCGAGTCCCGAATCCGCGACGTACACGTCTGCGGCGGCCGTCTCGTCCCCGGCCGCGAGCGCCGCCGCGCGGGCGGAGACGAGGCCTTCGACGGCCCGCCGCGCCTCACCGTCCTTGTCCTGCATGGTCTCTCCCGGCGCGGTGACCGATTGCTGGGAAGCGCCCCGTGAAGCCCCCGCATCGTCCGGCACGGGTGTCGACTCATCGGGCCGCGAGTTCGTTCCGGAGGGTGTCCGGGCGGCCGCCTCCGGGGCCGACGACGCCGTACCCGACCCCACAGGTGCCTCACCCGCCGATCCGGCCACCGGTCCACCGTCGTCCCACGCGACGAATCCCCACGTCAGGGCCGCTGCACCCAGCACTCCGGCGGCCGCGAGCCACGCCCTGCGCCGCACGGACGTGTCCACCCCGGCCACGGCGACGCCGCCCGGACTCATCCGACCCCGACGCGGGGGAACGAGCCGACGGGGAACGGGGCGCAGGGGCACGAGTCGGCGGGGCCGCACCACGGTGCCGTCGGCGCGGATGACCTCCGGGGTCATGCGTTCGGGTGGCCGACCGGCCGGTTTGCTCCGCGTTGCGGAGGCCGAGAAACCCGCGGCGAGTTCCTGCGCGGAAGGACGCGCGGCAGCGTCGTCCGCCAGGGCGGCCTCGAGCATCAGCACCAGGTGACGCGGCGCGCTCGGACACATCAGGGTCAAGGGCACCCGGTGCGCATCGGGACCGGGGTGGCGGCCCGTGAGGGCGAGCCAACCCAGCACCCCCAGGGCGTGGACGTCCCGCGCGGCGGTGTAAGCGTCCGGCCGGCCTTCCGACGCAGCACCACCCACCCGTACCTCGGAACCCGCGTGAGCCGCCGAGGTCATGAATGGATCAAGGGACGCGTCCGCGTGACCGAGCGGAGCGCCGTCGACCGTGGGCCGGTCCGCGACACCCCACGGGACGGGAGCCGTGCGGCTGCCCGCGGGAACGCCGTACCCGTCCACGAGCGCGCGCCCGTCCGGCGTCAGCAGGACGTGATGGGCGGCGACGTCCCCGTGGACCCAGCCGCGCTCGTGCAGGTGGGCGAGCCCTCGCGCAACCGCCGCGAGGACGGGCGCGGTCTCCTCCGGCGTGAGTCGGCCCCGGTCACGCATCGCGTCCGACAGGTTCTGCCCGCGGACGTGGTCCGCCACGAGCGCCCGGGACGCGCCGCCGCCGAGGGTCGCGCGCACGCTTACGAGATCGGGGTGCGGCTCGTGTGACCACGTGTCGACGAGAGCGGCGAACAGGTCCGCGTGATGCCGTTGCTGCTCGCCGTCCTGTGCCACGGAGAACGTGACCGTGAACTTCTCGTGCGTCGTGCGTTCCCGGGCCAGCCACGTGCGGGTGCCCCCGCCCTCCCCGAGCTTCTCCACGAGCTCGAGCCCGTCACGCTGCGTCACGGTGTCCGTCATGGTTCCCTCGGCCGGATCCGCGGTGACGGGCGGCGTGGACCCCCGCGATCCGGCTCGCGACGACCCATCGCCGGACGGCGCGCCGTTCGACGAGGACCCGCCGTTGCTCGGCTCCGCATCCGGTGCCCCAGCTCGGGCCGGGCCCGCGCTCGGGGCGGCCGCGGCGTCGTCGAACCGCTCCTGTCCGCGCCGACGCCGCTCCCCCGCCCGAGCGGCCCGCACGCGTTCCCGGGCGCTGTGCCCACGGGCCGGAGGCGCTGCCCCCGTCCGCTCACCGGGGCGCACCGATGCGGCGGGATGCTCCTGCTCTGCGTTCATGGCACCACTGTGCCGGGAAACGCGGCGGCCCGCTCACGTTATCCACAGGCGGGCGGAAGGGATAGGCTGGCGGAATGGCTCTGCACTTCGAACGCATCGGTCTGGCACCGGACTTCGTGAACTACCGCGAGTGCCTGGACCTGCAGCGGGAGGTCCACGGTGAGGTCGTGGCCGGGACCCGCGGCAACACCGTCCTGATGGTGGAACACGAACCCGTCTACACCGCCGGACGCCGCACCGAGAAGCACGAGTACCCGTGGGACGGCACCGACGTGGTCCCGATCGGCCGGGGCGGGAAACTGACCTACCACGGTCCCGGGATGCTCGTGGGCTACCCCATCGTGCGCTTGCCGATCCCGCTGGACGTCGTGCGCTTCGTGCGCGTCCTGGAGGAGGTCATCATCGCCGTCGTCCGGGAATTCGGCGTGCCCGCGACCACCGTGGAAGGCCGGTCCGGCGCGTGGGTGCTCGCGGACGAGCGCGGTCCCGACCGCAAGATCTCGGCCATCGGTGTGCAGGTCTCCAAGCGCGCCACGATGCATGGCTTCGCATTGAACTGCTCGAACGACCTGCGCCCGTTCGGCAAGATCATCCCGTGCGGGATCACGGACGCCGGCGTGACCTCGATCAGCCAGGAGACCGGGAATCGGATCGACCCGGCGGACGTTGTGCAGCGTATGGAGCAGGAACTCGCGGCCCGTGAGGCGGACCTGTGTGTCCCCTTCGAACCCGATGTCCCGGCACCGCCCGTGCAACTGCCGCACACGGGTGACTCCCGAGCGCGGGACGCCACACCCACCGCGGTGTCCTGACCGGGCCGCAGCCACCGCACGAATCGCAGATCGTCGAGAACAGACCCCTGAGAACGGCCCGCACCGCTCATCCGCGTGAACCGGGCCCCGCCAGCGCCACCAGCGAGGAGTACTCATGACCATCGCCCCCGAAGGCCGCAAACTGCTGCGCGTCGAGGCGCGCAACGCCGAGGTGCCCATCGAGAAGAAGCCCTCGTGGTTGAAGAACACCGCCAAGATGGGACCCCAGTTCACGGAGCTGAAGTCCATGGCCCGGGGTCGCGGGCTGCACACGGTGTGCGAGGAAGCCGGGTGTCCCAACATCTACGAGTGCTGGGAGGACCGCGAGGCCACGTTCCTGATCGGCGGGGACACGTGCACGCGCCGCTGCGACTTCTGCGACATCGCCACGGGCAAGCCGGGCATGGTGGACGTCGCCGAACCCCGCAAGGTCGCCGAGTCCGTGCGTGACCTGGGACTGCGCTACGCGACCGTGACCTCGGTGGCCCGTGACGACCTCGCGGACGGCGGCGCATGGCTCAACGCCGAGACCATTCGCGCGATCCATGCCATGAACCCCAGCACGGGCGTGGAGATCCTGATCCCCGACTTCAAGGGTCAGCCGGACGCCCTGCAGCAGGTCATCGACGCCCAGCCCGAGGTCTTCGCACACAACCTGGAGACCGTCCCCCGCATCTTCCGCCAGATCCGTCCCGCGTTCGCGTACGAACGCTCCCTGGACGTGCTGACGCAGGGTAAGGAGAACGGGATGATCGTGAAGTCCAATCTGATCCTGGGCATGGGCGAGACCGACGACGAGGTCTACGACGCCCTGTGCGACCTGCACGACGCCGGGTGCGACATCATCACGCTCACCCAGTACCTGCGCCCCGGGCCCACGTTCCACCCCATCGACCGGTGGGTCAAGCCCGAGACCTTCGTGGAGCTGTCCAAGCAGGCCGAGGAAATCGGCTTCCTGGGCGTGATGGCCGGGCCCATGGTGCGTTCCAGCTACCGCGCCGGCAAGCTGTGGGCGCGCGCCATGAAGAAGATGGGCCGCGAGATCCCCGAGCACCTGTCCCACATCGACGACTCGGGTTCCGCGACCCAGGAGGCTTCCTCCCTGTTGGCCCGCCTGGGCTGACACCCGCACCAACACCGCTCCGCGGACGACGCCGCCCGCTTCCGGGCGGCGTCGTCCGTTCCGGGCGCCGCGCGGCACCCGGGAGGGCTTCCCTACGGACGAGACGCCGCGTCGTCGGGCCGCAGCGGATAGAATGGCGGGGATCCCCTGTGTCAGCGAGTGCGAGGAAGAACTGTGTCACCAGCCACGTCCACCAAGGCCAAGGCCGCCGAACGCGACCGTAAGCGCGAGGAGAAGCGCCAGCGCAAGGCCGCCAAGGGCCCGGGCATCTTCGCGCAGATGAAGCAGGTTTTCCAGATGACTCGCGAGCGCGAGCCGAACATCCTGTGGTGGATGATCCTGCTCGGCCTAGGCGTGCTGCTCGTGTTCCTGCTCATCGGTGTGCTACTCGGCAACTGGATCACGTGGTTGCTCATCGGCATCCCGTTCGCGGTGCTCGCCGCCGTGATCCTGCTGTCACGGCGGGCCGAGAAAGCCGCATTCTCGCGCATTGAGGGACAACCCGGTGCCGCGGGGGCCGCGCTGTCCACCCTCAAACGTGGGTGGATCGTGGAGGAGGAACCCGCCGCGATGGATCCCAAGTCCAAGGACCTGTTGTTCCGCGCCGTGGGCCGCCCCGGTGTCGTGTTCATCACCGAGGGCCCGGTCAACCGCGTGGACAAGCTCGTGAAGAAGGAGCGCCGCCGCATCGGCCCGGTGATCCAGAACGTCCCCATCCACGTGCTCAAGTCCGGCAACGGCGAGAACCAGATCCCCCTGAGCAAGCTCACCAAGGAGATGAAGCGCCTGGAGAACAAGCTCACCAAGCAAGAAGTTCAGGTGGTCCACCGCCGGATGAACACCCTGCAGAACAAGCTGCCGATCCCCAAGGGCGTGGATCCCATGCGTGCGCGCCCAGATCGTAAGTCCATGCGCGGTCGCTGAACCAGCGCCCACGCACCGTGGGGCGATCCTGCTGATCAGCGCACGCGCACCAGGACGGTGTCGACCGCGCGATCGTGCAGACCCCGTTGGTCCTCGTCCGCGATCAGCGCGGGGATCACCAGACACAACAGCAGCGTGCGAAGGGCCGCTCTGCCGAAACCGGCGGGGCGGCCCTTCATTGTCTGGACTTGCAACCCCATGATCCAGTGCCCCGGGGTGCGCCCGAAGAACCCGACCATGAGCACGCTGATCACGAAGAACACCGCGAGGTTCATCAGCCCCGACCCGTTCCACTGCGCCAGGAACAGCCCCGCGAGGACCACCGCAAGCACCCAGTCGATCACCAGGGCCACCAGGCGCGCAGGGAAGCGAGCGATCGAGCCCGGCCCCTCAGCGGGGCGACCCAGACGACGACCGGGGTAGGGCTGGCTTCCCTGGGGGGCGCCCTCGAGCCACGAGCCCATGTCCTGGCGAGAAATCATGACTTCACCCTAACGGGCCGACGTGGGAGCGCGCGCACCCGCCGGTAGACTGGGGATCGTACTGACCGGTCGGCGAGCCCTCCGTGCATCACGCTCCGGGCGTTACACGGACGAAACATTCGTGTCATGGACGGGCAACGCCAGGTTCCTACGCTGGACATCAGAACCGAACGACCGCGGTGGTCCCCGCCACCGCGGCGTCGATCGGACGCCCACACAGAAGGAGAACAGGTCCATGTTCCAATCAGCCGAAGAAGTGCTCGCGTTCCTCAAGGACGAAGAGGTCATGTTCGTCGATCTGCGTTTCACGGACATGCCCGGTGTGCAGCAGCACTTCAACCTCCCGGCCAAGGCGGTGGACGAGGACTTCTTCACGGACGGGCAGTTGTTCGACGGTTCCTCCATCCGTGGTTTCCAGGGCATCGCCGAGTCCGATATGCAGCTGATCCCGGACCCCCAGTCCGCGTTCGTGGACCCCTTCCGGCTCGAGAAGACGCTCGTGGTCACGTGCTCGATCGTGAACCCGCGTACCGGCGAGCCCTACCACCGCGACCCGCGCGGTGTAGCTGAGCGCGCCGAGGCGTACCTGGCCTCCACCGGTATCGCGGACACCGCGAACTTCGCGTCCGAAGCCGAGTTCTTCGTCTTCGAGGACGCCCGCTTCCAGGTCTCCCCCGAGCACACCTTCTACCGGATCGACTCGGACGAAGCCTCCTGGAACAGCGGCCGTGAGGAAGAGGGCGGCAACCTCGCGAACAAGACCTCCGTGAAGGGCGGCTACTTCCCCGTGTCCCCCGTGGACAAGCAGGCGGACCTGCGCGACGCCATGTGCGTGGCCCTGGACGAGGTGGGCCTTGAGGTCGAGCGCTCCCACCACGAGGTCGGTGCCGCGGGTCAGGCGGAGATCAACTACAAGTTCTCCACGCTGACCGCCGCCGCGGACGACCTGCTCAAGTTCAAGTACGTGATCAAGAACACCGCGGACTCGTTCGGCAAGACCGTCACGTTCATGCCCAAGCCCGTCTTCAACGACAACGGCTCGGGGATGCACTGCCACCAGTCGCTGTGGAAGGGCGGGGAGCCGCTGTTCTACGACGAGAAGGGTTATGCGGGCCTGTCGGACGTGGCGCGCTGGTACATCGGCGGCCTGCTGGAGCACTCCTCCGCGGTGCTCGCGTTCACCAACCCCACCGTGAACTCCTACCGCCGCCTGGTCAAGGGCTTCGAGGCCCCCGTGAACATGGTCTACTCGCAGGGCAACCGCTCCGCGGGCATCCGGATCCCCATCACGGGCACCAACCCCAAGGCCAAGCGCCTGGAGTTCCGCGCGCCGGACCCCTCGTGCAACCCGTACCTCGCGTTTGCCGCGCAGCTGATGGCCGGGCTGGACGGGATCCGCAACCGCATCGAGCCGGCGGACCCCATCGACAAGGACCTCTACGAGCTGCCCCCGGAGGAGGCCAGGGACATCAAGAAGGCCCCGGGCACCCTGTCCGAGGCGCTCGAGGCCCTCGAGGCGGACCACGAGTTCCTTCTCGCCGGTGACGTGTTCACCGAGGACCTGATCGAGACCTGGATCGAGTACAAGCGTGAGGTCGAGCTCAAGCCGCTCTCTGTGGTGCCCCACCCGCTGGAGTTCCAGATGTACTTCGGCGTGTAGCGAAAAAACGGGCCAAAAGGCCTGTCAGTCCGCAAACGGTCCGCCGGGGCCGGTCATGAGCGCTTCGATGGCCGCCCGGGCGGACTCGTTTTTGTCGGAGAGGAGGTGCCCGTACACGTTGAGCGTGGTCGAGGGTTTCTCGTGGCGGACGGCGTGCTGAACGGCGAGGATGTCGAGACCCGCGCCGATGAGCTGCGACGCGAAGTAATGGCGGAGATCATGGAACCGGAACCCTTCGGGCAGGCCGTCCACTTGCTGCTTGGCTTCGGTGAAGTGGTGTCCTGTGCGGTCCGGTGACGCCCCGCGCCCCCACTCGTTGAGCACGTAGCACTCCGGTTCCTTCACGTCCCGTAGAGAGCCGTCCAGGGCGTCTATGAGGGTCGTGGGGACGGGCACGGGCCACCGGGACGCATCCGTTTTCAGCGTCTCGTGGGGGTACTGGAAACGTGGGTTGATAGTACGCGTTTCTCGGTCCACGTCCTGCGGTCGCAGCGCCACGGCCTCAGCGATCCGTAGGCCCGCGAACGCTCCCAGGAGCACCGCATTCTTATAGAGCCCCGGCATGGCCTCGTACAGTGCCCATATCTGCCCTGTGGTAGCCACGTAGGGCCGTTGCTTTCCCATGCGCGGAGACGTCCTCCGAGAACACGGGTTACGGGTAATCAGCCCGTCATGTTGCGCCGCACCCAGAATGCTGGAAAGCCGGGAATGCAGCGCGTAGATCGTGGAATCCGCCAAGCCGTCATTCTTTAGCGCGGCGGTCCACTCGTTGATGTCGGACGGTTTGAGAGACCGCAATTTCTTCCGCCCGAAATGGGTTTCAATTCTTTTGATGTGGGTGCGCGCCTGTTTCACGGTGGATTGCTTATTGCCCCCGTACCCGGCGAACCATTTTTCGCACCACTCCCCCACTGTCATTGCGGCCTGTTTCGGGTCGAGATAATCCCCGCGCACCATGGACGCGGTGATCTCCTGTAGCCACGCCTCAGCGTCTCTTTTGAGCTTGAAGTGCCGTGCGTGCTCCCTGCCGTCCTCGTCGCGGTAGCGGGCTCTCCAGGCCCCGTTAGGGCGCTGCTTGATGTTACCCGTGTAGTTCTTGCTGGGCATTAGCCATCATCACCGATGGTAGCTTCTCCATAGACAGGCCGCGGCTTATTCCGCCAATCTTTTGATTCTACCAATCCCGTCATTTGCTCAACGACCGAACTAACACCGCCGAACTGATCAAACCAATTTCCGGTGGAGTACATTGCGGGGCCTTCGGCGACTACTCTCTGAATACAGTTTGACACCAGATTATGTGGGGTGCAGTAATTCAACGTTGCCTCGGCAGATTCTAGAACTTTGGTCGGAAAATCCGAGGATGCCGCAGCGAGTGAGGCATCGAGAGTGGAGAAAGATTCTAAGTAATTTTGCATCGGGCGGTGGAGTTCAAGAAATCGGTTAGAAACCTCTTTATCCACCTCTCTCAGTTCCTGCACGTGAACGTTTCTGTCCTCGATGTGCATGAGATCCTCAATGGAACAGTCAAGGATACCCGCGAGGTCATCGGCCTCGCGGAGCCGTAGGGGGCGCTCCCCCTTCTCGACGCTCGCGGCCGTGGACTGAACCCACTTCCACCCGCGATCTCTCATTCGCGCTGCTAGGTCTCTCTGGGGCATAGACATGCCTCCCCGCAGCTTCGCCACGTTCTGCCCGATCACAATGTCGTCAACCATGCTCTACAGGCTACCGCAATTGGCGATTGCGCGTGATCGGATTCTGTGGCATGCTATCGAGTATCGGGAATCCCGATACTCGCCGATCCGCGAATCGGATCACTCATTAGGAGGTCAGGGTGGCAGATCGACTGCTGTTCCTGGAAGAAGTGGCGGACATCCTCCGCCGAAGCCCCGGCGCACTCCGCTACATGGTCCACGCAGGGACCGCCCCGCCCAGCGCAAAGATCGCGGGCCGCCGCATGTGGCGTGAGTCCGAGGTTTACGCCTGGCTGGAAGCCCAGTTCGCCGACACGAACGCCTGAACTGCCCGTCCCTTGTCTGGCGACCGCCGGACCCCCAACCCCCGCATGTCCAAAACATGGAGGAAACATGACAGCACTACATGAAGTCGAACGAGTGGTCGAGGAGGCAGCACAAGCCGGCATGACCGTCACCCGCGCACTCGTTCGACGTCGGATCAAGGGCTTACGGGAACGCGGTTGGAGCACCGAGGACGCCGTGGCCCGCCTGATCAAAGACAAAGACCTGCTACGAGCGGGCAATCCGGCAGTTGGTCGCCGGGACCCGACCGGGCAGGAAGCCACGCTCCGCGCTGATGGTGTTCTCGTGACCCCCGATAGCGAGGTGGGTTTCATCCCCACCCAGAAATTCAATGCACCCACGAATCTTTAGGAGAAACTCGCATGAACAAGCGCTACGAAACCCCGCCGACCGGATGGACCCCCGCGAAGGACAGTGACGGGCATGTTCACCACTGGGACGGGCCAATGGTCTTGCTCAGCGACGAAATGATCCTGATCAGCACTTTCCGACACAGAGACGGGATCAGGGTCGAGAACATGGTGGACTTCACGACGTTCACCCTTGACGAGCTACTGGGCCTCGCGGACCGTCTCAGGCATCTTGACGGGGAGCCCATCGAGGATTTCGCCAATGGCCTCTTCGCCCCGCCCGAGTACTTTGCGGATCGTCTGGTTGAGATGCATCACGAGGTGGAGCGGGCCGAGCAGGAGATCAACCGATGAGCCCGCGCCGCCGTGGGGACACGCAAGAGCCGATCGAGGACTACCACGACACTGGCCGGTCCCTCGAAGAGCAGCACGCGGAGGGCCGCAGGATACGCGAGGACGCACTCGAGTCCTGGCGTCGCGTGTGGCGCAGTTTCCCGCGAGAGGACGACACGCAATGAGCCCCCCACAGGGAGAAACCCCGGCCAGCTGCCACGCCTCCGGGGTTCCCGAGAAATCCAATTCTCTCCTTTTCACAGACACCACCCATCAGGAGGTACCTGCAATGAACCATTCTACCCAGGCCACCGCCCGCCCCGCGAGCGTCCCGCCCAGGTTCCAGCCACAGCACGACACGGACGGCACGCTCCTTTTTTGGGGTGCGGATCTCGTTGTCAGTGACGAGCTGGAGGCGGAGGCCGTGAAGTACCCCGCGGGACCCGAGCACACTTTCTACAACCTCCGATTGGAAGTCGAAGAGGTCACGGCCGAAGACATCCGCGCCGTCCTGGACCGCGTGTGTGCATGGTGGGCCGCGCAGGAATCGCACCTCGACGGCACGGATGTGGCCCGATGAGCGCCCCCGCCATTACTCCACGAACCAAGTACCGGGCGCTGGTAGCCGAAGAGCTGGAACGCTTCAACGCTACGGCGGTCGGTGACCTGAATGATCTGAGGCACCCGTCCGCATACATTCACTACATCAACATTCACCGGTTCGATAACGCTGTACTGGAGGACCGGGAGGACTTTCGCGCCGTGTGCGGGTTCCAGTGGAAGCAGGCCCCGGAGGTGACCGAGCTGCGGAACTCCTTGTCGCCGTCGGACGAGTTCTGTCCGCGCTGCTGGGTGCTCGTGCACCGCGACCTCTTTGGGCGGTGGTCGCGGTGAAGGGGCTGCGCCTAACCACCCGCGGGCGGCGTGTCCTCGACGCGGCCGCCGTTCTCGCGGCGGCCCTCGTGGTGGCGGCGCTGCTGTACGGGGCGCCGCTGCTCGTGACCGCCGTGACCGGCCCTGAGATCGGCCCGGGGATCTGACCGTGATGGGGCACCTCGAAGGTGTCCCTACCGAGACCCTTCGCGCCGCCCTGGCTTTCCTGGATGATCCAGACCCGAAAGTCAGGGCGGCGTACTTGTTGGGGACGGAAATGGGACGCCACCACGCAGAAGAATCCCTGGACCCGCTCATCCGAAACGCTGTAAGGAAATCGCTGTCCGAGCAATTGGGCGCACCACCGTGGGAGAACAATCCGATCCCGGGGTATGACCGCCCGCTTACGGAAATGGAACGCCGGGAAATGTTTCCCCCGTTACGGGAAGCCGCATAAATCGTAGATGGAGTAAAAGATGGGTTATATCGACGATGAGACCCGCACCGAGTTGCGGGTGACGTTCGCTCACCAGATCAAACCTCACCGGCAACGGTGGCTGTGGGCACCCGAAGGGCAGGGAGTGATCCCCCTGGGCACCGGCACTATCGCAGCCGGGGCGGGCGGGGAAGGTAAGTCCACGTTCATGCTCCACGTTGCCGCCCAGCTCACCCGGGGCACCCTGCCCGGAGACCTCCACGGGCAGAAACACCCGGTGATCGTGTTCGGCCCCGAGGATGACTGGCCCACGGTGATGGTGCCCCGGTTGCTCGCCGCGGGGGCGGATCTGGAACGGGTTGCCCAGGTGCAAGCGGCCACGGTCACCGAGTTCGCCACCGCTGAACGTGAACTGCGGTTCCCCCTGGATCTTGCGTTACTGCGGGAGGCCGTGGACCAGACCGGAGCGCGGATGGTGATCGTGGACCCCGCCCCCTCGCTCATGGACGGCGACATGAACAAAGTGCAGGACGTGCGGAGGTCCTATGAACCGCTTATGGCATTAGCACAGGATAAAGACCTCGCTATCGTGCTGATTAACCATTTCGGTAAAGGCGCGGGAAATGTGGGCGCGAAATTGTCGGGATCACATGCGTGGCGTGACCTTACCCGGTCATATCTCGCGTTCGCCACGGACCCTGATACTAATGAGCGGATTCTCACGCAGGACAAAAACAATTACGGCACCGGGCGGGGTTCGTGGAAATTCGCCTTGGAATCCGTGGACGTGGACACCGAGGACGGCCCCACGAACGTGGGGGCGGTGCGCTTCCTGGGGGCCTCCGAAGTGACCGTGGGAGACCTTATCAACCGAGAACCGGGTGAGGCGGGGGCGGATGCCGAGGACCGCAACGAGCTGGACAGTTGGCTGATTGAGGTGCTCACCGAGGCCGGGGGCAGCATGGCCGTCAAAGACCTGAAGACCGCTGCTCGCGATGCGGGGTACGAGTTCAAGACGCTACAGAACCGTCGTCCCCGGATCAGCAACCCCAAGGTTGTATCTGGGCGGAACGGCTTCGGTAAAGGCTCGGTTCCGTTCTGGCAGATCGAAGAAGGCTCCATAGATCCCGGGCGAACCCCCATAGATCCCATACATCCCGACCCCGGGACCTATGGGATCTATGGGGAGGAAGCCGGGACCTATGAGGATTCGCGGCTGGAACGGGCTACTTCCTTGCAGACAACCGACGGCGGCAACTGCCAGCGCTTCGCATGCCAAGACACCGCGCTCGAAAACTCCCCGTTCTGTGACCACCACACCGCTCTCGCTGACAAGCCTGCGGCCTAAGACAAGGACACCACTATGAAACGCCTACCACTGGAACCCCGGGCCTACCTCTGGGACCCGGCAACCGACCCGCACCCCGGCGCGATCCTCGTCCGCGGCCAATACATCAAAGTGTTCATACCGCACGAAGAACTAGTCCGAGTCGCGGACGCGCTGATCGATATCTACGAAGAACAGGACCGGGAGGGGGTGACGGAATGGGCCTCCCGCAAGAACCAAGAACTCTCCGCCTAACACCCGGATCACAGAACAAGAAACCCGGGGTTTATATCACCACCAAAAACGCCACCGTGTTTATCCCGCAATGGGCGTTACCGGATATCCGGCGACAACTCACACAAATACAGAACAGATTGGAACAATCATGATTATCAACACGAACGATTGGATCAGGGTCAAAGAAATCCGACCCGGATTAGAGCCCCGCTTTCACCGTGTGGTCGCGTGGACCGACCACGGCGTCCCGCTGATCCTCGGCGTCCGGGGACTCCACGAACCGAGATTTACTCAGTGGCGACTGGACGACAAGCTCGCCACGCTGACCGTGCACGAGGAACGCGCTCGGGACGCCCTGGCCGGGGAACTCGGACGACGGGCGGGACTGCAATGACCACGCCGAACGCGCAGAGCATGCGCAACGCCCTCGCGGAAGCAATCGCGGCCAACGAGCTCCCCGGCCCCGCTGAGCCCCGTACCACCGAACCCACCCTGACCCGGGAACAAGCCCGGTTCGTGGGTGACCTCGCGTGGCGGTGCGGGCTGGGGCCGGCCGACCTGTGGACCGCGACCACACCCCGGCATCTACTCGACGGAGAGGGCAACCTCGACCCGCAGAAACTCGCGACCGCGATCGTGCGCGCCGCACAAACCAAGATCACCAGTAAGTAGGAGGAGAAACCATGAGCACCAACCAGGACGAGAACACTGCCGTGCAGGACGAGCAGCACGACGAGGACACCCCCGTGGAACGCCCCGACACCCCGCAGGACACCGCGCCCGGGCAACCGGAGCACGACGCCCAGCAGGACGAGCCCCACGGCGACGAGCAGGACAACAAGGCCACGCCCCTGGAGAAACAACTCGCCAAGGCACGCAAGGAAGCCGCAGAGCGCCGCGTGGAACTACGAGAAGCCACCGAGCACGTACGCGCGTTGACCACCGAGCTCGACGAGACCCGCGCTGAACTCGACCACCTACGCACCGGGCGGTTGCGCGACGTCCTCGCCCAGCAGCGCGTGACCTACGACGCGTTTACCGCCGCCGGTTACGACCTCCCCGGGATCCTCGACGAGAACGGGCAGGTCGATACCAAAAAACTCCGCGAAGCCGTGGATGACACCGCCGCACGCTACGGGGAGGACCTGTCATCCCCGGACGTCGTCGCGCGCCGAGGCATGGCCCACGCCCTCGAAGCACTGCGCGCCGAACGGGGCCGGAGAGAGATGCTCAACGGTCGTGGTGGTAACACGTGGGGTGACGTTCTGAAAAAGCAGTAAACACACCCGCGAGAATCCCCGCACCTATTACCAGGTGCGGGGATTCTTCGCATATAATAGTGAATGAGCAGGAATCCCGGAGATTCCCGTTCACGATACCGGCACCGGGTGCCGGAACCCAACAGAATACTTCAAGCGTCTCCAGGCGAAACGCACCAGCATTACCGGCAGGACCGACAGCTGGCAGAAGAACACCAGAGCACAACGCTCAACCGTTCATATCGCCAAGGAGGCGCATTTATCATGGCAACACTTTTCAGCAAAGACGCATCAGCAATCATCCCCGAGCAGGTCGCACAAGACCTGCTGATCCAACCGCTGATTGACACGTCAATTCTTCTGAATCCCGCGGTTAGCAAAACCGTCGTGACGGGCAACCATTCGATCCGATTCCCGCGACTCACGCAAGAAGCATCCGCCGCGTGGGTGGCCGAGGGTGCCGAGATCCCCGAAACCGGCATCGCCGTCGGTGACGTGGTAATCACCCCCGGCAAGATCGCCGCGTTGTCCAACGTGACGAAAGAGGCGGCCGAAGATTCCGACCCCGCCGCCCAGGAACTGCTCGGCCAGTCCATGATTCGGGGCATCCGTGCGCAGCTCGACAAGTCGTTTATCACGAGCACGAACGTCCCCACCCTCGCCAACCCGGAACCAACCGGGCTCGCAGGGCTGACCGGAGCCACGGAAGCCGAGCTGGACCTCGCGGACCTCGATAGCTTCGTCGAAGCCGCGTACGCAATCGCGGGACTCGGCGGCAACGCAACCGCCTACCTGGTCTCCGAGGCCGACGCACTGGCCATCGCCACGCTCAAGACCGGCACCGGATCGAATCAGAACCTTCTGGAGCGGTCCCAGCCCGGCGCGACCACCATCAACGGACTCCCGCTGATCGTGGTCCCGGACCTGACCGCAGGCACCGCCTACGCAGTGGACGCCGCGTCGATCATCAGCGTTGTGCGCAAGGACGCCACGGTCGAAACCTCCGACGCGCCTTACTGGTCGAGTGATCGCCTTTCCGTCAAGACGACCATGCGCGCCAGCTGGGGCTTCGCCGACGAAGCCCGCGTTGTCCGCATGACCCCCGCGTAACCAACCAACGAAGTGGCCCCGCATCTGCCCACACAGCAGGTGCGGGGCCATCTCGCAATTTAGGAGCACCCATGACCACAGAACGCACACACCGCAGATACCGCGAAGCCAAAGCCAGACTCTTCGCACGAGCACGCGCAACCGACGCCGCATGCCACCTATGCGGCGAACCTATCGCATGGGACGCTGACCCGAACAGCAACTACGCACCATCAGCCGATCACGCCGACGCGGTGGCCACATCAGGACCGAACGGCCTATTCGGACGACTCCTCATCTCGCATCGACTGTGTAACAGTCGCCGGGGCTCGAAGACCGTCGAGGACTACCTCGCCACACAGCCCCAGGACGCACGGCCGACACTCGTATGGTGACCGCACTGTAAGCCAGACAACCCGCAGCACAACAAGGCAGGGCGCTCCCTGTAACGCTGTATTGGCACCGAGTGTGTACGGAGTGGATGCCGAGAGGGCTGTGCCGTGCCCCAGTGGGGAGTGGTAATGGGGTCCCCCCCGCCATCATCGAAACCAGGGGTACCACGTTGTCCCCCCTACCCGGGGTACGGACCAGCCCTCTCGGCATCCCGTCCATCTCCCTCCAGGGTGCGGTCACCGTGTCTTATGTCTTTATTGTTGCTCTGGCTAGGGGTGATGGTTTTTACGGTGGTCTGAGGGTTTTGGCGATGAGCCGCTTGTGGTGTCTGTGAATCCTCCGCGTGTGCGTGGCGCTGATTGGGAGCGGGCCACGGCTGAGTTCCTGCGGGACTACGACACCATGATTGAGCTGATGGCACGTGCGCGTGCCACTGTGCAGGTGATCCGGGAGCGCAACGGCTGGGATTGACCCACCTGGATGGGAGCATGACCCTCTTGCTGATTCGCCCTGGTCCTAGGCTGACGGGCGAATACACTTCCCGGCCCACGCGTGCGCGGGCGGTCCGCATGGAGTCCGCAGAAGCGCCACATGCGGACTGTTTCCACCTATCACGGGCCACCTGTCGAACCGCGTATTCTCGCGGATTTTGCGGGTCACAACATCGCCCTATAGGCGGATGAAAGTTCCAGATGTACTTCGGCGTCTGATTCCCCGCTCCACACCAACGCGGCCCCGCTCCTCGTGAGCGGGGCCGCGTTCGCGTCACAGCACGGGCGACGTCGCCCGCTCGCCACGTGGGGGCCGCGCCACACGCCGGGTGGCCGGGTCCAGTAGCCACAGGTAGATGCCGTACGTCAAGGCCACGAGCGCGGCGATGACCCGCGCCGCGAAGAGGTTCAGGTCCAGGTAGGGGAACACGTCCAGCTGGTCCGCCACGGCGTAGACCATGAAGAACGCGGTCACGAAGAACAGCACGTCCACCTGCCAGTCGTCGCGGATCCCGGAGATCGCGAACAACGGGATGAGCCACACCACGTACCATGCCTGGATGATGGGGGCCAGCAGCACGAACGCGGCGAGCGCCCACGCGAGCCGGCGGAACAGTTTGGCGTCCCGCCCCACGAACATCAGCACGACCACCACCGCGGCGGAGAGCACCGTCCCGGCCGTGTGCACGGCGTCCATCCACGCGGAGCCGTTGAACCCCCACGAGCTGCCCACGAGCTGCGCGAACAACCCCAGCAGTCCGATCGGCGCGTACCAGATGTACACGGTGCCCGGTGTGGAGACCGCGGAGACCCAGCCGAAACCGAAGCCGTTGACGAATCCCATGAGCGCCAACAGGGCCACGGAGTAGGCCAGCGTGAGGGCCCAGATCGCGAACCGGCGCGGCCACGACGCACCGCGCCCGGCCCAGAGCAGGCCCACGAACGGCAGGAAGATCAGTGTGATGGGCTTGATCGCCACAGACAGGGTCACGAGGGTCGTGCCCGCGATCCCACCCTTCCAGTTGCGGTGCATTGCCGCCACGTAGGTCCCGATCAGGGCCAGGGCCAGCATGATCGCGTCGTTGTGGGCGGCCACCACGAAGTTCGTGAGGAACAGCGGATTGGCCACCGATAGCCACATGGCCCGCCGCGGATTGACGCCGTGCAGCCGGGCCAGGCGCGGGATGACCCACATGCACGCGATCACGGACACTACGCACAAGGCCCGAAACAGCAGCACGGAGGCGTCCGGGTCCGCACCGGTCACGAGGACCACGAGCTGTTCGAGCCACAGGAACACCGGGCCGTACGGGGGCGGGGATTCCGCCCATAACTGGTCCGCGCCCAGTTGGAAGAAGTTGTCGATCGTGGAGACCCCGGACTCGTACGGGTTCAACCCGTTCGCCATCACGCGGCCCTGCCCGATGTACGAGTACACATCCCGACTGAACAACGGGATGCTCACGAGCATGGGCGCCGCCCACGCCGCGATCGAGATCAGCACCCAGCGGGCGCTCTCCGGTCCCCACGGTCTGAGTTTCTGGCCCAGGCGCAGCCACTGCCGCACCAGGAGCATGGCTCCGAGGGCGAGCATCACGACCGAGACCACCACGCCCACGGTCTCGAAGCGCATCCACATGATCAGCGGGATGCGCCGCAGCGAGGACACGCTCGCGAGCCATCCCACGCCCAGGGATCCGAACAGCAACATGAGCGAGCCCAGCGAGCCCATCACCACGGTGCGGGTCAATGACGTCGACGACGTCGCGTCCCGCTCCGGGGCTGCGTCCCGTCCGGTTCCGGGGGGCGTCGGGTGACGTTCCGTCCTGGACGTGATGCGCACTACGGGCCTCCCGGTGCTTCCGCGGTGGCCGCAGATGAGGGGTCTGGGAATCGTCCGCCGCGGCGCGCGGTGCGCGGGGGCGGCGTCGGGGTGATCCTACCGTGCGACGTCGTACGCCCACCGGATGCCCGGGGCGAGGCGGCGTCGTAGTGGTGCGTACCCGACGCGATAGATTGGAGGGCGTGACGACTGGAAACCAGAGAATAGTGTGGATCGACTGTGAGATGACGGGGCTGTCCCTGTCCGATGACGCGTTGATCGAGGTGGCCGCGCTCGTGACCGACGACGAGCTCAATGTGCTGGGCAGCGGCGTGGACGTGGTGATCAAGCCCCCGCAGGCCGCGCTGGATCAGATGTCTGCGTTCGTGCGGAACATGCACGAGACATCCGGTCTACTGCCCGAGCTCGAGACCGGGATGGACATGGCGCAGGCGCAGGACGCGGTGCTGGACTACATCCGCGAATGGGTCCCCGAACCGGGCAAGGCGCCGCTGGGCGGTAACTCCGTGGGCACGGACAAGACCTTCCTCACGCGGGACATGCCGCAGCTCGTGGACCACCTGCACTACCGGGTCATCGACGTCTCCACGATCAAGGAACTTGCGCGCCGCTGGTACCCCCGGGCGTACTTCCAGGCGCCCGAGAAGACGGGCAACCACCGCGCGCTCGGCGACATCGAGGACTCGATCGACGAACTGCGCTACTACCGCCACATCCTCTTCCCCGGCGATCCCGGCCCCAGCTCCGACGACGCCCGCAAGATCGCCGCGCTCATCAAGGCCTCCCCGACCCGCTCGGGTTCCTGACCGGGACCTGACGCGTTCAGGCGCTCGATGCGGGAATCCGCCCGGACGTGCGCTATAGTGGTCGTCGTTGCCCGGGGGGATCGAACGGTTCTTCCACGGGTTCCATGGTGGGCGTAGCTCAGTCGGCAGAGCGCCTGGTTGTGGTCCAGGAGGTCGCGGGTTCAACCCCCGTCGCTCACCCCATGCACGAGGTGCGAACATCGATCGGTGTACCGGTCGGAGTTCGCACCTCGTTCTCGTTGGCGGGCCAGTCCGGCGTGACCTCGACCACCCGCTTCCCAGCGGACCGTCCGGCCCGGACACTCCCACCGCTGCGGCCATCCCCGCCACCCCGACCGCCGGCGCCCGCCGTCCAAATGCACAGTGGAGGAAGAGCAGCCTGGCGCGCGAATATCTGTTCTAACTCAGTAAAAGCACAGCCGGGGGCGGGCACCGCGAAGCCCCTCCTACCTCCGAGCGCGCCGCGAGGTGGGAGGGGCTTCGTCCATCTTTCTTAGAACCGGAACGGAATGGGGATGGGCCCGCAGCAGCAGACTCCGCTCACGTCGCCGCGGCCCGCGGGGCCGAGCATGAGTGCCGCCCGGTAGCAGGCCGCGAAACGGAGCATCGTGGGGATGATCCCTCGGATCACGCCGTACTGCGCAATGATGCCGCGCACCGCCGCGGAGCAGGACTGCCCGCCCCGTGCCACGAGATGCGCGCACGTGAATCCTTTACGCGGTGAGAGGTGGCGCTGGTATCCGCGGATGAGACGATCGACCCCACGGCGGGGTGCAGTGGCTACTCGAAGCAGTACGTCAGTCAAGGGCGACCGGCTCCTCTTCCCATGAGCATGATCGTGGTGTGCACAGGGTCATGGCTTGAGGACCACCTTGATGCAGCCGTCCTTCTTCTCCTGGAAGATCTTGTACATCTCCGGTGCGTCCTCCAAGGACACGTGGTGGGTGGCCAGTGACTCGAGGCCGAGGACGTCGTCCGGGCGGCTCGCGATCTCCAGCAGCTCATCGGTCCAGTGGCGCACGTGGCACTGGCCCATGCGCATGCTGATGCCCTTGTCGAACATCTCCATCATGGGCATGGGATCCGCCATTCCGCCGTACACGCCCGACGCCGAGACCGTGCCCGCGCGGCGCACGCTGTGGATCGCGGTGTGCAATGCGTCCAACCGGTCGATACCGGCCGTCTCGATGGCCTTGCGCCCGAGCGGCTTGGGCAGTCGCGCCGCACCGGCGACGATCTTCTCCGCAATGGGGTTGCCGTGCGCTTCCATGCCCACGGCATCCAGGACGCCGTCGGGGCCGCGCCCATCCGTCATGTCGACGAGCGTGTCGGAGACCTCGTCCACCTCACGCATGTCCACGGTCTCGATCCCCCAGCTCTTGGCCAGGGCGAGGCGCTCGTCCACACGGTCTACGGCGATGATCCGCTTGACGCCCTGCAGCTTGGCCGAACGCACCGCGAGCTGGCCCACGGGTCCGAGGCCCAGCACCGCGAGGGTGTCCTCTTCCCCCACGTTCGCGTACTTCACGCCCTGCCACGCGGTGGGCAGGATGTCGCTGAGGTAGAGGAAACGCTCGTCGTCGAAGTCCTTGGGCAGTTTCACGGGGCCGAAGTCCGCGTGCGGCACGCGCACCATCTCGGCCTGCCCGCCGGGCACGGAACCGTAGAGGGAGGAGAAACCGAACAGGGCGGCCCCGGTGCCCATCTCACGGACCTGCGTGGTCTCGCATGCCGCGAACAGCCCGCGGTCGCACATCCAGCAGTGACCGCACGCGATCACGAACGGGACGACCACCCGGTCCCCGGGACGCAGGCTGGAGACCCCGGACCCGACCTCCTCCACGATGCCCATGAACTCGTGACCCATCACGTAGTCCTTCTGCAGGTACGGGCCCAGCACGCCGTAGAGGTGCAGGTCCGAACCGCAGATCGCGGTGGACGTGACCCGCACGATGGCGTCGGTGGGATCCTGCAGGACGGGATCGGGGACGTTCTCGACCCGGACGTCGCCGAGTCCTTGCCATGTGAGTGCTCGCATCCAGCCAGTAAAGCACGATTACCCCGGCCGGGCACCACCCTTGCAGGGGGTCGAACCCGGGCGGCGCACCGCGTAGCGTGTCCCATATGACTGCATCGCATCAGGTTGCCCTCGTGGCCGGAGCCTCCCGTGGACTGGGGCTGCTCGTGGCCAAGGAACTTCTCTCGCGCGATTTCGACGTCGCCGTGTGCGCTCGCGACGCCGCCGAGCTGGCTCGCGCGCGCGAGATGCTGTCCCCGCTCGGTACGGTGCGCGACTACGTGTGCGACGTCGCCGAGGCGGACCAGGTCGAGGCCCTGGTGCGGGACGTGGAGCGCGATCTGGGACCCGTGGACGTGCTCATCACGGTCGCGGGCATCATCCAGGTGGGCTCGGTGGAGGGTGTCACGGTGGAGCAGTTTCGGGACGCCGTGACCACCATGACCATGGGTCCCGTGCACACCGCGCTCGCGGTGTTGCCCGGGATGCGCGAGCGGGGCCGCGGCAGGATTGGCACGATCGCGTCCGTGGGCGGGCTGGTCTCCGTCCCGCACCTGTTGCCGTACTGCACGGCCAAGTTCGGCGCCGTGGGCTTCAGCGAGGGTCTCGCGGCGTCCCTGTCGGGGACCGGCGTCACCGCCACGAGCATCGACCCCGGCCTCATGCGCACGGGCTCGCACGAGCGCGCCTACTTCACGGGCGAGACGCAGAACGAGTACGCGTGGTTCGCCCCGTCCGCATCCCTGCCGGTGTTGTCCATGAACGCCGACCGCGCGGCCCGCTTGATCGTGGACGGCGTGCTCGCGGGCCGCCCGATCGTGCTGCTGGGGTGGTTGCCCAAGGTCGCCCAGCGGGTCCGGGGGATCGCTCCCGGTCTCACGATCCGCGCGCTGGGCGTGGTCAACCGGGTGCTTCCGTCCGCCTCCCCCCAACAGACGGATCTCGTGGTGGGGGCCACCGCCAAGCAGCGCCTGGGATCCCGCGTGGTCAACGCCTTGAGCACGCTCGGCAGCAAGGCCGCACAGCGCAACAACGAGCGCTGAACGGACCGCCGTCGCCCGGCTCGTCGATTGGCTTAGTGCCGGACGACGGCGCTCACCTCGCCTTGAGCCGGAGGACGGCGTGGCGGGCCGCAGCGGCGTCGTTCGCGGCGATTGCGCAGCATAGCGGGCCGCGGCGGCGTCGTCTGCGACGGTTGCGCAGCATGGCGTGACGCCGCGACGACCCACCGGGTCAGCGGCGTCGAACCCTGACCAGCCGGTACACGATGCCGAGCGCCAGCACGAGAACGCCTCCCCCCACGGACGCGACCGGGAGCGTGACCACCAGGACGACGCACAGTGCCGCGCCCAGGGCGGACATCGCTCGCGGGTAGCGGCGATGCGGCCCGGTCTGCGTGAGGGCACTGAGGTTCGCCACGAGGTAGTACAGCAGCACCCCGAACGACGAAAAGCCCACCACACCGCGCACGTCCATCGTGAATACGGCGATCACGACCACCGCGGCCACGACGAGCTCGATGCGGCGCGGGACGCCGTGGCGCTCGTCGAGCACCGCGAGTGACGTGGGCAGGTCCGCCGTGCGGGCCATGGCCAGTCCGGTCCGTCCGATGCCCGCGGTGAGTCCCAACAGGGCACCCAGGGTGGCGGCCGCGGCGGCGATCGTGACCACGACCGTGGTCCACGGCCAGCCGGCGGCCGCGGCGAGGTCCGCGAGCGGCGTCGTCGTGCGGGAGAGGGCGTCGGGGCCAAGGACGTGGAGCGAGAGCACGGCGAGCACGCCGTAGATCACGAGGACCGCGCTCAGGGAGATGACGATGGCGCGCGGAATGGTGCGGGCGGGATCGCGCACTTCCTCCCCCATGGTGGCGATGCGCGCGTACCCGGCGAACGCGAAGAACAGCAGCCCACCGGCCTGCAGGACGCCGTACGCGCCGCCGGGCGGTGCGGCACCGACGAGGGACGCGGAGGGGCCGGGACCGGCGGAGAGCCCGGCCACGAGGACCGCGGCCAGGCCCACGAGCACGATGCCCACGAGCACCTTGGTGGCCGAGGACGTGCGCGTCACGCCGAAGCAGTTGACCGCGACGACGCCCAGCACCGCGAGGGCCGCGACGGGCCGTTGCCAGGGCTCGGGGACCACGTAGGCGGCGAAGGTCATGGCCATGGCCGCGCAGCTCGCGGTCTTACCGGTGAGGAAGCACCACCCGGCGAAGAACCCCGGCCAGGGCCCGAGGCGCTCGCGACCGTAGACGTAGCTGCCGCCGGCCACGGGGTATTGCGCCGCCAATTGGGCCGAGGACAGGGCATTGCACAGCGCGACCACCGCGGCCAGCACGAGGGCCAGCGGTAACCAGGCGCCGGCGGAGGCGGCGGCGGGTGCGAACACCACGAAGATGCCGGCGCCGATCATGGAACCGAGCCCGATGGTGACGGCGTCCGTCAGGCCGAGTCTGCGTTGCATGGCGGAAGGATTCGTCACGGGGCTCCCGGGGGTCACATCACGTGCCCATGACACGCCGGTGGGCGGGCCGCGTACTGCGTCCCGCCCACCGTGGTGTCATGTGCACTTATCTGCCGTGGCTCTCGAAGGTGGCTCAGAAGACGGGCTTGCCGCCGGTCACACCGATCACCGTGCCGGAGACGTAGGATGCCTCCGCCGGGCTGGCCAGGAACACGAACGCACCGGCCATCTCGGAGGGCTGTCCCGCGCGGCCGAGCGGGGTGTCCGACCCGAACTGGGGCATGCTCTCGCCGGCCTTGGTCGCGGGCTGCAGCGGGGTCCAGATGGGTCCGGGGGCCACGGCGTTGACGCGGATCCCCTTCTCCCCCAGCTCGCTGGCCAGGTTGACCGTGAAGTTGTTGATCGCGGCCTTGGTGGAGGCGTAGTCGATCAGGTTCTCGGACGGGTCGTAGGCCTGGATGGAGCTCACGTTGATGATCGAGGAACCACTCTTGAGGTACTTCAGCGCCTGCTGAGAGACCCAGAACAGGGCGTACAGGTTGGTCTTGAAGACGCGGTCCATCTCCTCGGTCTTCAGACCCTGCAGACCGCCGTCACGGCGGGCCCACTGGAAGCCCGCGTTGTTCACGAGGATGTCCAGGCCGCCGAGCTGCTCGGCGGCGTCGTCCACGACCTTGCGAGCGGTGGTTTCCTCGCGCAGATCGGCGGGCAACAGGACGGCCTTGCGGCCGGCCTTCTCGATCCACTGCTTGGTGTCCTGCGCGTCCGACTCTTCGTCCGAGAGGTAGTTGATGGCCACGTCCGCGCCCTCACGGGCGAACGCGATGGCCACCGCGCGGCCGATACCCGAATCGCCACCGGTCACGAGGGCCTTGAGGCCCTCGAGGCGACCGCGGCCCACCCAGTTCTCCTCACCGTGGTCCGGGAAGGGCTTCATGTCCGTGGACAGACCGGGCGGGGTCTGTTCCTGCTCGGGGAAACCGCCTTCTTCACCGGCGAGTTCCCGTGCTTTGTTGGCTGCTGCGTGCATTTCATCGGTCATGGTTCCATTGTGCCCCGCCGCACCCGGGCCTGTCGCCCACCCGGGAGGATGAATGCGCTGGTCGGTGCCGGATCACCGGGCGGATCAGACCGTGGTGGTGCGCTGCTGCTGGCCCGTGGGATCCATCCCGTGCTGGACGCCCCACAGGACGGCCTGGCTACGCCGCTCGACGCCCATCTTGCGGTAGGCGGAGCGGATGTAGGACTTCACGGAGTTGATGCTGAGGTAGCAGTTCCGGGCGATCTCGTCATTGGTGAAGCCCTGGGTGATCAGCGCGATCACCTCCGCCTCCCGTGCGGAGAGCCCTTCGGGGCGACCGGGCCAGTCGGGCAGCGTGATGTCCTCGTGCACGGGTTCGGGCGCCACCACGCGTTCCCCCTCGTGCACGCGCACGATAGCGTCCGCGAGTTCGTCCGCGGTGAGTTCCTTGGAGAGGTAGCCGTGCATGCCCAGGTCCAGGGCTTCGTCCACGTGCTCGGCACGCACGTGCCACGTGTACATCACGACCTTGAGGCAGTGGGGGTCGTCCAGCAGACGCATCACGTCGTGGGTGCCACGGTCCTTCGCGGCGAACGCGTCGTAGAGCACCACGTCCGCGTCCGTGTGCGGCAGGCATCCGGAGTCGAGTTCCACGACCCGCAAGCGGGGGTGGCCCTGCAGCATGCTCGCCACACCCTGGACGACCACGGGATAGTCGTTGATCAGGGCGAGGGTGATGACAGGGTGTTCGGAACTCACACCCCGAGCATAATAGTAAGCTCACGCATCATCGGTCGAACCCTGTTCGAGGACGTGCCAGTCCTCCCCCGTGCGTGTCAAGACCCCCCTGGCGTGCAGTTCTCGCAGCCACCCTTCCATGGGGTCGAATCCCCACGTGCGGCGGAAAAGGTTGGCGTTGCGGGCGATCGCCGCCGCGTGCTGGACGGGCGGCGACTGGGTGGGGTGGTACTGGTGGTACGCCGCGGCACCGCCGAGCCACCACAGGCTCCCCCCGGCCCTGGCCAGGCGCTGGCCGAAGTCCGTGTCCTCGCCCCCGTAGCCCACGTAGCGTTCGTCGAAACCGCCCGCGGCGTGCCACGTGCCCACGGTGGTCGCGATGGACAGCGACCACAGCATGCGCGGGTCGGCCTCGACCAGTTCCCCGGGCCCCGGCAGCACGCGGGCCGCGTGGTCGCGTCCCACGCGGGCCACGCCGTCGGCCGTGTAATCGGCCTCGGTCATCCCGTCCGGGAGGTATTGCACGCGCCCGCTCACCACGGCGCGGCGTCCCGCGAGCTGCGCGAGGGCGCGCGTGTAATCGGCCATCAGGTCACGGTGCGGGAGGCAGTCCACGTCCAGCAGCACCACGGTGTCCGCACCCAGCTCCTCCGCGCGCCCCACGCCGGCATTGCGGGCGGCGGCCAGGGGTAGCTCGGCGGTCGGTGGCAGTTCCACGAGCTCGGTGGGTAGTTCAGGGCGCCGTTCGAGCACCTCGCGGATCCCGGGGTCGCCCATGCTCACGACCACGTGGGTGATCGGGGGTTCGCTCTGCGCGGCCACCCAGTTCCGTTGCCGCCGCAGGTGGGTGTGCCGCCCGCTCACGATGGTGATCAGGGCGGCGGTCACGGGGTGTTCCCCGTCAACAGCTCCTCGAGCGCGCAGGCCGCACGATTTGCGCCGTCGCCGTGGCGCCACGCATCCCAGCGTGAGCCGCCGAGTTCCTGGGCGCGCGCGAGCAACCGGGGCCACGCGGCAGCGTCGGGCCAGTGCTGAAGGCCCACGCAGATGCCTGCGCGCTCGAGTGCGGCCGCCGTGGCCGCTTGCTCGTCGTGCGGTCGGGGTTGCGCGACGACGACGGCGCGCGCGTGCGCCGCGGACAGCTCCGCCACCGCGTTGTTGCCCCCGTGCGAGACGACGACGTCCGCCTCGTGCAGTTCGCGCCACAGGTCCGGGGACGGGTTCTCGGGCGATCGCACGGTCCACGTCCACCCGGGGGTTGCCGCACGTGCAGCCGCGATCTCCTCGTCCCCCACGGCGGTCCCGCCGCGGCCCCACACGACCAGCACGGTCTTGTCGCCGACGTCGCTCCCGGCGGACCCGCTCGTGCCTCGCGTTGCGCTGCCCTCACCGGAAGCCGACACACCGGACACGTGCGCGTCGGAGGCACGCTCACCGGGGACGTCCGGCACCCGCACGGGGACGTCGAAGCGGGAGATGGCCCCGGTGAACGTGGTCTTCCGGGTCCACTCCTCGGGCCAGTAGGTCTCCGCGGTCTCGCGGGACCACGGCGCGATCAGGGCGGTCGCGGCGTCGTAGGCCGCGCGATGGGTGCGGTCGGTGCGGTCGCCGCGCATGGCCATGACCACCGTGGGCACGCCCATCAGGCGCGCGAGCAGGGTGACCTCCGCGGAGGTGTCCGTGACCATGAGTTCCACGTCCGAGCGCAGACGCTCGGCCATGAGACCCATGCGTTCCCGGTATCCCTCGTGACCCAGCGGCGCCCAGTGCAGCACACCGTTGGCGGTGGGGTCCACCGGGTGCTCCGCGAGGTCCGGGGGCAGCTGGACCCACTCGCCGGGCCACTGCTCGGGGCGCTCCAGGGAACTGAACCCCGTCACGGGAACCGTGAGTTCACGGGCGATCTGCGTGGCCCGGTTGCGGTGGCCGAGGCCCTGGTGGTGGATGTAGTACCCGATCACGCGCGCACCAGTTCCCGGTACAGCGCGGCGTAGGCGTCCACGGTGACGTTGAGGGAACAGTGCTCGAGCGCGTAGCGGCGCACCGCTGCGCGGTCCAGGGCCACGACGCGTGGCAGCTCCGCGACCGCGGACGCCACGGTCTCCACCTCACTCGCCCCGGGCTGGGACGTGTGCCCACCGGGGTCGCGCACGATCTCGCTCAGTCCCCCGCGGGCCACGGCGAGCACGGGCGTGCCGCACGCCATGGCCTCCGCGGCCACGAGGCCGTAGGGCTCCTCCCACGCGGGCGTCACGAGGCTCGCGGCGCTGTTGCCCACCAGGGCGCGCAGCTGCTGCGTGTCCAGGTGACCCACGTAGGTGATGTCCTCGTTGAGCAACGGCTTCAGCCGCGCCTCGAAGTAGTGCCGGTCCGCGATGGGCCCGGCGATCCGCAGCTTCCAGCCGGCCTTGCTCGCGATCAGCGCCGCGATGTGCGGGGCCTTCTCCGGGACCACGCGCCCGGACCACACCAGGGCGTCACCGCCGGGTCCAGGCCGCCACTCGTGCGGGTCCACGCCGTTGCGGATCACGCGCGCGGGCGTGACCTTGCTCCACATCTGGGCCACCGAATCGCTCACGGCCACCGTGGGCGCCGTGGGCGTGAGGCGCAGCGCGGGTTCCAGCCACGGGGTGGCCGGGGTGTGAAGGGTGGTCAACAGGGGTTGCGGGATGGCCGGGGACATCACGATGGGCAGGAAGTGCAGGGAATTGTTGTGCACCACGTCGATGTCCGGGCGCCGTGCGAAGGCCCGCATGACCTGCAGGTACGAGAAGGTCTCCCGCACCTGCGCCTCCGGCGGCATGGCGACGTCGTTGCGCGCCTCGTCGCTGAGCACGAGCGGCTCCACGTCCAGTTCCTCGATCCCGAGCTCGGGGTCGGAGCCCGGCGCGGCGAAGACCACGACCTCCATCCCGCGGCGCATGAGCCCGCGGGCCAGGTGCCATGTGAAGGACTCGAGCCCCCCGGAGAACGGCGGGGCGATCGGGAACCGGTCGTGCGCGAGCAGTGCCACCTTCATGCGGCGTCCCCTTCCCCGGCCTCCCGGACCACGACGGCGCGGCGGTAGACCTCGGCGTGGGCGGCGGCGATGCGACGTCGTTGTTGGGTGCGTTCCAGGGAGCTCGCCTGCCACGGCGCGTTCCCGCGCAGACCCGCGAGCGCCTCCCGGATCTGGTCGGCGTTCGGCTGACCGTCCCGGTCCCAGTCGAAGCGCAGCACGCCCGGATGCTGTTCGTGGTAGAACCCCACGGACGGTGCCAGGACATGGGTGCCCAGGTCGTAGCACAGTTCGAGCCAACCGGAATGGGTGCCGAAGCGGTACGCGAGCACCGAGAGGTCGAGCCCGCGCAGGTACTCCCACAACTGCTCGTCGGTGTAGAACTCGTGGACGTTGACCTGAACGTTGGGTGTCCGACGCGCGGTCTCCAGGAGGTGTCCCACCACGGGGTCGTGGTGCGGGGTGCCCCGGGTGACCACGTCCGTGTGGACGTCCAGCCGCAACCGGATCTCCCCGCGGGCCGCGCATTCGAGCAGCACGCGCGCCACGGGCAGGGGGTTCATGTTGGCCCGCATGCTCTTGAGGTTGAGTCCCACCACGGGTACGGATCCCACGGGCGCGTGATCGCGCCACCGGTCCAGCGGGAGCAGGTGCGGGTGCGGGATGACCGTGGCCCGGCGGCCCCAGCGCCGCTCGATCACGCGTGCGGCGCCGTCGGTCAGGGTGATCAATTCGTCGGCGGACGGGATCAGCACGTCCAGGGCGGCGTCCTGGGCGGCGGGGTCCGCCTGGTGGGGGTTGCGCAGATCGTGCACCGTGTAGACGAACGGTTTGCCCAGCTCGTGCAGGGTGTCCACGATCCGTCGCAGCTCCGCGGGTGAGGTCTGGTCGAACCCGAAGTGCAGGTGGTAGATGTCGAACTCGTGCGCGTGCCGCCGGATCCAGGCCTCGCTCAGCATCACGAGGGGCCACCACGGAGCTCCGGGGACCGGGTGTGCGGGCGCGGGGTCCGGCAACCTGTGGACGGGCTGCACGGCGCCGGGGTCACTGAGGTGCTCGACGTACACGTGACCGTGGGGTAGGGACGCGACCCTCACTCGATGTGACCTCCTGCGCAGAACTGACGTGAACGGATGGGACGCCCGCTGGCTGTGCGGACCGGGAACGGCGCGGGATCCGGCGCCTGAACCGGTTGTGTGCACGGCCCCCGGCGACGATACACACATTACTGATGGTCAGGGACACGATATATTGTCCTCCGTCCGCCCGCCCTCCGCGCGGCCGCGCGGCGTGGGTCCAGGGACCACGCCCACATATGACGTCCACCCGTGAATCCCGAGGTGCTCTCCGCATGACCGTCCGTCCCATTGTGATCTCCGGTAACCCCGTGCTGCATCGCCCCGCGGCCCGGGTGACCACCTTCGACGACGCCCTGCGCGAGCTCGTGGCGGACATGCATGAGACCATGGACGCGTCCCACGGCGTGGGTCTGGCGGCGCCGCAGATCGGGGTGGGGCTGCGGATCTTCACCTACATCTTCGAGAACGAGGACGGTGTGCCCCCGCGCGGCACGCTCGTGAACCCCGTCCTGAGCACCGGGCGGATCTCCGAGACCGCCCCGGACCCGGACGACGAGGCCGAGGGATGCCTCTCGGTGCCCGGCCAGTCCTGGCCCCTCAAGCGGGCGGACTGGGTGCGGATCGCCGGGCAGGACGAGAACGGGGACCTCGTAGCGTTCGAGGCCAACGGCTGGTTCGCCCGGGTCATGCAGCACGAGTACGACCACCTGGACGGGAAGCTTTACGTGGACCGGCTCAACCGCAAGTGGTCCAAGAAGGCCCGCAAGGCCATCTCCGCGGAACAGTGGGGCACGGATTCGACGTGGCTGCCCGGTGTGGACGAGGACCCGTTCGGGCACTGACCCGCTGAGGGGATCCCGCATCACGGACGCGCCGTGGCGGCAGGCTCCCTCTCAGCGCCCTCGTCAGGCGAGCCAGTTGCTGCCCGTGGCTCAGCGCGGCTTGGTTACTGCGGATCCACCACGATCGTGAGCGTGCCCGCCTTGCGGGTCGTGGGTTCGGTCAGTTCCACCGTGAACCTCTCGGCCAGCGCCGCGCTCACCTGCTCCACGGTGTCCAGCGGACGCCCCGCTCCCCCGATCTCGCACAGCGCACGGGCCACGAGTCCCCGCGTGTGTTTGGCGTGATGTGACACCACGGACCGGTTCCCGTCCGGCTTGAGCTGCTCGACCCGTACCGTGACGGTCCGCGCGGCGGGAGGTTTCCACGCCGCGGCGTAGGCCGCCGAGCGACAGTCCACGATCACGCCGGCGGCGGCGAGCGCGTTCAGCACCGGGGTCAATCGCGGCTTCCACCACGCACCGAGCTTGCCGGTGTCCGGCAGCGCGGTCCCCATACTCAGGCGGTAGGCGGGGATGCGGTCGGTGGGTCGCACCGCGCCCCACAGTGCGGAGATCACGAGCAGCGACGCATCGGCGACCTCGCGGGCCTCGGGGGCGAGGGAGCTGACATCCAGCGCGTCGTAGAGCACCCCCGCATAGACGTCGGGGGTGGGCGCGGCAGGTGCGGTCGCGAGTTCACGGTTGCAGGCGACGTCGTCCGCGAGCGACGGCCCCACACCCAGGATCTCTAGGGCGTCCGGGCGTTCGCTGACCTCGGCGAGGTGCTCTGCCAACACTGCGCGATCACTTGAGAGCTCGGGGAAGCTGAGTTCGGCGGGCATGACGGGATTCCCGGTCGCGGGCGCGGTCTTGGACTCGGAGGGAGGCAGCAGAATCAGCACCCCACGAGTGTAGAGGGACAGGTGGGCCTGTGAGCCGGGTTCTGTGCCGCGGGCGGTTACCCGCACCGCGGTGACGACCATCCATCTAGACCGTGCGTTGCCGCACGGCTCGAGCAGCCTACCCGGACGCTCGGGCGAGCAGCCCTCGAACGCGCCCTGCATGGCCTTGCTCCGGACGGGGTTTACCGAGCCGCGCCGGTCACCCGGCGCGCTGGTGGTCTCTTACACCACCTTTTCACCCTGACCCGCTCGCGGCGGGCGGTCTGTTTTCTGTGGCACTGTCCTGCGGGTTACCCCGAGTGGGTGTTACCCACCGTCCTGCTCTTCGGAGCCCGGACTTTCCTCGAGACGCCGTCCTTCACGACGACGCCGCGCGGTCGCCCGGCCCACCTGTCCGCCGTCGATCCTACCGCGCCGCCGGGCCACCCGACGCTCAGCGCCTGGCACCTCTGGCGCGGGGCACCCGAGTCAATGCGAGCGGCCGATGAGGAGCGGGCCGCGCAGTTCAGGACCGGATGCGCGCGAACCCGGGCTCAGACCAGGAGCAGCGCGGAACACTCGGGGCACTGGGGCACGGTCTGCGCCGGAGTATTCGTCAGCGCCGCGGCGTCGGCGGGGCTCAACCGGGTGCCGCACGCCCCGCACGTTCCGTTCTCGAAGCGTGCGACGGCGATCCGGCCTCCCCCGCGGGCGGTGCGCAGGCCGTCGTAGCGGCTCAGCAGGGCGGGATCAGTGAACTCCGATACACGCGTGGAGCGCTCCGCGGTCAGCCGCGCGTGCTCCTTTTTGAGCCGGGAAAGCTCCGCATCCCGCTCGGCCACCGCCGCGCGGGCCTCGGCGTCCGCGGCGCGCAACAGGGGCAGCTTCCGGTCCCGGTCCGCGGTGACCTCCTCGGCGTGGTCCATGGCCTGCAACTGCGCGTCCTCGGCCCGTCCGCGCTGCGCGGTGAGGGTGTCGATCTCGTGCTGGATGCCCATGAGGTCCTTGGCGGAGCCGCCGTGGTTGAGCCGCTCGGTGTCCTTGTCGATCCGGTCCTGGACCCGGGTGACCTCCCGCTCCGCCTCGGCCACCGCCCGCTCGGCCTCCTGCTGGGCGGTCTCGAGGGCGCGGGCCGCCGCGATCGCCTGCGTCCGCCGGGCCATGAGGGAAGCCACCCGCTCGGAGGTCTGCAACTCCTTGGCCCGGGCCATCACGGTGAGCAACCGGGAGTCCACGGACTGGAGTTCCAACAGGGCGGGAAGGGCCGAGCGGGGCGAGGTCATGGCGTTCTCCTGGGGTGCGGCTGGTTGAGTGCGGTGGTAGGTCCGCGTGTGCTTCAGGTCCCGGGCGTGTCGATCCGGAAGTCCCACGGATCGGTGCGCAGCGAGCTGACGGAGGTCTCCACGGCGAATCCCCGCCGCTCGAGTTCGTGCCGCAGGTCCTCGGCGGCCCACGGCAACCACAGGGCCTCGCTCGCGGAGTGGGCGACGTCGATCAGCGCAGGGGTGCCCGATCCCCCGGGGCCCAGGGCGGCTTCCCGCGCTTCGGAGGCCGGGTGGTGGCGCAGGTCCGCGGTCACGAACACATCCGCCCCGTGGGCCCGGACCTCGTCGAAGAGGGAGTCCCCGGAGCCCCCGCACACCGCCACGGTGCTCACGGGTCGCTCGGGATCGCCGGCCACGCGCAGGCCCTGCGCCGTGGGCGGGATCCGCTGCGCGAGTCGGTCCGCGAGTTCGCGCAGCGTCACCGGCGTGGTCAGGGTCCCCACCCGACCCAGCCCCACGCGGGGGTCCGTGTCGTGCGGGACGAGCGGAGCGGCGTCGTCGGGAGAGACACCGCACGCCGCGATCAGCGCGTCCGACACGCCCCGGCGCGCGGAGTCCGCGTTCGTGTGGCAACACAGCAGGGCGCAGCGGTTCTCGATGAGGTCGTGGATCGCGCGGCCCTTGAACATGTGCGCGGCCACCGACGTGACCCCGCGCAGCAACAGCGGGTGGTGGGTCAGCAACAGGTCCGCGTCCCTGGAGACGGCCTCGTCCACCACGGCGGCCACGGGATCCACCGCGAAGAGGATCCGCCGGATCGGCTGCTCCGCCCGCCCCGTGACGAGCCCGGACGCGTCCCAGTCCTCCTGCAACGGGAAGGGCCACAGAGTGTCCGCGGCGGCGAGCACGTCCTCAAGCGTGGGCGGGGCGTCGGACGGGCGTTCGGTGCTCATGGCCTCATCCTAGGAGTTCGCGCTGGGCGAGCGGCGGGAATCTTCTGGCGCGTCACGCGTTGTAATGGGCATGACTTCATCGACACCGCAGACGTTCGTGCTGGCCGGTGGCTGCTTCTGGTGCCTGGACGCCGTCTACCGCAGGGTGCGCGGCGTGCAGGGGGTGCGCAGTGTGTACACGGGAGGGCACACGGACCACCCCGACTACGAGTCCGTGTGCTCGGGCACCACGGGCCACGCCGAGGCCGTGGAGGTCACGTTCGATCCCTCCGTGGTTCCCGCCGACGTGATTCTGGACCTGTTCTTCACGGGCCACGACCCCACCACGCTCAACCGCCAGGGCTACGACGTGGGCACGCAGTACCGCTCCGCCATGTTCCCCGCCGACGACGAGCAACGGCACCTCTTCGAGGCCGCGATCTCCCGGGCGCAGACCCTGTTCGACGATCCCGTGGTGACCACCATCGAGCCGCTCGGGCCCGTGCACGAGGCAGAGGACTTCCACCAGGACTTCTACGGGAACCAACCATTCAACGGCTACTGCCAAGTGATCATCAACCCCAAGCTCGCGAAGGTGCGCCAACATTACGCCGTGTGGCTGAACGACTGAGCCGCCACCCGGGCCACCGATACGCTGGAGAAGACTCTGTGCGGGGACCAGCACGTGTGCCATGCCCCGCGGACCGACTGAACAGGAGACATGTCATGGGCAAGATCTACAACGACGTCACCGAGGTCGTGGGAGGCACTCCCCTCGTCCGCCTGAACCACCTGGACAAGGACCTCCCCGGCAACGTGGCCGTGAAGCTCGAGTTCTACAACCCCGCCAACTCCGTCAAGGACCGGATCGGCAAGGCCATCGTGGATGCCGCCGAGGCCTCCGGCCAGCTCAAGCCCGGTGGGACGATCGTGGAGGGCACCTCCGGTAACACGGGCATCGCCCTGGCCATGGTGGGTGCTGCCCGCGGGTACAAGGTCATCCTGACCATGCCCGAGACCATGTCCACCGAGCGCCGGGTCATGCTGCGTGCCTACGGTGCGGAGATCGTGCTGACCCCGGGTGCCGACGGCATGCGCGGCGCCGTGGACAAGGCCCAGGAGATCGTGGACTCCTCGGACAACGCGATCCTCGCGAGCCAGTTCGCCAACCCCGCCAACCCCCAGGTGCATTACGAGACCACGGGTCCCGAGATCTGGAACGACTCCGACGGCGCCGTGGACGTCTTCGTGGCCGGTATCGGCACGGGCGGGACCATCTCCGGCGCGGGCAAGTACCTGCGCGAGCAGAAGCCGGACATCCGCCTCGTGGCCGTGGAGCCCTCCGACTCCCCGCTGCTGACCGAGGGCAAGGCCGGCCCCCACAAGATCCAGGGTCTCGGCGCGAACTTCGTCCCGGACGTGCTCGACCGCGAGATCTACGACGACGTCTACGACGTCACCGTGGAGAACTCCGTGAAGTACGCCCGCGAGCTCGGCACCCAGGAAGGCATCCTGGGCGGCATCTCCTCGGGCGCCATCGTGTGGGCCGCCCTGCAGGAGGCTGCCAAGGAGGAGAACCGGGACAAGCTCATCGTCGCCGTGGTGTGCGATTTCGGTGAGCGCTACATCTCCACGATCCTGTACGAAGACATCCGGGGCTGATCCACTCGACCCGACCGTGCGGGTGTCCGGGATGCGTGCCGTACGCGTGGCGCATCCCGGGCACCCGTTCTTCACGGCGGGCGGCCCCACCCCCGGCACACCACGGAAGAGGAAACACACGTGAGCTTCTGGCGCAGACTCAACGAGGACCTCGACACGGCTCGGACGCACGACCCCGCGGCGCGGTCCAACCTGGAGATCGCTCTGAACTACTCGGGGCTGCACGCCATCTGGGCCCACAGGTTGTCCCACCGGCTGTGGCGCAACCCGGACCGTCGGCTGCTGGCGCGCACGGTGTCCCAGCTCGCCCGCTGGGCCACGGGTGTGGAGATCCACCCGGGCGCCACGATCGGTCGGCGCTTCTTCATCGACCACGGCATGGGTGTGGTGATCGGCGAGACCGCGGAGATCGGTGACGACGTGATGATCTACCACGGCGTGACCCTCGGTGGTCGCTCCTTGGAACCCGTCAAACGTCACCCCACGATCCAGGACCGCGTGACCATCGGTGCCGGTGCCAAGATCCTGGGTCCCCTGACCGTGGGCCACGATTCCTCCGTGGGCGCCAACGCCGTGGTGGTCAAGGACGTCCCCGAGGACTCGATCGTGACCGGCATCCCCGGCAAGGTGCGCCGGCGCACCCCGGAGAAGCAGGAACCGCTCGTGGACCCCGCGACCTACATCGATCCCGCGATGTGGATCTGACGCCTACGACCAGACGGGTTCGACGAGAACGGGCCGGGTCCCCCACGTGGGGGCCCGGCCCGTTCTCGCCACCGCCTCCCAATCTGGGGAGCGGCCCACGGTTCACGTGCTCAGGACACGACCTCGGAGCGGTCCCCGCTCCACAGCACGTGGAAGCTGGAGTCCGGGTCGTCGATGCGCTTGTACGTGTGGGCACCGAAGTAGTCCCGCAGGCCCTGGGTCAGGGCGGCGTTGAGTCGCGGGCGGCGCAGGGCGTCGTAGTACGCGAGCGCGGAGGAGAACACCGGGGCGGGGATGCCGCGCTCGACGGCGCGTGCCACCACGCGGCGCCACGACGGCAGCGCGTCCTCGATGGACTCGATGAACTCGGGCGCGAACAGCAGGTTCAGCGGGGCCTTGTCCCCCTGGTACGCGGCCATGATCACGTTGAGCAGTTCAGCGCGGATGATGCAGCCGTTACGCCACAGGCTCGCGATGGTCGCGAGGTCCAGCTGCCAGCCGTACTCCCGCCCGGCCATGGTGAGCATGTCCAGGCCCTGCGCGTAGGACACGAGCTTGGACGCGTACAGCGCCTTGCGCACGTCCTCCACGAACCCGGGGTCCTTCACGACGTCCTCGGTGGTGTCGCCGATGCCGGCAGGCAGCACCTCCTGGGCCTCCTTGCGCATCGCGGGCTCGGACGATGACAGGGCGCGGGCGAACACCGACTCGGCGATCGCGGTGACCGGGGAACCCAGTTCCAGGGCTTCCTGCACGGTCCAGCGGCCGGTGCCCTTCTGACCCGCGGCGTCCGCGACGACGTCAATGAAGGGCTTGCCCGTGCGGGAGTCCACCTGGCGCAGGACCTGCGCGGTGATCTCGATGAGGTAGGAGGACAGCTCGGTGGTGTTCCACTCCTCGAACACGTCCGCCTGCTCGGCGGGCTCCAGTCCGGCCACGGAACGCAGCAGCTCGTGCGCCTCACCGATGACCTGCATGTCCGCGTACTCGATGCCGTTGTGCACCATCTTCACGAAGTGACCCGCGCCGTCGGTGCCGATCCACGCGCAGCACGGAGCGCCGTCGTCCGCCTTGGCGGAGATGTCCTCGAGCATGGGGCCCAGGCTCTTGTAGGACTCCTCGGAACCACCCGGCATGATGGACGGGCCGTTGAGGGCGCCCTCCTCACCGCCGGAGACGCCCACGCCCACGAAGTGCAGGCCCTTCTCCGCGCACTCGCGCTCACGACGCCGCGTGTCCTGGAAGTAGGAGTTGCCGCCGTCGATGATGATGTCGCCCTCGTCCAGCAGCGGGGTCAGCTGCTCGATCACGGAATCCACGGGCGCGCCCGCCTTGACCATGATCAGCACGCGGCGCGGCTTCTCGAGGGAATCGACGAGCTCCTCCATGGTCTCGGTGGGGATGAAGTCCCCCTCGGAACCGTGCTCCTCCATGAGGGCCTTGGTCTTGCCCTCGGAACGGTTGTGCAGGGCCACGGTGTACCCGTGGTGCGCGAAGTTGCGGGCCAGGTTGGCGCCCATCACGGCCAGGCCGGTGACACCGATGTGAGCTTTCTTTTCTGCTGCCATGGCCCCTAGCCTACGCACCCGCCCTGTGGGGTTGCAGCGATTGCCGCATGTTCCCCCGGACACGCTCGGACAGACCCGGAGACGCTTGGACATGCAGAAATCCCCGGGACTCGGGTCCCGGGGATTTTTCGAAGTGGTGGAGACCGACGGAATCGAACCGCCGTATCTGTCACGCCCGAAAGCGATCTAGCGCACCAGCGTCCCCTCGTACAAAACACGTAACCGACCGCGTTTACATCATCAGGTTAACGCATCGTGACCGCGCGGTGTCAAACGCGACGCCGGACGGGGAACCTCTCGTGGTCAACATCACACGCGGACTCGCGCATCGTGTTGGGTCCCGCCGTGACCTGCGGGTAGGCTGATCCGCAATCGGGTGCTGGCAGCTGGTCCAGTCGTGCCCACCCGATCCCGGGCCTTTAGCTCAGCTGGTAGAGCGCCACGTTTACACCGTGGATGTCATCGGTTCGATCCCGGTAAGGCCCACCACATGTACGGCGAACGGGCGTCCAGTCCGCCGCGCCGGGGTCGCGACATGGCCCGGGCACCTGCGATCGGTTATCCACAGGGGCGCATCCGGCCGTTCTGCGGCGTCGTGCGCCCGCTTAGCCTCGGACGCATGACCCAGGTTTACGATCCCTCCACCCACGAGCGGCCCATTTGGCCCCCGCCCTTCCCCACCTCTCCGATCCAGCGCGCCGTGGCCGCATTGATCGCCGGCAGCATCGAACTCGCACAGGTGCGCACGGCGCATCTCAGGGCGATCTTCGCGGGACCCGGAGGGAACCTTGCGGTCCCTCACGCCACGGACGGGCGCCACATCCCGATCGCGGGAACCGTCCCGCGGGACGGCACCGGCCCCCGGGAGATGAACCCGAAACGCGAGTAGAAGGGCACGAGGTCCAGTGTGGAGGCCTCGAGGTACGCCCCCGTGTGCTCGCGGTCGATGTGGGCGAGCCGCTCGTTGAGCAGCATGCTCCCCACGCCCGTCCGCTGCAGATCGGGCAGGGTCCCCACGGCCTTGAGGTACCAGTGCGGGGTGGCCGGGTGCTGGCGGTGGGCCAGGAACTCGGTTGCAAGGGCATCGGGGAGGCGATCACGGAACACCCGTGCGTAGGCAAGCAGGCCCGGCAGCATCCGAGGGATCGAGACCTTGCTCCCGGGGGCCTCCCACAGGGCCACGCCCAGCGGTTGCTCCTCACCCCGCCGCGCGGCGAGATACGCGTGACCGCCCGCCTGCAGGGTCTCCCGCACGATGCGTTCCCACAGGACGGTCAGCGACCCGATCACGTCACCGGGCGGGAGCAGACCCACCACGTGGGGGTCCACCGAGAACGCCCGGGCCAGGGTTGCGGCGGCGCGCTGGGTGTCCGCGGCGGCCGCGGGGAGGATGTCGATCTGCTGCGCGGGGTCGTGGTCGGCGCCCTGAGTCGTATGCACAACCAGAGAGTAACAGCACGCCCCTGAGAGCGGTCCGGGTGCCGAACCCGTCCATGACGTGCGCGTTCACCCGGCAGACATGAGACTTGTGACGTTCAGAGCAACCGCGGCTGCGTGGGCGTCTCCGCGGGTTTCTTGGCCCGACGACGCCGCGCCGGAGCGGCCTTCTTCGGTACCGTGTCGTCCTCGGGGGCCTCCGCGGCAGTGTCCTCCGACGCCGCGTCCGTGCCCTGCGAAGGGCGCCGGCCCGAGCGACGTCGTACGCCGCCGTTGCCACCCGGACCCGCGGCGGGAGGAACGAGGGTCTGCTGACCCGCGAGCTCCGCCTGCTGATCGCGCAGCACGTCAATTGCGCGCTCGAAGTCCTCGAGGTCGTCGAACGCCTGGTACACGGACGCGAACCGCAGGTAGGCCACGACGTCCAGTCGGCGCAGGGGCGGGAGGATGGACAGGCCCACGTCGTGCGCCTCGACCTCCGCGCTGCCGGAGGCACGGATGGATTCCTCGACCTCCTGGGCGAGCATCGCGAGGTCGTCCTCGCTGACCGGGCGACCCTGGCACGCCTTGCGCACGCCGTTGACGATCTTCTGCCGGTCGAACGGCTCGGTCACCCCCGAGCGCTTGATCACCGAGATGGTCGTGGTCTCGAGCGTGGAGAAGCGTCGGCCGCACTCGGTGCACCGGCGGCGTCGGCGGATGGACGTGCCGTCGTCCGAGGTGCGGGAATCCACCACCTTGGAGTCGTTGTGCCGGCAGAACGGGCAGTGCACGGCTCAGCCTTCCCGGCCCGGCGCGGTGGAGTCCGCCTCGGAACGGATCGTGACGGCACGACCGTGAGCGGGCAGGTCCTCGGTGTCCGCGAGCGCGACGATGTCGTCCTCGAGCTGCGCGAGCGCCTCCTTGCTGTACTCGATGACCTGCACGGCCTTCATGAACGACGCCGCTTGCAGCCCCGAGTTAAACACCGCGGTCCCGCCGGTGGGGAGCACGTGGTTGGAGCCGGCGGCGTAGTCCCCGAGGGGCACGGGGCTGTACGGGCCCACGAAGATCGCGCCGGCGTTACGCACTCGCGCCGCCACCGCGGAGGCGTCCCGCGTGTGGATCTCGAGGTGCTCGGCGGCGTACGCGTCCGCGACGGCCACGGACTGGTCGAGGTCGTCCGTGAGCACGACCCCGGACTGGGGTCCACCCAGTGCCGTGGCGATCCGCTCACGGTGTTTGGCGGCCGGCACCTGGACCGCGAGCTGCTCCTCGACCGCGCGGGCGAAGTCCTGGGAATCGGTGATCAGTACGGACCCCGCGGCGGGATCGTGCTCGGCCTGCGAGAGCAGGTCCGCGGCCACGAACCTCGGATCCGCGGAGTCGTCGGCGAGCACCGCGATCTCGGTGGTGCCGGCCTCGGCGTCCACGCCCACCACGGAGCGCAACTGCCGCTTGGCCATGGCCACGAAGATGTTGCCCGGGCCGGTCACGGTGTTGACGGGTTCCAGGACGTCCTCACCGTCCGTGATCCCGTACGCCATGGCGGCCAGGGACTGGGCGCCGCCCACGGCCCACACCTCGTCCACGCCGAGCAGACCGGCCGCGGCCAGGATCACGGGATGGGGCAGTCCGCCGAAGTCCTTCTGCGGCGGCGAGCACAGCACGACGGATTCCACGCCCGCTGCCTGGGCCGGCACGACGTTCATGATGACCGAGGACGGGTACACGGCCAGTCCCCCGGGGATGTAGAGCCCCGCGCGACGCACCGGGGTCCACCGGTGGTGCAGGACGGCACCGGGGGCGACCTCCACGCTCACGTCCTGCGGCCGCTGCGCCCGGGCGAAGGTGCGCGTGCGCTCGATCGCGGACTCCAGTCCGTGGCGCACCGCGGGGTCGAGTTCGGCCACCGCGCGCCCGATCTGCTCGGGCGCCACCCTGATCCGATGCTGGTCCACGCCGTCGAACTTCCGTGCGAGGTCCCGCAGGGCCTGTGCACCTCGCGCGCGGACGTCCTCGATGATCGAGCGGACACTGTCCTCCGCCTCCGCGACCGACGACGACGCTTGGCGCGGCACCGCGGCACGCAGCTCGTTCCAGTCCAGGTGCCGTCCCCGCAGGTCGATGACCCGCAGGTGGGAACCGGTGGTCGCCGGGGATGCGGATTCAAGGCTGTACTCACTCACCCGCCCAGTCTACAATCGCGCCCCGCACCGACCGCTCGGGCAACACCCGCACACGGCTCGAAGCCGCGCACCGGGCATGCCGAGGTCACGCAGCGACACGTCCGACGCCGCGCGGCGGCCTGGGCAGCGTCGCGCAACTACCCGTGCGGCGTCGAACCGCGGCCCGTTCGACGCCGCTCGGTCACGAGCGCCCGGTGACGCGCCCGGCGCCGCGGCGTCACGCCTCGAGGCAGGCCGGGCCCAGGAGGACCTTGAGGTCACCGAACAATGCGGGCGAGGGGTTGACCCGGTACTCGGGGCCCAGGCGCATCACCTGGACGCTGCGGCGCGTGTCCAGGTGGATCCGCACCTCCGAATCCCCCTTGTGATTGCGCAGCACCTCACCGATCCGGCGGATCACGGCCTCCGTGGCCCGGTGCTCGGGAAGTGCCACGCACACGGGTCCCGAGGAACCGTCCACGCTCAACTCGGGCACGGTGAGTTCCTGGGCGGAGATCGAGATGGAACCGTCGTCGCGGCGCTGCATGCGGCCCTTGATCACGCAGATCAGGTCCTCGGCCAGGACCCCGGCGATGGGTGCATAGGCCTTGCCGAAGAACATGATCTCGATGGAACCCGACCGGTCCTCGAGCTCCACGCGCGCGTACGCGTTGCCGGAGGACTTCGCGATCCTGCGGGACAGGGACGTGATCATCCCGCCCACGGTGATCACCGCGCCGTCCGGGCGTGTGTTCTCCTCGGTGAGCAGCGAGGCGATCGCGGTGTCCGTGTACTGACCCAGGGCGTCGTCGAGCCCGCGCAAGGGGTGGTCGGAGACGTAGAGACCGAGCATCTCGCGCTCGAACGCGAGCAAATCCTTGCGCTCCCACTCGGGAACGTCCGGGACCTCCACGAAAAACGTCTCCTGTTCGGCGTCGTCGGCGCCGCCCATCGCGAAGATGTCGAACGTGAACTCGCCGTTGTCCTCCTTCTTCTTCTGCGCGACGACGTCCTCGACGGCCTGCTCGTGGCACATCACCAGGCTGCGGCGCGTGTGACCCAGCTGGTCGAACGCGCCGGCCTTGATCATGGACTCGATGGTGCGCTTGTTGCACACGACCGCCGGGACCTTGGCCAGGAAATCGGTGAAGGACGTGAACTTGCCCTGCTCGGTGCGCGCGTCCACCATGGCCTGCACGACGTTGGACCCCACGTTGCGCACCGCGCCCATCCCGAAGCGGATGTCGGTGCCCACGGGGGTGAAGTTCAGTTCGGACTCGTTGACGTCCGGAGGAAGCACCGTGATCCCCATGTGGCGGCACTCGGTCAGGTACATGGCGAGCTTGTCCTTGTCGTCACCGACCGAGGTGAGCAGCGCGGCCATGTACTCGGCCGGGTAGTGCGCCTTGAGGTACGCCGTCCAGTAGGACACGAGCCCGTACGCCGCGGAGTGCGCCTTGTTGAACGCGTAGTCCGAGAACGGTAGCAGGATGTCCCACAGGGCCTTGATCGCGTCCTCGGAGTACCCGCGGTCGATCATCCCCTGGTGGAAGCCCTGGTACTGCTTGTCCAGCTCCGCCTTCTTCTTCTTGCCCATGGCGCGACGCAGGATGTCCGCTTGGCCCAGGGAGTAGCCGGCCACCTTCTGGGCGATCGCCATGACCTGCTCCTGGTACACGATCAACCCGTACGTGGTGCCCAGGATCTCCGACAGCGGTTCGGCGAGTTCCGGGTGGATCGGCGTGATCTCCTGCGCGCCGTTCTTGCGCAGCGCGTAGTTGGTGTGCGAGTTCGCACCCATGGGCCCGGGGCGGTACAGCGCGATGGTCGCGGAGATGTCCTCGAAGTTGTCGGGGCGCATCAGTTTGAGCAACTGACGCATGGGCCCGCCGTCCAGCTGGAACACCCCGAGGGTGTCCCCGCGCGCGAGCAACTCGTAGGACCCGGCGTCGTCGATCGGCAGGTGCTCGAGGTCCAGGACGAACCCGTCCCGGTTGAGCATGATGTTCTCGAGGGCGTCCGAGATGATCGTGAGGTTGCGCAACCCCAGGAAGTCCATCTTGATCAGCCCCAGCCCCTCGCACGTGGGGTAGTCGAACTGGGTGATCACCTGCCCGTCCTGCTCGCGGCGCATCAACGGGATGATGTCGATCAGCGGGTCCGAGGACATGATCACACCGGCCGCGTGCACACCCCACTGACGCTTGAGCCCCTCGAGGCCCTGGGCGGTCTCGAAGACCTTCATGGACTCGGGATCGTCCGCGAGGATCTCGCGCAGCTCCCCCGCCTCGTCGTAGCGCTTGGCGTCCTGGTCGTAGACGTCCTGCAGGGAGATGCCCTTGCCCATGACGTCCGGCGGCATGGCCTTGGTCAACCGCTCCCCCATGGAGAACGGGTAGCCCAGCACGCGGGACGAGTCCTTCAGGGCCTGCTTGGCCTTGATGGTGCCGTACGTGACGATCATGGCCACGCGCTCGTCGCCGTACTTCTCGGTCACGTAGTGGATGACCTCGGAGCGGCGGCGATCATCGAAGTCGACGTCGAAGTCGGGCATGGACACGCGGTCCGGGTTGAGGAAGCGCTCGAAGATCAGTCCGTGCTGCAACGGGTTGAGCTCGGTGATGCGCATGGCGTACGCGACCATGGACCCCGCACCGGAACCACGGCCGGGACCCACGCGGATCCCGTTGTCCTTGGACCAGTTGATGAAGTCCGCGACCACCAGGAAGTAGCCGGGGAAGCCCATCTGGATGATGATCTTCTTCTCGTACTCGGCCTGCTCGCGGACGTCGTCCGGGATGCCCCCGGGGAAGCGGTAGTGCAGCCCCTTCTCGACCTCCTTGATGAACCACGAGGTCTCGTCCTCCCCCTCCGGGGTGGGGAAGCGCGGCATGTAGTTCGCGGAGGTGTCGAAGTCCACCTCGCAGCGCTCGGCGATCTCCAGGGTGTTGTCGCACGCCTCCGGGAAGTCCCGGAAGAGCTCGCGCATCTGTTCCGGGGACTTGAGGTAGAACTCGTCCGCGTCGAACTTGAACCGCTTGGGGTCCTGCAGCGTGGAACCGGACTGCACGCACAACAGCGCGGCGTGGGACTTGGCGTCCTCCGCGTGCGTGTAGTGCAGATCGTTGGTGGCCACGAGCGGCAGGTTGAGGTCCTTGGCGAGCTTGAGCAGGTCCTGCGTGACGCGCTTCTCGATCCCGAGCCCGTGATCCATGAGTTCGCAGTAGAAGTTCTCCGCGCCGAAGATGTCCCGGAACTCGGCGGCCGCCTGCACGGCCTGGTCGTACTGACCCAACCGCAAGCGGGTCTGCACCTCACCGGACGGGCAGCCCGTGGTGGCGATCAGACCCTTGCCGTACTGGTTGAGCAGTTCACGGTCCATGCGCGGCTTGTACAGCTGGCCCTCGAGCGACGCCTTGGTGGACGCGCGGAACAGGTTTTGCATGCCCTCGCTCGTCTGCGCGAGCAGGGTCATGTGGGTGTAGGCGCCGGCACCCGAGACGTCGTCGCGGCCGCCGTCCGCGAACTTCACGCGGGAGCGGTCCTGGCGCGCGGTGCCCGGGGTGAGATAGGCCTCCACGCCGATGATCGGCTTGATCCCCGCGGCGCGCGCCTTGTTCCAGAAGTCGAACGCCCCGAAGACGAAACCGTGGTCCGTGGTGGCCAGGGAGTCCATGCCCAACCGGTGGCATTCCTCGAAGAGGTCGGTCAGGCGCGCGGCACCGTCCAGCATGGAGTACTCGGTGTGCACGTGGAGATGGGTGAAGCCTTTTTTGCCGGTCGCCGAAGTCACCGCCCCAGTCTAGGACCCCGCACCGACCCGCTGAGGGTGGACGCGGTGGAGATCCGTCACAGCTGCGGACCGCCCTCCCGCAGGGTCTCCACGGCATAGGCGAGATCCGCGGGATAGGGGCTCGTGTACTCCACGTCCTCCCCCGTGTCCGGACTCGTGAACCCGAGCCGGGTCGCGTGCAACCACTGCCGCGTGAGCCCCAGCCCCGCGGACAATGCGGGGTCCGCCCCGTAGGTCAGATCCCCGCAGCACGGGTGCTGCAGGGCGTTGAAGTGCACGCGGATCTGGTGGGTGCGCCCGGTCTCCAGGTGCACCTCCACGAGGGACGCGCGCCCGAAGGCCTCGAGCACCTCGTAGTGGGTCACCGAGCGGCGACCGTCCTGGAGCACCGCGAAGCGCCACTCGTGTCCCGGGTGCCGCCCGATGGGAGCGTCGATGGTTCCCTTGAGCGGATCCGGGATGCCCTGGACCATCGTGTGGTAGACCTTGGTCACCGTGCGCTCCTTGAACGCCCGCTTCAACACGGTGTACGCGTTCTCGTCCCGGGCCACGACCATGAGTCCGGAGGTCCCCACGTCCAGGCGGTGCACGATCCCCTGCCGCTCGGGAGCCCCCGACGTGGCGACCGTGATCCCGGCACCGGCCAGCGCACCCACGACGGTGGGGCCCTTCCAGCCGGGTGAGGGGTGTGCGGCGACCCCCGCGGGTTTGTCGATCACCACGTACCCCGGACTCACGTGCACCACGCGCAGGTCGGGTACGTGCTGCGCGGCGATGCGGTGAGGGTCCTCGGGCACCGGGACCTGGACCGTGTAGGTCTCGGCCGCACCCACCCTGTGGGACTTGGGTGCGGGCCGTCCCCGGAAGCTCACCCGCTCCTCGGCGCACAACTGTGCCGCCGCCGAACGGGACAGACCCGTCCAGGCGGCCACGGCGGCGTCGAGCCGGGAACCTTCCTGCTCGGCCGTGGCCGTGAACCGCTCCCTCACGTACTCGGGTTCGGAACCGGTGGGGCGGGTGTGCTCAACGGCCACGGGGCACCTCCATCTGGCGATTGGTCATGATCAGCACGAGGATCAGCACCACGCCCACGACCACCCCGCAATCGGCCACGTTGAAGATCGCGAAGCGGGGCACCGCGATGAAGTCCACCACGTGTCCGTGCGCGAAGGAGGGCTCCCGGAACAACCGGTCGGTGAGATTGCCCGCGGCACCGCCCAGGACCAGTCCCAGGGCGAGCGCCCACAGCGGGTCCCGCACCCGGCGCAGGTTCCACAGGATCGCAACGATCACCACGGCCATCACGATCGTGAAGACCCACGTGAAGTTGGAACCGAGGGAGAACGCCGCGCCGCTGTTGCGGATGTGTTCCCACCACAGCAGGCCGGGGATCACGGGGTACTGCCGGCCGATCGGGAGGTTCTCCACGACCCACAGCTTGCTGAGCTGGTCCGCCGCGTACCAGGCCGCGGCCACGAGCAGGGAGATGACGAGGCCGCGGCGGCCCACCCGGGAGGTCCCGGGGGCCGCCGCCGCGTCAGGGGTGTGTTCCGTCACCGGCGCTTACTTGGTGCCCGTGCGCTTGGTGGTCGCGGAGACGGGAGCGTCAGCGGGCTCGAGCGATCCGGTGTTGGCGAGATCGTTCAGCTGGGCGTTGAGGAAGCTCTTGAGGTTGCCGCGGTAGTCCTCCTCGAAGCTGCGCAGCTGCGCCACGGAGGCCTCGAGGTCCACCTTCTCGCGCTCGAGCGAGGACAGGGTCTCCTCCTTGGTGCGCTTGCCGTCCGCCACGAGCTGGTCCGCTTGCGCGCGGCCCTCGGTGATCAGGCGCTCACGCTCGGCCTGGCCCTGCGAGACGTAGTCGTCGTGCAGCTTCTGCGCCATGGCGAGCACCGCGGCCGCGGACTCGGCGGACTCGGTGGTCGGTGCAGTCTGCGTCGCGGCGGGCTGGGCCGACGTCGTCGTGCCCGCGCTCGGGGCCACGGTCGCCGCGGTGCTCGCGGACTGCTCGTCCGACACGCGCACGGGCTCGGACACGGTGGTCCCGGAGGTCTCGGTCACCGAGGCGGCCGGGGTGGAGGTGGTCTCCTGGACGTCCTCGGTGGACTGCGAGACCGCGGAGGTCTCCACCGCGGACTCCTCGGGACGTCCGCCCAGGGTCTCGACCTGCTTGCGCAGGGCGTCGTTCTCCTGGTTGATCCGGCGCAGTTCCACGACGATCTCGTCGAGGAAGTCATCGACCTCGTCCTGGTCGTAGCCCTCACGGAACTTGGTGGGCTGGAAGCGCTTGTTGATGACGTCTTCGGGTGTCAAAGCCATGGGATGTCCTCACTCCTCTTAATGAACTGAACCGCTCGGATCGTGACCGGGCCGCGGTGGTGACTGCCGCCGTTGCGCGGTGAATTCTGGCCCAGGATACAGCCGCGTGACCGTGACCGGTGGAAGGACCGTTCAGACCCGCAGCAGGAATCCGGCCAGGATGGCCTGCAGGATGCTGACGGCGAAGACCAGGATCAGGAACCCCAGGTCCAGCGCCACCCCGCCGAAGCGCAGCGGCGGCACGAGCCGGCGCAGCGCCTTCATGGGGGGATCGGTCAACGAGTAGATCGTGGACGCCGCCACGAGCGCCATGCCCTTGGGACGCCAGCCGCGCGCGAACATCTGCACCCAGTCCAGCACGAGGCGGCCCAGCAGGGCGATGTAGAGCACGTGGACCACGAGGTAGACGATCGACAGCACCAGGCCCATGCTCAGCCCTCGACCCGCTGGACCGAACCGGTGTCCTCGTCGATCTCGTCGGAGTGGCCCTGGTCCAGGACCTCCACGAAGGACGGGGTCAGCAGGAACACCTTGGCGGTGACGCGTTCGATGGACCCGTGCAGGGCGAAGACCAGCCCCGCCGCGAAGTCCACGAGACGCTTGGCCTCGGCCTCGCCCATGTCGGAGACGTTCATGATCACCGGGGTGCCGTCCCGGAACGCCTCACCGATGGACTTGGCGTCGTTGTACGACCGGGGATGCACGGTGGTGATGGTGCGCAATTCGTTGTCGTCCTCTCGGGAACTGGGAGCCCGCTTGATGGGGGTCACGGGGGCTCGGTACTCGGGGGACCGGCGGGCCACGGAGGTGCTGCCGGTCTCGCTCACCGCGGTCGTGGAACCGCTCGAGGCGTGCTGGGGGGTGTCCCGAGGGCGGGGGGTTTCTTCGGAGTGGTACTCGTCGTCGCTCTCGGCCAGCCCGAGATAGACCATGGTGCGACGCAGCGCTCCGGCCATATTCTCTCCTCAATCACTGAACGGACCGACTCAGGTCGGCCCGCATGTCGTCCGTCTTTACGCTACCGCACGGCGGGCCGCGGCCCGAGAACATCCGAACCGATCCGCACGTGCGTGGCCCCCGCGGCCACGGCCGCTTCGAGGTCCGCGCTCATGCCCGCGGAGATCGCCCGCGCGTCCGGGAATTCCCGCTGCATCTCCTGGGAGAGACCCCACAGTGTCTCGAAGGCCTCCCGCGGCTCGGCGCCCAACGGGGCCACCGCCATTACACCGCCCACGCGCAACCCCTCGGTCCCCGCGAGCGCCTGCGCGAGCTCCAGGACGGTGTCCGGGTGCGCTCCCCCGCGGTGACCGTCCGGCTCGGCAGCCGGGTCCAGGTTGACCTGCACGAGGCACGGCAGGTCGGCGTCGTCGCACGGGGCGGGCCGCGCGTCCCCCGCGAGGGCCGCGTCGCGGTGCGAACGCACCGCCTTGCCGAGCGCGGTGACGAGCGAGGGTCGGTCCACGGAATGCACCCAGGACGCGTACTTGACCACGTGCTTGGCCTTGTTGGACTGCAACTGACCCACGAAGTGCCACGCGGGAGGACTCACGGGAGGCTCCTGCCGGGCGAGGGTCTCGGCGACCTCCGCGGCCTTGGGCCCGGCCTCCTGGTCCTTGTTCTCCCCCACCGCGCGCACGCCGAGTTCCCGCAGGCGCAGGACGTCCTGTGCGGGGAAGAACTTGGTCACGACCACGAGCGAGGGCAGCTCGCCCCCGTGGGCGCGCTCGGGTGCGCGGCCCTCGGCCGCGTGCAGGATCCGTTGGCGCACCGCGGACAACCGTTGTGCGAGTTCCGCGGTACGGCCCGCGTCCTGCGGATCCGTGGTGGTCGTCATTCGGTGTCCCTCCCGTTGCGGGCCCACACGAGCCCCGCCAATCGCTGCGGTGTGGTGTCCCGGCGGTACGAGTACAGCGCGCGGTGCTCGAGCGTGCACCATGCCTTGCGATCCGTGCCTGCGGTCGCGACGCTCACGCCCCGCTCACGCAGCAGCGCGTCCGCGGCACCCGGCAGGTCCAGGCCGGGGGTGCCCCACGCCGTGGTGGTCGCGATTCCGGGCAGCGCGGCCTCGGCCGCCTCGGCCATCTCCGCGGGTACCTCGTAGCAGTCCCCGCACACCGCAGGGCCGATCCACGCGGTGATCCCGGTGGCACCGCGGTCCTGCAGCGCGCCGACGGTGTGCTGCAGGACCCCGTCCAACAGACCCTTGCGGCCCGCGTGGGCCACCGCGAGGACCGGCGCCACGGCGTCGTCGTCCGTGCGGCCCACGAAGACCACGGGAAGGCAGTCCGCCGTGAGGATCCCCAGGGGCGTGCCGTCCGTGCTCACGGCCGCGTCCGCCTCGGGGGCCCGTTCGGGCGCGTCGGTGCCCGTGGCGTCGTGCACCGTGGTGCCGTGCACCTGGTGCACGAAATGCACACCGCGAGCGCCGGGGCCCAGTTCGCGTTCCAGCGTACGACGCCGCTGCCGCACCACCGCGGGGTCGTCGCCCGTGTGGGTGGCCAGGTTGCCCTCGGTGGCGTCCGTGAACGCGATCCCCACGCCGTGGTGCTCGCTGCGGAACCACATGCCGCTCTCCTTCCAGTGCCGTATCCCGCGATGGGCGCGGGAACGTCGACGGGGTGGCCACCTCAGCGGTGACCACCCCGTCGTGCACCCGTGGGCCGTTCGGGCCGTGGGGTGCTCGGGCGCTGCGATGCCGCGTGCCCGCGGCCACCGGACCCGGTGTCAGTCCCCCGGAACGGTGCGCGCGACGCGCACCGCCGGACTCACTTCAGGAAGTCCGGGAAGTCCAGGGAGTCCTTGCGCCCGGAGTTGTTCGAGGACGACGGCGCGTCCGACTCCGCGGGCAGGTCGACGTCGAAGCCGGCGTCGTCGGGGATGTCGTCGTCCTGGTTCTGCCGGGACCCGAAGCCCCCGGCGGGAGCACCGTAGGACGAGCCGCCGCGCTGCGGGGAACGACCCAGACCCGAGGGCCGGGAGGCGTCCCCGCCGAAGGCCGCGCGGGTGTTCTCCGCCTGGCGCTGCGCGGGCGAGGAGTTGTTCGCGTTGGTCTCCTGGGAGACCGAGTCGAAGCCGGCGGCGATGACGGTCACGCGGGCCTGGTCCCCCAGGGCGTCGTCGATCACGGCACCGAAGATGATGTTGGCCTCCGGGTGCGCGACCTCCTGCACGAGGCGCGCGGCTTCGTTGATCTCGAACAGACCGAGGTCCGAGCCGCCCTGGATGGACAGCAGCACACCGTGGGCGCCGTCGATCGAGGCCTCGAGCAGCGGGGACGCGATCGCGAGTTCCGCGGCCTTCACGGCACGGTCCTCACCCTGGGCGGAGCCGATGCCCATGAGCGCGGAACCGGCGCCCTGCATCACGGACTTGACGTCCGCGAAGTCCAGGTTGATCAGGCCCGGGGTGGTGATCAGGTCGGTGATGCCCGAGACACCCGACAGCAGCACCTGGTCCGCGGACTTGAAGGCGTCCAGCATGGACACGTTGCGGTCGGAGATGGACAGCAGACGGTCGTTGGGGATCACGATGAGCGTGTCCACCTCGTCCCGCAGGGTCTCGATGCCGTTCTCGGCCTGGTTGGACCGGCGCCGACCCTCGAAAGTGAACGGGCGGGTGACCACACCGATGGTCAGCGCGCCGAGCGAGCGGGCGATGCGGGCCACGACGGGCGCGCCACCGGTACCGGTTCCGCCACCCTCGCCGGCGGTCACGAAGACCATGTCCGCGCCCTTGAGGACCTCCTGGATCTCCTCCTCGTGGTCCTCGGCGGCCTGGCGTCCCACGTCCGGGTTGGCGCCGGCGCCGAGACCGCGGGTCAGTTCGCGGCCCACGTCCAGCTTGACGTCCGCGTCGGACATCAACAGCGCCTGGGCGTCCGTGTTGATGGCAATGAACTCGACGCCGCGCAGACCTTCTTCGATCATGCGGTTGACGGCGTTGACACCGCCGCCGCCGATGCCGACCACTTTGATGACGGCCAAGTAGTTCTGGGGGGTTGAGGAGTCCATATGCACCTAACTCGCGTGGGCTTGCGGGAACAAGGGATGTTCGATTGGGGGTAAAGCTTCAACTTTGAGGTGAAACTCTTGAGGTATTGACACCCGCGGGTGCAATATTCCGATCAGGGTAAGGATAACAACCCCGCCCGGTTCTCCGTATCATGCTCCCACGTGTTACCGGAGTTTGCCATAAATCCCCTGGTCACGCCCAACTTTGAAGTTTCAGGGGCTGGTTTAACGATTCCGACCCGTTCTCACCGGACCACGGGGTGCAGCGGCGCGGACACGTCGATGAGCGTGGCGTCCTTCGTCGCGTCCGAGTTCACCAGGGCGGCCACGACCTGGGATTTCAGTTCGCTCTCCCCCGCGTCCCCCCACAGGACCTTCTTGCCGTCCTTGAGGGTCAGCTCCACGGCGGAGCCGGACGGGGCGTCGGCCGCGTCCAAACGGGACAGAACGTCCGCCGGCAGGGCGGCCAGGACCTCGGACACGTCGGTGAACTTCTGGGTGCTCAAGACGCCCCGGCCACCCGCCACGAGGGGCACGTCCGGGCGCTGGGCCCGGGGCACGGTGCTGAGGGGCTTGCCCTCGGAGTCCACGAGCACCAGGTTGGCGCCGTCCTCCACCACGGCGACCCCCACGCGCTCGTGCAGGTGCACCGTGATGGTGTGCGGGGGTCGCAGCACCACGTCCACCGATTTCACTTGGGGGACGTCGCCGACCGAGTCCATGATCTCCTGCTTGGAGATCCGGGTCATGGGGACTCCCTCGTACCCGGCCAGGGCCTGCTCCACCGTGCGGGGGTCCGTGAGGGTCGCACCCTGCACGTCGATCGTGCGGGTCGCGAACAACGGCGAGAAGAAGACCACGAGCGCCAGCGCCGCGAGCACCACGAGGCTCAGCAGCAGTGCGAGCAGGCGGCGGCGCCGGGCGCGCCGATGCGGGCTCGGCGGGAACGGGACCACGGTCGTGGAGTCCTCGTCGGGCTCGACCGCGGTCTCCTCGGGTGCCTCCTCGGTGGCGCGAGCGGCCCGGCGCTGGGCCCGCCACGTCGAGAACCGTCCACCGGCACTCGGCACGGCCTCGAGTTCGTCCGTGGCCACACGCGTGACCTTGGCACCGCCGTGCACGCGGACGAGGGTCTGTTCGTCCGGGGCAACGCCCATCGCGTCCTCGGGCGCGCTGCCGCGGCCGCGCGCGGACCTCGACCCACCCGAGGACGCACCGGGCGTGCGTCCCCGCGATCCCCGACCCACGGCCGACGACCCCATTCCGGTGGGGCTCGACGTCGGGAACGGGAAATCCGCGTCCCACGGGGTCGAGGCGTCCGTCCCGGTCCCGGAGATGTCAGAGATGCCGGACGGGTCGGCGGTTCCGGACGGGTCGGCGGCGTCGCGCGCGGCGGCGTCGTCCGCGTCGAACGGAGCGCCGCCCACACGGGGCTGGTGCGGAGGGACGGAGCGTGCCATCAGCGCTGCGCCAACGCGGAGAGGATCCGCGGCCCGAGAGCGGTCACGTCACCGGCGCCGATCGTCATGATCACGTCCCCGGGACGCGCACGGGCCACCACGGTCTCGATCGCCTCCTCGGCGCTCGGGGTGGAGACCACCCGGTCGTCGGAGGCGTGTCCGGTGATCGCGGCGCCGGTGATCCCCGGCTGGGGTTCCTCGCGCGCGCCGAAGACGTCCGTGACGCACGCGAGGTCTGCGATCTCGAGGGCGCGGCAGAACGCCTCCGCGAACTCCCGGGTGCGCGAGTACAGGTGGGGTTGGAACACAGCGAGCACGCGGTGACCCTGGGCGACGTCGCGCGCGGCCGTGAGCGCGGCGGCGACCTCCGTGGGGTGGTGAGCGTAGTCGTCGAAGACCCGCACCCCGCCGTCCTCGCCCTTGGGGTCGAAACGCCGTGACGAACCGTGGAACGAGCCCAGGCCCTCGGCGAGCAGGTCCGGGTCCGCGCCCGCGGCGAGGCCCGCGGTGAACGCCGCCGCGGCGTCGGCCACGTTGTGCGCTCCAGGAACGGCGAGCGTGAGCGCCACGGTGCGCCGGGCGCCGTCGCGGTCGAACGTGAGCGTGCAGGACGAGCCCGTGCCGTGCGGCGTGGCGTCCGAGACGACGACGTCCGCGGCCGGGTCCTGCCCGTACGTGAGCACGGCCTCCCCGCGGTCCCGACGACGCCGCGCGAGCCGGTCCGCGCCCGGATCGTCCGCGCACGCCACGAGGGCCCCACCGGGGCGGATGGTGTCGCAGAACGCCTCGAACGCGGCGTAGAACGCTTCCGCGCTGCCGTAGTGGTCCAGGTGGTCCGGTTCCACGTTGGTGATGATTGCGATCCGCGGGTGGTAGGTCAGGAAGGAGCCGTCCGACTCGTCGGCCTCAGCCACGAACCAGTCGCCGGAACCGAAGCCCGCATTGGCGCCGAGATCCGGGACGTGGGCGCCCACGGCCCAGGACGGGTCCATGCCCGCCGCCTGCAGGGCCACGGCGGCCATCGAACTCGTGGTCGTCTTCCCGTGCGTCCCCGCGACCGCGATCACGTTCCTGCCGTGCATCGCCGCAGCGAGTGCCTGCGAGCGGTGCAGGATCCGCGCACCCGCGGCACGTGCTGCGGCCAGTTCCAGGTTCGTCTCCTTGATTGCCGTGGAGACGACCACCGTCGCGGCGTCGGCCACGTGGGCCGCGGACTGCCCCACGAACACCGTGGCTCCCAGCGCCTCGAGCTGCCGCAACCCGGCCGAGTCCTTCGCGTCCGAACCGCTCACCGCCACACCGCGCGCGAGCAGCAACCGCGCGACCGCGGACATGCCCGCCCCGCCCATGCCGATGAAGTGCACGCGGCCCAGGCCGTGGGGATCGAGGGGTTGCTGGGTGTTCACTGGTTCTCCTGGGGACGTGGGGGGGGGAAGGTTTTCAGCGGCGGGCGTGGTCGAGGGTGAGCCGGGCCATCACCTGCGCGGCGTCGCGGACACCGTGGGCGGCAGAGGCCTGGGCCATGCGATCGAGCCGGGGAGCGTCGGTCACGAGCGGGACCACGGTCTCGCGGTAGAACGCGGCGGTGAACTCGGCGTCCCGCACGATCTCGGCACCACCCGCGGCTACGATGGAGCGGGCATTGAGTGCCTGCTCACCGTTACCGATGGGCAGGGGCACGAAAACGGCGGGCAGACCCACGGCGGCGACCTCGCACACCGTGGCCGCGCCTGCGCGGGCCACGAGCAGGTCCGCGGCCGCGTAGACCTTCTCCATCCCGTCCACGTACTCGGTCTGGACGTAGTTCGGCGCGCGCAGCAGCTCGCCGTCCGGGGTGCGCACTTCCTTGGCGCGCCCCGTCACGTGCAGCAGCTGGTACCCGTGCCGCGCGACCTCCCCCGCAATCGCGGCCACGGTCCGGTTCAGGGACTGGGCACCGGAGGAACCACCCGTGACCACCACGGTGGGCAGGTCCGGGTCCAGCCCAAGCGCCGCGCGGGCCTGCGCGCGTTCCGCGGTCCGGTCCAGCGTGGCGATCTCACGCCGCATGGGCATGCCCACGGTGCGCGCACCACGCAGCGGGGTGTCCGGGAAGGCGGTCGCCACGACGGACGCGAACCGGGCGCCCACCCGGTTCGCCATCCCGGGCTTGGCGTTGGCCTCGTGGATCACCACGGGGATCCGACGCCTCGCGGCCGCGAGGTACACGGGCGTGCACACGTACCCGCCCACGCCCACGACCACCGTGGCCTGTTGCGCGTCCAAGATCCGGCCGGCCTGGCGCACCGCGGCGGACAGCCGACGCGGCAGGCGCGCGAGGTCCAGGGACGGCTTGCGGGGCAGGGGCACGCGGTCGATCAGTTCGAGGGGTACACCGGCCTGCGGGACGAGCCGCGTCTCCATGCCGGAGGCAGTGCCCACGGCGCACACCGTGGCGTCCGCGCGCAACTGCTGCACGGCGTCGGCGATGGCCAGCAGGGGGCTGATGTGCCCCGCGGTGCCGCCACCGGCGAGCACCACGCGGGCGGATCCGGCCCGCTTTTGCTGGTGGTCGATGTCGTGCGTGGTTGTCATTCTCGTCCCTTTCCGAACCGCTGGGTCACGCGCTGCGCCCACGACGTCCGGGGGCGTTCCGGTTGCGTGGCCAGCCCGCGCTCGTAGGCCTCCTGGTCGTCCAGGATCTGGGTGCCCGATGCCGCCCCGGACCGTCCGGGACCCACACGCACCGAGCGCGGGACCCGGGCGAAGGACATGACCACGCCCACGGCCGCCATGGTCATCAGCAGCGCGGATCCACCGTAGCTGATGAAGGGCAGCGGGATACCGATCACCGGGAGCAGGCCGGTGACCATGCCCAGGTTCACGAAGGCCTGGCCCACGAGCCACGTGGCCACGCACGCGGTGGTGATCCGCACGAACGTGCTGCGGGTGCGCAACAGGATCCGGGCCATGGCCACGACCATCACGATGAACAGCGCCAGGATGATCACGGTACCCACGAGGCCGAGTTCCTCGCCGATGATCGAGAAGATGTAATCGTTGTGGGCCTCGGGCACGTAGTTGTATTTGAGCCGGGACTGGCCGAGCCCCACGCCCCACCAGCCGCCGGTGGCCAGGGCGTTGAGTCCTTGCTGTGCCTGCCAGCACGCGTCCGTGGCGCCGCACTCCCCGAACAGCCACCCGGTGATCCGGTCCAGACGGTGCGGCGCAGTGATCACGAGGAACAACCCGCCCAGGACGAGGCCGGCCGCGCCCACGAGGAAGATCTTCAGGGGTGCGCGCGCGAACCACAGTGCCGCGGCGTAGATGAGGCAGAACACGATGGCCGTACCGGCGTCCCCGCCGGCCAGCGTGAGGAGGGTGGGGACCAGGAATCCCACGACGGAGGGCCACAGGGCCGGCTTCCAGTGCTGCGCGACCGCATCTCCCTGGCGCGCGAACATCGCCGCGAGCCAGATACACAGCGCGAGCTTGGCGAACTCCGAGGGCTGGAACGACTGACCGCCCAGCACGAGCCAGTTGCGGTTGCCGTTGACCTCCCGCCCCAGGGGTGTGAACACGAGCAGGGACACGAGCACGCTGAGACCCCATAGCACCCACGCGATCCGCGTGTAGAAGTGGGGTGGCACCATCGACAGCGCGAACATCGCGATCAACCCCACGACCCCGAACAGCGCCTGGCGCGCGAACAGGGCGTACGCCGAGCGACTGTCGGAGATCGATTCCACCGCGGACGCGGAGAGCACCATCATCACGCCGATGCCGGTGAGCAGCACCACGCACCCGGCCAGGGCGTAGTAGGAGTGGAACAGCGGGCCGTCGGTGAGCTGGTGCCACCAGCGGCGCATCCTGGTGCTCAGCGCGGCGGAACGGGTCCCGGTCTCCTCGGAGTCGGTGTCCCGGGGGCGTGTGGGTGTGCGGGTGGCCATCAGAACCCCAATTCCTCGTGCACGCCGTGCATGAACGCGTTGCCCCGGTCCGCGTAGTCGGCGAACTGGTCCATGGACGCGGCCGCCGGTGCCATCAGCACGGTGTCCTTGGGTTCGGCGTGCTCGCGGGCCAGTCGCACGGCCCGGCGCATCACGGCGTGCCCGTCGCTCGGGTCGATCCCCGAATCCTCCGGCCCCGCGGATCCGGGCCAATCGGTGGTGCTGTCCAGGCCCGGGGTCGCCGCGAGGACGGGGACGCTCGGGGCGAGGCGCGAGAGCGCGTCCAGCAGAGCGGCGTCGTCGGTGCCGATCACGACGACCGCGCGCAGCCGGTCCGCGTTGCGCTCCACGAGGGAGTCGTACGTGACGCCCTTGGACAGTCCGCCCGCGATCCACACCACGGAGTCGAACGCAGACAGGGACGCCTGCGCGGCGTGCGGGTTGGTGGCCTTGGAGTCGTTGATCCAGCGCACCCCGTCCGATTCGGCCACGAGCTGGATCCGGTGCTCGCCGGGGCGGTGGGCGCGCAGCCCGTCCCGCACGGCCTCGGGGCTCACCCCGGCGGCGCGCGCGAGCGCCGCGGCGGCGAGCGCGTTGGCCACGATGTGGCGCGTGGGGATGGAGCCGGTGTCCGCGATCGAACCGATCTCCGCGGCGGTCGTGGCGCGGTCCGCGACGAACGCGCGGTCCACGAGCAGGTCGTCCACCACGCCCACCATGGACAACCCCGGGGTCTGCGTGGTGAAGCCCACCGCGCGGCAGCCCTCGATCACGTCCGCGTCCTCCACGAGCTGCTCGGCGCCGTCCTGTTCGGCGTTGTACACGCACGCGACCCGCGTGTTCTCGTACACGCGGGACTTGTCCGCGCGGTAGTTCTCGAAACTGCCGTGCCAGTCCACGTGGTCCTGGGCCACGTTGAGCACCACGGACGCCAGCGGGGACACGGAGTACGTCCAGTGCAGCTGGAAGCTGGACAGCTCCACGGCCAGGACGTCGTACTCCACGGGATCACGCAGGGCGTCCAGGATGGGCGTGCCCACGTTGCCCACGGCCACGGCCTTGAGCCCGGCGGCCTGCAGGATGGAGGCGGTCATCCCCACGGTCGTCGTCTTCCCGTTGGTGCCCGTGATGCACACCCACTCGGGGGTCTTGCGCCCCGCGCGGCGGTTCACGCGCCACGCGAGCTCCACGTCACCCCAGATCTGGATGCCCTCCTCGCGCGCCGCGGCGAGCAGCGGGTGGGTGGGCGGGAAGCCCGGGGACGTGATCACGACGTCGGGCCGGGCCCCGGCAACGTCCGGGACGTCCGTCATGGCGTCCGGCCCGAGGACGACGTCGCTCGCGCCCACGATCTTCAACGTGTCCGCGCTCTGGCGGTTGCGTTCGGTGTCCCGCGAGTCCAGGACCGTGACGAGCGCACCGAGTTCGATCAGGGTGTCCGCCGCTGCGAAACCCGAGACCCCGATCCCGGCCACCACCGCGCGCAGTCCCGACCAGGGGGCGTCCCAGCTGGTCAGCTCCGCGAGGGGGGGATCGTCCAGGACGGGGTTGTCGTTGCTCGCGTGCATCATGTCCGGTCTCTGCCTCATCCTCGTGTCGGTCGTGGGTGGTCTCGTGGGTGCCCGGCGCGCATCCCCCTCGAGAACGGAGGGTGCGCGCCGGGCGGTCAGTGCAGCGCTTCCGCGCCGGGGAACGCGCCGCCGTTGTGCAGCAACCAGTCACCGTAGAACACACCGAGCGCGGCGGCCACGAACAGACCGGCGATGATCCAGAACCGGACCACGATCGTGACCTCCTGCCAGCCCTTGAGCTCGAAGTGGTGTTGCAGCGGGGCCATCTTGAAGATCCGCTTGCCGTGGGAGAGCTTGAAGTAGCCCACCTGCAGGATCACGGACAGGGTGATGATCACGAACAGCCCGGCGATCAGGATCAGCAGCAGTTCGGTGCGCGAGAGCACCGAGAACGCCGCGAGCGCGCCGCCCAGACCGAGCGAACCGGTGTCCCCCATGAAGATCTTGGCCGGGGACGTGTTCCACCACAGGAACCCGATGAGCGCGCCCACCAGGGCCGCGGCCACGATCGAGAGGTCCATGGGATCCCGCACCTCGTAGCACGCCGCCTGGGCCACGTTCTCGCACAGGTGACCGGCCTGCCACAGGGTGATGAGCATGTACCCGCTGAACACCAGGATGGACGCGCCCGTGGCGAGCCCGTCCAGACCGTCCGTGAGGTTCACGGCGTTGGTGGTGCCCGTGGCGATCAGGTTCACCCAGATCACGAACAGGATGGCACCCACGATCGGCCCGGCGAACGCGAGGTCCACGCCGGTGTCCCGGGTCCAGGAGATCGCCGTGGAGGCCGGGGTGTTGCCCGCCTCGTCCGGGAAGAACAGCACGAGCAGGGCGAACGCGATGCCGATGGCCCCCTGCAGGGCCATCTTCCCGGCCGCGGTCAGCCCCAGGTTCTGTTTCTTGGAGATCTTCTTGAAGTCGTCCAGGAAACCCACGAGTCCCATGCCGAGCATCAGGGCCAGGGCGAGCACGCCGGACAGGGTGATCCCGCCGTTCTCCGGCCACGCGAGCACGCTGATCAGGTGGGTCACCAGGTAGGCGGCCACGACGGAGAGCAGGATGGCCACACCGCCCATGGTGGGGGTGCCGCGTTTGGTCTGGTGGGACGTGGGTCCGTCGTCGCGGATGTACTGGCCGTACCCGCGCCGGGCGAGCACCCGGATCAGGGCGGGCGTGCCGAAGATGGAGAACACGAGACCGAGCCCCGCTGCCACGAGCAATTGGATCATGGGCTCAACCCTCCTGGTGGTTCGTCTCGGTGGTGGCCTGGGCCACCCGGTCCCCCAGGTGCTGCAACCCCGCGGCGTTGGACGCCTTGAACAGCACGATGTCCCCCGGTCGCAGTGTGTTGCGCAGGTACTGCTCGGCGTGTTCCGTGTCCGGGACCCACGCCGCTTCCTCGCCCCACGACCCCTCGAGGGTCGCGGCGGTGTAGACCGGCCGGGCCACCTCCCCCACGGCCACGACGTGCGAGACGTTGAGCCGCACGAGCAACTGCCCGAGGTCCGCGTGGGCGGTGATGGACTCGTCGCCCAGTTCGAACATCCCGCCCAGCACGGCGATCGTGCGACGCGCGGGGTGCTCGTCGTCCCCGCGCCCCAGTTGGGCGAGGGTCTGCAGGGCGGCCCGCATGGACTGCGGGTTGGCGTTGTAGGCGTCGTTGATCACGGTCACGCCGTCCGGGCGTTCCGTGCGTTCCATGCGCCACCGCGAGCGGGGGCCGCGGCCCGTCAGGCCCTCGGCGATCTCCCGCGGGGGCACCCCGGCGCCGTAGGCCACGGCGGCCGCGGCGAGCAGGTTGGTCACGTGGTGCGCGCCGATCAGTTGCGAGTGCACCGGGTGGGCGGAGCCGTCCGGGAAGTGCAGGGTGAAGGCCGGGCACCCGTCCGTGCCCACCGTGACGTCCTCGGCCCACACGCGCGGGTCCTCGTGGCCCGGGTCATGGGCGTCCGGTCCCTGACCGAAGGAGATGATGCGCGCGTCGGTGCGCTCGCGCATGGGACGCACGCGGGCGTCGTCGTCGTTGAGCACCGCGGTGCCGTGCGCGGCCAGGCCCTCGACCATCTCGCCCTTGGCGCGCGCGATGTTCTCGACGCCGCCGAACTCACCCGCGTGGGCGTAGCCCACGCACAGCACGGCGCCCACGTCCGGGCGGACGGTGTCGCACAGGTAGCGGATGTTGCCGATGTGCGTGGCGCCCATCTCGATCACGAAGTACTCGGTGTCCTCGGTGGCCGTGAACACCGTGAGCGGCACGCCCACCTCGCCGTTGTACGAGTTGCGCGGCGCGACCGTGGGGCCCTGCGCCGAGAAGATCCCGTGCAGCAGGTCCTTGGTGGTGGTCTTGCCCACCGAACCCGTCACGGCCACCACGGTGACCGGGTGCGCCGCACGCAGTTGCTCGAGCACGTGGCTCGCGAGCGCGCCCATCGCGAGGACGACGTCCGGGACGACGACGCACGGGTACGGGGCCCCGGAGTCGTCGGTGACGGGCCGCTCGGTCAGGTGCAGCACCGCGCCGGATTCGGCTGCGACGGGCACGAAGCGGTGCCCGTCCGTGGTCTCACCCGGCTTGGCGACGAACAACGCGCCGGCGGTGACCTCCCGGGAATCGGTCGTGACCGAGGTGACGGTCACCGACCCGGGGTCCGGGACCCCCGCGAGCTCACCGTTCACGGCCCGCGCGAGCTGCGCGGCGGTCATGGCAATCATTGCTGCTCCTTCGTGTCCGCGTGCAACGCCGCCAGGGCGTCCCGCAGCTCTTCGCGGTCGTCCAGGGGCACGACCACGCCGTTGAAATCCATGGCGGTCTCGTGACCGCGGCCCGCCACGATGATGGCGTCGTCCGGGTGGGCCATGCGCACCGCGGTGCGGATCGCGGTCGCGCGCGGTTCGATGACCAGCACGTCCGTGGCGCGCGCACCGTTCGCCACGGCCTCGCGCGCGCCCTGCGCGACCTGCTCGCGGATGGGCGCGGGTTCCTCACCGTGGGGATCGTCGTCCGTGATGATCACGACGTCCGCCTCCTCCGCCGCGACCCGGCCCATGATCGGGCGCTTGGTGGTGTCACGCTCCCCCGTGGCCCCGAAGACCACGATCACCCGACCGCGTCCGTCCTCGGGGGTCACGGCGCGCAGCGAGCGCGCGAGCGCGTCCGGGTTGTGCGCGAAGTCCACGAGGGAAGTGGGCCGCGTGCCCACGAGCTCCATGCGCCCGGGCACGCCCGCGCTCAAAGGGTCGTGCTCGTCCAGAACGCATTGCAGGGTTTCCGGGGCCACGCCGGAGTCCAGGACCATGAGCACGGCGAGCGCCGCGTTGGCCACGTTGAACTCACCGGGCAGTCCCGTGTGCACGTCCAGCGCGCGCCCGTCCGTGTGCTGCAGCGTGAACGCGTGGCCAATGCCGCGGCGGGTCAGCGAGCGCAGCGTCCAGTCGGCGGCGTCCACCGTGGCGGTCCCGACGGGCGCGGTGCCCTCCGCATCGTTTACCTCGGGGCCGGTGGCTTCCGCGCGGGCCGCCTCCGTGCCGCGCAGTGCGACGGTCGTGACGTTCTCCGCGCCCAGGTTCTCGCGCGCCCGCTGCGCCATCGCGGCGCTCCACGGGTCCCCGTCCCCGAGGACGACGACGCCGCGGCGCGTGCGCTCGCGCGTGAACAACTGCGCCTTGGCCTCGAAGTACTCCGCCATGGACCCGTGCAGGTCCAGGTGGTCCTGGGTGAGGTTCGTGAACCCGGCGACGTCGTAGTGCACGCCGTCCACGCGGTGGAACTCGAGGGCGTGGGACGAAACCTCCATGGCGGTGGCGGTGATCCCGCGTTCACGGGTCAGGGCCAGCAGGGAGTGCACGTGCGGGGCCTCGGGCGTGGTCATGCGGGACGGGATGGGGGTGTCCCCCGCGAGGATCTCGATGGTGCCGATCAACCCGGTCGTGTGCCCCAGGGCGCGCAGGATCGAGGTGATGAAGTAGGTCGTGGTGGTCTTGCCGTTGGTGCCGGTCACCGCGAAGAGCTCCTGGCCGGTGCCGTCCGCCGGTTGGGAGTCGTAGACCGCGCGGGCCACCGGACCCACCCATGAGCGGGGTTCGGGGCTCACGAGCACCGGCAGGGTCACGCCCGCCTCGGCCGCGGCCCGCTCGCCGGCCGGGTCGGTGAGGATCGCCACGGCACCGGCCGCGGCGGCGTCGGCGGCGAATCGCGCACCGTGGACCTTGGCCCCGGGCAGCGCGGCGTAGAGGTCACCCGGCTGCACCTCCCGCGAGTTCAGGACCACTCCCGTGACGGGAGCGGTGGTCCCCGTGGGGGCGGGGACCACCCGCGCGCCCGTGAGCCGCGCGAGCTCCTCGAGCGAGTGGGCCACGGGTCGGGACGGACGCAGACTCTGCGCGTCGGTCCCCTCTTGGGCAGATGCCACCATAGAAATCCTCTTCGAACCTGTCTGTGAACGTACCCCGCTCACCCGGGCCGGTGCTCCACCGGTCGTCGCGTCTGCCATGTGCTTCTGTGTGGGAAGTTTAGTCCTGGGACTCGTCCCTGCCCGGCTGCGGCCACGTTTGCTCCAGCGCGTTCGTGGGCGTCACGCCCCGGTCCACGTTCTGCGGCACCTGCATGTCCAACTTGGGCCCCGTGGTGGTGGAGGGCGCCACGTTGAAGTGGTGCAGCACCTGGGACATGATCGTGGAGAACGTGCTCGTGACACCCAGGGTGTGCACGTCCCCCTGGGGGCGCTGCATGGTCACCGCCACGAGGTACTGGGGGTCCTCCATGGGGGCCACGCCCACGAAGGACGTCGTGTAGCCCTCGTAGCCGCCGCTCTCGCTCGGCGCCTCGGCCGTACCCGTCTTACCACCCACGCGGTATCCCGGCACGGCCGCTTCCTTCGCTCCACCCTGCGTGACCACGTTCTCCATGATGTCCAGCGTCTGCTGCGCGGCGGACTCGGAGAGCACCTGTTTGGGTTCGGGACGTTCGGGGGTCGTGACCGTCCCGTCCGGCGCGGTCACGGAGTCCACGAGGCGCGGTTCGATCTGGCGGCCCTTGTTCGCGACCGCCTGGAAGATCGACGCCGTGCGCAACGGGGTCTGGGACACGCCCTGACCGAACAACACCGTGTACTCCTGACGCGGGTCCCACTGATCCGCGGGCGCCAGGATGCCCGTGGACTCCCCCGGCAGTTCGATGCCCGTGGCGGAACCCACCCCGAAGTTCGCGAGGTTGTCGTGGCGGGCCTGCTTGTCCATCTTGGAGCCCATGATCACGGTCCCCGTGTTCATGGAGTCCGCGATGATGCCCGCGGCCGTGCGGTTCTGGGTGCCATGGTCGAACGCGTCGGTGATCTTCTCGGAACCGATCTGCAGGTACGGGGGCACGGTGATCTCCGTGGTGGGAGAGACGATCCCCCGGTCCAGGGCACCGGCCACCGTGGCGATCTTCTCCGTGGAACCGGGCTCCACGGCCTGGGTCACGGCGCGCGAACCGAGGTCGGCGGCGTCGGCCTTGCCCGGGACGTTGGGGTCCACCGAGGACGTGTCCGCGAGCGCCAGGACCTTACCGGTCTTGACGTCCATGACCACGGCCGTGCCCCATTCCGCCTTGAGCTGCTTGGCGCGTTCGCGCACGGCCTGCTCCGCGAAGAACTGGACGTCGCTGTCGAGCGAGAGCTTGACGTTCGAACCGTTCTCGGCGGCCTTCTGTTCCTGCGGGGCCACGGGGATGCGCACGCCGTCGCCGGAGATCTCGAAGCGGCGCTCGCCGTCGGTGCCGCGCAACAGGGAGTCCTGGGTCTGTTCGATCCCGCCGAGGGCCTGGTTGTCCCCGCCCAGGAACCCGACCACGGAACCGCCCAGGGAACCGTCCGGATAGCTGCGCTGGAACGTGGGCTGGCCGTAGATGTACGGCAGGTTCAACTCCCGCAGGGCGTTGTACTGCTCGGGGGTCACGCCCCGCGCTACGTAGTTGAAGCTCTTGTCCCCGTCCAGCGCGGCCTTCACGTCCGTGTCCTTCATGCCCAGGGCGTCCGCGATCTTGTACACGGCCTGCGTGGGGGTCACGGTCTCGGTGGAACCGTCCTTGTGGGGCACGGTCACGGCGGCGACGGCGCTCTGGTCCACGGTGATGTCGTAGCGCTGCAGTGTGCGGGCCAGCACCGTGCCACGGCTGTCGGTGATCTCCCCGCGCACCGCGGGGATGGACTCCACGAGCGTGCGCTGGGCGGCCGCGGCCTCGGCCCGGCCCCCGGGGTCCAGCCCCTGGACCCAGAACAGGCGGCCCACCACGAGAAGCAACAGGACCAGCAGGAAGGCGATGCCCACGTGCATGCGCGAATAGGGCCGGAACAGTCGGTTCTTGCGCGCTGACGATGCTGACACGGTCTTCCTCGATTCCTGGACTTCAGCGTGGTGGGGCCACCTCCGACGGGTTCTACTCCCGGTCCGCGGCGCGGACCGGCGCGTTCACTGGCCAGGCGCGCGCTGCGACGGCGCGGGGATGGAGCCCCCGTTGAGATCCCGGGATTCGTCGGCCTTCTGGGCCGCTTTACGCTGGGCGGTCTTCTTGTCCGCTTCTTCCTTGGCGCGCTTCTCCGCGCGTTCCTCGGCGGCGATCCGGTTCGCCTCCGCGGCGTCGGAACCCTTCATCTGCGCGGGCGGCACGAGGATGTTCTGCGCGTCCGTCTTCTCCGCGGGGGCGCTCGGGGCCGTGACGTCACCCGTGCCGAGCTGGATGCTCCCCACGTCCTTGGCCGGGACCATGCCCAGGTCGTTGGCGCGGGCGGCCAGGTTCTGCGGCGCGGAATTGGCCTCGATATCCTGCGTGAGCGCCTCGTTCTCCTGGGAGAGAGCGCGCTGCTGACCGGTGAGCTCGGTCAACTGGTACTGCCCCTGGGTGATCTGGATGTTGAGCAACAGGATGCCCACGAGAGCTGCGGCCAGGGCGAGGGTGCACATGACCACGGTGGAGACCCGGCTGCGGCGGGCCGCGCGGCGCGGCACCACGGAGAGCGGCCTACGCCCGTCCGCCCCCCGGCCCGAGGGGTCACCCGACGACGGGTGCGAGGCCGACGTCGCACTGCTCATCGCTCACTCCCTGGTCTCGTGGTCTCTCGGAGCCGCTCGACGGCACGCAACCTGGCCGAGGCGGCCCGGGGGTTGTCCCGGACCTCCTGCTCGCCGGCGCGTTCCGCCCCGCGGGTGAGAACCTTCAACGTGGGCTGGTGTTCCGGCAGTTCCACGGGAAAACCTCTGGGGGCCGTGGAACGTGCACCGCGAGTGAACTCCTGCTTGACAATTCTGTCCTCCAGGGAGTGGTAACTCATGGCGAGGACCCGCCCTCCCACCCTGACAGTTTCCACGGCGGCGGGCACGGCACGCTCCAGGACGTCGAGTTCCTCGTTGACCTCGATCCGCAATGCCTGGAAGGTCTGCTTGGCCGGGTGGCCCTTCTTGTGCTGGGCCGCGGCGGGGACCGCAGAGCGGACCACGTCCACGAGCTGGGCGGTCGTGCGCAGCGGGGCCTCGGTACGGGCAGCGACGATGGCGCGCGCGATCCGCGGCGCGAAGCGGTCTTCGCCCCAGCGGTAGATGATGTCCTTGAGCTGGGCCTCCGAGTACTCGTTGACCACGGTGTACGCGGACAGTTCCGCCCGGGAGTTCATGCGCATGTCCAGGGGGGCGTCGAACGAGTACGCGAAGCCGCGCTCGCGTTCGTCCAGCTGCAGAGAGGACACCCCGAGATCGAACAGGATGCCGTCCACCCGGTCCACGCCGGCGGTTGCGGCGGCCTGATCGATGTGGTCGTACGTGGTGTGGATGCCCGTGAACCGCTCCCCGAAGTGCGCAAGGCGTTCCCCGGCGAGGTCGAGGGCCTGGGGGTCCCGGTCGATCCCGACCACGCGCAACCCCGGGAAGCGTTCGAGCATGGCGTGGGTGTGCCCGCCCATGCCCAGGGTCGCGTCCACGACCACGGGGTGTTCGGTGCCCAGCGCCGGCGCGAGCAGGTCCAGACAGCGCTCCAGCATCACGGGGATGTGTCGTTGCTCGGCGGGGGCGTGGTCCATGCCGGGCTCCTGGTCTGTTGCGGATCGTGCGGGTACTACGGGTCGCAGGTCTCGGTGCGCACGGCACCGATGTCCTCCGGGGGCATCCTACGGTGCGCCCGGACACCAGATCCCCATCCGCCGCTCGCCCCTCGAATCCGGCCTGACTCGGGGGAAGTCGAGTCAGGACGGTGACGTGGGCGGCTGGAGATCTCATGTCCGGGGACGGCACCGGCGGGGGTCCCGCGCGGCGGTCCTCGGGTGATCAGAACAGCCCGGGTATGACCTCGTCCTCCGTGGCGGAGAAAGCCGCTTCCTTCTCCGCCAGGTACTGCTGCCAGGAGGCCGCATCCCAGATCTCGGCGCGGCTGCCCGCCCCGATCACCGCCAGTTCCCGGTCCAGGCCCGCGTACGAGCGCAGGGACGCCGGAATGGTGATGCGACCTTGCTTGTCCGGGACCTCGTCCGATGCCCCGGAGAGAAAAACGCGGATGTAATCCCTGGCCTGCTTGGACGACAACGGGGCCGCCCGCATCTGTTCATGGACCCTGGCGAACTCCTGCGCGCTGAACACGTACAGGCAGCGTTCCTGCCCTCGGGTCAGCACGAGTCCGTCCGCCAGTTCGGCCCGGAACTTGGCCGGGAGAATCAGCCTGGCCTTGTCGTCCAAACGCGGTTCGTATGTTCCGAGAAACACAGCCACCGCCTTCGAATTAGGGCCAGCCCAACCCTCGCTTCTCTACCACGCTCCACTTTACTCCACTGCCCTCCCCCGTCAACGCGCATCCCCTCCACGGCACGCCACGACGGCGCCGTCCCCGGCGCCGTCGTACCCCGCCTTTTCCGCCGCGAGCTGGGGCGCTACGGGCGGCAACGCGACCCGGACATGAAAGAACTCCCCGGCGTAGTGCCGGGGAGTTCTCGGAAGTTTTACGGCTGGGACGGCCTGTCGGGAGGCTCAGCGCTCACCCTGATTACGTTTGTCCCACTTCTCCTCGAGGTTCTGGAGGAAAGTGGAGGACTTGCGCGGACCGGAGGGACCGCGACCCGAAGGACCGCCACCGGAGGGTCCGTTCCCGGGGCCCCCGGGGTTGGCAGCGCCCTTGTCAGGGGTGGCCCGGCCCCGCACGGTGGCCACGTAGGCGCCGGCGGCCATCACGATGAAGCCCAACACGCCCACGATGATCAGTTGCAGGGCGACCCCGGCGAGCAGGACGCCCAGGCCAACCACGGCGATCACGACCCCCAGCACGACGTTGCGCATGGACCCGCGCCCCCGAACCGCTTCGGTGTGCATGGTCGACGCGAAGCGGGGGTCGTCGTCGTGCAACTGCTTCTCGAGCTGGGCGAGAAGCTGTTGTTCGTGCTCGGAGAGAGGCACGATTCCTCCTGTGGTGTTGAGGGAGCGAGGCGGGGGCGGTACGGCTGCCTTCCTCACGTACCGTCCAGAATATCCCGTGCGGGACGGATTGGCATCGTCGTTTCCATGAGTTTGGCTGGGCGCACAATTCCGGGGCCGAATCGGTGGTGCACGCGGTCCATGGCTTCCTCCGCGGCACCCCATTCCTCCTCCCGTCCGTCCAGGCTCAACTGGAACGCGTGATCGGCCCCGGTGAGCTTCTCCGCCCTGATGCCCACGAGCCGCACGGCCTGCGCTCGCGGGCCCAGACCGTCCAGTAGCGCGCACGCTTCGGTGTAGAGATCGTGGGCCGCGGTGACGGGGTGACTCAGCGTCCTGGAGCGGGTGATGGTCGAAAAATCGGCGTAGCGCAGCTTGAGTCCCACGCGCCCGGCGCGCAGTCCGTGCCTGCGCAACCGGACCGCGGTGTCGTGGGCCAGGCCCAGCAGCACACGTTTCAGAGCCGTACTGTCGGCGACGTCGCGCTGGAACGTCCGTTCGGCCCCGATGCTCTTCTCCTCGCGCGCGGGCGTCACGGGACGGGGGTCGTGGCCGGTGGCCAATTGTTTCAAATGTGTCCCGGACGCGGTGCCCACGAGCGCGTGCAACCGGGGCAACGGCGTGGCGGCGATGTCCCCGACCGTGGACAGCCCGGCGGACTGCAGGATCTCGGAGGTGCGCTTGCCCACCCCCCACAACTTGCCCACCGGCAGCTGTGCCAGGAACGCGAGGGTGTGCTCGGGCGTCACCACGAGCAGCCCGTCCGGCTTGCAGTACGCGGAGGCGATCTTGGCGACCGTCTTGTTCTCCGCGACCCCCACGGAGGCGGTGAGTCCCGTGCGTTCGTGGATCACGCGCCGCAGGGTCCGGGCGATCTCGACGGGCGGTCCGCTGCGCCGGATCGCCCCGGACACGTCCACGAACGCCTCGTCCACGCTCAGCTGCTCCACGCGGTCCGTGACCGAGCGGAAGATGTCCATCACGATCCGTGAGTAATGGGTGTACGCCTCGCGATGCGGTTCGAGCACCACCGCGGAGGGGCAGCGAGCGCGGGCCTGGGACACGGCCATGGCGGAGTTCACGCCGTACTGGCGGGCTTCGTAGGACGCGGAGAGCACCACCGAGCGCGGACCGGAACCGGCCACGATCACGGGGCGGCCGCGGTACTGGGGGGCGTTGAGCAGTTCCACGCCCACGTAGAACATGTCCATGTCCACGTGCAGGATGGCGCAGCGCCGGTACTCGGCCAGTTGCTGCGGACTCGGCCCTCCCATGGCGCCTCCTTCCACGACCCTCCGGCATCGGGAATCATCGACTCCTGGAACCCGTCCGGATCGAGACCCGTTGATGACGGACATGCCACCCGCGCGGGATCTGGTTCGTCTTTCGTAAGCCTAGGAAGGGGCTCCGACACGCACACGGGCCACGGCGCCACGAACTTGTCCGGCCCCGGGCCGCTCGACGGGGCGGCACCGCTACGCATCCGCGGCGCCGCGTCCGGTTAGGCTGGTCGGGCGCCCGCGGGGCGGCCCGGCGTCGTGGAGCCCGTGCCCGTGACGCCCGCCGCGACCCGCGGTACCGCGCAGCGCGGCCGACAGCATCCCCTCGATCAAAGGTGCCCTGGCATGACCCCTTCCGACGCGTCCGTCACCGCGACGCAACAGGACCGTGACTTCTCCGCGCTCCTGGACGAGCGGATCACCGAGTTCTTCGCGCGGGAACGCGAACGGGTCACCGGGATCTCCCCGCACGCGACCGTGCTCGTGGACGCGATCGAGGACCTCACGCGCGGCGGCAAGCGCCTGCGCGCACGGCTGTGCTACTGGGGCTGGCGCGCGGCTGGCGGGGCCGTGGCGGACGACGTCGCCGTGGCCGCCGCGGCGTCCCTCGAACTTTTCCAGACCGCGGCGCTGATCCACGACGACATCCTGGACCGCTCGGACACGCGCCGCGGCAAGCCCAGTGTGCACCGCGTTTTCGAGGCCCTGCACCGAGACGCCGGGTGGTCCGCGGACGCCGCCCACTTCGGGGTCAGCGCGGCCGTCCTCACCGGGGACATGAGCCTGTCCTTCGCGGAACAACTCTTCGCCGACGCCACCGCGCGCGTCGCCGCGGACCCGGCCGCGACCGCACGGGAGATCTTCTCCACGATGCGCACCGAGGTCATGGCCGGGCAGTACCTGGACATCCACGCGGAGGTCGCTCCCGCCGTGGGCGACCCCGAGGAACAACTCGAGCGTGCCATGACCGTGCTGCGCTACAAGTCCGCCAAGTACTCGGTAGAGCACCCCGTGGAGATCGGCGCGGCACTCGCCGGCGCGGACCGCGCGTTCCTCGCGGACTGCTCCGCGTTCGCGCTGCCGGTCGGCGAGGCTTTCCAATTGCGCGATGACGTCCTGGGGGTCTTCGGCGACCCGGAGACCACGGGCAAGCCCGCCGGGGACGACATCCGCGAGGGCAAGCGCACCGCGCTGATCGCACTGTGCGCGGCATCGAGTTCGGCCGAGGACATCGCGTGGCTCGAATCGGTGCTCGGCCGCGCGGAACTCACCGAGCAGGAGGTGCACCGCGCGCGGGACCTCATGCGGGACAGCGGCGCCCACGCGCGCTCGGAGGACCTCATCGCGTCCCTCGTGCGCACCGCGGACACGCAGCTCGCGCGGTTGCGCACGGACGACGTCGCCCGGGCCGGGTTGCAGGCGCTCGCCGACGCCGCCGTGCGCCGCGCAAAGTAGGCCGCCTCAGCGGGTGGGTGTCACCAGCCCAGGGCCTGGGCCCTGCGGCGCACCTCGGTCTTCTGGCCCCGGCGCAGCGCGTCGATGGGCCGCCCGGGCAGGGACTCGTCCTCGGTGAACAGCCACCGGATCGCCTGGGCGTCCGTGTAGGCGGCGTCGCGCAGGACGGCCACGGTCCCCTTGAGGGCATCCACGGGGTGATCACCGTCCATGAACTCGGCCGGGACCACGCGCACGCGGTCCTCGGGCCGGCGCACCTCGAGCAGGGCGCCGTCGTCCAGGAGCCGGTGCACCCGGGTGACCTGGATGTCCATGGCCTCGGCGATGTCGGGCAGGTGGGTCCACTCGCCCACCAGCGAGTCGAGTTCGGCGAATTCCTGGGCGGAGAGATCGGTTGAGTAGTTCACGGACCCTACTGTGCCACGGCGCACCGGCCCGCTCACAGAAACCGGTCGTGACGAGGGGTCGGGTAATCTGGGGGCACCCGTGCGGAATCCGAGGACGCCGCCGGATCTTCCCCTGCTCCCCCGTCCAGAGGTAGGAAACGCGAACATGCCGGTTGACCCGCCCCACGACCGCCGGTCCCCCCGTTCCACATGGTCCCGCCGCGCCGCGCAGGGCTCCGCCGCCGCGCTGGCCGCCCTCACCGCGCTGGGCGCCGTGGGTTCCGCGCACGCCGCCCCGGCACCCACCGTCCATGTGGCCCAGCACGCGCACTCCGGGCACGTGACCGTGTCCCCCGGGGACTCGCTGTGGTCCCTGGCCACCACCCACGGGGTGCGGGTCCAGGACCTGATGAGCGCGAACAAGATCCCGGCCCACGGCATGATCCGCCCCGGCCAGCGCCTCGTGATCCCGGGATCGGATCGCGGTCCCACCTCCTCCTCTTCCGCGTCGGCATCGCGCGCCGACGACGCCGCTCCGGCCGACTCCGGCCGCGGCGGGTCACAGCGGCACACCGTGGCCTCCGGGGACACCCTGTGGGACCTCGCCCAGCGCTACGGCGTGAGCGTGGCCGAGCTCATGGACGCCAACGGGGTCTCCGCGTCCTCGGTACTGCGCCCGGGTCAGGGCCTCACGATCCCGGGCGGGGCCGCGGTACCGGGCCGGGCGGCGTCGTCGTCCGAGGCCACTGCGTCCGGACGTGACGAGGCCGCCGACGGACGGACCGAACCGGCCGTGGGCAACACGTTCGCGGGACGCACGTACCCCCGCGAGGTCGTGGAGTCCGCCAACCGGCACCACGCCCAATTGCAACAGCGTCAGGTGCCCGCACCGGACCAGATCCGCGAGATGGTGCGCACGACCGCGCAGGACATGGGAGTGGACCCGGCGCTCGCGCTCGCCCACGCGGCGCAGGAATCCGGGTTCCGCCACGCGGTGGTCTCCCCCGCGGACGCCGTGGGCACCATGCAGGTGATCCCGTCCGCCGGTGAGTGGGCGTCCGCGATGGTGGGTCGGGACCTGGACCTGCTGGACCCCCAGGACAACATCACCGCGGGGGTCGCGCTGATCCGGGAGCTGCAGGCCAAGGCCCCCAACAGGGCCGCGGGGATCGGCGCCTACTATCAGGGACTGCACGGCGTGAAGACGTACGGTATGTACCCCGACACCAAGGCGTACGTGAAAGCCGTGAGCGCACAGGAACGAGAATTTGCCCAGTAGCAGCATGAACGACCACCGCGTGGGATCCCTGCTGGAGGGCCGGTACCAGGTCCGCCGCCTGATCGCCCGCGGTGGTACGGCCACGGTCTACGAGGGGCTCGACGAACGGCTCGAACGTCCCGTGGCCCTGAAGATCATGCACTCCCACGTCGCGGACGATCCGTCCTTCGTGGCCAGGGCACGGCGCGAGGCCAAGTCCGCCGCGCGCCTGCACCACCCCAACGTGGTGGCCGTCCTGGACCAGGGTCACACCGCGGATGGCGTGCTCTACCTGGTCCTGGAATACGTGGACGGGCCCACCCTGCGCGACGTCGTGGGCCGCGAAGCACCCATGACGGCTCGCCGCACGCTCGACCTGCTGATCCCCGTTCTGCGCGGGCTCGCCCAGGCGCACCGGATCGGCCTGGTCCACCGCGACGTGAAACCCGAGAACGTCCTGCTGACCCGGGACGGGCAGGTCAAGGTCGCCGACTTCGGGCTGACCCGCGCCGTGGACGAGCACACCACGAGCACCACGGTCATGGGCACGGTGGGCTACGCCGCCCCCGAGCTCGTGGGGGACGGCCCCGTGGACCAGCGCAGCGACGTCTACGCCGTGGGGATCATGGCGTACGAGATGCTCACGGGCTCACGCCCCTACACCGGTACCGCCCTGCAGGTCGCGACCGCCCACGTGAGCCGGGACGTCCCCGCCCCCGGCGGGCTCGCGCAGGGTGTCCCCGCCGCGCTCGACGAGTTCGTGCTGCGCGCGACGTCCCGCGACGCCGCCCAACGACCCGCCGACGCCGCGGCGCTGCTGGATCTCGCGCTGGCCATCCGGCGCTCGCTGCCCGAGCAGATCGACCCGCCCTCGTTGCGGGACACGGACACGGTCGTCCTGGGAGGCGGGTCCCACGCCTCGTCGGGTATGGCAGGGCCCGGTGCCGGGGTGGGGGCCACCGCTGCGGGAGCGTCCGCCGCGGCAGGGGCCGCTGATCTTCCCGGGGCGGCCGCCGTTCCCATCGCGGGAGGCGACGCCGCCGAGGTGCCGACTCAGGCGCTCGGCGGAGTACCCACGGAGGCCCTCGGCGGGACACCCATCGAGGCGTTCGGCGCGGCGCCCACGGAAGCTTTGAGTGGGACCCCCACGGAGGCGCTCGGCGGCACGCCTGCAGATCCCACCGGGGAGAACGCCACCACCCCGCTCGGTGCTCAGCACACGCATGTCATGGGCCGCCCCGGCGGACCCGAGGCCGGTGCGCCGATCCTGCCCACCTTCGAGCCCGATGCGACCGGGACCATCGCCATGACCCAGGTGGGCTCCACCGCCCACCGCTCCCCCGACACACCCCGGGTCCGTCTTAACCCCCAGCCCCCTGCCCTGCACCTGGCCGTGGGCGCCGTGGTCTTCGCGCTGCTGCTCTCGGTGGCCGGGTTCCTGGGCTGGTGGCTCGGCTCGGCCCCCGGGACGGCGTCCGCGACCGTCCCCGCCGTCGCGGGGCAGGACACCGCGACCGCGGAACGCGCCCTCAACAGCGCGGGCATCTCCAATGTGGGCGTGCGCTCGACCACGAGCCCGGAGGTCCCGCAGGGCATCGTGATCGCCACGGATCCCGGGGCCTCCACCACGGTGCGCGGTATCGAACAGGTCAACCTGGTGGTCTCCGAGGGTCCCGCCCGCGTGAGCGTTCCCACCGTGGTCGGTTCGGCGAGCGACGACGCCCGGGCCGCGATCACCGGCGCCGGGTTGCGCGTGGGCGAGATCTCACGGGAGTACTCCACGCAGGCCGCGGACACCGTGCTCGCCCAGTCCCCCGCGGCGGGGACGAGCGTGGACGAGGGCACGGCCGTGGCCCTGACCCTGGCCGCCGACACCCCGCAGGGTGCACCGCCCAACGTGGTGGGCCAGGACGCGGACTCCGCCCGGCAGAGCCTCGAGGACCAGGGCTACACGGTGGAGATCAACTCACCCGTGGGTTCCCACCTCAACCGGGTCGTGCGCCAGCGTGAGGATGGGGACACGGTGATCCTCACCGTGCTGTGAGTGCGGTGCGGACGAGGACACCGACAATCCGACCGGTCCGAGCCCGTGACACGTGAGGCAACGTGATGATGCACTTGCGACACCCCTGAACCGGTCGCCCGCGCCGTCGATCCCCCCGTCAGAAAACGATGACCCCGGTGCCGAGCGGCACCGGGGTCATCGTGTGTCAGTGAATCAGTTCTGCTGGGACAGGTACTCCGCGACCAGGAATGCGATCTCGAGGGACTGCATGTGGTTCAACCGCGGATCGCACAGTGTCTCGTAGCGTTCCGCGAACGAGGACTCGTTGACCGGGTCCGCGCCACCGAGGCACTCGGCGACGTCGTCACCGGTCATCTCCACGTGGATGCCGCCCGGGAACGTGCCCAGGGCCCGGTGCACCTCGAAGAAGCCGCGGACCTCGTCCACGACGTCGTCGAAGTTGCGGGTCTTGTACCCCGAGGGCAGCGAGACCGTGTTGCCGTGCATGGGGTCGGTGACCCACACGGGCTTGGCACCCGAGGCCTCCACGGCCTTGATCACCGGGGGCAGCTTCTCGCGGATGTTCTTGGCACCCATGCGGGTGATGAACGTCAGGCGACCCGGCTCGCGCTCGGGGTCCAGGGCGTCGATGAGCCGCAGGGCGTCGTCGCCGGTGGTGGACGGGCCGAGCTTGACGCCGATCGGGTTGCGCAACCGGGAGAGCAGGTCCACGTGGGCGCCGTCGAGTTCGCGCGTGCGCTCGCCGATCCACAGGAAGTGCGCGGACGTGCCGTACGGCAGGTTCGTACGGGAGTCGATGCGGGTGAGTGCACGCTCGTAGTCGAGCAGCAGCGCCTCGTGACCCGCGAAGAACTCCGTGGTCTTGAGGGCGTCGAAATCGGAACCGCACGCGGCCATGAACTTCACCGCGTGGTCGATCTCGCGCGCCATGGTCTCGTAGCGCGCGTACGCCGGGTTCGCCGCGAAGCCCATGTTCCAGGCGTGCACGCGGCGCAGGTCCGCGAACCCGCCCTGGGTGAACGCGCGGATCAGGTTCAGCGTGGACGCGGACGTGTGGTAGCCGCGCACCATCCGCTTGGGGTCGTGGACGCGGGACTCCTCGGTGAAATCGAACCCGTTGACCATCTCCCCGCGGAACGAGGGCAGGGTCACGCCCTCGCGGGTCTCCTCGTTGGACGAGCGCGGCTTAGAGAACTGCCCCGCCATGCGCCCCATCTTCACCACGGGAAGGGACGCGCCGTACGTGAGCACCACGGCCATCTGCAGCAGCGTGCGCACCCGGGCCGAGATCTTGTCCGCCGTGGCACCGGCGAACGTCTCGGCGCAGTCGCCGCCCTGCAGGAAGAACGCATCACCGTTGGCCACCTGGGCCAGGCGCGCGCGCAGCCGGTCGACCTCCCCCGCGAACACGAGGGGCGGGACGGCGTTGAGCTCCTGCATGCTGCTCGCGAAGTCGGGGTGCTGCGCCCACTGGGGGTGCTGACCGATCGTCTTGTCCCGCCACTCGTCCAGGCCGGGATAGTTCGCCGCGCTCGGGGAGGGGGACGACGCGGTTCGGATCTGTTCAGGCAGGGTTATGGAACTCATTCGGACAGTCTAGGCGGATTCCTTGGGACCGCGCTCGTCCGTTCCGTCATGTGAACGTCCCTGCAGTTTGGCGCCCAGGTTGCTCGCCTGCTGGGACACGGCGTCCGTGACCGCGCGTCCCTTGTCCCGGGTGGCCTCGACGACGTCGCGGGCCTGGTTCTTGAACGCTGCGGTCTTCTCCTCGGCGAGCGCACGCTTGTGATCGGCAGCGTAGACGTCCGCCATCTCCTGGCCAGAGATCTTCTGGATCGCGGCCATGATCTCGTCCGTCACGCGGCGCATGGTCGCGTGGTCCCCGCGCCGGGACATCAGGTCCGAGAAGTCCATGGGCTCACCGAAGACCGTGGTGACCTTGCCACGGCGCGGATCCGGGAACCGTGAGCCCAGGGGCTGCATCTTGTCCGTGCCGAACATCGCCACGGGGATCACGGGGGCCCCGGTCTCCAGCGCGAGGCGGGCCACACCGATCTTCCCCTTGTAGAGCCGACCGTCCGGGGAGCGCGTGCCCTCCGGGTAGATCCCGATCAGCTTGCCCTCGGCGAGTGCCTGGCCACCGGCACTGAGCGATTTGGCGCTGGCCTTGCCACCCCTGCGGTCCATGGGGATCTGGTTGATGGCTTTGAAGAACGCGCCGATCACGCGCCCCTTGAGCCCGGGGGTCGTGAAGTACTCGGACTTGGCCAGGAAATACACCTGGCGCGGCACGGCCACGGGCATGAAGACGGCGTCCGGGACGGACAGGTGGTTGCTCGCGAGGATCGCGGGGCCGTGCTCGGGGACGTTCTCCAGACCCACCACGGTGGGTCGGCACACCAGGTTGACCACGGGGCCCACCACGTAGGTCTTCAAGAACATGTACACCATGAGCGGGGAACCCTTTCGTCATCGCGGGAGTCACCGGATGCCCGCGGTGACCCGGCCGTGCACCGGTGCGCACACGCGGCACCGTGCCTTTGTTCCGCCACATTCTCTCACGAGTTCTCGCGGCGGCTGGCACAATGGCGCCATGTTCTCCGATCAGCAACTCCACGGCCCCCTGCACCTTCCCGGCTCCTCCTCCGTGGGGGTCCTCCTACTGCACGGCTTCACGGCCACCACGGCCTCCGTGCGGGATTGGGCGCACGCCGTCCACGAGGCCACCGACGACGCCGGAGCCCACCCGGGCATGCGCGTCCCCCTGCTGCCCGGGCACGGGACGCAGTGGGAGGAACTGGCCGAACAACCGTGGCAGGCCTGGCGGGACGCCGTGGACGAACAGTACTGGGCGTTGCGCCGCGAGCACGACCGCGTGGTCGTGGGCGGGCTGTCCATGGGCGGCGCGCTGGCCCTGCACACCGCGGCCCGGCGGGAGGTTGCCGGGGTGCTGCTCGTGAACCCCGCGCTGTCCCTCGTGAACCGGATGGCGCGGTTCAGTCACCTGGTGAGTCCCGTGGTCGCGTCCCTGCCCGGGATCGGTGGCGACGTCAAGAAGGAGGACGTCCTGGAGTCCACCTACGACCGCACGCCCCTGGCCGCCGTCGCGCAGTTGAACGTGCTGATGCACCGGACCGTGCGCATGCTCCCGGCGATCACCGCGCCCACCGTGGTTTTCCGTTCCGAGGTGGACCACATCGTCTCCGGGGACTCCGCGGACCTGGTGGCCGAGCACAGTTCCGGGGACGTCCGCGTGGTCGATCTGCAGAACAGCTACCACGTGGCCACCCTGGATCACGATGCCCCACTGCTCGAACGGATCTCCCGGGACGCGGTCCAGCGGTTGTCCCGGGGCGAGCAGTTCCTCCCCGAGGACCCCTCGTGAGTTCACGCCAACCACCGGAGGACCCGTTCGAGCGGATCATCCGCGGCAACTCGTGGGACGACGTCCCCCGCGACGACGAGGACCTCGAACCGTGGGCCGAGGACTTCCCGTGGGAGCCCCGCGAGCAACCGGCCGAGGAGATCCCCGTCGAACTGCGGGACACCCGGGAGGACGAACGCTACGAGCCCGATCCCGGGCCCGTTACGAGCGGGATCTCCCCCGCCATGCTGCGCGCCCTGAGCACCGTGCTCGCGGTCATCGTGATCATGGTCGGACTCGCCCTGTTGCCCGGTCCCCTGCCCCCGGTGATGTGGCTGCTGGGCCTCGTGGGTCTGGTCACGGGTCTGTACCTGGTCTTCCGCGCGCTGCCGCAGGACTCCCCCGAGGACGACGACGGCGCCGTCGTCTGACACGCCCGCGCGGCTCCGCCCGGAACGACCCGCCGTCCGTGCCGCCGTCGAGATGATCGAGGGCGATCCGGGGGCGGGCGTCATCTTTGTGGACACGTCCAGTATGTGCCGGGAGTGAGGCGGGACACACAGTAGGCTGAGAGCCGTTCCCAGCAGGAAGGTGCCCCTCCATGCGACGCGTCAGCGCCCCGGCCATCGTCGATCCCCTGCCGTACCCCGGTATCGCCCACATCCTCGCCGAACGCGCCGAGCAAAAACCTGACACCGTGCTCTACACGGTGCTCGCCGAAGGGCGCGAGCGGGACGTCACGGCCCGTCAGTTCCGCGACGAGGTCGTGGCCCTGGCCCGCGGGATCGCCGCGAAGGGCATCCGACCCGGCGAACGCGTGGGACTGTTGAGCCGTACGCGCTACGAGTGGACGCTCGTGGACTTCGCCCTGTGGTGGGTCGGCGCAGTACCGGTGCCCGTCTACGACACCTCCTCCCCCGAGCAGATCGCCCACATCATGTCCGATTCCCAGGCCGTGGCGATCTTCGTGGAGACGGACGAACTGGCCGAGCGCGTGCAGGCGGCCACCGGGATCACCGAGTTCGCGGCCGCGCAGCGGATCTGCGTCTTCGACACCGCCTCCGGTGAGAACTCCCTCGAGGCCATGATCGCGGGCGGTGCGGACCGCACGGATCTGGGGACGCCCTACGACGGCGTGACACTGGACGACGTCGCGACCCTCATCTACACCTCGGGGACCACGGGTGCGCCCAAGGGCTGCGAACTGACCCACCGCAACTTCGTCTCGTGCTCCCAGAACACCATCCCGGTGGCCGGGGACGTCATGGCGGAGGGCTCCCGCACCCTCATGTTCCTGCCGCTCGCGCACGTGTTCGCCCGGTTCGTGGAGGTCACGTCCCTGGACGCCGGGATCACCCTGGCCCACACGCCGGACGTCTCCCACCTCATGGAGGACCTCGCCCGGTTCAAGCCCACGTTCATCCTGGCCGTGCCGCGCGTCTTCGAGAAGATCCTGGTGGGTGCGCGGTTCAAGGCCCAGGCGGGCTCGCCCGTGAAGAAGCTGATCTTCGAACGGGCCGTCGCGACCGCCGTCGCGTGGTCGCGCGCCGCCGTGAAGGGTCCCGTCCCGCCGCTGCTCGAAGCCCGCCACCGCCTCTACGACAAGCTCGTGTACTCCACGCTGCGTCAGGCCATGGGCGGGGACGTGCGCTACGCCGTGTCCGGGGGTGCGAGTCTGGGCGACTACCTCGCGCACTTCTTCAACGGGATCGGCGTGTACGTGGTCGAGGGCTACGGGCTCACCGAGACGACCGCTCCCATCGCGGCCAACTTCCCGAGCCTCAACCGGCTCGGGACGGTGGGCCACCCGATCCCCGGCAACGAGGTCGCGATCGCCGCGGACGGGGAGATCCTGGTGCGCGGCGCCAACGTGTTCGAGCGCTACCACGGGCTGCCCGACAAGACCGCCGAGGCGTTCTTCGACGGTTGGTTCGCCACCGGGGACCTGGGCCACCTGGACGACGAGGGTCTGCTCACCGTCACGGGGCGCAAGAAGGAGATCATCGTCACCGCGGGCGGCAAGAACGTGATCCCCAACCAGCTCGAAGATCCCATCCGCGCGTCCGCGACCGTGGGGCAGATCATGGTCGTCGGGGACGACCGCCCCTTCGTGGCCGCGTTGATCACCCTGGACCCCGAGACGCTGCCCAAGGTGCTGCCCGGACTCGGGTTGGACCCGGACATGGACGTGGCCCGGGCTGCGCGCGAGGAGGCCGTGATCGACCACGTCCAGAAGATCGTGGACCACGCCAACGCCAAGGTCTCCCGCGCGGAGGGCATCAAGGCCTTCCGCATCCTGGACCGCGACCTCACGATCGAGGACGGCCACCTCACCCCGTCCATGAAGCTCAAGCGCGCCAAGGTCGCCCAGGACTACGCGCGCGAGATCGAGGACATCTACTCGCACTGACGCCTCCGGCCACCGCGCCCCCGGTACGACGACGCCGCCCGCCCCCTTTCGCGCAAGGGTGCGGGCGGCGTCGTCGTGGGGTCCCCGGGCCGGGCACTGTGCTTGGCAGACCGGCGTTTTGGGCCCGGATCAGTCGTCCGCGCGCTGCCCGGGGACGTCCAGTCCGAGCAGTGCGTTCTCCACGACCTCCGCGAGCGCGGGGTGGATCCAGTACTGGCCGCGCGCCATCTCGTGGGCCCGCAGCCCGAAGGACATGCCCTGGACGAGCGGCTGGATCAGGTTGGACGAGTCCCGCCCGATCAGGTGCGCGCCCAGCAGCTCACCGGTGCGGGCGTTCGCGATGAGTTTGCAGATCCCGGCGTGGTCCTCCATGGCCCAGCCGTAGGCCACGTCCCCGAAGTCCTGTTCCTTGACCGTGATCCGCTCGTCGTTCCGGGCGGCCCAGTCGCGGGCCTGGTCCTCGGTCATGCCCACGGATGCGATCTGGGGTTCGGTGAACACCGCGGAGGGCACGTAGCGGTGGTCGGTCGCGCGCAGCTCCTGCGGGTGCACCACGTTGTGGGAGACCGTGCGGGCCTCGGCATTGGCCACGTGCTTGAGCTGGAACGGGGAGCACACGTCCCCGAGCGCCCACAGACCGCTCACGGGTTCCCCGCCGGAGAGCACACGCTGGTACTCGTCCACCGCGAGCAGGCCGGCGTCGGTGACGTCCAGGTGGGCGGCTTCCGGGCGCAGGGTGTCCGCGTTGGGGACCCGGCCCGTGGCGAGCAGGACGACGTCGGCGGTGCCGTCCCAGTGCTGACCGGAACCGTCGGACGCCTGCGCCGTCACCGTCAGGCGGCCGTCCTCGGCGCGCTCGATCCCGGACAGCGACCACCCGAGTTGCAGGTCCCATTGTTCGGCGGCCTCGCGCGCGAAGCGCTCGGCGATCGTGTCGTCGTGTTCGCGCAGCAAGCGCTGCGAGCGGTTGAGCTGGGTCACGGACGCGCCCAGGCCGCGGAAGACGTGGCAGAACTCGGCGGCCACGTAGCCACCGCCCACCACGATCACGTCCCGGGGGAACTCGTCCAGGCGCATCACGGTGTCCGAGGTGTGCACCCCGGGCAGGTCGGTACCCGGCACGTCCGGGATGCGGACCCGCGAACCGTTGGCCAGCACGATCTGATCGGCGGTGATCCGCTGCCCGGACTCGGTCTCGAGGACCCCCGGTTCCACGAAGTGCACGTACTCCTGGATCACCGTGACGTTGTCGAGCGACTCGCGGTACTGCAGCCCGTTCTTGGAGATCGCGTCGATCCGGGCGAAGATCCGATCCCGCATGCCGGGCCAGTCCACACCCTCGATCACGGCGTCCAGGCCCAGCCGTATGGCGTCCCGCGCTTGGTCCCCCACGGTGGCCGGGTACGCGTACATCTTGGTGGGGATGCACCCCACGTTGAGGCACGTGCCGCCGAACCGGCCGGGTTCCACGATGGCGACGTCGAGGTCCGCGTACTCGTTTGTGAGGATGGAGTTGCCGGAGCCGGAGCCCACGATGATCAGGTCGAAAGAACGCATGCGCCCCATCCTAGGCCGCCGCCCCGCGCGTCCGAGGACAGGCGCGTTAGATTCTTGCGGAAATCCGCCTCGCTCATCGCCGCCCCGCGCGTCCGAGGACAGGCGGGGCGGCGGGATCCGTCACTCGGGGTCGATCACCAGCACCAGGTCCCCGCCGCTGACGTGCGCGGTGTCCGCAAGTGCCACGCGGGAGACCGTGCCCGAGACCGGCGCAGTGATGGACGCCTCCATCTTCATGGCCTCGATCGTGGCCACTGAGTCCCCCGCGGCGACCTTTGCCCCCTCGGAGACCGTGACCGTGACCGCACCGGCGAAGGGTGCCGCCACGTGCCCGGGCTTGGAGGTGTCCGCCTTCTCGGTCTCCACGGCCTGGGACTTCACCGACTCGTCGCGGATCTCGAGCAGGCGCAGCTGACCGTTGAGGGTCACCATGACCGTGCGCATCCCCTTCTCGTCCGGTTCGGAGATCGCCTGCAGGGTGACCAGCAGCCGCACCCCCTTGCCGAGCGAGATGACGTGCTCGTGGTCCTGTTTCAGCCCGTACAGGAAGTCGCGGGTGTGCAGGAGGGAGATGTCCCCGTACTTGGTGCGCGAGTTCTGGTAGTCACGCGTGGGGCCGGGGAAAAGCAGCCGGTTCAGGGCCGCGCGGCGCACCTCGCCCGGCTGGGCGAGCTCCTCGACATCCTGCTCCGAGAGCTCCTCGTCCGCCAGGTGCACGGTGCGTCCCTCCAACGCCTTGCTGCGGAACGGTTCCGGCCAGCCCGCGGGCGGGGTGCCGAGCTCGCCAGCGAGGAAGTTGATCACGGAGTCCGGGATGTCGAACTTGCGGGGATCGGCCTCGAACTCGGCGGGGTCCACGTCCATGCCCACGAGCTGCAGGGCGAGGTCGCCCACCACCTTGGACGACGGCGTGACCTTGACCAGGTGCCCCAGCATCCGGTCCGCGGCGTGGTACATGTCCTCGATCGCCTCGAACTTCTCCCCCAACCCCAGCGCGATGGCCTGCTGGCGCAGGTTTGAGAGCTGCCCGCCCGGGATCTCGTGGCGGTACACGCGCCCCGTGGGGCTCGTGAGACCCGATTCGAAGGGCTTGTAGATCGAACGCACGACCTCCCAGTACGGTTCCAGGTCGCTGACCGCGTCCAGGCTCAGCCCGGTGTCCCGGTCCGTGTTCTCGAGCGCCGCGACGAGCGCGGAGCCGGAGACCTGGGACGTGGTCCCGGCCATCGACGCGGAGGCCGCGTCCACGGCGTCGACACCGGCGTCCGACGCCGCGAGCAGCGTGGCCAACTGGCCCCCTGCGGTGTCGTGGGTGTGCAGGTGCAGCGGGAGGTCGAAGCGTTCGCGCAGCGCGGTGACCAGGCGGCGGGCGGCCTCGGGCCGCAGCAGACCGGCCATGTCCTTGATCGCCAGGATGTGGGCGCCGGCGTCCACGCACTGCTGCGCGAGGTCCAGGTAGTAGTCGAGCGTGTAGACGGTCTCCCGGGGGTCCAGGAGGTTACCGGTGTAGCACAGGGCCACCTCGGCGACCGCGGTCCCGGTCGCGCGCACGGCCTCGATCGCAGGGCGCATCTGCTCGACGTCGTTGAGCGCGTCGAAGATCCGGAAGATGTCCACGCCCGTCTCGGCGGCCTCGGCGACGAACGCGTTGGTCACCTCCACCGGGTACGGCGTGTAGCCCACGGTGTTGCGCCCGCGCAGCAACATCTGGATCGGGATGTTCGGCATCGCCTCGCGCAACAGGCGCAGCCGCTCCCACGGGTCCTCCCCCAGGAAGCGCAGTGCGACGTCGTACGTGGCGCCACCCCACGCCTCGACCGAGAGCAACCCCGGCAGCAGGTGCGCGTACGCCGGTGCCGCCGAGAGCAGGTCGCGGGTGCGCACGCGGGTGGCCAGCAGCGACTGGTGCGCGTCGCGGAAGGTCGTGGAGGTCACCGCGAGCGGCTCGTACTCGCGCAGCGCCCGGGCGAAGCCCTCGGGGCCCTTCTCCTGCAGCACCCGGCGCCACCCGTCGGGCACCTCGTGGGCGGACGGGCCGTCGAACGGGGAGCGGTAGGGCTCGTCGCGCTTGTCACCCGGGTAGTGGGGCAGCTTGTTGCGCGGGTCGATCCCGTCCACGCGCTCGCCGTGGGGCTTGTTGACCGTGACCTCGGCGAGGTAGTTCAGGGCGCGGGAGCCGCGGTCCGCCGAGCCCTTGCCCGCGAGCAGGTCCGGGTGGTTCTCGATGAAGTCCGTGGCCACGTCCCCGGCCAGGAAGTCCGGGTTGTGCAGCACGGCCTGAAGGAACTGGATGTTGGTGGCGATCCCGCGGATGCGGAACTCCGCGAGCGCGCGGCGGGCGCGGTGCACCGCGGTGGTGTAGTCGCGGCCGCGGCACGTGAGCTTCACGAGCATCGAGTCGAAGTGCGGGGAGATCTCCGCGCCCGCGTAGAGCGTGCCACCGTCCAGGCGCACACCGGCGCCACCGGCGGAACGGTAAGCGGAAACCTTGCCCACGTCCGGGCGGAAGTCGTTGGCGGGATCCTCCGTGGTGATCCGGCATTGCAGGGCGGCCCCGCGCACGCGCAGCGCGTCCTGCGAGATGCCCAGGTCGTCCAGGCTCTCACCGGCGGCGATGCGCAACTGGGACTGGACCAGGTCCACGTCCGTGATCTCCTCGGTCACGGTGTGCTCCACCTGGATCCGGGGGTTCATCTCGATGAACACGTGCTGCCCTGCGCGCTCCCCGGCGGTGTCCACGAGGAACTCCACGGTGCCCGCGTTGACGTAGCCGAGCTCCTTGGCGAACTTCACCGCGTCCCGGTGCAGGGCGTCACGGATCTCCTCGTCCAGGTGCGGTGCCGGGGCGATCTCGATGACCTTCTGGTGGCGGCGCTGAAGTGAGCAGTCCCGTTCGAACAGGTGCACGATGTTGCCCTCGTTGTCCGCGAGGATCTGCACCTCGATGTGCCGCGGGCGCAACACGGCCTGCTCGATGAACACGGTGGGGTCACCGAACGCGGTGTCCGCCTCGCGCATCGCGGCGTCGAGCGCGTCCGCCAACTGTTCGGGCTTCTCCACGCGCCGCATGCCGCGGCCCCCGCCACCGGCGACGGCCTTGACGAACACCGGGAAGCCGATCTTCTCCGCGGCCTCGATCAGGGCCTCCTTGTCCGAGGAGGGGTCCGAGGACTCGAGCGTGGGGATACCCGCGCGCCGCGCGGCGCGCAACGCCTCGACCTTGTTCCCGGCAAGTTCCAGGATTTCCGCGCGCGGACCCACGAACGTGATGCCCTCCGCGTCGGCCGCGCGTGCGAGGTCCGGGTTCTCGGACAGGAAACCGTAGCCCGGGTAGATCGCGTCCGCCCCGGACTCCTTGGCCACGCGCACGATCTCGGCCACGTCCAGGTACGCGCGCACCGGGTGGCCCTCCTCCCCGATGTGGTAGGCCTCGTCCGCTTTCTGGCGGTGGATCGAATTGCGGTCCTCGTACGGGAAGACGGCAACGGTCTTGGCGCCGAGTTCGTACGCCGCTCGGAACGCGCGAATGGCGATCTCGCCGCGGTTGGCCACCAGGATCTTGGAGAACATGACTACCGTTTCCGCACGCGGCGCCCTGTGGGGCCCGCGCACTGGGTGAGGAGACGACTACCGGGGACAGCTTACGTGAGCCGCGCCCCACCGGGGTCGCCCCGTCCCCGTGTCCTCGGGGCCGCTCTCGTGGATGACGACGCCGCGCGCCACCCCCGGCCACGGCTCGCGACGTGCGGTGATCCACCCACTAGCATGTAACAGGCTGGTGGACAGCCCCCATTTCAGGTGACAGAAGGGTGATCCGTGCAGATCGTCAGCATCAGCAGCCTCAAGGGCGGGGTGGGCAAGTCCTCCGTGGTCCTGGGGCTGGCCTCCGCCGCTCTCGAAGCACGCGTCCCCACCCTCGTGGTGGACCTGGACCCCCACGGTGACGCCTCCACGGCGCTCGGCGTCCACGCCCGCCCGGGTCACGAGGTGGGCACCGTGCTTCGTCGGCCCCGCAAGGGTGCGCTGGCCTCCGTGGCCACGGCGTCCTCGTGGACCAAGCACCCCATCACGCCACACACGGATCCCGCGGGCCCGGACGCCTCGGCCGACGCGTCGTCGCCCGGCGGCGCGGGCCGTCCTGGACGTGGCACCGGGCTCCGCGGCGTCGTCGCACCTGGACCACGCGGCGTTCCGGAACAAGGACCTCAAGCGGCTCGAGACCGCGCTACGGGGTCTGGACCGCTACGAGCTCGTGCTGATCGACTGCCCGCCCACGCTTAGCGCCCTGACCCGCATGGCGTGGGCCGCGTCCCACAAGGTGCTCTCCGTGGCGGAACCGTCCCTGTTCTCCGTGGCGGGCACCAAGCGCACCATGACGGCGCTCGCGCAGTTCGAGAGCTCACGGATCTGGGCGGTCCCGGAGGCCGGCGTGGTGATCAACCGCGTACGTGACGACTCGGACGAGCAACGTCACCGCATGCGGGAACTGCAGGAACTGTTCGGACCGCTCGTGGTGGACCCGGTACTGCCGGACCTCTCGGTGATGCAGCAGATCCAGGGGGCCGCGTGGCCCGTCCACCGCTGGCCGGGTGCGCCGGCCCAGGATCTCGCGGAACGCTTCGGCACCATTCTGGCGGGGCTCACGCGCTGACCCCCAGGGCGGCGGCGGCCGCGCGGTTGACGCCGGGGCGGGTCAGCCCGCGTTCTTCTTGCGACGGCGCGCGCGCCGGGCGGAGAGTTCGTCCTCCGGGAACGGATCCGCTGCGGGGGCGCCGTCCAGGCTGGCGTGCTCACCCGGCATGGACGCGAGCGTGCCCTCGACCTCGCGCCACACCCGGCCCACCGCGATCCCGAACACGCCCTGACCGCCCTGGACCAGGTCGATGACCTCGTGGGGGGACGTGCACTCGTAGACGCTGGCGCCGTCGGACATGAGCGTCAACCGCGTGAGGTCCTCGATGTTGCGCAGCCGCAGCGCGCCCACCGCGGAGCGGATCTGCTGCAGGGAGACGCCGGTGTCGAGCAGGCGCTTGACCACCTTGAGCACCAGGATGTCCCGGAAGCTGTAGAGCCGCTGCGACCCGGAGCCCTTAGCGCCGCGCACGGTGGGTTCCACCAGATCGGTGCGCGCCCAGTAGTCCAGCTGACGGTAGGTGATCCCCGCGGCCTTGCACGCGGTGGGTCCGCGGAAGCCCACGGTCTCGTCGTAGCCGCCCAGGTTGTCGGTGAACAACATCTCCTGGGTGCCGCCGGCGAGGGAGGATGCGCGCAGCTGTGCCGCGTCCAGCGGCAGCTCCGGATTGCTCAAGCGTCCTCCTCGTGCGTGGGTGGGGGTGTCCGATCCCCCGGACACGGGCACCAGCGCGCTGATGCTTCCTCGACGGTAAACCCACGGGTGGAGCGGGTCAAAGACATTGCCCGCGGGCGGGCCCGTGTCGTCAGCCTACCCGCACGAGGCCCGGACGGGGGTGGAATCAGGACTGGAAATCGTCCGGATCCACGTGGTCCAGGAAATCCCGGAACTCCCGGACCTGGGCCTCCGCCTCCTGTGGCGAGCCCCCCGCCTGTTCCCGCAGTTCACCGTCCGCGCTGAGCACCAGACCGGCCTCGTCCAGCACGGCCGTGGCGCACAGGATGGGGCAGGACGTGCGCGCGGCGATCGCGAGCGCGTCCGAGGCGCGGGCGTCCACCACGGTGCCGTCGTCGAAGGAGATGGCCGCGTGGAACACCGTGTTCTCGACCGTGTGCACCACGACGTCCCGCACGCTGCGCCCGAGCTGGTCCACCACGGACAGCAGGAGGTCGTGCGTCAGGGGGCGCGGGGGCTCGATGCCCTGCAGCGCGAACACGATGGACGTGGCCTCGTTGGTCCCCACCCAGATGGGCAGACGCCGGGCGCCCTGGAGCTCGCGCAGCACAACCACGGGCTGGCCCGTAGGCACGTCCATGCGCACTCCGGCGATCTCCATGCGCACGTTCGGGCTCATCGTGCACCCCCGTCCGTGTCCGGCGAGGCGAACGGTTGCACCGTCTCCTCCACCTGCGAGGTCACGAGCGCGGTCATCACGGTGAGGCACAGCGAGGCGATCTCACGGGCCCGCTGCACGGCTTTCCGCCGCGTCTCGGGGTCTCGGCGGCTGCGCAGTGGCGAGATGCTGCCCTCCACGAGGGCGATCACGCGTTCCGAGGCGCCCCGCAGCACGCGCAGGTGCCGCGGTTCGATCCCGTACCCGTTGAGTTTGCCCGCGGCCACGGCCACGGTGAGCGCGTGGCCGTCGAACGCACCGGCTCGTTCCACGAGCAGGCCGTGGTTGAGCAGTTCCCTCAGCAGGGGGACGTCCGTGCCCGACCGCGCCGCGAGCTCGCGCAGGGTGTACCGCCGACCGCCGTCCGGAGCCGGTGAAGCGGGTTGTGGCTCGACGCCGTCCCCGGGCCGTCCGGTCTCCGGTTGCTGCCGCTCGGTGTCCTGCGCGGGGTCCTCGCCCCGGTCCAACCGGTCACGGATGACCCGCAACGGGAGGTAGCGCTCCCGTTGCAGGGTCAACACGGTCTCCAACCGGGCGACGTCCTCGTGCGAGTACTTCCGGTACCCCGAGGCGCTCCGCAACGGGTGCACGAGTCCCTGGTCCTCGAGGAAGCGCACCTTGGACGCGGTCAGCTCGGGGAACTGCGGTTGCAATCGGCGCAGTAACGCTCCGATACCCACCCGCGGGATCTGCGGTCGTTCGGAATCAGGCATGGAGCGCGTCAGGAACCGTTCTGCACGGAGTGGTAGTACGTGAACCGGAACTTGCCGATCTGGACCTCGTCGCCGTTCTCCAGCACCTTGGTGGCGACCCGGTCACCGTTGACGTAGGTGCCGTTGAGGGAGGACTGGTCCACCGCCTCGAACGTGCCGTTGCGCCGGATGAACTCCACGTGGCGGCGGGACACCGTGACGTCGTCCAGGAACACCGAGCACGCCGGGTGACGACCCGCGACGATCTCGTCCCGGTCCAGGAGGAACCGGGCACCGGTCAGCCCGCCGTTCGTCTCCAACAGCAGCGCGGAGCCCGGGGGCAGGGAGGCCACCGCGTTCTGCTCGCTCTCGGAGAGCTTGTGGTGAGCGGCATGGGCCAGCACATCCCCCACGATCTGGATGGATGTGGTCTCCGGACCCGCCTGGGCACCGGATTTCTCATGGTTCGACATCAGGGTTCCCTCACCTCACGTGAAGTTAGCGAATTCAGTCCAGCAATTGCTGGTAGGCCTGGGAGTCCAGCAGCGATCCGGTGGCGTCCTCGGAGTCCACGCGCACGGTGAACAGCCAGCCGGATTCGTACGGGGACTCGTTGAGCGCGCCGGGGTTGTCCACGAGGTCGTCGTTGACGCTGACGATCTCGCCGCTGACGGGCGCGAAGAGATCGCTCACGGACTTGGTGGACTCGATCTCCCCCACCACGTCCCCGGCGGAGACGGTGTCCCCGACCTCCGGCAGTTGGACGAACACGACCTCGCCCAGTTCGTTCTGTGCGTGGTCCGTGATGCCCACGCGGAAAGTGTTGTCCTCGTGGAGGTCCTCGACCCACTCGTGCTCTTCGGTGTACGCGAGTTCCGCGGGAATGTTGGTCATGTCGGTCAGTTTAGGGCACGACTCACGCAGTCGGGTTCATCACACGTGCGCGTGTGCAGCGCGCCGGTGTCAGCTCAACGGCCCACGAGGTTCCGGCGCGTTCACGCGGCGCCCAGCCGGTACCGCCCCGGGGGGTGTACCTTGGCCCGGTGCCCATCACCGAGGCCCTCCGTCAGGCCGCGATCCGCGCGCGCACGCACGGGTCCAGGATCCCCCGCGCCGTCCCCCTGAGCCGACGACGCCGCGATCCCCTGCACCTGCACGAGCTCACCCCCGCGCGGTCCGCGCGGATCATCGTCACGGCCTTCCTCGTGGCGGTGCTCTCGGGCACCGGTCTGCTGATGCTGCCTCCGGCCACCACGGCCCCCGGCGGCACGGACCTGCTCACGGCCGCGTTCACCGCGACCTCCGCCCTGTGCGTGACCGGGCTCGTCACGGTGGACACCGCGACCTACTGGACGCCGTTCGGTCAGGTGGTCATCATCTGCCTGATCCAGGTGGGTGGCCTGGGGGTCATGACGTTCACGACCATGCTCGGGATCCTGCTGGCCCGCAAGTTCGGGCTGTCCACCCGGTTGCTCGCGAACGCGGAGACCAAGTCCCGCGGCGGAGCGCGCCAAGTTGTGGCGCGCATCGTCGGGACCACCGCGGTGATCGAGTCCACCGCCGCGCTGATCCTGTTCCTGCGGTTCTGGGGCCACTACCACTACTCGCCGGGCACGGCCCTGGCCCACGCGGGGTTCCACGCGGTGTCCGCGTTCAACAACGCGGGATTCGCGCTGTACACCCTCAACGTCATGGATTTCGCGAGCGACCCCTGGATCCTGCTCACGCTCGCGGCGTGCGTGATCCTGGGCGGGCTCGGGTTCCCCGTGCTCTACGAACTGCGCCGCCATATCCGGGTGCCTCGCCGCTGGAGCATGAACACTCGGCTCGTGCTGCTCGCGACCCCCGTGCTGCTCGCGGGCGGCACGGTGTTCCTGCTGGTGCTCGAGTGGAACAACCCGGGCACCCTGGGCGCCCAGCCGCCCGCCGTCAAGCTGCTCAACGCGTTCTTCCAGTCCACGATCTCCCGCACGGCGGGTTTCAACAGCATCGACATCGGTCACATGCACCCGGTGTCGTGGCTCGGGATGGACATCCTGATGTTCATCGGCGGCGGACCCGCGGGCACGGCCGGCGGTCTGAAGGTCACCACGTTCGGGGTGCTGTTCTTCATCGCGCTCACCGAGATCCGCGGCGGCGCGGCGGTGCCCGTGCTCGGCAAGCAGCTCTCACGCTCCGTCCAGCGCGAGGCCATCACGGTCGTGGTGCTCGCGACCGGGGCCGTGATCGGTGGCACGATGCTCATCATGCTCACGGACACCGGCCTGGGACTGGACCGCACCCTGTTCGAGGCCGTCTCCGCGTTCGCGACCGTGGGTCTGAGCACGGGGATCACCCCCACGCTCGCGCCGCTCGCGCAGTGGGTGCTGATCGCCCTGATGTTCATGGGCCGGCTCGGCCCGGTCACCGTAGCCGCGGCCATCGCGTTCGGCCGCCGGCCGCCCCGCTACGAACTGCCCAAGGAACGACCGTTGATCGGGTGAGCGGGGCCCCGCGGACACCTCGCCCGTCCCGGCCCACCCCGGGACCCCGGCACCATACGACCTCGACCCACGGAGGAACCCCCATGTTCGGATCCCACCCCACCGCCACGTCCCGCGATGCCATGTCCAATGCCGTGGTCGTGATCGGGCTGGGCCGCTTCGGCGGTGCCCTGGCCACGGAACTGATGCGCAACGGCACGGACGTGCTCGGCGTGGACCTGGACGAGACGGTGGTCCAGCGCTTCAACGGCAAGCTCACGTCCGTGGTGCGCGCGGACGCCACGGACGAGGACGTGCTGCGGGAACTGTCCGTGGACGAGTTCGACCGCGCCGTCGTGGGCATCGGTTCGGACATCCAGGCGAGCATCCTCGCGGCGTCGCGGCTCGTGAAGTTCGGGTGCCCCGCGATCTGGGCCAAGGCCATCACGGAACCCCACGCGGAGATCCTCACCCAGATCGGCGTGCAGCACGTGGTCAACCCCGAGAGCGACATGGGCACGCGTGCCGCGCACCTGATCCAGCACCGGATCCTGGACTTCGTGCCCATCGACGCGGATTACGCCCTGGTGCGGTGCACCCCGCCGGAGCCCATCCAGCAGCGACCCATGGACCTGCTCAACGTGCGCCGACGATTGGGGGTCTCGGTCGTCGCGGTGTGCCGTCCGGGCGGTCAGTGGGAGCCCATCGAGGCCGGGACCATGCTCTACGACGACGACCAGATCCTCGTGACCGGGCCCACCGCCAAGGTCGAACACTTCTCGAACCTGACCTGAGCGCCGCCCACGACGGCGCTGCGGCCCGTCCACCACGGGGCTCACCCGGTCTGGTCCGCACCCGGCGGCGGCACGCGTGCGAGCGAGCACGCCCGTCACGCGGCCTCCGCGCCCAGCGCAGTGCCTACAGGAACCGGGTCAGACGGCGCAGCTCACGGGCCGTGGCCGCCGGGGAGCCGTGGGGGCGCACGAGCGCGTCGAGACGACGGCGCAGCGCGGCGTCGTCGTGCTCCAGGCCGATGGCCACCATGCGGGACCGCGGCGGCTCGTCGGAGGGCCGGTCGATTTTCTCGACCGAGACGTAACCGGCCACGGAATGCGCCACGAACCGGCGGATCCCCCGGCCCGCGGCGACGTCCACGATCGCCTTGACCCGGTGGACGGACCCCGGCGGGTCCTCGAGCAACTCGGCGAGCGCCGCGGGATCCACGGTGGCGGGCGCATCCAGGCTCGTGGCGCGGTGGTGGACGTGGTGGTCGTGGTCGTGATGGTCATGACCGGGGGCCCGGCCGAACTCCCACAGCGCGAGTTGGCCGCCCTCGGGCACGGGGTGCTCGGCGGCGTCGAAGAACAACCGGGGATCGGCCGCGCCGTGGGGCGCGTCGATCACGAGCGCGTGCGGGTTGGCGTGGGCGATCCGCTCGCGCACCGCGGCGGTCTCCCGGGGATCGGCGAGATCGGTCGTGGTCAACAGCACGACCGCGGCGGCCTTGACGTGTTGCGCGAGGTCCCAGCCACCGGCCTCGGCGAGCGCCACGCGGCTCACGGCGATCACCTCGACGAGCCCGCCGAAGCGCACGTCGCGGACGTCGCTGCCCAGGACCATGTGGATGAGCCCCGGGGGTTCGGCGATTCCGGAACCCTCGATCACGATGGCGTCGAGCTCGAGGGAGGGCCGGGACAGCGCGCGCAGGGCGTCGTCGAGTTGGCGGGGGTCCTCGATGCAGCACAGGCACCCGCCCGCGATAGACACGGGCTCGGCCACGTGCCCCGCGACGAGCGCGGCGTCCACGTTCACGTCCCCGAAGTCGTTGATGATCACGCCGATCCGCGCGCCGCCGGTCGCGAGGAAGTGGTTGAGCACCGTGGTCTTGCCGGACCCCAGGTAGCCGGTGAGGATCAGGACGGGAAGCGTGCTCGGCATGGGTCCATGCTTATCAGTCCTCGAGTCGGTCCGCGAGCATGTCCCGCACGAGGGGCGCGACACGCGTGCCGTAGAGCTCGATGCTGCGCATGAGTTTGCCGTGGGACAGCGGGCCCGTGGAGATCTTCAGGTCGAACCGGGAGGCACCCAGAGCCCGTATGCCCGCGGCGATCTTGCGGGCCACGGTCTCGGGGGAACCCACGGCCATGGACCCGTGCTCCACCTCCTCCAGGAAGGATGCCTTGGTGGGCGCGGGCCAGCCGCGCTCGGCGCCGATCCGCTCGGTGGAGATCACGTAGGGGCGGAAGAACTCCTCGCGCGCCTGCTCGTCGGTCTCCGCGACGTACCCGTAGGAGTGATAGGCCACGGGGTTGTCCGGGGTGTGGCCGAACTCGGCGAGCGCGCGGCGGTAGAGGTCGCCGAACGGCGCGAACCGCTCCACGGGCCCGCCGATGATCGCGAGCATGAGCGGGATGTCGTAGTGCGCCGCACGCACGACCGATTGCGGGGAACCGCCCACCGCGATCCACGTGGGCAGCGGCCCGTTCTCGAGCGGCGGGTACAGGGTCACGTCCCGCAGGTCCTGGGTCAGCGTGCCCTTCCAGGTCACGGGTTGGCTCGTCCGCAGGGCCGCGAACAGCGCGAGCTTCTCCTCGAACAGTGCTTCGTAGTCCTGCAGGTCGTAGCCGAACAGTGGGAAGGACTCGGTGAAGGAACCGCGGCCCAGCACGACCTCCGCCCGGCCGTGGGACAGCGCGTCCAGCGTGGCGAAGCGTTCGTACACGCGTACCGGATCGTCCGAGCTGAGCACGGTCACGGCCGTGCCCAGGCGCAGCTGCTGCGTGCGCGTGGCGATCCCGGCGAGCACGATGTCCGGCGCGGAGATCGCGAAGTCGTCCCGGTGGTGCTCCCCGATCCCGATCGAGTGCAGCCCCACCTGATCGGCGAGCACGCCCTGCTCCACCACGTCGCGGACGGTCTGCGCGTGCGAGACGGGACGGTCGTCGTCGTCCCACGTGACGTCCCCGAAGGTGTCGATTCCCAGTTCAACGGTCATGCCACGCACAACATTGTGGACACGTCAGCTATTCCGGGGCGGGCCGCCGGCTCGCGCGTCGGCCCCGGGGCCGCGAGCCCATGCGGATCCCCACCGACGCGTACCCGGGCCAGCCCCGTCACGACGCGGCGAGTCGCCCGATCGCTTCCCCCCACCGCACACTCTTGCTAGGCTCGAGCGCGATGCCCACGTTCCCGATCGCCACTGCCGCGCGCCCGCACGCCGTCCCTCGCGGCAGCGTGTCACCCGGTCTGCTCGTCCGATCCGTGGGTACGAACGGCCAGGTGTCCTCGTGGGGCGCCAACCAGGCCGGCGCACCGCCGTCGGCCGCCGCCCACTGACCCGGAGCCGTTGCCGGCGCTCGTGAGCGCCCATGCCGTCCTCCGGCCCGCTCTGACCTCATGTCACCCCGGACCTAGGTGGACCCTTGCTACTTGCCTGCCTCGCGGGCGCGCTGCTCACGTGCGCGCTCGCCCCCCTGCTGACCCGCGTACTCGGCCGCGACGCCGGGTGGCTGCTCGCGGTACCCCTGCTCGGTGCCGCGGCGCTGATCGCGCTGGGGTACGACGACGCCGCGCACTCCCCCGCCGAGCCCACCCCCGCGGTGGTCGAGTCGCTGCCGTGGATCCCGTCCCTGGACGTGGGGCTCGCCCTGCGACTGGACGGGCTCTCGCTGGTCTTCTCCCTCCTGGTCCTGGTGATCGGGGCCGCGGTGCTGTGCTACGCGACGCGCTACCTCGAACGCACGGACCGGGTCGATCGCGGGAAGCACGCGGGGTTCTACGCACTCATGACGGGCTTCGCGGCGGCCATGCTCGCGCTCGTGCTCGCGGACGACCTCGTGGTGTTCTACGTCGCGTGGGAGGCCACCACGCTGTGCTCGTTCCTGCTCATCGCCCGGTCCGGGGACGGCGCACGGGAACCCGCGATCCGCACACTCCTCGTGACCGTGGCCGGCGGGCTCGTGCTGCTCGCGGCCGTCACCGTCATGATCGTCGCCACCGGCACGACCCGGATCAGCGCCGTCCTGACGCACGACGTGTGGGGTGGTCAGCCCGGGCTGACCACGCTCGTGGCCGTCCTCGTGGCGGTCGCCGCGTTCACCAAGTCCGCCCAGTTCCCGTTCCAGGCGTGGTTGCCGGACTCGATGGTCGCGATCACCCCGGTCTCCGCGTACCTGCATGCCGCGGCCATGGTCAAGGCCGGCATCTACCTCCTGTTGCGCTTCTCCCCCGTGTTCTCCGGGGTGCCCGCGTGGACCGTCCTGCTCGTGACGGCGGGCCTCGTCACCGCGGTGTTCGGGGCCGTGGCCGCGCTGCGCCGCTACGACCTCAAGGAACTGCTGGCCTACTCGACCATGAGTCAGCTGGGTCTGCTGACCGCGATGATCGGCGTGGGAACCACGGCCGCGCTCTCCGCCGCCGTGGTGCACACGGTCGCGCACGCGCTGTTCAAGTCCGCCCTGTTCATGGGCGTGGGCGTGATCGACCACAACGCCCACACCCGTGATCTGCGCAAGCTCGCCCGGATGAACCCGCGGATGCCCGTGACCGCCGCGATCATGGTGCTGGCCGCCGCCTCCATGGCGGGAATCCCCCTGTTGCTCGGATTCGTGAGCAAGGAGTCCATGCTCGCGGCCTTCCTCGACGCACCCGGTCCGGCGTGGACCCCGTGGTTGCTCACGGCCACGGCCGCGCTCGCCTCGGTCTTCACGGTCGCGTACTCCGCACGCCTCGTGTTGGGCGCACTGGGCGGTCGCCGCGGCACCATGGTGCGCGAGGCCCCTGTGACCTTCTGGGCCGCGCCCGCCGCGGGTGCCCTCGCGGGGCTCGTCCTGGGTCTCGCACCGTTCCTACTGGACGGGCTCGCCTCCGCGGGCGCGAGCGCGGCCGCCGGGTCCACCGTGGAGAAGCACCTCGCGGTGTGGCACGGCCCGGTCCCCGAACTGTTCGTCTCCCTCGCCGTGCTCGCCACGGGTGCCGTGCTCGTCCTCGCCCGACGCCGCGTGCACGCCGTGCTGGGCCCCCGCGCCTTCCCGTTCTCCGCCCTGGACGGCGTGGACCGGGCGAGGGAGGGGACCATCCGGCTCGGTGGCGTTGTGGGCTCGTGGACGAACAGCCCCGCCCCCGCGCGACACCTGGCCATCCCCGCGGTGTGCCTGAGCGTCGTCGCGCTGCTCGCCGTGTGGCGTACGAGCGAACTGCCGCCCGTGCGGATCGCGGCGAGCGAGCCCCTGGACTGGCTGCTCGCGCTGCTGATCGGGTGCGGCGTGGTGGCCATGATGGGTGCGCGCAGCCTGATCTCCGCGATCGTGGTGACCGGGGTCGTGGGCTTCTCGATCACCGTGTGGTTCTTCGACCTGGGCGCCACGGACGTGGCCATGACCCAACTGCTCGTGGAGATCCTCACCGTGTGCGTCATGGTCCTGTTACTGCGTCGGTTGCCCGCGCGGTTCTCCTCCCCCGGCGCACGACGCCGCGTGGTCGCGCTGCTCGTGGCGGGCGCCGCGGGGCTGGCGACCACCGCGGGCGTGTGGATGCTGACCGGGCGGCGCGAAGCCTCCCCCGCGTCCGAGTACTACCTGACCCACGGGTACAACGAGACCGGCGGGTCCAACCTGGTCAACACGATCCTCGTGGACTTCCGCGCCCTGGACACCCTGGGCGAACTGACCGTCCTGGGTGTCGCCGGACTCACGATCGCGGCACTGCTGCACGGGCGCCGTCCCGCCGCGGACGATCCCGCCCCGATCGACGAGCGCTCGCCCGTGAGCGATCCGGGGACCAACACCGTGTTCGTGCGGACCGCCGCGTGGTTGCTGGGGCCCGTGATCGTGGCAATGTCCGTGATCCTGCTGCTGCGCGGGCACTACGAACCCGGGGGCGGGTTCATCTCCGCGCTCGTGGGCGGGGCCGGCTTCACCCTGAGCTACCTGGCCGCACCGTCCGACGAACGGGCGCGCGTGCGCTTGCCGTACCTGTGGTTGATCGGGCTCGGCGTGGCCGTGGGCACCGTCACGGGCCTGCTGGGGTACCTGGACGGGTCGTTCCTACGGCCCCTGCACCCGAGCGTCCTGGGCTTCGAACTCACCACGGCGCTCGTGTTCGACGTGGGCGTGTACCTCGCGGTGATCGGCGTGATCCTGGCCGCGTTCAACCTGCTGGGGCGGCCGCCGTCGGACACCACCAAGGTGCTGCCCGGCGAGCCCGAGCCGGGGGCATCCGGTCCGGACGATCCACCCGGCTCCGACGCCGCCGAGGGTACGCGCACCGAGGTCCGCAAGCGGCGTCGTACCGCCCGACGCAATACCCCCGCGGACCCCGCGACCGCCCGCACACCGCACGCGACCCACGACCCCGGAGAGGTGAACCCCCGATGAGCTCAGCCGTGATCGCCGGACTGCTCGTGTTCGGTGCCGTGTACCTGTTCATGCAGCGCGAGATGCTCCGCGTGATCCTGGGCTTCGTGCTCCTGGGCCACGCGGGCAACGTGGTGCTCATGGCCGCCGGCGGAAGCGCGCGGCGCCACGAGCCCTTCGGAGCCCCCGGAGACCTGTCCACCGTGGCGGACCCCCTGCCCCAGGCGTTCGTCCTCACCGCGATCGTGATCGCGTTCTCCATCACGATCGTGATGCTCGTGCTCGCCGTGACCGGCCGGGACGAGGACGACGACACCGAGGCGGACCCCGAGGAGGCGCGCTCATGAGCGGTGCCCTCCTCCCCCTGTTCGTCGCCCTGCCCCTGCTGCTGTCCGCGCTGCTGCTCATCGTGGGAGACCGCCGTGTGCTGCACGCCGTGGGCCTCTTCGGGACCCTGCTGCTCGCGATCGGCGGAGCCCTGTGGCTCGTGACCGACTTCGCCGGAAGCGGCGGCGCCGTGGCCCACGGTGTGGCGCAGTGGCCCGTGGGGATCTCCATCCCGTTCGTCGCGGACATGTTCGCCGCGCTCATGCTCGCGGTCACCGCGGTGCTGACCCTGGTGTGCTCGTGGTTCGCGTACGCCTCCGGCCGGGCGGCCACGGTGTACTTCGCCCCGCTCGTGCTCGTGCTCACGGCCGGGGTGAACGGTGCGCTGCTGACCGCGGACCTGTTCAACCTGTTCGTGTTCATCGAGGTCATGCTCCTACCCTCCTACGGGCTGTTCGTTCTCGCGGCGCGGCACAAGGGGACGGAGCGGCAGGTCATGGGCGCGCGCCTGTACGTGACCCTGAACCTGCTGACCTCCACGATCTTCCTCATGGGCGTGGGGTTCATCTACGGCACCGCGGGCACCGTGAACATGGCCGAGCTGGCCGGACGCGCGGCCACCGACGGCACCGTGGCGATCTCGGCCGCCGTGTGCTTGTTCGCGGTGGCGATCAAGGCCGCGGTGGTCCCCATCCACGGCTGGCTCGCGGTCGCCTACCCGGCCACCTCCCCCGCGATCACCGCGTTGTTCTCCGGATTGCACACCAAGGTGGCCATCTACGCGATCTACCGGATCTACGCCGTGGTCTTCGACGGTGACGCCCACTGGCTGTGGATCGGCGTGGCACTGTGCTGCCTCACGATGGTCGCGGGCGTGCTGGGCGCCGTGGGTGAGAAGACCACGCGCTCCGTCCTGGCGTTCCACATGATCAGTCAGATCGGGTACATCCTGCTGGGGGTCGCGCTGTTCACCCTGGCCGGGCTCGCCGCGGGCATCTTCTACCTGCTGCACCACATGATCGTGAAGGCCTCCCTGTTCCTGTCCACGGGCGCGATCGAGGTCCGCTACGGGACCGGGAGGATCGGTGCGCTGTCCGGGATGGCCAAGCGCGAACCCGTGATCGCGGTCGCGTTCTTCGTGGCGGCGCTGTCCCTGGCGGGGCTGCCGCCGTTCTCCGGGTTCGTGGCCAAGTTCTCGCTCATCCTCGCGGCGGTCGACACCGGCCACGTCATCGCAGTGATCGTGATGCTCGCGGTCAGTCTCGTCACGCTGCTGTCGATGCTCAAGATCTGGAACGGCGTGTTCTGGGGCTCCGCCGAGGCGCCCGCACCCCACGCGCCGGCACCCGCGGGCGACGGCGCCGTGGCCACCGCGAGCGACGGCGTCGTCGCCACCGCGAGCGGGCGACGCATCTCCGCGGCCCTGGCAGGGCCCGCCGTCGTCACCGCGTGCCTGACGCTCGCGCTGGGCCTGGGCGCGGAAGTGCTCATGGGTGTGTCCACGACCGCCGCGGAGGGCCTGCTGGACACCTCGACCTACGTGAAAGCGGTGATGGACTCATGAGTTGGCTCACCTGGCCCTTCCGGGTCCTGGGATTCCTGGTGTGGTACGCCGGGCAGATCGTCTCCTCGAGCACCGCGGTGCTGCGGGACAACCTGACCCCGGGGCAGAACTCGACCCCCGGCGTGGCCCGTGTGCGGACGCGCTGCCGCTCGGATCTGGAGGTGACTCTGCTGGCCGCGCTGATCACGCTCACCCCCGGCACGCTCACGCTGGGGATGCACGACGCACCCGTGGCGGCGCAGCGCCGTCGTGATGCGGAAGACATCCGCACGCTGTACGTCCACTCGCTGTACTCGGGCGATGCCGACAGCGTGCGGGACGAGGTCCGGGAACTCGAAATACGACTGCTGCGCGCGGTGCGCCGTTCGGGAGGGACGTCATGATCGGTGTGACCGTGGGGATCGTGATCCTCGCCGTGGCCTGCCTCGCGGCGGCCTTCCGGATCCTGCGCGGGCCCACGGAGGCGGACCGCGCGGTCGCTGGTGATCTGCTGTTGTTCGGGTTCGTAGGCTTGATCGCGCTGTTCGGTGTGCGGGTGGCCAACGAGTACACCTTCGACATCGTGCTCGTGGCGGCGCTCGTGGGATTCCTCAGCGCGCTGTCCCTGGCGCGCGCTCTGACCAGGGGGAAGCGATGACCGAGATCCTGACCGTCCTGGGCAACGTCCTGATCGTGGCCGGAGCCCTCGTGTTCGCCACCGCGGCCCTCGGGGTGGCCCGCTTCCGGGACGCCTACATGCGGGTCTCGGCCGTGGGCACCGCCGGTGGGCTGGGCATCGTGTTCGTGGTCACGGGGGCGCTGTTGCTGCAACCGTCCGTGTCCAACGTGGTGAAGGTCGTGCTCATCATCACGATCCACCTGATCACGTCCGCGGTGGGGACCATGGCGATCGCGCGCGCGGCCTACCTCACGGGGACGCCCCTGGAGCGCTACGCGTTCGACGAGCTGGCCGCGGACTCCCCCACCTCGGACCGGGACAAGGAGCCCGCGCGTAAGCCGGCCGCGGAGTGACCCCCGCACGCCCCGCTCGCGGGACCCTCCGTGGGGTGGCCCTCGCGCATCCGGACTGAGGGCGGCCCTCCAGGATCAGCGGGCGGCCCGGCTGAGCCGGTCCACGGCCTCCACGATGGTCTCGGGTGCGCACGCGAGGTTGATCCGGGCGAAGCCCTTACCCGCGTCGCCGAACCTGGGCCCGTTGGACAGCGCCACCTCGGCGTGTTCGAGGGCGTACGCCGCGGGATCGTCACCCCAGCCCAGGGCGCGCATGTCTAGCCACGCGAGGTAGGTCGCGCGTCCCCGGCGGACGACGACGCGCGGCAGCTTCTCGGCGACTTCCCGCTCGAGCAGCTCGGTGTTGTCCTGGATCGCGGTGATGGTCTCGTCCAGCCAATCGGTGCTGTTGCGGAAACCCTCCCGGGTGGCGAGCAGACCGAAGCTTCCGGTGCGGTTCGCCACCTCTTCCGGCAGGTGCTCGAGCCACTGCGCCATGGGCGTTGAATCCACCACGAACATGGCGGTCTTCAGACCGGCCAGGTTGAACGCCTTGCTCCCCGATTCCGCGGCCACACCGTGTTCGCGCGCGGCGTCGGACACCGAGAGGTACGGGGTGAACTCGGTCCCGTGATGTGTGAGCGGGGCGTGGATCTCGTCGCTGACCACGAATCCGTCGTGCTCGGCCACGATCTCGGAGAGCCGTTCGAGTTCCTCGCGGGAATGCACGAGCCCCACGGGATTGTGGGGATTGCACAACAGCACGCCGCGGGCTCCCGCGCGCAGGGCGGCGTCGATGCCGGGCAGATCGAGACGGTAGCTCGCGGCGTCGTCGAGCAGCGGGACCTCCACGACCCGCCCGCCGGCCTCGACCACGAGGTCGAAGAACGGCGGGTAGACGGGCGGGGTGATGATCACGCCGTCGCCGGGCGCCATGAGACGGCGCAGCGACTCCACGATCACCACGCTCACGTCCGTGGTGTACGAGATCCGCGCCGGGTCCGGGCGCCACCCCCACCGCTGCGCGGCGAAGTCCGCGAACGCCTCCGCGGCGCCTCGGTCGGTCGGGGTGGCGTACCCGGTGTCGCTGTTCTCCACGGCGCTCTGCAGCGCCGCCTTGATGGCCGGCGGGGTGGGGAAGTCCATCTCCGCGACGAACATGGGCAGCACGTCCCGCGAGTACGTGCGCCACTTGGCACTCGTACGACGCCGCAGGGCGGGTATGTCATCGGCGGTCGTCATGGTCCCCCTCCCGTTACTGGCTGGTCCTCAGGACTCCGTGAGCTTCTTGGCCTGGCCCAGACGCAGCGACTCGAGGGTCTTCTCCTGCTCCTGTGCACGCTCGTAGAGGTTCTGCAGCAGGTCCTTGTCCAACCGCTCGTCCGGGACCTCCAGGAGCAACCGCCAGCCGAGGCCCTTGACGTGCACGGCGGCCACGAGACCCTCGAGTTCCTCGATGTCCGACAGCGGCGAGCGTTCCTTGATCCGCTCGTTCGGCTTGAGGCGCGCGAGCTTCTCCCCCGCCTTCGCGGGCAGATCCTTGTGCAGGGCCGGCTTGGCCCCGACCATGGACATGATGTCCTCCAGGGACGTCTGATCGCGGGCGATCTCCGGGACCAGCCGCTCGACCTGCTCCCGCACCTCCGGGTCCCCGTGGCCCTCGGCCACACGGCGGAACACATCCACCCCCGCGGCCGATCCGGCGTGGTGGTCCTGCAGGTATGTAGTGATGACGTTGCTGCTCATGGGATACCCCTTTCGTCGTGTCCCTCCACCTAAGCATGCTGAGCTCCGGACGGTCACACCCGGGTGGGTACATGACGTGCGCATTGCCCGATGACCCGCGCTGCCCCGCCCGCCACCCCCGTGTTCTAGTGGAGCAAAAGCAGCTTCGGTGCACCGAATCACGCCTTAGCTCAGTAAAAGCAGAGGGGGTGCGGCGTCGTCGTCCGGGGTGCGTGCGCGGCATACTGGACGGGTACGCGCCGCCGCGGGGGAAGCGGGGCGGATCATCTCAGGGGGGACAGTGGCACCGGCAACTTTCGTGGACTTCACCGCGCCGAACGGTCTGAGCTCGTGGTACCACGTGTGGGACTCGGGCACCGCGGGGATTATGTACTACTTCGACGGGGACTACTGGGACCTGGACGACACGTCCATCAACTGGCCGGACGAGGGCGATCTGGCCCGGCTCGCGGTGGCAGCACGGGCTCGGGACCTCATGTTCGTAGCGGTGAACACGCCGGACGAGGACGGCTCCGGCGACGGCTACACGTGGTGGGAGGACTGCAAGGCGAACGGCAAGTACTTCCGGGCGCTGCACGAGCACATCGTCGAGCGGAACCCGCAGGTGGACGCGAGCAACATCTGGCTCGTGGGCTACAGCGGCGGCGCCGAGTTCATCACCTACGAACTGCTGGACCGGGGCATTCCCGGGATGACGCACGGCGGCGCGGTGATCATCGGCGGCGGTGGTGCCAACGCGCCGGTGGCCACCAAGAAGAAGGCCCGGCCGTGCATCGGCAACACGGAGATGCACTGGTGGGTGGGCGATCAGGACGTGGACGGCGCCACGAACCCGCCCGAGTGGAGCGCGCTGGGCGCCGCGGAGGAGGGCGTCGCGGCGTTCCGGGACGCGGGTTTCGACACGAACCTGCACGTCCTGCCGGGCGTGGACCACTCGGGGTACGACGCCGTGGCATGCCTTTCGCACGCACTGCCCGCGGTCTCGCGCAAGGCGGGCCTGCGCGCCGCTCTGACCGACGGGTGGGTGCGGCTCACGCGGGAGACGTGAGGGGTCCTTGAGCGGCGGGGCGTGATTTCTAGTGGAGTTAGAGCAGCCACGGGCACGGAAAAGTGATTTAGCTCCACTAGAAATTCGGGTGGAGGCCGTGAACCTCACTACGCACGAAAAAACCGGCCCCGACCAAGCATCTCTGCCTGGCCGGAGCCGGTTCACTCGGTCGGGATGACAGGATTTGAACCTGCGACCCCTTGACCCCCAGTCAAGTGCGCTACCAAGCTGCGCCACATCCCGCGACCGTGTTCGGCACCGGTTCCGGCCCCGAACACCCGAGTTACATTACCCCAACCGGACCCGAATTTCACATCGGCGCGGGCGACTCGCGAGCCGCCCGCACCGAATGGAAACCGAGCCAGGAGGGCAACCACTCAGCGCTTACGCTGACGCTTCTCCCGCACCCGCATGGTGACCTCCAGCGGGGTGCCCTCGAAACCGAAGGTCTCCCGGATCCGGCGCTGGACGAACCGGCGGTAGCCGGGGTCCAGGAAGCCGGTGGTGAACAGCACGAACTTGGGCGGCCGGGACGCCACCTGGGTCCCGAAGAGGATGCGGGGCTGCTTGCCACCGCGCACGGGGTGCGGGTGGGCGGCCACGATCTCCCCCAGGAACGCGTTGAGCCGCCCGGTGGGGATCCGGCGGTCCCACGAGTCCAGGGAGGTGTGCAGCGCGGGGACGAGCTTGTCCTTGTGCCACCCGGTCTTGGCCGAGAGGTTCACCCGGGGAGCCCAGGATACGTGGGCCAGATCCCGTTCGATCTCGCGCTCCAGGTAGAACCGGCGCTCGTCGTCCAGGGTGTCCCACTTGTTGAACGCGAGCACCAGCGCGCGGCCCGAGTCCACAGCCATTTGCAGGATGCGCACGTCTTGTTCGGAGAGCACCTCGTCCACGGCGAGCAGCACCACGGCCACCTCGGCGCGTTCTAGAGCGGTCTGGGTGCGCAGCGACGCGTAGAAGTCCGCCCCCTGCTGCAGGTGCACACGGCGGCGGATGCCCGCGGTGTCGATGAAGCGCCACGGCTCCCCACCGAGCATCACGATCTCGTCCACGGGGTCACGCGTGGTGCCGGCGGTCTCGTCCACGACCACGCGCTCGGAACCGGCGAGCTTGTTCAGCAGGGAGGACTTGCCCACGTTGGGCCGCCCGATCAGGGCCACGCGGCGCGGTCCACCCTCGAGCTCGGCCTCGGCCACCTCCGAGTACTCGGGCAGCGCGGCCACGAGGGCGTCCAGCGCATCACCGGAGCCCTTGCCGTGCAGCGCGGACACCGGGAACGGCTCCCCCATGCCCAGGGACCACAGCGCGGTGGCCTCGATCTCGAGCTGCGGGGAGTCCGCCTTGTTGGCCACCACGATGATGGGCTTGGTCACGCGCCGCAGCATGGACACCACGGCCTCGTCGGTCGCGGTGACCCCCACGGTCACGTCCAGCACGAGCAGCACGGCGTCCGCGTTCTCCACGGCCAGCTCCGCCTGATCGGCCACGCGCTTGTGGATGCCCTTGGCGTCCTGCTCCCACCCGCCGGTGTCCACCAGGGTGAAGTTCTTCCCGTTCCACTCCGCCTTGTAGGACACGCGGTCGCGCGTGACGCCCGGGGTGTCCTCGACCACGGCCTCGCGGCGCCCGATCACGCGGTTGACCAGTGTGGACTTGCCCACGTTGGGCCGGCCGACCACGGCCACCACGGGGTCGGGGCGGCGGGCGTCCCGCTCGTCGTCGCCGTCGACCCAGTCCGCGAGCAGCGCGGCGTCCTCGTCGTCCAGCTCGTAGTCGGCCAGCCCTTCGCGCAGGGCCTGCGCACGGGCCTCGGCCTCGGCGTCGTCGATCGCGGCCAGGCGCTGGGAGATGTCCTCGTTGCCCCCGCCCAGGACGGACTGTTCGTAGGAGTCCACCGTGGGCTCGTCCGATGCGCTCATGGTTACCTCGCTTCTTCGGGGGCGTTGGCGCCCGTGTCGTGAGGCGCGGCGAGCGCCCCGTCGTGTGTGGTGGCGCGGATGATCAGGTCGATCACGCCCTGCACCGTTTGTTCCATGGTCAGTTCGGAGGAGTCGAGCAGGTGCACACCGTCCTGCGCCGTAGTGAAGTTCACCACGGTGGAGTCCTTGGCGTCCCTGCCCACCACACGGGCCTCCAGGTCCGACGACGCCGCTGCGCCCACCTGTTTGCCCCGCCGCGCCATCCGCGCGGCCTCCGAGGCGGTCAGCAGGATCCGCACATGGGCGTCCGGGGCCACGACCGTGGTGATGTCCCGGCCCTCGGCCACGATCCGGTACCCGCTGTCCCGGATGATGTCCTGCTGCATGCGCACCAGGACCTCGCGGGCGGGGATGGTCGTGGAGACCGCAGAGACGTGGTCCGTGACCCGGTTACCGCGGATCGCCGTGCGCACGTTCTGCCCGGCCACCGTGATCCGCTCCTCGTGGGGATCGGTGCCCATCTCCAGGGGGACGGTCTCGGTTGCGGCCGTGACGGCCTGCGGATCGGTGAGATCCACCCCGGATTCAAGGCACCACCAGGTCACCGCGCGGTACATGGCCCCGGTGTCCAGGTAGGCCAGGTCGAAGCGGCGGGCCACCTCCTTGGACACCGAGGACTTCCCGGAGCCCGAGGGCCCGTCGATCGCGACCACGAGTCGCGCGTTCGTGTCCCATGCGTTCATCACTGCACCACCTTCCAGCCGCGTTCCTGCAGCTCGTCCACGAGGCCGTCCCGGCGGTTGGGATCCACCGAGGCCACGACCAGGCCCACCGGTTGCCCGGGTGAGTGTTCCAGGCGCAGGTCCTCCAGATTGACCCCGATCTCCCCGATCTCCGTGAGCAACTTGGCAATGGTCCCGGGGGTGTCGTCCACGGCCACGGTGAAGGTCGCGAAGGCCCGCGGTGCCCCGCCGTGCTTGCCGGGGATCCGCGCCTGGCCCGCATTGCCCTCGGCCATGAGTTGGGCGATGTCCAATCGCGCACCGTCCGCCGCCGGGTCCTCCAGCGTGGCGATGAGCCGTTCGATGTCCTTGCGCACCTCGTACAGCGAGCGCACCACGGGCCGGGCGTTCGCGGAGAGGATCTGCACCCACAGACCGGGGTCCGAGCCCGCGATCCGGGTGGTGTCCCGCAACCCCTGACCCGCGAGGGACAGGTGGTGCAGCGGGGTGTCCTGCAACCGGGAGGCCAGCAGGGAGGACATCACCTGCGGTACGTGGGAGATCAGCGCGACGGTATCGTCGTGTTCGGTGGGGTCCAACACCGTGATCGTGGCGCCGAGGTCTACCGCGAGGTTCTTCGCCGCCGTGATGGCGCCCACACCGGTCTCAGGACCGGGGCAGATCACCCACGGCATGGATGTGAACAACTCCCCGCGCGCGGCCACGGGCCCGGACTTCTCCCGCCCGGTCATGGGGTGGGTCCCCACGTACCGGGTGAGGTCCGCACCGGACGCCGTGACGGCGGCCAGGATGGGGGCCTTGACGGAGGCGATGTCCAGCACCGTGGCACCCGGGTGATCGGTCAGTGCCTGTACCACGAGATCGGCCACGACGTCCGGCGGGGCGGCGACCACCACGAGCACGGGCTCGGGCACGTCCCCGCCCGCGGCGCGCACGCTGCGCCCCGCGCCGATGTCCTGGGCCACGGCCTCCGTGGTGGGCGAGGAGTCCCGCAGGTACACGCTCACACCCAGGTGCCGCAGGCCCAGGCCGATGCTCGCCCCGAGCAGACCGGAACCGATGACCAGCACCGGTCCGGTCGTGGATGCTGTCACGGGAACCACGATCACATCCCCACGGACGCGAGGAGGTTGCCCACCTCGGTGTGCGAGAGCTTGCGCACGGTGCCCTGGCGCTGGTCCCCGATCGCAATGGGGCCCACGTGGGTGCGCGCGAGCTTCTCCACGGGGTGGTTCACGGCGTCGAACATGCGGCGCACGATCCGGTTGCGCCCGGAGTGCAGCACCACCTCGATGAGCACGTGCCCGGGGGTGGAGTCCACGAGGCGGAAGTCGTCCACCTTCGCATCGCCGTCCTCGAGCCGGATGCCCTGCTTCATCTGATTGCCCACGCCCTTCTCCACGGGCCCGTGCACCTGGACCAGGTACGTCTTGGGGACCTCGTAGGAGGGGTGGGTCAGGCGGTTGGTGAGCTCGCCGTCGTTGGTGAGCAGCAACAGACCCTCGGTCTCCACGTCCAGGCGGCCCACGTGGAACACGCGTTCGTGCTTGCGCGGGTCCAGGAAGTCGCTCACGCAGCGCCGGCCGTCCGGGTCCTCCATGGTGGAGACCACACCGGCGGGCTTGTTGAACGCGTAGTAGACGAGCTTCTCGTCGGTCTGGATGCGCATCCCGTCCACGTGCACGGCCTGCAGCACAGGATCCACGCGCACGCCCAGCTCGGTGACGATCTCACCGTCCACGGACACGCGACCGTCCTGGATCATCTCCTCGCACACGCGCCGGCTCGCCACGCCCGCCTGGGCCATGAGCTTCTGCAGCCGCACGCCGTTCTCGTCGTGCACCTCCAGCCGGTCCACGGGCGGGTTCTTGGGACGACGACGCCGGTGCGGGCCGTGCTCCTTGATTGCCGCCGCGCGGCGCTCGTACTTGTCCACGCCCGCGAAGGCGCGAGGCTTCTGGGGTCCCTTGCGGGACGCCGCGGCCTTGGGCTTGCCCGCCGCCTTGCCGCGCCCGACACCCGGGCCCTTGGAGTAGCCGCGCCCGGCTGCGTCGCCCGAGCGGGATCCGGAGGCCTTACCGGGACCCGAGCGGAAGCCGGCCTTGGGCCCGGATTTGGAGCCCTTGCCGCGACCCTGGGGGCCGCGGGCTCCCCCGCCGCGGGATGGGTTGTTGCGTGATTGTGCCATGCGTCGATCAGTCCTCTATGTCGTCAAGTTGGTCGGTTCCCGGCAGCAGGGGTGCGATGTCCGGGAGCTCGTCCAGCGAGCCGAGACCGAGTTTTTCCAGGAAGAGCGGGGTGGTGGAGTACAGGACGGAGCCCGTGGCCTCCTCGCGCTCGTGGGCCGTGAGCAGCCCGCGCTGCACCAGGGTGCGTACCACGCCGTCCACGTTCACGCCGCGGATCGCCGAGACGCGGGAACGGGAGACCGGTTGCAGGTAGGCCACCACGGCCAGGGTCTCCAGGGCGGCCTGCGACAACCGCGAGCTGCTGCCCTCCACCACGAAGTCCGTGACGAGCTGCGAGTGCTCGCTGCGGGAGTAGATCCGCCACCCGCCGGCCACCTCGCGCAGTTCGAAACCTCGCACGCGGGCGGCGGGCACCGCCTCGTCGCGGGAGGCCGACCGTCCATCATATCCGGCAGTGCCGTCCCGTGGTGAGTGCGCCGGGGTGTTTCCGATCACGCCGTCGTAGTCGGCTTTGAGGTGTTCCAGGGCGCTGCGCACCCGGTGCACGGGTTCGCCCGTGACGCGCGCGAACTCCTCGAGCTGCACGGGGGCCGCGGCCACCATGAGCACGGCCTCCAGGGCCGAATACAGCTGCGCGTCGTCGACCCCGGCGGGCTGTCCGGTCTCACCGGGGTCGTGGTGCCCGGCGGCGTCCGCAGCGGAGCCGGCCACGTCCGTGGCGTGAGTGTCTGGGGTGTCGACGGTGTCGACAACGGGGGGTCGTGCGGGGCTGGGTTCCGCCACGCGCTCATCATCTCCTTCGGTACGGTTCACACCGATCCTGTGCGGGATTCATTCTCCCAGGTTTTGCTCCTCGGCGCTCGCCGCCGGTTCCGCCTCGGCACCGGTGTACTCGCTGCTCAGGGACTGGGCGGCCCAGTCCTCGGATCCGTCCCAGCGCACGAGCAGGGGCCCGAGCACCTCGTCCTGGCGCATCCGCACCACCCGGTCCCGGTACATCTCGAGCAGGGCCAGGAACCGCACCACGATCACGATCGTCGAGGTGGCATCCGCGATCAAGGACCGGAACGTGTGCTCCTCGCCGTCCCGCAGCGCCTCGGCGAGCGTCTCGGCCTCGTCCGCGACCCGCACCCGCGCGCCGTGGAGGTGAGCGACGTCGACCTCTTCGGGAACGTGCCGCTCGGGATCCAGCGCGACGACGGCCAGGTGCGCGAGTTGATCGGGGGTGAGCGTCCACGTGAGCGGCGGCAGGGCCGTGACCACCGCGGGGTCCAGGTCCACGTGGCGCGGGATCCGCACCGACTCCGCGGCGAAGCGCGCGTTGAGCTGCCCCGCGACCTCCTTGAACGCCTTGTACTGCAGCAAGCGCGCGAACAGCAGGTCGCGCGCTTCGAGCAGTTCGACGTCGTACTCGTCCTCGACCTCGCCGCGCGGCAACAAGCGCGCGGCCTTGAGGTCGAGCAGCGTGGCCGCGACCACGAGGAACTCGCTCGCCTCGTCGAGAGCCTTGGGCGAGGCGATCTCCTGCAGTTCGCGCACGTACTGGATGAACTCGTCCGTGACCGCGGACAAGGACACCTGGGTGATGTCCATCTCGTGCTTGGCGATCAGGGACAACAGGACGTCGAACGGGCCCTGGAAGTTCTCCAGCGACACGGTGAAGCCCGTGGCCGCGCCGGTCCGCGCCTCTGGCTGTTCGCCGGAGGACCCCGACGGTCCGTTCCCCTCGAGCTCGGCGGTGCTCACGAGCGCGTGGGGATCACGGCGCCCCGCCGCGCGAGATCAACTCGCGCGCGAGCTGGCGGTAGGACTCCGCCCCGGGGTGGTTGGTCGCGAAGTTGAGGATCGGCTCGGCGGCCACGGTGGCGTCCGGGAACTTCACGGTGCGCTTGATGACGGTGTCGAAGACCTTGTCCCCGAACGCGTCCACGATGCGGGCGATCACCTCGCGCGAGTGCAGGGTGCGGGAGTCGAACATCGTGGCCAGCACGCCGTCGATCTGCAGCTTGGGATTGATCCTGTCCTGGACCTTGGAGATCGAGTCCACGAGCAACGCGACCGCGCGCAGCGCGAAGAACTCACAGATGAGCGGGATGATCACGCCGTGCGACGCCGTGAGCGCGTTGACCGTGAGCAACCCCAGGGACGGCTGGCAATCGATGAGGATCACGTCGTAGTAGTCCTCGACCTTGCGCAGCGCGGAGGCGAGCACCTGTTCGCGGGCCACCTCGGTCACGAGCTGGACCTCCGCGGCGGAGAGGTCGATGTTGGCGGGCAACAGGTCCACGTTCTCCACGTGGGTCTGCTGCACCACGTCCCACACGTCCACCGAGCGGTCCATCATGACGTTGTAGATGGTCAGGTCCAGCTCGTGGGGGTTGGAGCCGAAGCCCGCGGACAGCGCGCCCTGCGGGTCGAAGTCCACCAGCAGCACCTTGCGCCCCAGCTCGGCGAGCGCGGCCCCCAGGTTGATCGTGGACGTGGTCTTGCCCACGCCGCCCTTCTGATTGACCATCGCGATGATCCGGGCGGGGCCGTGCTCCGTGAGTTCGGGCGGGTCCGGGAAGGTCCGCACGGGGCGGCCGGTGGGGCCTACGGCGTCCGACGCCGGGTTCTGCTGGGGCGTCTCATCACTGGTGTTGCTCACGGGCGACAGCCTTCCTTCCGGTTCCGGAGTCCTGGTCTCACCGGGCTACCCTACCGCCCACCTGCGGCGGGACTTCCCCGGCGACCGCGGGATCCTGATCGGGCCGGGTGCGGGGGCGGGCCGCGGCGAGCAGGCACGCCGCGGTGACCACGGCCAGTGCCGTGGGGACCCCGCGATTGACGAAGAACGCGTGGATCTGGGAGTGGTTGCTCACCACGGTGTACCAGAACGGCACCACCATGGCGGGCAGGCTCAGCACGAAGGCCACGCCCCACTGGCGCACCCCGCCGCGCAGGGCCGCAATCACCAGGGCCACGAGCACGGTGACGAGGCAGGCCCAGAGCACCAGGTGCGCGGTGGGAATGTGGGTCCACCAGAACGCCACGTTCTTGGTGACGCCCGCGCCGAAGGCGTCGGAGACGCCACGCCAGGTACCACCCGTGCGGAATCCCACGTTCTGCTTGACCATGGCGACGGTCCTGTCGAGGCCCAGGAACGCCGCACCGAAAACCCATCGGGACACCCAGGTGAAGGCGAAAGCCCCTCCCCATGCCACGGCCCCCAGGACACCCCACAGCGCCGCGGTTCCCAGCCGCCGTTCGCGGAACCAGACCGCGGCGGCCAGGGTGAACGCGGACAGCGCCCACGGGATCGCGGGGGTGGTGAGCAGGTCCACGTAGCAGAACATGCCTGCACCCACCACGGCCCCCAGCAGCCCCAGGTATGCACTGCGTCCGGCACCTGCCGCTGTGAGGGCGACCGAGATGAGGATGAAGGCGATCGAGATGGACTGGCTGAAGGAGGTGGACGGTGTGGACAGCATGTTCGTCCCCGCCACGAGCGGCAGGAGCAGGCCCACGGCCACCGCGGTGGTGGTCCGTGCCCGCACCGCCAGGAACGCACCGAAGAGAGCCGCGACCATGAGGGTGCCAGAGGCTATCCGCAGTCCGTCCATTCCCGCTACGGCAAGCACCGGGCGGGTGAAGACCGTGTAACCGGCCCAGTACTTGTAGTAGTCCATGTCCGCGAAGACCTTGCCGGCACCCACGGCCTTCACGTCCTCGGCCCCGCCGTCGCAGTTGCCGATCCGGGGCATGCGCGCGGCCCGGCTGCGCGCCGTCTCCTCGGGATCGGCCCCGAGACCGGTGCCCACGACCACGCACTCCGTGAACGTGTCCGACTGTGTCCCCATCCGATCGGGGATCGCGCTGGGCCCGTAGGTGCCCTCCTTGATGGCCGTGAGCAGGTTGTCCACGATCGGTTTGTCCGGCACTGCCTGCCCCACCACGAGCAGGCCCATGAACACGAACTGCAGGCACACCAGCACACCCAGGGCGCGCAGGGTCAGCCGCACGGGCCCTTTCCCAGGACGCTTCACCGCGGCGGTGGAGGCCATCACCGGGCCTTCCCTGCGGTGGTCCGGTTGTGGGAGCCGTCCTCTGCGGGAGCGGTGTCCGTCCCGCCGACGGCGCCCCCGGGCCCCTCGGCGCTCGTGCCGGACGGGGCCGACCGGAAGGGCGGCGGGTTCAGTCGCAGGTAGAACAGCCGGGAGGTCTCCCTGCGGGACATCACCAGCCCGTTGAGCACCACCCCCAGCACCAGGAACACCCCGGCGAGAATCATCAGCGCCGCCGCCAGCAGAGCGGTGGGCAGCCGTGGCACCAGACCGGTCTGAACGAAGTTCCACACCACGGGAAGTCCCAGGATCAGTGCCGTGGCCCCGAGCAGCAGCGACAGCAGCCCGTTGACCAGCAGCGGCCGCTCCAGGAAGAGCAGCTGGGAGAGGATGCGCAGGATGCGGAACCCGTCGTGGTAGGTCCGGAGCTTGCTCTCCGTGCCCTCCGCTCGGTCCCGGAATCCCACCGGCACCTCCACCTGCGGAACTCGGGCGTTGACGGCGTGGATGGTCAGTTCCGTCTCAATCTCGAACTCTCGGGACAGCGCGGGGAAGGATTTGACGAAGCGCCTCGAAAAGACGCGGTAGCCGCTGAGCATGTCCGTGACTTCTCGGCGGAACGCGAAGCTCACGATGCCGTTGAAGAGTCGGTTCCCCGATTCGTGACCGGTCCGGTACGCGGAGGACGTGACCTGTCGGCGCACCCCGAGCACGTGGTCGTACGGGCCGGACAGGAGGGTCTCGACCATCATGGGCGCGTCGGCGGTGTCGTAGGTGTCGTCACCGTCGATCAGCAGGTAGACGTCGGCGTCGAGGTCGGCGAATGCCCGGCGCACCACGTTGCCCTTGCCCTTCTCGTTCTCCACCCGGACGTGCGCGCCCGCCTGACGGGCGACCTCGGCGGTGCGGTCCGTGGAGCAGTTGTCGTACACGTAGACCTCGGCTGCGGGGACGTGGCGGTGCAGGTCGGAGACGACCTTGCCGATGGCCGCTTCCTCGTTGTGGCAGGGAACGATGGCTACCACCGAGGGGGACGGGGCGATGCTCATGGGAAGTCCTGTGGTATCTGGGGGGGAGGGGCAGATGCAGGTTCAGTGTAGGGGAATCGCTGCTGTCGCGTCCTCGTCCGCACGGGTCCACCACGTGACCGGCGCCCATCGTGGGACTGACGCCGGTCACGGCACGGGGTGCGGGGGGGTGCCTCTATGGTTTTCGTCAAGCAGCCAGGGCCACTGATGACGCGGTCTGAGGGTCGGTGAGGTCTTGGTAGAGGGTGCCGTCACGTAGCATCGCGAACAGGACGTCGGTCCGCCGGCGGGCCAGGGCGATGATCGCCTGGTTGTGGTGTTTGCCCTGGGCGCGTTTCCGGTCGTAGTAGGCCCGCGACGGGGCGTGGTGCAAGGAGGCGAAGGCCGAGAGGAACAGCGCCCGTTTGAGGGCCCTTCACAGATGAGCATGGGTAGGGGTCTTGCGCCACGGCCGGTGTCCGCCGGCGGCGAGCAGGGCGCGTAGGCGGTAGTTGTCGAAGTTGCGGAAGCCGCGGGCGACCCGGCGCATCGTCTCGATCACCCCGTTCACGGCCTCGGTGGGCCCGTTCGAGGCCCCGGCGGTGTCGAAGTAGGCCAGGATCGCGGCCTTCCACCGGCGTAAGGTCCGTCCGAGCCGGGCGATCTCCGGGATCGGGCAGGACGGGAAGGCACCGAGGATCTCGGCGACCAGCCGGCGGCCGGTCTCGGGGCGGGCGTGGTAGACCGCGCGCAGCTTCTGGTAGCAATGCCAGGCCAGGGTGACCTCGTGATGCGGGTCCCCGGCCTCGAGCTTCGCGTTGAGCCGGGTGACCTGCCTCTCGGTCAGGTGCTCGGCGCCGATCTGCAGGGTGCGGCGGATCCCGTAGAGCGGGTCCCCGGCCCGGCCCCGGTGGCCCAGAGTGTCCTGCTGCACCCGACGACGCACCTCGTCCACGACCTGCCCGCCGAGTTTCACCACGTGGAAGGCGTCCAGGACGGTGATCGCCTCAGGGAGTTCGTCGCGGATGGCGTTGGCGTAGCCGTGGAACGGATCCAGCGTCGCCGTGCGGATCCCGCTCGTGAACGCCGGCCCCTGCTCGGTGAGCCAGTCGCCGTAGGCCGCCCCCGTGCGCCCCTTGACCAGGTCCAGCAGTCGCGCCCGGGGCCGGCCGTCCTCGCCGCGGGAGTGGTCCACGATCCCGGTGACCAGCCCGGTGCCGGGTGGACCCACGTGGCGCCACACGTGCTCGTCGACACCGAGGGCGTCCA
>NZ_JROM01000015.1 GCF_000786655.1 Kocuria marina | reverse complement strand
CTGAACGTCACGACCTCGCAGGCGTCCTCCCGGCACCTGAAGATCCGCTTGCGCCACACCACCCGCACGGGCACCCCAGCGCAGGGCAGATCGTGGAGCACGACCTCCCGGCGGCCGTGGCCGGTGGCGAGCACCCCGCAGGACGGGCACCCCACCAGCGTCGGAAAAGTCTCCACCACCACGGTGAACGAGCGTGGTCCGCGTTCCACGGCCCTGACATGGACGTCGGGCAGGTCGAAGAGCGCGCACGCCGGCGCGCAGATAGCATGAGACACGTCGAGGCCTTCATGGATCGGGTTGCTTGGTCGCTACCCATCCTGGAGACCTCGACCTCTACCCAGACCTCACAACACACCCCTCGAGACGCCCACGCGCACACCGCTACCCATGCTCATCTGTGAAGGGCCTGTAAAGTCCATGGGCACATTTAATCACGACTTGGCCAGAACTGATACTCATATACTTCGCCCGTTCATACAGAAACTCATATACATTCTCCACACAGGCTATTTTCGCTAAATTTAGGATCGTTATTGGGAGTTTCTCGCCGGGATGAGGCGTCGAGCATAGGTGCGGACAGGAGCAGTGCTCAGGCGGCATGGCGCAAAAATCTCGAACAGGATGAGTAAGCGACCAAGACATCTGCCCGCCACAGCGAGGTTTTTT
>NZ_JROM01000014.1 GCF_000786655.1 Kocuria marina | reverse complement strand
ACGCGAACGCGTTGTCCCTGGACAGAGCCCAGATCGAGGGGGGCGTGTTCGCGGATAAGCTCACTGCTGAGGGCCAGGTGCGGGCTCTGGGAGCCCGTATCACCGGGCAGCTCGGGTTGCAGGAGGCGAGTCTGGTCAACCCGGACGGGGATGCATTGAGCTTAGAAAGCGCATCGATCGAGACGTTGTGCTTGATGGACAACTTCCGCATCGATGGAGGCGTCTTCCTTAGCGGAGTGCGGATAGGGAGCTTCGTCACCGATGAACGTTGTCCGCCCCAGGAGTCTCTCGGTATGTTGCACGCCACCGGGTGGAGCTTGAGGGACGTACACGGCTGGTTGCGCAATGACCCCCAAGCAGCAGAACGCTGGCTCCTACCTCATTCGAAGTCCGATGAGTTTGTCCCACAGCCCTGGTATGAACTTGCGAACGTGTACGACCGGATCGGCCACACAACCGTTGCCCGTCGACTGCGCTACGATGCCACCAAATATACAATCCGTCGACAACCATTGCGGGTGCAGGCCATCCAGTTCTTCTATCGATGGCTGGTCGGCTACGGATACTACCCGTTGCGCACACTCTGCTGGTTCGCCGGGGCGTTCATCCTCGCGTACGTGCTGATTGCCGCCAACACGCACAGTTTCGTCCCGACCAGTCCAGTCTCGGCCCAGACCGCTTACATCGCCACGCACAGCACTGAAGCCGCAGACGATGCCGCTGTCGCGATAAATGGTGCTACTCCGTGTGAGGACTTCGGTGGCCGGTATCCGTGTCTGCGGCCGTGGTCCTATGCTGCCGCCACCGTGACCCCCGCTAGTGCCTTACAGACACCGGCCTGGGCTCCATTGGTGTCTTGGCTGGAGGCGGTGCTGATGGCACTGAAGTTCCTGGGCTGGATCTTCACTGCGTTCCTGCTGGCCGGCCTCACCGGCCTGCTCCGCAAAACCTAACCCCCTCGTGGAAGGGTCACTTTCCCGAGCATAAAACTGTAGCTCGCATCCGTCCTCGCGTAGCTCTCCAGTGGGTGAGACGTGGCTTTCACTTTCCGAAGTTCCATGCACGGCACGACGTCGTGTCGGCCCGGTCGCTGAGATCGGGCAGTTGCCGGATGCGCCGGCAGCTCGACGGGGCCGGGTTGGAGACTCGTACCGGCCCGGAGGCTTACGCGGGGAGCCGCGCTGATGCCGACGACACAGCCCAGCGCTGATCATCCCGGTGTGGAGGTGGTTTGTCTCAGTCGGGTTCCAAGCTCAGGTATCGGTAGACAGTGGCCCGGCTCACGCCGATGACCTTGTCGATGTCTGCCGGTGTAAGCCCTTGGGCTTTGAGCTCGCGGGCCCGCTTGACCTTTTCGGGTACTCGGCCGTGACTTCGCGGCGACCGGCTCGGCGCCCTTGGTCCGCGGCTGCGGCCATGCCGGCCTTGGTTCGTTCCGAAAGCTGGTCGCGCTCGAGCTGAGCGAAGGCGGAGATGATGGTGACCATGGCCTGGGCCATGGCCCCGCCGAGCTCGGTGTCCGGATCGGTGGTGATGCCATCGCGCAGCGAACGGAACTTGATGCCGCGGGCCTTGAAAGTGTCGAGCAGCTCGAGCAGGTTGCGGGTGTTGCGCCCGAGCCGGTCCAGTTTCCACACGACGACTTCATCGCCGCGGCTGAGACGGTCGAGCATCTTGTCCAGTTCGGGGTGGTTGGCCCGGGTGCCGCTGACCCCGTGGTCGCGATAGATGCGTTCACAGCCGGCGGCTTCCAGGTCCCGGATCTGCAGTGCCGTGTCCTGGGCGGCCGAGCTCACCCGCGCGTAGCCCAGTCGGGTCACCGATTCCCCTCCCCATTGTCCCGTCAAAGGGGACTGCCGCACGATCAGGTGGCAGTGGTTAGGCTGCCAAATCGGCTGGTGTGGTCATGGTGGTCTCGTACTCGATCGGCGTCAATCGGCCGAGCCGGTCCTGACGCCGGCGGCAGTGGTACGTTCGTTCCAGGTGACGATCGCGATCCGCAACTCGTCGCGGGTGTACCAGCGGCGGCTGTTGAGGACGTTCTTCTGCAGTAGCGCGAAGAAACTTTCCATGGCCGCGTTGTCACCGGCAGCGCCGACGCGGCCCATGGACCCGACGAGCTGGTGGTGCCGTAGGCGGTGGACGTATCGGCGGCTTCGACATGGACCAGGTTCAACCGGTGGTTGCAACACCGGCTTGTTGGAGCAACAGTAGCTGCTCGTTGAAGGCCTCGGCAGGGGTCTTCCAGCCCAGCGTCTTGCGGGGCCTGCTGTTGAGGGCGTGGGCGACGGCGCTGATGTCTTCTGCCGTCCAGCGGGATAGGTCAGTGCCCTTGGGAAAGTACTGGCGCAGTAGTCCGTTGGTGTTCTCGTTCGTGCCGCGTTGCCAGGGGGACTGCGGATCGGCGAAGAACACCGGGATGCCCGTCTCGACCGTGAACTGTGCATGAGCGGACATCTCCTTGCCGCGATCCCAGGTCAACGACCTCGGCAGTTGGGCGGGCAGCGTCGACATCGTGTCCGCCAGGCCGTTCTTCATCGTGATCGCGCCGTAGCCGGTCAGCGCGGAGCCGTTCTTGGGTGTTTCCTTGTGTCGGTATCCCTTCTCACGGGGGCGGTGGACCAGCATCGTGAACCTGGTCGTGCGGTCGACGACGGTGCCAATCGCTGAGCGCTGGAGCCCAATCAGCAGGTCGCCTTCCCAATGGCCGGGAACAGCTCGGTCTCCGGCTTCTGCGGGACGTTCGCTGATCAGCGTTCCAGGAGTGACGTGCGCCCAAGTCTTGCGACGGGATCGTTCCCGCGGCGCGCGCAGCGCCCGGCCCGTGCGCAGACACCAGACAAGTCGACCTTGAGCCGGTTGCTGATCTGCTCCGGACTCCACGCCGTGGACCACCCGCGGTGCTTACGGTGGGGCTTGTTGATCCCCGTGAACCGTGGAGGCTCGGGACCGATTATCACCTTGCCATCAGGCGTGGCGATCTGCCCCGATAATCGGTCCTGGACGTAGGTATGCAACCGCACGTTCGTGACCAGCTTCGCCGCCTTCGGGCGTTTCGCGGCCATGTCGGCCTTCCACTGCGCAACCCACGCTCGATACCCGCGACTTCCGTAGCGGACGGCCGCATTCCGGCGCAGCTCACGGGAGATCGTCCCCGGGTTACGGCCTAGAGTTCGAGCGATCTCGCGCACGCCGCGTCCCTGAGCACGCAGGAATGCGATCTCCTCACGCTCAGCGAACGACAGGTAGCGTCCGGTTGGCGTGAACTTCAGATCGAATGGAGGCATGCCGCCAGCGTGGCGGAACCATCGCTGACCGACAGCTTGCGCCACGCCGACCACGGCAGCAGCCTCGATGGGCAATAGCCCCTTGGCGATCTCCGCCCAGAACGCCGCCTCGACATGCCGTTGGAACTTCGGATGCCCAGGGGACCGAAGCTTCGGTCGCTCCGCCCGATCTGCTGCCTGCTGACGACGAACCATCTGACACCTCCCGATCGAGGTGTTGCGACGACCAGTTGAATCCGCCTTGGCTGCCCCTGTCGCTGTGGTGGACCAGGCCCTGCCTGTCCTGGCTGGCACCTGTGTTCAGCAAAGCATGTTCCAGAGCCAGTAGCGGCAAGCCCACGGTGTGCAGCGAGGCGGAGACTGCCCAGCCCACGATTTTTCGGGTGAACACGTCGGTGACGAACGCTGTGTAGCAGAACCCGACCAGGCAAGCCGGGGCGGCGCCACTCGTGCGAAGGGTCCGCAGGTGTCGACGTCAAGTGGTCAAAATTCGCCCAGCTTCGAAGGGGTCGGCGTGGTGGCAACCTGTCGGCGTTCTTGCGAGTTCGGATTATGCGTCTTGTCTAGTTCCGCGCTTGCTCACGGCATGGTTGAACCATGATGCGCACACGTCGCATCGTGGATCTCGAACCGGATGACCTCTTTGGCGGGGTAGCAGCCCCCGCACTCGACGGACCCAAGGCCGTAGGCAAGACCACAACGGCGGCGTCGTCGGTGTGGAGGTGAAACTCGCGGCGGCTGTCAGTGACTCCGACGGCAAGCATCTGCGCTGTCT
>NZ_JROM01000013.1 GCF_000786655.1 Kocuria marina | reverse complement strand
GCGTTCTATGCTGTCCAAGCCGACCGCGAACACCTGGTCGGAATCAAATAGCGCGAGTCTCCATCAGACCCAGGGCGCTTCAGAATTTCTCGGTGACAGTGCCTTGGCCCGGGCCTGGGTGGCGGATCTTCAACACACTGGCGACGGGTTTCGTCCTCGGTTCGACGCGGCGGTCATGCAAGCCGTCCTCGAGGCCGTGCACGTTCCGCGCTGGGAGGAGTGGAAGGCGGTGACGGCCCCGACCACGGTGGTCTTCGCCGCGGACTCGATGTTCACCCCCGCACGGAAGGACGCGCTCATCGCTGCCCGCCCAGGAACTTGGCGGATCGATCTGCCCCGTGGGACCCATGATGCTCATCTGGACGCCTCCGAAGAGTGGATCACCGTATTGCGCGAGGCCCTGAGGGGCATGTCCTGACCGGGACGCCAACGCGTCGGGGTCGTACTCAGCGTCCGTGCGTGGCCGAATACCGGGTCGCTTCGATGGTTGCCTCTACTGGTGGGTGGTTGCGGTGCCGGCCAGGCGTTCTACCGTGGCTGTCGCTCGGGTGAAGCGTTGGAGTTCATCGTCCGGGATCCGCCCACCGATGCCGACGAGCTCTGCGGATGCGACGAGTCGGAAGATCAGGGCGCGGACCATCATTTGAATCCACTGTTCTTCGGGGCGGCCAATGACGGCGGCGGGGACGTCGCCGGGGTAGTAGAGGAGACCGTCGGCGGCGACGATGGCCTCGGCGTAGGCTGTCGGGCGCCAGTAGGGGGAGAAGTCGATAATCACTGGGTCGTGGTTCTCGGCGAAGAGCGCGTTGCCGGTCAGATCCCCATGAATCAGCTGGGACGGCATCTCTACCGGGCGCCGTAGGCCGAGAAGCCCGTTGTAGACCGTGCGCGCTTCGGGGGCGACGTCGATGGTTTGCTCTGCCCAGGCGACACGGTCGGCCACCGCCCAGGGGTTCGAGCGGCGGGCGAGGAAATCGGGACGCGGCATTTGGGCCAGGGCTCTGTGGAACGCCCGGGCGGCGATGATCAGTGGCTCCCACCGGCCCTGTGGCCCTGTTGTTCCTTCAACCAGTCCGGTAGCCGTCCATCCGTGAGCGACATAGGCGCCGGTGCCGGCGCGCAACGGCGCTGGCACATCGAAGCCAGGCTCCTGGGCAAGACCGTCCATGAGCGCGGACGCCCACTGTGCCTCGATCGGGTCTTCCGTCGGTTTGAGCACCACTGCACCGACCCGAAAAGCTCGCCCCTGTCCGCCGGGCACAGGGTGGACTCTGTCGGTGAGCCCGAACGCTTCAAGCACTTCAGGAGGCGGAGACGGCGGGGGAGCGTGCATGTCGGCCATGTTATCCAGGACAGCGCAGTTCTGGCCCGTACCGGGAGTGCCCTGGCCGTGCGGGGTGGGCTCGGCGGAGAGTCTGGGGCTGCTGCCGGGTGGGTAGAGTGGGGGCCATGATGCTCAACCGTCTGGCGTGGTGGTGGCTGCGATAGCAGCCGGTTGACGCATGTTCACGGGTTGCACAGCAGCCCGTGCCACTTCGGCGGTCTTGTGTGCAGCTTCCGACCTTCGAGGAGTACGCACATGGAGTCATTCGCCGCCGCCGAGCAGCGCTCGGCCGAACTGACCCGGGCCATCGGCCGGACCCCGGAGGCATTCCGGGTCCTCACCGGGGAACGCCCGACTGGGGCCTTGCACCTGGGCCATTACTTCGGCAGCATCGTCGAACGCCTCCGTCTGCAACAGGCGGGGGTGGAGATCTTCTTGGTGTTGGCTGACTACCAGGTAATCACCGACCGTGACACCACCGCCCGCGTGCAGGAGAACGTGCACAGCGCGGTGCTGGACTACCTGGCCGCGGGCCTGGACCCGCAGCGGACGACGATCTTCGCCCACTCTGCCGTGCCGGCGCTGAACCAGCTGCTTCTGCCGTTCCTGAGCCTGGTCACCGAGGCCGAGCTGCACCGCAACCCCACCGTCAAGGCCGAAGCAGCCGCCTCCGGCCGGGCGCTGAGCGGGCTGCTGTTGACCTATCCGGTGCACCAGGCCGCGGACATCCTCTTCTGCAAGGGCAATTTGGTGCCGGTGGGCAAGGACAACCTGCCCCATGTGGAGATCACCCGCGTCATCGCCCGCCGCTTCAACGACCGCTACGGGCACGCCTTCCCCGTTCCCGAGGCCCTGCTCACCGCCACCCCGGAAGTGCCGGGGCTGGACGGGCGGAAGATGTCCAAGAGCTACGGCAACGCCATCGCCCTGTCGATGACCGCCGATGAGACCGCAGCGGTGATCCGCCGCACCGTCACGGACTCCGAGCGTCGGATCACCTTCGCCCCGGACACCCGCCCCGGGGTCTCAGCCCTCCTTTCAACGGCCGCCCTGTGCTTGGACACCACCCCGCAGGCGCTAGCCGAGCAGATCGGTGACGCCGGCAGCGGACGCCTCAAACAGGTGACCACCGAGGCGGTCAACGAGTTCCTCGCCGGCCACCGGCAACGGCGGCAACAGCTAGCCCAGGACCCCGAGGTCGCCCTACGGGTATTGAAGCGAGGGAACGACCGCGCCAACGAGATCGCCAACAACACGCTAGACGAGGTCAGGAAGGCCATGGGAACCGTCTACTAGAACGCCGACACGGAGTGATTGCCATAAACCAGGCTTGAAGCGCGATCAGATGAAATCTGATCGCGCTTCAGCTCCCTTCCGCTTTACATATGGCCCGCTACCGGACACTTCGTGGCTGACTCGAGGCAACTTATGGCCGTCGACATCAGCACCGTTACCTTGCATAAGATCGGTGCTACGACCAGAGGTCCAAGGGCCCGCTGGCGCAGCAGGAAGCTACTCGTCCTACTTCAACACTTCTTCCTACCATGTGACCCACGGGAGTTGTTGCATCTGTTCGAACTCCTGTCGGGCCGATTTCACTGCGGTTCCGCGGCGTACTACGGCCGGCCGGACTGCGCACCGGGGTATTGCGGCACCATTATCGCCGGCGCGCCTATGCTCGCCCCTCGAGCGAGGAAGCCGGTAAAAAACCTCGCTGTGGCGGGCAGATGTCTTGGTCGCTTACTCATCCTGTTCGAGATTTTTGCGCCATGCCGCCTGAGCACTGCTCCTGTCCGCACCTATGCTCGACGCCTCATCCCGGCGAGAAACTCCCAATAACGATCCTAAATTTAGCGAAAATAGCCTGTGTGGAGAATGTATATGAGTTTCTGTATGAACGGGCGAAGTATATGAGTATCAGTTCTGGCCAAGTCGTGATTAAATGTGCCCATGGACTTTACAGGCCCTTCACAGATGAGCATGGGTAGCGGTGTGCGCGTGGGCGTCTCGAGGGGTGTGTTGTGAGGTCTGGGTAGAGGTCGAGGTCTCCAGGATGGGTAGCGACCAAGCAACCCGATCCATGAAGGCCTCGACGTGTCTCATGCTATCTGCGCGCCGGCGTGCGCGCTCTTCGACCTGCCCGACGTCCATGTCAGGGCCGTGGAACGCGGACCACGCTCGTTCACCGTGGTGGTGGAGACTTTTCCGACGCTGGTGGGGTGCCCGTCCTGCGGGGTGCTCGCCACCGGCCACGGCCGCCGGGAGGTCGTGCTCCACGATCTGCCCTGCGCTGGGGTGCCCGTGCGGGTGGTGTGGCGCAAGCGGATCTTCAGGTGCCGGGAGGACGCCTGCGAGGTCGTGACGTTCAGCGAGGTCCACGAGCTGGCCGCGCCGCGGGCCAAGCTCACCACCCGCGCGATCGCCTGGGCGGTGACGCAGCTGCGCTCCCACGACATCGCGGTCTCCGCCCTGGCGGACATGCTCGGAGTCGCCTGGAACACCGTCTGGCACGCCGTGGCCCCGGTCATCGAAGGCCAGCTGGCCGCGGAGGATCGGCTGGCCGGGGTGGACGCCCTGGGCGTGGACGAGCACGTGTGGCGCCACGTGGGTCCACCCGGCACCGGGCTGGTCACCGGGATCGTGGACCACTCCCGCGGCGAGGACGGCCGGCCCCGGGCGCGACTGCTGGACCTGGTCAAGGGGCGCACGGGGGCGGCCTACGGCGACTGGCTCACCGAGCAGGGGCCGGCGTTCACGAGCGGGATCCGCACGGCGACGCTGGATCCGTTCCACGGCTACGCCAACGCCATCCGCGACGAACTCCCTGAGGCGATCACCGTCCTGGACGCCTTCCACGTGGTGAAACTCGGTGGGCAGGTCGTGGACGAGGTGCGTCGTCGGGTGCAGCAGGACACTCTGGGCCACCGGGGCCGGGCCGGGGACCCGTTGTACGGGATCCGCCGCACCCTGCAGATCGGCGCCGAGCACCTGACCGAGAGGCAGGTCACCCGGCTCAACGCGAAGCTCGAGGCCGGGGACCCGCATCACGAGGTGACCCTGGCCTGGCATTGCTATCAGAAGCTGCGTGCGATCTACCACGCCCGCCCCGAGACCGGCCGCCGGCTGGTCGCCGAGATCCTTGCCGCCTTCCCGTCCTGCCCGATCCCGGAGATCGCCCGGCTCGGGCGGACCCTGCGCCGGTGGAAGGCCGCGATCCTGGCCTACTTCGACACCGCCGGGGCCTCCAACGGGCCCACCGAGGCCGTGAACGGGGTGATCGAGACGATGCGCCGGGTCGCC
>NZ_JROM01000012.1 GCF_000786655.1 Kocuria marina | reverse complement strand
GGGCGGCCTGGAAGGATGTGCACCATGCCCGCTCCCTACCCCCAGGAGTTCCGCGAAGATGTCGTGCGCGTGGCCCGATCCCGCGAGGCCGGCGTCACTCTCGCGCAGATCGCGAAGGACTTCGGCGTCCACGAGATGACGCTCCACAAATGGCTCCGCCAAGCCGACATTGACGACGGCAACCGCCCCGGCAAGAGCCGGGAGGATTCCACCGAGCTGCGCGATGCGCGCAAGCGGATCCGGCTGCTCGAGCAGGAGAACGAGGTCCTCCGCCGCGCAGCCGCCTACCTCTCCCAGGCGAACCTGCCGGGAAAATCTTCTACCCGCTCGTGAGTGAGCTCGCCGCTGACGGCATCCCCGTCACGGTGTCCCTGCGGGTCCTCAAAGCTCTCCCGCCAGCCCTACTACCGATGGCGGCACCAGCAGGTCACCAAGGCCGAGGTGGTCGAGGCATACCGGTCCAACGCGTTGCTGGACGCTCACCTCGACGACCCCGAGTACGGCTACCGGTTCCTGGTCGGCGAAGCGGCAGAAGCCGGTGAGCAGATGTGTGAGCGGACGGCGTGGAGGATCTGCCGGGACAACCAGTGGTGGTCCGTCTTCGGCAAGAGAGCACTGGACCGACGAGGGCAAGCTCTACCTCTGCGCCATCAAGGACGTGTTCTCCGGCCGGATCGTGGGCTACTCGATCAGCGACCGGATGAAGGCGCGCCTCGCGGTGAACGCCCTGGACAACGCGATATCCAGACGTCGCGACGCCGCTGGTTGCATCGTGCACTCCGACCGTGGATCGCAGTTCCGGTCACGGAAATTCGTGCACGCCCTGAACCGTCACCACCTCATCGGATCCATGGGCCAGGTCGGCGCTGCCGGCGATAACGCCGCGATGGAATCGTTCTTCGCACTGCTCCAAAAGAACGTCCTGGACCGCAAGCGGTGGCGAACTCGAGAAGAGCTGCGGATCGCGATCATCACCTGGATCGAACGTACCTACCACCGCCGTCGCCGACAGGCCCGCCTGGGCCGATTGACCCCCATCGAATACGAGACCATCATGAACCCGGCCGTGGACCTCGCGGCCTGAAACCCCAACTGTCACCTGTTCGTGCGGCAGTCCCCTCGGCTACCTCGCACCCGTCGACTACGCTCGGCAATGCACCCATCAATCGGAAACCGACGACTCGCACAGCGACCGGACCGAATGAAGGGGGCGGCCCAGCCTCCCCCGGCATCTCGGGGGAACGTTCACAGTGTTCTCACGCGAAGGGACGCTGCTGCACGACGCGGAGAAGAGGTGCCAGGCCGCCCCGCAACACCGCGCGGGTCCCAGGATCACCGAGAGGCTGCCGCCGAATTCGATGGCCGGGCCGAGTGATTCGACCCATGAGGGCGCCGGTCCCGGACTCACCCCCGAGGGGCGGAGCCGACATGCGGCGACGGCGCCACCCTCGCAAGGGTGACGCGTCGCTCGGCCGGGCTCGGCGATGCAGGCCCGCCACAGGTGGGCGTGGTGGTGATGGCCACGCCCACCTGTGGTCGCTCAGGAGCGGGCGAAGAACATCTGGTTGACGGACTTGTTCGCACCTTAGGCGGAGGTGGGGCGGGCGCCCTTGCCGAGCTCCCACGCGATCGTCACCGAGCGACCACGCGTGATGGAACGCAGGCGCGAACCGGTGTGCACGTCACCCACACGCGAGGACGTCTTGGCGTTGATCACGGCCATGACCTGCGCCTTGCTCGCGTCGGCGGGCACCCGCACCGTCACGAACTGCCAGTTGTTCGCGC
>NZ_JROM01000011.1 GCF_000786655.1 Kocuria marina | reverse complement strand
GCCTACGCGCCCTGCTCGCCGCCGGCGGACACCGGCCGTGGCGCAAGACCCCTACCCATGCTCATCTGTGAAGGGCCGAATTACCTCCAACGGAAATACCGAAGTGGGAATGGTGTTTGTACTGCCGGGAAAATTCTTGCAATCTTTAATTCGGTGGAACCGGACGGCAGCGGGTTATCGCCATGGGAGGTGCCGAGGACACATTCCAACCCTTATGGGCGGGATAATTGTGACTGGATTTATGACTGCATTACGTGCATTGCGGGGCCGCGCCCCGATCCCGGCGTCTCGAGCGCTCGGTCATCGGCGCCGGCGTGGATTATCCGGGTTGGATGGCCGGTTGGAGCCGCCGAACAGTGCGGACTTAAGGACACTTCCGAAAAAATAAATGAGGCCGGCAACCAGAATGATAAGCAATATCAAGCCGATAAGAATGGCCAGGTGATCCATTATTCACTCCTCGCACCTTGTGAATTCCATTGTCATACGTGGTTATAAGGATTCAGTCTAGCAGGATCACCCTCATGAAAATAGTGCGCCATTCCATTCGTATTTCTCCTACGAAGCGGATGAGTAATGCCGGCCAGTGATTGAGCGATACGCGGGGGGCACGACATGGAGCCTCCCGCAGTCATGCTCACCATCCGCTCCCGGGGGCGTAATGACATCTCACGGAGGGGCGGTCTGCAGCTGGAACCGCCGGGCCCACCCGGAGGGTCGAGGAAACCGGTCAGGCTGACGACACGGTAACCAGTTAAATAAGAATGATTCTCACTTAAGTTACAGTGCTCGCATGCACACCATCGAACACACCGCCCCCGGAGGGGCTCGCTCGTCCATGCTCGGATTCATCACCATGCACCGCCGGGGGCCCGTCACCTTGGCCGCGCTGGCCGTCGGGGTCCTCGCCCTCACCGCGTGTGGGGCGGGGGGCGCGGAGCTGGCGGGAGCGGCGTCGTCGTCCCCGCGCGCCGAGGAGACCACGAAGGCCGCGGCCAAGGAGGTCTCGCGACTCACCCCGCGCGCGGTGGTGGCGTACGACGGCGGTCTGCTCACCGTGGACACGGCGTCCGGCGAGGTCCTGGACAAGACTGAGAAGGATGGGTTCCTGCGCCTCAACAACGCCGGGGACGGCAGGCACGTGATGGTCAGCGACGGCGACGTGTTCCGCGTACACGACACCGGCCTGGACGCGCACAAGCACGGCGACCACTACCACTACCGCCAATCCGCACCCGAGCTGACCGACGTGACCTTCGACGCTCCGCACGCCGGGCACGTGGTGGTCCACCACGGCAAGACCACATTGTTCGGCGACGGGGACGGTTCCATCACGACCTTCGAGTCCGAGGCGCTGAAGCACGGCGCGCCGGACGCGACCGAGCGGAAGACCGAGCACCCGCACCACGGTGTGGCGCTCGAGCTGGCCGACGGCACGCTGTTCACGACCCAGGGCACGGAGGATGAACGGCACACCGTGCGGGTGCTCGGCAAGGACGGCGCCGTCAAAGCCGAGACGACGGACTGCCCGGGTGTGCACGGTGAGGCGGCGGCCGCGCCGGGAGCGAGCACCGACACCGTGATGGCGGGTTGCGAGAACGGGCCCGTGATCTACCGGGACGGGAAGTTCCACAAGGTGGCCGTGGCGGACGCCTACGCGCGCTCGGGTAACCTCGCGGGTTCGGAGACGTCGCCGATCGTGCTGGGCGACTACAAGGTGGACGAGGATGCCGAGCAGGAGCGACCCACGCGCGTGGCCCTCTTCGACACCCGGGACGGCTCGCACGGGTTGGTGGATCTGGGCTCGTCCTACTGGTTCCGTTCGCTGGCCCGCGGGCCGGAGGGTGAGGCTTTGGTGCTCACGTACGACGGCAAGCTCAACGTGATCGACGAGGAGTCCGGCAAGGTGGTCCGGAAGATCGACGTGATCCAGCCGTGGGAGGAGAAGGCGGACTGGCAGGAGGCGGGTCCCGCGATCAAGGTGGCCGGCTCGAGCGCTTACGTGACAGATGCGCAGAACAAGAAACTGCACGTGGTGGATCTGGCCAAGGGTGAAGTGGCCAAGACCATCGACCTGCCGCAGACGCCGGTGGAACTCGCGGTGGTGACGGGCAAGCCCGAGGCTCCGGCGCGGGAGGAGAAGGCGCACGGGCACGGTTCCCACGGGCACGGTTCCCACGAGGGTCACGACCATGTCCACGACGACGCCGCTCCCTCAGCGGGTGCCCCTGCGGACGCCGGAGGTCACGGCGGGCCCGGGCGCTGACGGTCCCGGATGATGTGCTCCTCGATCACTGGAACAGATCGGGCAGTGGCCCCGTGGACGCCATTACGCGTCCACGGGGCCACTGCATTGTCAGGTCGTCTCGGTCAGGTTCAGTCCGCTACCGACGTGAACGCACCGTGCGGGTGCGCCAGTTCGTCATCCGACGGAACCGGTCCGATGGCGTCCCACAGTTCGACCCACGCGCCGTCCTCGATGCGCCACAGTTCGCAGAAGAAGTGGCGGTCACCGGCGATGGATCCTTCCGAGAACGTCAGGACGAAGTTCCCGTCAGCCACCGTGCGGTGCAATGTGTCGTAGGTCAGTGCAGAACCGTCCTCCTTGAGTTGTTTCAAGAAGTCGACCATGTTCTGCACACCGTCGGCGATGTCACCCGAGTGCTGCGTGAACCGCCCGTCCGAACGCGTGAAATCGCCCGCGGCGTCGTAGTCCTGGCCCTGTAAGAACGTGGCCCAGGCCCGCTTGACGAACTCCCTGTTGGCCTCGGTGTCGGCGGATGCGTCTACCTCCGTGGGGCCGTCCAGCTGGGTGTGGCCCGACTCGTTGGGTGGTGTCTGATCCACCAGGCCGTCCCAGTGCTCCACGATCTTGCCGTCGGCCACGCGGTAGATGTCGAACCCCACGAACACGGTGTCCGGATCCAACCCGGGATAGGCACCGTGCAGCGCAACCAAACCGGCCTTTTCGTCCACGACTACGCGCGCGACGTCGTGCCGCAGGCCCTCGCCCGCGTCGGTGACCAGCTCCCGCAAGCCGTCCTTGCCGTTGGCCACGAGCGGCGAATGCTCCACGTAGTCCTCGGAGAAATTGCGGTCCAGGGTGCTCAGGTCGTGTTCGGTGAACAGCTCGCGGTCCGCGGTGAGCACGAGATCTCGAATGTCGGTCATGATGCGCTCCTTCCCTCGTTCGTTGCCGCCGTCAGTCCAGCGAGCTCATCACGTGCTTGATGCGGGTGTATTCCTCCACGGCGTACTTGGACAGGTCCTTGCCGTAACCGGAATGCTTGAAGCCGCCGTGTGGCATCTCCGCGACCAACGGGATGTGGGTGTTGATCCACACGCAGCCGTAGTCCAGATCGCGGGACATCCGCAATGCGCGGCCGTGATCCTTGGTCCATACGGATGACGCCAACCCGTATTCCACCCCGTTCGCCATCTCCACAGCCTGCTCCTCCGTGGAGAACGTCTGCACGGTGATGACGGGACCGAAGATCTCGTTCTGGATGGCCTCGTCATCCTGCTTGAGGTCAGCCACGATGGTCGGCTCGAAGAAGAAGCCCGGGCCGTCCGCTTGCTTGCCACCCGTGGTCACCGTGGCGTGCTCCGGCAACCGGTCGATGAACCCGGACACCTGTTCGAGCTGTTTGGCGTTGTTGAGCGGGCCATAGAGGATGTCTTCCTTGTCCGGGGTGCCGAATGCCGTGTCCTTCGCGGCTTGGGTGATCTTCTCCAAGAACTCGTCACGCACCGATTCCTCCACGAGGATGCGGGTGGAGGCGGTGCAGTCCTGGCCGGCGTTGAAGAAACCGGCCTCCGCGAGCGTGGAGGCGGCGGAGTCCAGATCCGCGTCCCCGAACACCACGCAGGGCGCCTTTCCGCCCAGTTCCAGGTGAGCGCGCGTGAGGTTCTTCGCCGCGGATGCGGCCACTGCGAGGCCCGCTCGGATCGAGCCGGTGATGGAGACGAGTCCCGCCGTGCGGTGTGAGACGACCGCTTCCCCGGTCTTGCCATCCCCCAGTACGACGTTGAAGGTGCCTTCCGGAAGGAATTCCGAGGCGATCTCAGCGAACAGCAGGGTGGACTCCGGAGTCGTGTCCGACGGTTTCAACACGATGGTGTTGCCGGCGGCCAGGGCGGGCCCCACTTTCCACACGGCCATCATGAGGGGATAGTTCCACGGCGTCACCTGGCCCACCACGCCGATGGGTTCCCGACGGATCACGGAGTTGAGACCCTCCATGTATTCGCCGCTCGCCAGGCCCTCCATCATGCGGGCGGCGCCGGCGAAGAAGCGGATCTGGTCCGCGGAGACATCGACTTCCTCGGACTGGATCAGGTACTTGGGCTGGCCCGTGTTGCGGGATTGTGCGTCCACGAGTTCGGACCCCCGGGCCTCGAGGGCATCGGCGATGCGGAGCATGGCGAGCTGACGCGCACCGGGGGTCATGCGCCCCCATGTCTTGGACGCCTTTGCGGCTGCCTCGTAGGCGGCATTGACATCTTGCTCGTTCGAGTTGGGAGACTGTTCCGTTACCTCACCGGTAGCCGGGTTGACCAGGTCGAAGGATTCCTCGGATGCGGATTCCACATAGGTGTTGTTGATGAAGTTCTTGAGCATGAGCGCTCAACCCCCGTTCTCAACCGCCTCTGCGTCTTTCGCAGATGCTTCGGGGCTCACGTCCTTGTGCAGCCCCACTCCCACCGTACCCACCACGGCGTGATATTGCTCACAAGAGCCAGGAGTTCTCCCGTGAGCTACGGACCTCGCACAGGGATGGTGGGGGCTGGTCCATGAATCGGATGATCCGGTGATTCCCTTGGCGACGGGCGGCAGCCGCGTCGTCGCCCCCGAGTACGGTGGACCCCATGAACGCCCCAGCCAACGAACCCGGTAGCGCCCGCCTGGACGTGTGGTTGTGGTCGGTGCGGTTGTTCAAGACCCGCTCCGCCGCCACGACCGCATGCCGTGCGGGACACGTGCGGCTCAACGGCGCCCCCGTGAAGGCCGCGCAGCCGGTGCGGGTGGGGGATCGGGTGAGTGTGCGCCGCCCGGGGTGGCAGCAGGAATTCCAGGTCACCAAGCTGATCGTCAAGCGCGTGGGCGCCCCCGTGGCGGCCCAGTGCTACATCGACCATTCCCCGCCGCGACCCGCGGAACTCAGTGTGCCGGTGGCCCGCCGAGACCGTGGCGCGGGGCGGCCCACCAAGAAGGACCGCCGCGAGCTCGAAAGGCTCAGGGGCCTGCGTTAGTCCTTGTGCGCCGTCGTACCTGCGGCCACCTGAGGGGGACCGGGATCCACCCAGCCCCGGAACCCGCCGTGGGTCAGCAGAGTGCGGGTGCGGGGGTCGAACAACGCGAGGTAGAGCGTGAAGGCCACCGTGATCACGAACGCCACCTGGGACACGCTCACGCTGAGGTCGATGAACGGCCACACGGACAGCTGGTCCTGGGCGCCGAAGACCACGAAGAACGTGATCACGATGTACAGGATGCGGATCTGCCAGTTGTCCTTGATGCCGGTCGCGGCCAGCAGGGGGATGAGCCACAGGATGTACCAGGGCTGGATGATGGGGGACAGCAGCACCACGGCGGAGAACGCGAGGGCCATTCGCCGCACGATCCTGCGGTCCCCACCCACGAACATCAGTACGAGGACCAGGGCGATGGCCGCGTACTGCAGCACCTGACGGAACACCGATGCGAGGGCGTCCCCCGGCAGGCCGAAGAAGTTTCCCACGCGCTCCACCTGTTGTCCCAGGAACCCGGACGGCGAGTACCCCGTGTGCCCGGGGGTGGGGTCCAGCAGGGCCCAGGCCCAGCCGAGGCCCAGGTTGTCCGCGTAACCGCTCACCGCGAGGATCCCGAAACTGAGCAGTGCGGTGGCCGCCCAGATGACGAACCGCCGCGGCCATGAGGCTCCCTTGCCCGCCCACAGCAGACCGATGAACGGCAGCAGCAGGATGGTGATGGGTTTGATCCCGATGGACCCCGTGACCAGAAGTATGCCCAGAAGGGGATGTCTGGTGGCCGCGGCGTACACGCCGGCCACGGCCAGACCCACCATGAGTGCGTCGTTGTGGGCGCTCGCCACGAAGCTGATGAGGAACAACGGGTTGGCCACGGCAATCCACAGGGCACGGGCACCGTTGACGCCGTGTAGCCGCGCGAGCTTGGGCACGTAGATCATGCACAGCACCACGCCCACGTACGCCACCGCGCGGAAGAGCATCACAGAGGCGTCCGGCTGGGCATTGGTCAACCGGACCACCCCGGCGGCGATCCACAGGAAGTAGGGGCCGTACGGGGTGCGGGCCTCCGCCCACTCCGGGTCCGCGCCCAGCATGAACCAGTTGTCGAGCGAGGAGATCCCCTCCACGTACGGGTCCTTGCCGGCCAACATCAACCGGCCCTGACCGATGTACGCGTACACGTCCCGCGAGTAGATGGGAACGGCGAGGAACAGGGGCAGGGACCACGCGATCACGGCGATCATCACGGTGCGCAACGACCCTTGCGGCCACCCCCGCAGGCGTTGACCGAGGCGCAACCACGACCGGATGAGCAACATGGCGCCCACGGTGAGCAGCACGGTGCACCCGTACACGCCCCACACGTTCACGCGCAGTTCGATGACCAGGGGGTGCCGGACCATGGGGGAGCCGTTGGCGATCCACCCGGTCCCCACGGAACCCACGAGCATCATGAGCGAACCGATGACGCCCTGGATGATCGCCATGTGGGCGCGCGAATCATTCTTGGCGGTGGAACCGGTGTGCGCGGGAGAGGGGCGAGAACCGGTCGCGGTCATGGATTCCAGCCCCCTCAGCCAACCAGTGGTGGGCGAGCCGAGGTGTCCAGCGGCTCCGACCCCTGACTTTACAGGACGGTTTGCACTCGAACAGTGCGCGTTCTGGGGGTTCCCTGGGGGCGGGGTGAGCGCATCACGGCGCCGTATGCGGTCCCCGGAGTGGTTCCCCATAGAATCGGAACCGGTATGTCCGAGGCGCCGGGACCCTCGGGCGCCGCACACCCCCGAGCGGGACCAGTGCACACCCCCGGACCAGAACAGAATCCCGCGCGCATTCGGACAAGGACCTCATTCGTGCCCACAGAGAGATATTTCACGGCCGCCACCCGGGCACGGGACGCCGTGCTCCCCCGCGCCGCGCAGGATCGTCTGATGACACCGGGCGCGCTGCTCGTGGGGTTCCTGCTGGTGCACGTGGGCTTCCTGATCTTCGCCCTGATCGTCTCGCTGCAGGGCAACGCCTTCAGCGACACCAACATCTACCGCGCGTGGGCGGAAGCGGGTTTCGACGACCGCAACATCGCGTACGGTCCCAGCCCCTGGGTGTACCCCGTGCTCGCGCAGATCCCCATGGGGCTCGCGGGCATCGCGGGACCGGGCCCGTACTTCTTCCTGTGGGTGCTCATCATCGCGGTGCTCAACGCCGTGGCCATGGGCAAGCTGACCGACTGGGGTCGTAACCGCGCCGCCCTGCCCGCCGGCTGGTGGTGGCTCATGTTCATCCTGCTCATGGGCTGGCTGGGCTTCGCGCGCGTGGACGGTCTCACGGCCCCGCTCGTGCTGCTGGGCCTGGTCTACGGGGTGTCCTGCCCGTTCGTGGCCTCCGCGATCCTCAGCCTGGCCACGTGGATCAAGGTCTGGCCGGCCGCCGTCGTGATCGCCCTGCTGACCGCCGCACGACGCCGCGGCGCCGTGTTGCTCGCCGGGATCCTGGTCACGCTGTTCGCCGTGGCGGCCGCGTTCGTGTCCGGTTCGCCGCGCCAGATCGCGGACTTCATGACCCAGCAGGGCGACCGCGGCATGCAGCTCGAGGCCACCTTCAGCACCCCGTGGCTGTGGCTCTCGGTGCTGGGCGTGGGCGATTCCCGCATGTACATGAACACGGACATCAACTCGATGCAGGTCAGCGGCCCCGGCTCGGACGTGATGTCCCGGCTCATGCAGCCGCTGTTCGTGGTGGCCGCCGTGGTGGTCGTGGTGCTGATCGCCCGCGGTCTGCGTCGCGGCGTGCACACCGGTGCCCTGGACCGCACGGCCCTGTTCCTCGCGGGCTCGCTGACCATGGTCACGGCCTTCATCGTGTTCAACAAGGTGGGCTCGCCCCAGTTCATGGTGTGGCTGGGCCCCGTGATCGCGGTGGGTCTGGTGCACAACTGGAAGGTGTGGCGCACCCCGGCGTTCCTCGCGGTGCTGATCGCGATCGCCACGTTCTTCATCTACCCGCTCTTCTACACCGCGCTGAGCCACAACAACCCCGTGATGGCCGGCGTGCTGACCCTGCGCAACCTGCTGCTCGTGGTCCTGCTGTGGTGGTCCGCGCGCGGGCTGTACCGCTTGGGTTCGGCCGGGTCCGCCGGTTCCGCCGCGAAGGGAGAGCCGGTTGCCGGCCCGCACGCCTGACGACGACGCCGCTCCCGCCCCCGGAGCCGCCCACCGCACCGGTGTGCCGCGTGCCGACGCCTCTGCCGCCGGCTCCATTGCCACTGGAACTGCCCCGCGTGCCGGTGATGCCTCCGACGACGCCGCTCACCCGGCGACCGTCGCGCGGCGCGGGGCGCAGCGCCGTCGTCCGCCCGCGTGGCTGAACCGCCCCGCCGCCGTGTGGGTGGGCTTCGCGGTGGTGCACGTGTACTTCCTGGCCTGGATGGCGACGTTCTTCCTGCACGGGTGGGCGTTCAGCGACACCGAGCAGTACCGCGAATGGGCGATGGCCGGGTACAACGCCCCCGACCAGGGTTCCGTGAGCCCGTGGGTCTACCCCGTGCTCGCGCAGGTGCCCATCATGTTCCCGAGGATCGCGGGGCACGACCTCTACCTCCTGGCGTGGACGCTCATGATCACCGCGTTGAACGCCGTGGCCATGTGGTTCCTCCTCCACCGCGCCCCGCGCAGCGGTGTGCTGGCCGGGTGGTGGTGGGTCGTCTTCACCGTGTTCCTGGGCTACCTTAGCTTCGCGCGTGTGGAGGGCGTGGCGGCGCCGATCGTGTTCATCGGCCTGTTCTACGCGGTGCGCCATCCGGTGGTGGGATCGGCGCTGCTGAGTATCGCCACGTGGATCAAGGTGTGGCCGGCGGCGGTGCTGCTGGCCATGGTCATTGCGCTCAAGCAGCGCGTGCGCATCATCGCGGCGGGCGTGGTGGTCACGCTGTGCGTGGTGCTGGGTGTGCTGATGCTGGGCGGGATCGAGCGGATCGCGGACTTCCTGCTCAACCAGGGCTCCCGGGGGATGCAGCTCGAGGCCACGTTCTCCACGCCGTGGGTGTGGGCGGCCGTCCTGGGACTCGCGGATTCCCGGATCGCGGACAACACCGCGATCAACTCCACCGAGGTCTACGGCCCCGGCGTGGAGATCATGGCCTCCCTCATGCAGCCGTTGCTGCTCTTGGCCGTGCTCGCCGCAGCGGCGCTGCTCATCCGGGCACTGCGGCGCGGTGCGGAGAGGGCCCTCCTGGTCTACGCCGGGTCCTTGCTGTTGACCATCGTGCTAATCGTGTTCAACAAGGTGGGTTCCCCGCAGTTCATGATCTGGCTCGCCCCGGTGATCATGGTGGGTCTGCTGCATGACCGCGTCCGGTGGCGCATCCCCGCCCTGCTGACCCTGGGCATCGCCGCGACCACGTTCGTGATCTACCCGCTGTTCTACACACCGCTGATCCACGCGAACCCGATCATGGCCGGGGTGCTGACCCTACGCAACGTGCTGCTCGTGATCCTCTTGGGCTGGACCGTGCGGCGGATCTGGCAGCTGGGCGCACCCGCGGCCCGGCCCGGTGCCCCTGTGCCGAGCGCCGCGGACCGGGAGTCGTCTCCGCAGCGGTAGTCGATCGCCAGGAACGGTCCCAGCGACGGTCGAGCGCTAGGAACGGTCCCCTCGGCGCGTGAGCCGGTTCTTGGCGTAGCCCCACAGCGAGGGCGCCTCCTCGGGCTGCCGGGCTTCCGCATTGCGCAACCGGTCCTCGCGTTTGTCGCGGTGGCGTTGCATGTGGTCCTCGTAGCGTTTCTGGTTGAGCCGCTGCTGTTCCTGCTCCGCGGCCTCCCACTGCGGATCCGCCTCGTAGCCGTCCCGCGGGTCGGTGCGCTGCGAATCACGTACCACCCGGGGGGTCGGGGCGGTGGCGTCCGTGTCCGCCCGTTCGGCCTCTACCACGCGCGGCAGCCTCCGCCGGATCGCCTCGCGCTCCGCCCGTTCCGCCAACCGTCGCTGCGACGCACTCATCCGGCGGGGCTCGGTGTACCGGTCGCGGATCTTCTCGATCACGGGCAGCTCGTCGGTGGTCTCGTACGGCTCTTCCGGGTCGTCGATCTCGTACGACGACGCCGCTCGCTCCCGTACGCGCGGCGCCGCGGCGTCGTCGTCCGTGACGTAGGAGACCCGGGTGACGGGGTGGTGTGCGGTGTCCTGGTCCCGCAGCGGGGTGACGCGCGGGACGGAACCGGTGTCGACTTCCCGCGGCGCCTGCCACGGCGTGTCCGCGAAGACGCGGTGGCTGCGCCAACCCCGGAAGAGTTTCCAGCCGAGGTAGAGCACACCCAGCAGCAGGACGGCGGCGGGCTCGGCGTAGCCCGTGGAGTAGTAGATCGAGGCCGCAATGAGCGCCACGATCCCCACCCCCAGGGGCGCGAGGGCCACGGGCGACTGGACGGGCAGCAGGCCCAGGAGATCGCGGGTGTAGCGGCTGTCGTGATGGCGACCGTGCACCGTGTGGGCCCGGATCTTCACACCCGGGGGAGTGTGCTCCGAGAGTCGGTGCGTGGTGACCGGGGGATCCTCCGGGTCCTCGGGCTCGAGCACCACGGTGCGGGCCCGCCCGGCGGCCAGTGCCGCCCTGTTGGTCGCCAGAAAGCCGGCGAGCAGCAGGTACACGCCCATGGCCAGCAGCACGTAGGGCAGCAGGACGGCCACGACCAGGGCGACCACGCGCCACACCCAGGCCACGTCCCCGGCCGGGAAGTTCTGGAACCGCAAGGGTCCGTGGGTCACCCACAGGAGAAGCGCCCCGAGGATGACGGCCCCCACCCCGTTGCGCACGGCGTGCACGCGCAACCGCGGCCAACCGCGGGCCGACCGCGCGGCCCGGCGCTGTTCGCGTGTGCGCATGAGGACTCCTGTGATCCCGGGGAAGAAGGGTGCTCCCAGGGTATGCGGTGCGGGGGACACGCACGAGGACTCAGGGGGCATCGCTCACCGCGTGGACGGCGGATGTCCTGGGGTGCTTTCGCGGGGACGTCACGGCCGCCCGTGATGAACAGGCCTTCCGGCGCGGGCTAGGGCAGGGCCAGCACGGTGTCGATCTGCACCTTGGCACCCAGGGGAAGGGCGGCCACCTGAACCGTCGTACGAACCGGGAACGGTTTCTCGAAGTACGAGCCGTAGACGGAATTGATCAGCTCGAAATCCGCGTAGTCCACCAGGTAGATCGTGGTGCGGAGGATGTTCGAGAACTCCAGATGCAGATCGCTCAACAGGGTCCCGAGGTTTTCCATCATCGCTTCACACTGTGTCTTGACGTCCTCCGACACGAGGGACCCGTCATCCGCCCGCTGACCGATGATCCCGGCGGTGTAGCCCGTGTCCCCGTGCTTCACGAAGTGGGAGAAGGGGGCTGTCGATTCATGGAGCCGGGGGCTGAAGTGGTGATCCTGCATTGCTGCTCGCTCTACTTCCATGCGGTGTGGTGAGAGGGCATCGCATGCCCGGGTTGGTCCGATGCTTTCACATGCGCGCACCCCTCCCTACCCATGATTCGACGTGCGGCGGCGAACCGCGCGGTGAACACCACGGGTCCACGGAGGCCCCCGGTGCTGTCCGGGCTCTACGGGCCGTACTGCACCGTGACGGGTGAGGTGCGCGCCCGCACCTGCCCCTAGGATCGACCCGTGGCCCGTTTCCTGCTCGACATCGCCCCCGTGCGCGACATCCCCGCCTTCCGGCGACTGTGGATCGGGTCCACGCTGTCGATGCTCGGAAGCCAGTTCACCGTGATCGCGATCAGCCTGGAAGTGTTCGAGCTGACCGGATCCACGTTCGCCGTGGGGATGGTGGGCTTCTTCGCGCTCGTGCCCCTGATCATCGCGGGTCTCTACGGGGGCAGCATCGGGGACGCCACCGACCGGCGTTCGGCGGGCCTGTGGACCACGTTCGGTCTGTTCATCATGACCGTGGCGCTGGCCGCGCACGCGTGGCTGGACATCGCGAGCGTCGCGGTGCTCTACGGCATCGTGGCCCTGCACTCCTTCGCGCAGGGACTGAGCCAGCCCGTGCGCGGTGCGATCGTCCCGCGCCTGGTCCCCATGCGACAACTGCCCGCCGCCAACGCCCTGTTCCAACTGACCATGGGCTCGTGCCTCATGGTGGGCCCGCTGTTGGGCGCGCTCACGGTGGCCGGACTGGGATTCCGGTGGGCCTACACGGTGGACGCCCTGAGCTTCGCCGTGAGCCTGTGGGCCATGTACAAGCTCCCGTCCCTGCCGCCCATCCCCGGGGAGGACGGCGCCACGAGCAAGGCCGGTTTTCGTTCGGTCGTGGAGGGGTTCCGGTTCCTGGCCACCCGCCCCAACCTGCGCATGACGTTCCTGCTGGACCTGGCCGCCATGATCTTCGCGATGCCTCGCGCGCTGTTCCCCGTGCTGGGGGCGTCCGTACTGGGCGGGGACCAGTTCACGGTGGGGCTGCTCACCGCGGCGCTCGCGGCGGGATCCGTGCTCGCGGGAGTCTTCTCAGGAACATTCATTCGCATCAATCATCACGGGCGCGCGTGCGCCGCCGCCGTGGCCGCGTGGGCCGTATGCATCATGGCGTTCGGCGCGGTGATCCTGGTCGCCTGCGGCGGCTGGGGTCGTGACACCGCGTGGCCCCTCATCATGTCCTGCCTGGTGCTCGTGGCCGCGGGGGTCATGGACTCGGTGTCCATGCTGTTCCGCACCACCATCCTGCAGGCGGCCACCCCCGACTCGCTGCGCGGCAGGCTCCAGGGCATCTTCATCGTGGTGGTCGCCGGTGGTCCCCGCCTGGGCGACGCCGTCATGGGCACAGGCGGCCAGTGGCTCGGTCCCGGGCTCGCCGCCCTGGTGGGCGCGGTGATCTGTTTCCTGCTCGTCCTGCTGCTCGTGCGGATGTTCCCCGGGTTCATGCGCTACGACGCCCGCGACCCGCAACCCTGACCGCTCGCACTCCCTGACGTAGCTCGTACCCGGGGGCGACGCCGCTCGCGCACCACCCTGCCCGCCGCTGACCTCGATGCCGCCCGCCCAGCTCGACGGCGCTCGCGTACCCCTGGGTCGCCCGCTCACCGTCGATTCGCCCACGGCCCCGCTGCCGTTCGCGGGCCGCGGATATCACCCGGCCCCGTGGTCAGGGTGGGGCCGGCTCCCGCACAATGGAGGTCCATCACGTGGCACACCAGGAGGTAGGGACATGGCGATTCTCGAGGACGGCCGGTGGGACGGGAAGATCTTCGACGGGAGTTGGGCGGAGGGTTCCGGTGAGCCGATCACGGTGCTGAACCCCGCCTCGGAAGCGGTCCTGGGTCACGTGGGTGCGGCCACGCCGGAGGACGTGTACCGGGCGGCGACAGCGGCGTCGTCGGCCCAGCAGTCCTGGGCGGCGCTCAAGCCCACCGAGCGCGCGGCCGTGCTGCGCAAGGCGGGGCAGTTGTTCGAGGAGCACGCCGCCGAGGTCGTGGACTGGGTCGTGCGCGAGACCGGCGCGATCCAGCCCAAGGCCGGGATGGAGGCCCACGTGGCCGCGCAGGAATGCTTCGAGGCGTCCGCACTGCCCACGCACGCGAAGGGCCAGGTGCTGGCCTCGGACGACCCGCACTGGTCGCTCGCACGGCGCCTGCCCGCCGGTGTGGTGTCGGTGATCTCCCCGTTCAACTTCCCCCTGATCCTCTCGATCCGCTCCGTGGCACCGGCGCTCGCGCTCGGTAACGCGGTGCTGCTCAAGCCGGACCCGCGCACGCCCGTGACCGGCGGAGTCCTGATCGCGCGCATCTTCGAGGAGGCCGGGCTTCCCGAGGGCGTGCTGCACGTACTGCCCGGCGGCGGGGACGCCGGTGCGGCCGCCGTGGACGCGCCCGAGGTGCGGATCGTGTCCTTCACGGGTTCCACCGAGGCGGGGCGGCACGTGGGCGCGGCCGGTGCTCAGCACCTCAAGCGCACCCACTTGGAGCTCGGCGGCAACAACGCGATGATCGTGCTGCCCTCCGCGGACCTGGACCTGGCCGCGAGCGTGGGCGCCATGGGGACCTTCTTCCATCAGGGCCAGGTGTGCATGACCACGGGTCGGCACATCGTGCACCGGGACGTCTACGAGGACTACGTCCAGCGGCTCGCGGACAAGGCGGACGCCCTGGTGGTCGGTGACCCCTCCGAGGGGCAGGTCCACCTGGGCCCCATCATCGACGAGAAGCAGCTGAAGTCCGTGGACTCCAAGGTCCAGGAATCGGTGATCGCCGGAGCCACCATCCGGGCGGGTGCCACCCACGACGGGTTGTTCTACCGCCCCACGGTGCTGACCGACCTCACCCCGGAGATGCCGGCGTGGAACCAGGAGATCTTTGGCCCCGTGGCACCCGTGATCGCGGTGTCCTCCGTGGACGAGGCCGTGGCGCTGGCCAACGCCTCCGAGTACGCGCTGTCCCTGTCGATCCTGGGCGAGGTGGGGGAGGCCATGAAGGTCGCGGACCGCGTCACGGCCGGGAAGATCCACATCAACGAGATGACCGTGATGGACGAGGCCACCGCACCCATGGGTGGGATGAAGGCCTCCGGCACGGGTGTGCACTTCGGTGGAGCGGACGCCAACATCGAGGCGTTCACCGAGCTGCAGTGGGTCACCCTCAGCCCGGACATCCCGCAGTACCCGTTCTGATCGGGCATCTCCGCCCGGCGCCTGAGGGCCGCGGTGGGGTGTGATTTTGCTGAGCTGAAGCAGCGAACCGCCCTCCGAGAGGGGGTCGGTGTGCTTTTGCTCAGCAAAATCAGTACACCCACGCCGGGGCAGGGCGGGGTTTGCCGGGCAGATGGGCCGGCTCAGACGTCCCTGCGGGTGCGGCTCGTGACCTTGCTGCGCAGCGTCAGGAGCAGCACGATCAGCAGGACCCCGTACAGCACGACCACGATTGGACCGCTCACCAGCACGGAGGCGTCCCCGTCCGCGCTGATCAGGGCGTCCCGCAGGCTGGTCTCCGCGAGCGGACCCAGGACCATCCCGATGATCAGCGGCGCGAGCGAATAATCATGCATACGCATCAAGAAGCCGACGAGCCCCACACCCAGGAGCATGAGCAGGTCGAACGTGGAGCCGGACGTCGCATAGATGCCCAGGCCGCAGAACACCGTGATGCCCGCGTACAGGTACGGGCGCGGGATGAGCAGCAGCTTGGCCCACACCATCGCGAACGGCAGGTTGATGATCAGCAGCACGATCATCGCGATGAAGAAGCTGGCCAGGAGTGCCCACACCAGGTCCGGGGCGCGCTCGAACAGCAGCGGTCCCGGTTGCAGCCCGTACTGCCGGAACGCGGCGAGCATGATGGCGGCGGTCGCGGAGATGGGCAGGCCCAGCGCGAGCAGCGCGCCCATGGCCATACCGGTGGTGGCGTTGCCCGCGGCCTCGGGCGCGGCAAGACCTCGAATGGCGCCCTTGCCGAATTGCGGGTCACGACGACGTCGATCCAGCTTGCGTTCCGCGCCGAACGCCAGGAACGTGGGGATCTCCGCACCGCCGGCCGGGACCACGCCGAACGGCAAGCCGATGGCCGTGCCGCGCAACCATGCCGGGGTGGCCTCCCGCAGTTCCTTGCGGCTCAACCAGGGCCGTCCCTGGGCTTTCAGCATCCTTCCCTGGCTCTGGAACCGGGCGGTCGTGGCGAAGTAGATCACCTCGCCCAGCGCGAGCACCGCGACCGTGACGGTCACCAGGGAGATCCCGTCGAAGAGGTAGGGGGAGTTCATGGTGAACCGCGGGATGCCGGTCACGGAGTCGATGCCCACCACGGCGATCCCCAGCCCCAGGGCGAGGGACAGCAGACCCTTGACCGCGGAGTCCGTCACCACGGAGGACGTGGCCACGAACGCGAACAGGGCGAGCGCCAAGAATTCCGCCGGACCGAACTGGGTGGAGAACTCGGCCAGGAAGGGCGCGAAGAACACGACCACCACGGACGCCACGAAACCGCCGATGAACGCCCCGATGGCCGCCGTGGCGAGCGCTTGCGGGGCTCTGCCGGTGAGCGCCATCTTGTGGCCCTCGAATGTGGACGCAATGGCCGAGGCCTGCCCCGGGGTGTTCATGAGGATGCCCATGGTGGAATCCCCGAACAGCCCGCCGAAATACACGCCGGAGAACATGATGAACGCCGCGGTGGGATCCAGGGCGAACGTCACGGGCAGCAGCAGGGCCACGGCCATGGACGACCCCAGGCCGGGCATGACACCCACGGCGGTGCCCAGGAAACAACCGAGCACCACCCAGAAGAGGTTCTGCAGGGTGAGCGCCCCGGCGAAACCGTCCAGCAACAGCGAGAGGGTCTCCATCTAGAACCCACCCCCCAGGAGGCCGGAGGGCAGGGACAATCCCAGGGCCATGTCGAAGGCGATGTACGCGAGGGAACTCACGGTCAGCCCCACGACCAGCGAGAACAGCGGGCGGGTGGAGCCGAAGCCGCGGGCCACGCACCAGAACAGTACGGCGGCCCCGATGATCCACCCCAGGAATTCGAGCAGGAGCGCGAACACCAGGAAGCCGCCCACCACCCAGGCGAAGGACCGCCACGAGAATCGGGGCGTGGCGGGCTCATCTGCACCGACGAACTCGTAACCGGGATCGTCCACCGAGGGGGCGGCGTCGTCCACGGCGGGGGAGGCGGGCGCGGAACTTCCCGCCGACGTCGTCGGATGGCCCTCAGGGGCGCGGGCCGCGGACCGGTGGCGCAGGATCGAGAGCACCTCCACGATCACCAGGGCGTAGATCACGGCAGTCACCACGGCCGGGAAGAACCGGGGCCCGGGGAAGTCCACCGACTCCGGGACGGACATGCTGAGCATGCCCACGAGCAGGTACGTCGCGAAAGCCGCGAGCACCAAGGGCATGGTCAGCTCGGCCAGCAGCGACCGGTGTGTGGTGGGCGGCTCGCTCTGCGGCGGCGGTGCGGACGCCGGGGCCGGCCCGGTCACCTGTGATGTCACAGTCCCAACTCCTTGTAGAGGCCCTGGATGCGGGTCTTCTCGTCCGCGAGGAAACGGGTGAGCTCCTCGCCCGTGATCACGTTCTCGTTCCAGTTGAAGCGTTCGATGGCTTCCCGCCACTGCGGTGTGGCGATCGTTTCCCGCACGATGGTCTCGAGCTCGGTCTTCTCCTCCGGCGTGATCCCACCCGGTGCCACGAGCAAGCGCCAGTTGGCCAGGGTGACGTCGAAGCCCTGCTCCACGGTCGTGGGGATCTCCACCCCGGGCACGGGCTCGCGCGCCACGATGCCCAGAGCCCGTAACCGCCCGGACTCGATCTGGTCGATGGAATCCGGGTACCCGCTGGCCGCGGCGGCCGCCGTGCCGTTGAGCAGGGCTTGGGTGGATTCACCGCCGCCGTCCGAGGACACGTAGATCATGTCCTTGGGTGCCAACCCGGCACTGATCGCCATCTCGGTCACGACCAGCTGGTCGAAGGAACCGCCTCCGGTCCACGGGACCTTGCCGGGGGTCTTGGCCCACGCCGTCATGAGTTCCTTCAAGGACGTGTACGGGGAATCACCGGGGACCACGATCACGTCGTACTCCTCCACCACCACGGCCAGGGGGTTCACGTCCGCGTAGGTGGTGGCGGAGTCGTACTGGATGGTGGCCGCCAACTGGCCCGTGCCACCCACCATGAGGTTGTTGGCCTTGCCGGAGAGGATCTCCAGGTTCCCGAGTGCGATGGTCCCGCCGGCACCCGGGATGTTCACCACCTGGGTGTTGTTCACGATGCCGTTGGCCCGTTGGGCCTGCTGCATCTCCCGGGCCACGGTGTCCCACCCGCCGCCCGCGGCCGCCGGGGCGATGATGGTCAGCGACGAACGGAGGTCGTTGCCGCCGGAGGCCGATGCGATGGACCCCGCCGTCGCGGTTCCGATGGTCCCCAGGGCCACGAGTCCCCCGAGACCGTAGGTCAGGAACGTGCGGCGGTCGGGGGAGTGGGTGGAGCTCATGGATTCTCCCGGGATTCGCGGTAAGGGGGATTCCCGCCGCCCACGGGCCGCGAGAAGTGTGACTTAGGATACACATACCCCCACGTGGGAGGCGGTACCGACGCGGACCCCGGGATTCACCGGGCCGGCAACGGTTCACCACCCGGGGGCGATCTCGCCCCGCCCCGGAACCTGCCCCCAGATGGATCGCGCACAGAGAAGAGGACCCATGGCCATCATCCTTGCCGCCGCCGAGACTCCGGCCGGTCACGCCGCCCGCGACTTCGCCGTGCAGGAAGCCCGGCGTCGCGACACGGACCTCGTGGTGTTCCCCGTGGACGGGAACGAACCGGACCTGTCGGCGATCCCGTACGAACGCGTGAGCGTGGAGCACGCCGCCGCGCGCAGCCGCAATGCCGTGGGGGATTTGGTGGACGCCACCAACCGCGCGGAGATCGACGCCGTGGTGGTGGGGGTCCGACGGCGGTCCCCCGCGGGCAAGATCTTCCTGGGCTCTTCCGCGCAGCAGATCATCCTGGAATCCGCCGTCCCCGTGATCGCGGTGAAACCCGCCCCGGGACGCTGACCCTCCCCGCCTCGGCGGGTGGCTGATCCCCTTACCCTGGTGCGGTGCCTTCCTTCCGCTCACGCCCGAACTCCCGCGCGCCCCGTGACGCCCGCCCCTCGGAGCCTGGTCCCGGCGGTCTCCACAGCGGGGGCCCCGCAGCTTCCGAGGAGCCCGTGACGCCCGAGGACTCGGCAACGCCGTCGGATCCCGTGACCCCGTCCAAGACCGCGGCCGGGAAGAGCCTGAACCGCCAGATCCTCGCGCTCGCCGTCCCGGCGTTCGGGGCGCTGATCGCGGAGCCGCTGTTCCTGCTCGCGGACTCGGCGATCATCGGCCACCTGGGCACGGCGCAGCTCGCGGGGGTGGGGATCGCCGCGACCGTGGTGCAGACGGTCGTGGGACTCATGGTCTTCCTGGCCTACAGCACCACCCCCGCGGTGGCCCGGCACGTGGGTGGCGGCAGACTCGCCGACGCTCTGCGCGTGGGCCGGGACGGACTGTGGACCGCCGCGGGTCTCGGGGTGTTGCTCGCAGCAGGAGGCGCCGTGGCCATGCGTCCCCTGCTGCGCGCCCTGGGGGCGGAGGGCGAGGTACTGGAGCACGCGACGTCGTACGCGCTGTGGTCCCTGCCCGGACTCGTGGCCATGCTGATCGTGCTGGCCGCCGTGGGTGTGCTGCGGGGCCTGCAGGACACGACCACCCCGCTCGTGATCGCGGGCGTGGGGGCCGCCGTGAACGCGGGGCTGAACGTGGCGCTCGTGTACGGCGCGCAGCTTGGCGTGGCTGGCGCGGCGATCGGCACGAGCATCACGCAGTGGGCCATGGCGGTGACGTACCTGATCATGCTCACGCGACAGTTCCGACGGCGCGGCGTGGGCCTCGCGACGTCCTGGGCCGGGGTGCGCACGCACCTCACCGTGGGGTCGTGGCTCATGCTGCGCACCCTGTCCCTGCGCGCCGCGATCCTGGTGACCGTGGTGGTGGCCACGGCGCAGGGGGCCGAGAACCTCGCGGCCTACCAACTGACCATGACGATCTTCAACTTCCTGGCCTTCGCACTGGACGCCCTGGCCATCGCCGCCCAGGCGCTGCTGGGCAAGGAACTCGGCGCGAGGGACCTGCAACGGCGCGAGGAACGTGAACATGTCCGGCGGCTCATGCATCGGCTGATCCGCTGGGGTCTGGGCTTCGGCGTGGTCACGGGCGTGATCGTGGGTCTGCTCGGACCGCACCTGGGCTTCCTCTTCACCCCGTCGCGGGACGTCCAGGTGATCTTCGGGGTCGCGTTGATCGTCGTGGCCGTGGGTCAGCCCCTCGCGGCATTCGTGTTCGTGCTCGACGGCGTGCTGATCGGCGCCGGCGACGCTCGCTATCTCGCCCTGGCCGGGGTCATCAACCTGGTCGTGTATGCGCCCCTGCTGTGGCTCGTTCTCGAACGGGGCGGGAGTGACACTGCGGGAGCGGCGTGGTTGTGGCTCGCGTACGCGGGCGGGTACATGGGCGCCCGTGCCGTGACCCTGGGTCTGCGCATCCGCGGGGACCGGTGGATGTTCGCGATGGCGTGAGCGGCCCGCGGAGCCGGCCCGGCGAGAGGAGCGCGAGGACGCTCCGTGCGGCGTCGTCACGGGCCGGAAATCGCGTGGTGGACCGCGCCGTTGCAGGGCGCGGAGACTATTCTGGAGGTATGAACAATGACGTTCTGAACACCTCGTCCAACGCTCCCGTCCTGGTGGGCATCGATGGTTCCGAGATCGCGCTGCGCGCCCTCGACCGTGCCCTCGCGGAGGCCACCGCCCGCAAGGCCCCCGTGCGCCTGTTGTGCGCGTTCCCCGTCGCGGTCGTGGGGGATCCCGGCCTGGAACAGCGCTTCCACGACGCCGTGAAGGCGGAGAGCGAATCCCATCTCGAGGCCGCCGAGGAGTACGCCCGCTCCCACGCCCCTGACGTCGAGATCCGCAAGGTCCTGGGCGAGGGCGACGCCGCTCGGGCCGTCCTGCACGCCGCCAAGGATGCCTGCTTGGTCGTCATGGGCAAGCGCGGCAAGGGCGGTGCCCTGCGGGGTCGGCTGGGTTCGGTCTCCGCGGCCGTGGCGGCCCACAGCCCCGTGCCCGTGATCGTGGTCCCGCCCGGAACCCACGAGGACGACTCGGACGCCGAGCTCGCCCGCGAGGAGGCCCGGGACGGCAAGGACGTGCGCGTCTCGGATGACGAGGCCCAGGGCGGAACCCGCACCCCGGCCTCCGAGATGGACTTCTCCGGCTCCGTGGTCGTGGGCGTGGACGGCGCGGGGGAGAAGAACCCCGCGGTCGCGCACGCGATCCAGTACGCCCTGTCCCACGACGCGACCCTGAGCCTGGTCTCCGTGAACGGCGCCCTGTCCGGGACCCCGGAGTGGTTCCAGGACCAGTACAACCAGACCTACTACTTCCAGGAATCGCTCGAACGGCTCTCAGAACTGGCGCGCACCATTGCAGAGCGGGAACCCCGGTTGCGGGTCACGCAGCACGCGTTCCTGGGCCGCCCCGGCCGGGTGCTCGTGCAGGCCACCCGGACCGCGGACCTCGTGGTCGTGGGCTCCCGCGGGATCGGCGGGTTCACGGGTCTGCTGCTCGGATCCGTGTCCCAGGCCGTGCTGAGCTCCGCTGCCGGGCCCGTGATGGTGGTCCCCAGCGGGCGCTGAGTCCCGATCCGCATTCCCCCTCGAAACACAGTCAAGAAACTAGGTGCAGACAGATGACACAGAACATCGTGGTGGCATACGACGGTTCCGATCACAGTGAGCGGGCCCTGGACTGGGCGATCCTCGAGGCCCAGAAGCGGCAGGAGCCGTTGAAGATCGTGCTCTCCACGGGCCGTCAGACCGGCCTGGACCAGTCCATCTACGGAGCCTTCGCGGATGCGCTGCACCAGGAATCGGAGCGGCTGGCCACGCGCGCCGTGGAGAAGGCCAAGGCGGGCGGCGTCACCGGGCAGGGCATCATCGAGCGCGGCGATGCCGCCGGCGTGATCGTCTACGAGGCCCAGGACGCCTCCGTGGTGGTCCTCGGCAAGCGCGGGCACCACGGGGTGCGCGGGCGCGTGGGTTCGGTCTCCGCCGCGGTGGCCGCCCACTCCGCCGCGCCCGTGGTGATCCTCCCGGAGGGGTGGCACCCTGGCGAACGTGAGACCCGGCCCGAAGGTGAGAGCTTCGAGGGTCGCGTGGTTGTGGGCGTGGACAAGCTCGGCGCCAAGAACAAGGCGGTCCCGCAGGCCGCCCGGTACGCCGCGGATCACGGGCTGCGGCTCGCGATCGTGAGCGTGGTCCCCACCACGAGCTACCTGCCCATGAACTCCGCCGAGCTGGATCGCGCCGTGCAGGAACAGCTCATGGCCCCGGCCAAGGAGCTCACCGATTCCGTGGCCGAGGAACTGCGCAAGGACTTCCCGGACCTGGAGATCGAGACCCGCGTGCTGGAGGGCCGCCCCGCGGACGCGCTCGTGGACGCCTCCCGCACCGCCGAGCTGCTCGTCATGGGCACCCGCGGGTACGGCGGGTTCCGCGGTCTGCTCATGGGTTCGGTGTCCCAGGCGGCGCTCGCGGATGCCGAGTGCCCCGTGATGGTGGTCCCCACCGCGCGCCGCTGAGCCGCTCCTACGCGACATTGCGCTAACGAGACCGCTGCGCCGTCGAGTCCGCCGGGCCGCGCGGCGTCGTCGTACCCGCAGCCTTCCAAGGCATACGTACCGTTCGCGGGCGACGCCGCTCGGGCGCCGTCGTGGGCCGGTTCCCCTTCTCGGGGAGCCGGCCCACGGTCGTGCCGGGGTCGTTCCGCGAACCGGGCGCGGGCCGTACCCTGGCCTACGAGAACCTGTGCCGAACAGCATTCGACGAGACCCGGGAGGACCCGTGGACACCGAAACGCTCAGGATGGCGCCCCTGCGGCGCATCATCACGACCGGCGCGCTGGGGGCGGTGCTCGTCACCGGAGTCGCCGCTCCGGCCCACGCCCTGGACGTGCCACCCCGCCCCACCGAGGGTGCGGTGCAGGACCAGGCGGACCTGTTGACCCCGGACCAGGAAGCACAACTGAATCGGTTGATCGGGGAGAAGAACTCCGAGAACGAGTACATCCGGGCGGCCGTGCTCACGGTGGACGAGACCCAGGGCGAAAGCATCGAGGACTACTCCCGCAAGGTGGCCACGGACTGGGGTGTGGGGGACGACGGCCGCAACAACGGGGTGCTCGTGGTCGCGGACATGGGCGAACGTGAGCTGCGCATCGAGGTGGCGGACGGGGCCCGCGAGGTGCTCTCGGACAGGGACGCCCGGAACATCATGCAGGACGAGCTGGAACCGGGGTTCAAGAAGGAGGACTACGCGGGAGCGTTCACGAACACCATCACCGAGGTCTACGACGAGGCGAATCCGCAAGCGGCCGCTGATCGGGAGGCCACGAGCAACATGTGGGCCCGTGTGATCCTGGGGGTCGTGGGCGTGGCGGTCCTGGTGGGCCTGCTGAGTTGGTGGCGCCATCACCGGCAGCGCAAGCAGATCCGAGAGCAGGCGGACCGCGAGATCGAACAGTTCCAGCAGGAGCATCCGGACGAGGAGATCACGGACGGGATGCGCCAGGCGTACTACAAGTACCGCTACCAGAATCGCAAAGCCCCCGGTCTCAACGACAAACCCAACAGGGCCAAGGATGCGGACGGCATCGAGCACGAGATCCAGTACGCGCCCACGTTCCGCTCGTGGCTACCGCTCTACGTGATGTACCCGGCGGTGTACAACGGTTCGGCGGCATCTTCGGCGGGGTCGTCGTTCGGGAGCTCGTCCCCCTCGTCCTTCGGCGGGGGTGGCGGGTTCACCGGTGGAGGCGCGTCGGGGAGCTTCTGAGCCCGGGCGTTCCCGGGGTGAGTGCCCCGGTACACACCTGGCGGGGACCCGCAGCAGCTCACGGCGGCGGCCCGCGTCAGGCGTTCGCGCCCACCCGGACCATGTTCAGTAACTCCTCGTGGACGGTGGTCTCGCCCATGAGCTCGGGGTGGAAGCTGATGCCCAGGACATTGGCCTGGCGTACCGCCACCACCGTGTCGCGGTAGCGGGCCAGCACCTCCACGCCGTCCCCCACCGCGGTCACCGAGGGTGCCCGGATGAAGGCCGCGCGGACGACGCCGCTCGGGGCCGCCGCGGCGTCGTCGTCCGACCGTGCGTGGCCGGCGGTGCCGGACCAGGGGAGTGAGACCTCCGCGGAGTCGACCTGGGAGCCGAACGCATTGCGGTCCACCGTGACGTCCAGGACGCCCAGGCTCTGCTGCCCCGGCGCGGGATCCGCGATCCGCGTGGACAGCATGATGAGTCCCGCGCACGTGCCCAGCGTGGGCAGGCCGGCGCGGATGACCCGCTGGAGGGGTTCGAACAGGCCGAACGTGCGGCACAGCCGGTCCATCGTGGAGGACTCACCCCCGGGCAGGACGAGCGCGTCCACGGCGGGAGCGCCGTCGTCCCCCAGCAGATCGAACACGGAACGGACGCGAACCGCCCGGGCACCTAGCGATTCGAGCATCGCCAGGTGCTCGGCCACCCCGCCCTGCAGGGCCAGGACACCGACGGTGGGGGCAGATTGGCCGGGTGTCAGCTCTGATTCTTCGTGAATGTGCATTATCGGATCCTCACAGGTTCACTACCCGCCGAAGGCCCGCATCGACCGCGCGCATCAGGCTGTCGGGAAGGACGAAGCCTGTGTCCTCCAGGTCGGAACGGTCCACGGTCATGGGCTGGGACACGTTGATGACTGAATCCTTCGGCAGCCCGGAAGCGGATGCCGGCAGGAAGACATTGCCCGGGTGTCGTGCCAGGGCGGTATTGGACGTGATGGGCAGGATCACCACCGTGGAGATCCGTGACGCGTTGTAGCGGTCGGACTGGACCACCACGGCGGGGCGCCGTTTGGCGGGAGCGCTGCCCCTAGGCTCGCCGAAATCCACCCAGCACACGAGTCCGCGCCGGATCACCATTCGTCCGATGCCTCGGCCAGGCGCGCGTTGGCGGCGCGCCGCAGCTCGGTGGAGTCCTCACCGGGTTGCCCCACGGCCTCGATCGCGTCGTCGATCTGGGCCGTGAGGTCCGCATCCGCCAAGGTGTCCGCGTAGTGCTCGGCGGCGCGCCGGTAGAACTCCGACCGCGACATCCCGTACTGCTGGGCTATCCGGTCGAAGCGCAGGGCTGCCTGGTCCGGGAGGCTGATCGCTGTCTTCATGGAACCAAGGGTATAACTTTTTATACCAAATTCCGAGGATCGCGGGTCAGCGGGGCGAACCCGCCGCCCAGCGGCACCTCACCAGCCGCGCTCCGCGAGGCGGTGGGGTGCGGGCAGATCGGCCACGTTGATCCCGACCATGGCCTCGCCGAGTCCGCGGGAGGCCTCCGCGATGCGGGCGGGATCGTCGTAGTAAGCGGTCGCGGCCACGATCGCGCGGGCGCGCTCGGCGGGGTTGCCGGACTTGAAGATGCCCGAGCCCACGAACACGCCGTCCGCACCGAGCTGCATCATCATGGCGGCATCCGCGGGGGTCGCGATGCCCCCGGCGGTGAACAGCACCACGGGCAGCTTGCCCGTGCGGGCGACCTCCGCCACGAGCTCGTACGGAGCCGACAGTTCCTTGGCCTTGACGTAGAGGGCGTCCGGGGTGGAGGAGTAGAGCCCCTGCAGCTCGGCGATCTGGGCACGGATGGTGCGGATGTGCTTGGTGGCCTCGGAGACGTCCCCCGTGCCGGCCTCACCCTTGGAGCGGATCATGGCCGCGCCCTCGGTGATCCGGCGCAGCGCCTCACCCAGGTTGGTGGCACCGCACACGAACGGGACGTTGAAGCGGTGCTTGTCGATGTGGTTGACGTAGTCGGCGGGGGAGAGCACCTCGGACTCGTCGATGTAGTCCACCTTGAGGTGCTCGAGCACCTGCGCCTCCACGAAGTGCCCGATCCGCGCCTTGGCCATCACGGGGATGGAGACGGAGTCGATGATCTGCTCGATCAGATCGGGATCGCTCATGCGCGCCACGCCACCCTGGGAGCGGATGTCCGCGGGAACGCGCTCGAGCGCCATGACGGCCACGGCCCCGGAGTCCTCGGCGATCCGGGCCTGCTCGGCGGTGACCACGTCCATGATCACACCGCCCTTGAGCATGTCCGCCAGGCCGCGCTTGACGAGGCGCGATCCGGTCACGGGGGTGGGGTTCTGGGCGGAGGTCTGCAAGGTTTCGGTCATGGCCTCCATCCTGGCGGCGCGGGTGGTCTAGTGACAGAGCCAAAATCGAAGAAATGTAGTGGTCCACTCAGGCGACGTTCGGCATTCATTCCGCGTCTCTCGACAGCGGCTGACTGAGACGCTATCGAAGTCTAAGTAAGTATAAGAATATTCGTATAGTGCCTTACACTTCGGTACATGGACCTCGCAGCCAACCCCTACAGCCCCGGATCCGGGCTGCGTCCCAAGGTGCTCAGTGGCCGGGAGGCAGAGGTTTCCGCCTTCGACCTCATGATCGCGCGCGCCAAGCTCCACCGCCCCAACAGGGGCATGGTGCTCACGGGTCTCCGAGGAGTCGGCAAGACCGTCCTGCTCAACGTCCTGCGTGCTCACGCGGACAATCACGGGTGGCTCACCGTTCAGCTGGAGGGGCGACCGGAGGCGCGGGGCAGGCAGGACGTGAGGGACAGGTTCGCCCGGGAACTCGTGGTGGCGGCACGGCGTCATCTCGGCCGTCATCCCGGTCAGCTCTTCGCTGATGCGCTCAAGACCATCCAGTCCTTCAGTGTCTCCGTGGGGGCGAGCGGTGTCTCGGCCAGTGTCGATCTTCATCCCGTGCGGGCGCAGTCCGGCCGGATCGACATCGATCTGGAGGAGCTGGTCGAGGATCTCAGCGAACCCTTGAAGGCGCAGCACAGCGCGTTCGGCCTGTTCATCGACGAGATGCAGGACCTGGACCCGGACATGATGAGCGCGATCGTCACGGTCCAGCACATCGCGGGCCAGCGCGACTGGCCGTTCTACGTGATCTGCGCCGGTCTGCCGAACCTTCCCACGATCCTGAGCGCCACACGCAGCTATGCGGAGAGACTCTTCGACTACCGGGTCATCGGGCCGCTGGACCCGGAGCAGGCGCGATACGCGGTGGCACGCCCGGCCAAGGACGTGGGCGCGGACTTCGACACCGAGGCGCTGAACGCCGTCGTCGCGGCCTCGGGCGGTTATCCATACTTCATCCAGGAGTTCGGGAAAGCGGTGTGGGAAGTCGCACCGACCACGCCGTTCACGGTCGAGGACGCGAGGGTGGCCATCGAGAAGGGGTGGGCGCAACTGGACTCCGGATTCTTTCCGGCCCGCTGGGGCAGGGCGACGCCCAAGGAGCGCGAGTACATGAGCGTCATGGCGGTGGACGGCGCGGGCCCCTCCCGCACGGGTGAACTCGCAGCCCGGCTCGGTACCAAGGCCAGCAGCCTGGGCCCCACGAGAGCGCAACTGATCCAGAAGGGGATGATCTACGCTCCCGATCACGGTCAGGTGGCGTTCACCGTTCCCGGCATGGCCGGCTTCATCGCACGGCAGTCCCGGGAATGAGGCACGCCAGGGACACCGATCTCCCCCTGACCGTCGATCGCACCGCGAGCACGGGTCTGGGGGAGCAGCTGGTGCGGCAGATCCGCGAGCTCGTGGCGCGCGGGGTGCTGCGCCCCGGCGACCCCCTGCCCTCGTCCCGCGCATTGGCCGCCCGGCTGGGGATCTCGCGCGGAACGGTCACCGCCGCGTGGGACGTCCTCGCGGGTGAGGGCTACCTCGTGGCCGATCGCGGTGCCACGCGGATCACCCCGCACCTGGAAATGCGGCGCGGTACAGGGCCCGTCGCCCGTGCTGTCGCTACGACCGCCGAGGCTCACCGGGCCCGCCCGTCCGGCCCGGCACCCGGGGGCGACGCCGCGGCGTCGCCCCGCGTCGGACAGCATTCCACCCCCACGTCGCCTCGCCCTGGAATGCCGGTTGCGCGCATTCCCGCCTTGACGACGTCGCCCGCGCCCCCTTCACCGCGCACGGCCCGTCGGTCCGCGGCGCGGCCCGAGGTGATCGACCTGCGCCCGGGGAAGAGCGCCATCACGTCCCTGGACACCCCCGCGTGGCGCGGGGCGTGGCGGGACGCGGCGAGCGGCGTCGCCACGGGACGCACCCTGCGCACCGATCTGCGGGACCACCTCGCGGACTACCTGCGGCTCAATCGGGGAATCGTCCGTTCCCCCGAGGACATCCTCGTCACGGCGGGTGTGCGGGACGGGTTACAGCTCGCGTTGCGGGTGCTGGGGCTCGCGCGCGGCAGGAGACTGCGCGTGGCCGTGGAGAATCCCGGGTACCCCGCGTTGCGCCGGGTCGTGCGGGCGCTCGGGCACATCGCCTTGCCGGTGGGGGTGGACGAGCACGGTCTCGTACCCGAACAGCTGCCCAGCGGCCGGTGGGGCGGGGCGGGGCGCTGGGACGTCGCACCCGCGCCGGACGCCATCGTGCTCACGCCCGGTCACCAGTACCCGCTGGGCGGGACCATGCCGGTGACGCGTCGCATGGAACTGCTCGCGTGGGCCCGTGAGCACGGCGCGCTCGTGCTCGAGGACGACTACGACTCCGAACTGCGCCACAGCGCCCAACCCCTGCCCGCCCTCGGGGCGCTGGACACCGCCCGGGACACCGTGGTGACCCTGGGCAGTTTCGCCAAGGTGCTCGGCAGTTCCGTGGGCGTGGGGCACCTCGTGGCCCCGGATTCCCTGCTCCCGGACCTCGAGCGCACGCGCGCGGAGCTGGGTTCGCCCGTCTCGCTCATCGCCCAGGAAGCGCTCGCGCGGTTCATGGATACGGGGGAGTTCCAGCGCCATACGGCCAGGATGCGCCGCTCCTTCCGACGGCGCCGCTCGTTGCTCTCCGATGTCCTCGGCGACCTCCCGCACGTGAGCGTTCTGCCCATGGCCGGCGGTGCCCACGCGGTGCTCGCCGTCCCGGACGAGACCGCCGCGATCGAGCGCGCACGACGCCGCGGGGTCCTCGTGGGTGCCCTGGGCGAGTACTGGACGGGGCAGGGCCGCGCGGGTGGTGAACGTGGTGGGGCAGCGGCGTCGTCAACGGAAGCGGAAGCGGAAGCGGGCCGGGGAGTCGACGAACGGGGCGGGGTGGTGCTGGGCCTGACCGCGCCGGACCGGGACGTGGAACGCGGGGCCCGGCTGCTGCGGGAGGTGCTGGGAGAGCCCTGAACCCGTCCAGGGAAGCTCGTTAGACTGGGCGGGACATCCCCGGCTGATTCAGGAGTTCTCGGCGTGCCCCAACAGATTTCCGCACCGCACGGCGGGCAGGACCGCGGCAGGTCCCGCGGGGCCGATGTGCGCCACGACCTGTGGGGACCCACCCTGCTGCGCGCCGTGGTGGCGCTGATCTTCGCGGCGGTGACCGTGTTCTGGCAGGAGCCGTCCCTCGGGGCGGGCCGGTGGGTCATGGCGTTCTTCCTGGTGGGAACGGGTGTCTCCGCGATCTTCCTGCAGCTGCGGCTGAACCGTCGCGAGGACGTGGACCTGGGTCCGAGCCGGAACATCCCGCAGTCCTACGGTGTGCTGTACGTCCTGGGCGGTGTGCTCACCGCGGTGGTCGCGAGCAGTGACTGGCTCTTCGTCCTGTTCTCCGCCGTGATCCTGGGCCTGTGCGGGATCACCGAACTGGTGCTGGGCATGCGTTTCCGCGGACAGTTCCCGCTGGGCCGTGATTGGACGCTGTGCGGCGTGGTGACCGTGTTCGCGGCCATGGGTATGGTGCTCGTGGAGACCCTCGGGACCAAGGCTGAACTCGGAGTGGTGGGCGGTGCGGCCATCATCATCGGCGTCACCCAGCTCATCGCCGCACTGAGCCTGCGCCACGATGCGCGGGCAGCGGACAAGGCCCTGACGGACCCGGGCCGTACGGCCTGAGCGCGTAGACTGACACGTTGAACTCGCGGGCGGATCCCCTACCCCCGCCCCGCACCCCGACCACCGCCAGGAGGAATCACGTGGCCCAGCGCACTGAGCACAACGGCCGGCGCAGAACCGATATCAAGGGGCCTCTGATCATCTCGGCCGTTCTGGCGGTCGTGGCCTTCGTGGTGGTGTCCGTGGTGGCCGCGGGTGGCACCGACAACGCCGCCCGGGTGGGCCTGGGCCTGATCGCGGCGGGCATCGCGTTCATCGCCTCCGTGGTGGTGTGCGCGACCCTCATGCTGCTCGAGAAGCCCAACGCGGAAGAACTCGGCCAGGGCACCGGCGTGAACCGTTCCTCCGCCAAGCTCTACGCGGAGAACAAGGCCCGCAGGCAGGCCGAGCAGGCGCGCGGGGAGGGCTCGGGGGCGACGTCGTCCGGTACCGCCGGTGCCGCGGGGGCGGCAACCACCGACGAACCCCAGTTCGGCCAGCGCGTGCGCCCGGACACGAAGGGCGAGGAGCCGGGCTCGAGCGCTCGCTGACCGCAGCACGTAAGACTCCTGGACAGAGCGAGGCCCCCGGGGAACCAGTGGTTCCCCGGGGGCCTCGCTTTCTTAACGCGTGACTCGTGTCGTGCGGCCCTTCGGCCGGCTCGTCAGCGCGCGAACCGCTTCAGCCGCAGCGAGTTCAGCACCACGAACACCGAGCTGAACGCCATGGCGGCGCCCGCGATCATGGGGTTCAACAGCCCCAGGGCCGCCACCGGGATGGCCACGGTGTTGTACGCGAAGGCCCAGAACAGGTTGGACTTGATGATGTGCAACGTCCGGCGGGAGAGCCTGATCGCCAGCGGGATGGCGGTGAGGTCACTGCGCACCACGGTGATGTCCGCGGCCTGCATGGCCGCATCCGTGCCGGAACCCATGGCGATGCCCAGATCCGCGCGGGTCAGGGCGGGAGCGTCATTGACGCCGTCGCCCACCATGGCCACCACGCGGCCCTGCGACTGCAGCTCTTCCACGGCCTGGACCTTGCCGTCCGGGGTGACATCCGCGATCACGTCCTCCGGGGCGATCCCCACGTGGGCGGCCACGGAACGGGCCACCGCGGCGTTGTCCCCCGTGAGCAGTACCGGGCGCAGGCCAAGACGCTGGAGTTCCGCGATCGCGGCCGGGGCTTCGTCCTTCACGGTGTCCTGCAGGTCGATGAACCCGGCCACACGGCCATCCACGGCCACGAGGATGGTGGTGAACCCGTCCTCGCGCGCGCGGCGCAGGGCCTCGGACTCGTCCGCGGTCAGCCGGATCCCGTTCTGGGCGAGCCAGGACTCCCGGCCCACCACGACGGCGCGCGCGTTCATGCCGTCCGGGACGTACCCCTTGACGCCGCCACCCGGGGCGGACTCGAAGCGCGAGACCTCGTAGCGGTGGGGCGTGGCTGCGGTAATCGCGTGGGCGATCGGGTGTTCCGAGTAACTCTCCACGGCCGCGGCCAGGTCCAGGACCTGATCCCGCGACCACGAGTTCACCGGGGTCACAGCGGTGACGGCCATGTCCCCGTGGGTCACGGTCCCGGTCTTGTCCAGCACCACGGTGTCCACCGAGCGGGTGTCCTCCAGGACCTCCGCGGAGGTGATCAGTATGCCCAGCTGGGCGCCACGTCCGGTCCCGGTCAGCATGGCCGTGGGGGTGGCCAGACCCAGGGCGCACGGGCACGCGATCACCAGGACGGAGACCGCCGCGACGAACGCATGGTTCAGGTCCCCGGACGCGAGCCACCAGATCGCGAAGGTCAGCACCGCGATACCCATGACCACGGGCACGAACACGGCAGAGATCCGGTCGGCGAGGCGCGCCACGGGGGCCTTGGTGGCCTGCGCGCGCGCCACGGTGCGGCTCATGGAGGCGAGCACGGTGTCCGCGCCCACGTGCGTGGCTCGCGCCAGCAGGCGACCCGTGGTGTTCACGGTGGCACCCGTGAGCTCATCACCCGGGCCCACCTCCACGGGAACGGATTCCCCGGTGAGCATGGAGGCGTCCACGGCGGATTCGCCCTCCACGACCACGGCATCCGTGGCGATTTTCTCGCCCGGGCGCACCGTGAAGGTGTCTCCCACGCGCAGTTCGGACACGGGCACCGTGCGTTCGGTGCCGCCCGGATCCACCACGGTGGCCTGTTGAGCGCCCAGGTCCAGCAACGCCTTGAGTGCCTCACCCGAGCGGGATTTGGCGCGCGCCTCGAGCCAGCGGCCCAGCAACAAGAACGTGGTGATGATGGCCGCGGACTCGAAGTACAGCTGGTGGCTGGACATGTCCATGGCCATGCCCGGGTGGGCGTGGGCGGTCATGTCCGGTTCCACGAGCAGGTGGCCCAGCGAGAACAGGTAGGCCGCGGCCACGCCCAGGGACACGAGGGTGTCCATGGTCGTGGAGAGGTGGCGCGCGTTCACGGCGGTGGCCTTGTGGAACGGCCAGGCCGCCCAGGTCACCACGGGCAGTGTCAGCAGCGCGGCCACCCAGCCCCAGTGGGGGAACTGCGCGCCGGGGACCATGGAGATCATGAAGACCGGCACGGAGAAGATCGCGGCCACGATGAACCGCTTCTTGAGGTCGCTCATGCGCCGTTGCGCGGGAGTGGTTTCGAGCGCGGGGTCGCGGTGCTCGTTCTCGGCCCGCCGGGCCTCCTCGTCGTCCTGCGCGGTGGTCGCATTCCCCTCGGGGGATGCGCCGTTCGCGGGGGCGCCGTTCGTTCCCGCCGCTGAACGGGACGACGACGCCGCAGCCCGCCTACCCGGCCGCGCGGCGTCGTCGGCTTGTCCGGGCGCTTCGGCAGGAGCGGAGGCCCGCTGGACGCGATCCCCACCCGTGATCTCGGCGCCGTAACCGGCGTTGCGGATGGTGTCCAGGATCTGCTCGTCGGAGACGTCCCCGGGGACCTTGACGGACGCGGACTCCAGGGCCAGGTTGACCGCGGGATCCACGCCGTCGATCTTGCGTAGCTTCCGTTCGATCCGCCCCACGCAGGACGCGCACGTCATGCCCGTGATCTGCAGGTCCAGATCACGCAGCGGCCCGTGCACCTGCGGCTCGGCAATGGCCGGTTCAGACGACGGCATACCCGGCCTCTTCCACGGCCGCGGAGATCTCGTCCGAGGTCAGTTCGCGCGAGCTCTCGATGGTCACGGGGGAGACGCCGCCGGCGTTGAGGTCCACGGCCACGGAGGTGACACCGGGAACCTCGGCCAGTTCCTCCTTCACGGAGGCGACGCAGTGTCCGCAGGTCATGCCGGAAACGTTGACGGTGGTGTTCATGGGGTTCTCCTCGATGCTCGTGATTCTCCTGCCGGGCCGTACGGCCCGAAGTCCTGGTGGCCGCGGCGTGGGCCGACGGCGCCCGCTCAGCTCTTAACGAGCCGCGCGATCGCGGCGTTGGCCTCCGCGAGTTTGGCGTCCATGTCCGAGGTGTCCCCGGAGTCGTGGGCGGCCTCCACGGCGTGCTTGACGCAGTGACCCAGGTGCTCTTCCATGAGCCCCAGGCTCACGGATTTCAGGGCGGACTGGATCGCGGAGATCTGGGTGAGGACGTCGATGCAGTAGGTGTCCTCGTCGATCATCCGCTGCACACCGCGCACCTGACCCTCGATGCGCTTGAGGCGGCGGGCATAAGCCGCCTTGTCCTGGGTGTACCCGCGGGTGGGGGTCTCGGGGCTGCTCATGGGTCCAAATTATACCCTAGGGGGGTATGGGTCAAGAGGGTCGCTGAGGAGCACCGACCGGGGTCCGGGCCTCACCAATCCGTAAACCGGATGGCTACCCGGTGGGTCGAGTGCCTGCCGACCGGGCGACCCTGCGGTTGTGCAGCGCCATGCGCACGACGGAGGGAATCATCAGCACGACGATGAGCACAGGACCCCAGTACCAGACGGCTGTGCCCACCTGGATGGCGCCGAAAACCAGGAACCCCATCCCGAAGAAGCGACATGCGAAAACTCTGTCCGGGACAACCGGCGGGTTTCCTATCCACGCCGGGATCTTCGAGTGCGGGTTGGCGCGACTGAGAACGTGGGTCGCGTAGAAGAACAGGACGGACCCCGCGATGGCGAGGAGGGCGGGGAGCATGGGGAACACCTCTTCCTGGGGTTCAGTTCACGGCGACGGCCGCGCTCACACCGGGCGTTGCCCCCGGTCGTGGGCCGCTGCGGGCGTCCCGTTGGGAATCGTCTGGTTGTCGAAGCGGGCGCCCCGCGGATTGGGTGGGAACGCCGCCATCACGAGTAGGGCCAGATGGCCGAGCAACGGGATGAACATCAGCAGAACCCACAACCCGGAAGCATTGATGTCGTGCAGCCGCCGCACGGACAGCGAGAGGCTGAAGATGACCACGAAGATCGAGATAGCGAAGAGCAGCAATGCCAGAATCAACCCCAGGGCGCTCGATCCCCCCGGTTTATCGGGCAACCGGAAGTTGCCCAGCTCCATCAGCAGCGAGATCACGACCGTCCACAGGGCGACCCACCAGTACTCGGACCGGGACGCCCTACCGGAGAACCGGAAACCCTTGCGCACGTAGTTGCGGACCGCGCCGAGCGGCCCCACGGACTCACCGGGTTGGGTCGAGCGGGGGAGCGGCTGAGCCGGGTACGTCATGGGGTTCTTCCTGTCGGGAACGCGGACAACGAACAAACCACGTTAGCGGCGCAACGTCACCGAACACAGTGGCCATCCGGCCAGACTTCCCCCATCACCGGTCCCGCGGATCGGTGTTTCGCTCCTCCTCCGAGGCGGCTTCCTCCGGGTGCAGCCGGTCGTACGCGGCCTTCGCCTCGAGGGCCTCGTCGATCCGCCCGTCCTTCAGAGCACGCCCGGAGAAGCGGCTCAGCATGAACGAGGCGACCACTGCGAGCACCGCCAGGACGACCTGATGGTAAAAGAAGTACAGGAAGACCGCCCCCAGTAAGCACATAGTGCTCGCGAGGTCGTAGAGCGTGGATTTTCCCTCACCCCTGGCCATGCAGCCTCCCCGTCACGTCGAGGCCGGTGGATCGTCACGGGCCGTGGAATCGATGGCTCATTCAATCAGCCGGGACCGCCGCGTACCAGGGCCGCCACGGAACCCTCCGCCCGGCGTGAGCCGCCGGGGGCGTTTATGGGATTCTGGGTCCATGGCTTCCAAGATCGAGGACTACGCCCTGCTCTCCAACATGCGCAGCGGGCCGTTGGTCTCCCGTCACGGCTCGGTGGACTGGTGGTGCGTCCCGCGCTTCGACTCGCCCGCGCTGTTCGCGGCGCTGCTGGGCACCCCGGACCACGGCCGCTGGTTGCTGGCACCGTACTGCGCGGTCAACGACGACGCCGCGGTGGACCTTTCCCTGCCCGGCGTCACCGCGGTGGAGCGGTTCTACGCGGAGAACACGTTCGTGCTGCACACCGTGTGGACCACGGACACCGGCACGGTGCGGGTCACGGACTTCATGCCCCTGAACTCCCGCACGGAACTGATCCGCCGGGTCGAGGGGCTCACGGGCGAGGTCGAGATGTTCCAGGACCTGCGGCTGCGCTTCAACTACGGCTCGTCGGTCCCGTGGCTGAGCCGCTTCGACGTCCTCGAGGAGGAATCGGAGGAGGGTGCGGTCGCGGAGTCCGTGCTCGTGGGCATGGCCGGCCCCGATTCCGTGGTGTTCCACGGTGACCCGCTGCCGGAGGCGGACCCGGACCGCAGTAAGCGCCGCCACGCGGGCTCCTTCACGGTGGCCGCGGGCCAGACCAGGGACTTTACGCTCACGTGGTTCCCGTCCCACGGCGTCCCGCCGGAAGCGGTGGACGTCAACGAGACCCTCACGGCCACGCTGAATCTGTGGCAGGAGTGGACGGATCTGTACGAACCGTACGATCCGCTCACGGACCCCACCGCGGACCCCGAGCTCCCGGAGGACGGGGACGACGGCGCGTGGGCGGCGTCGTCGACGGAAAGACGAGACGCGGGCGAGCCGGCATCCGGCCGGGACGTGGGGCGTCACGGGGACCGCCCGGCGGACGCCGACGCCCAGGAGACGGTGCACTTCACGAGCACCCAGGACGCCCCCGAGGACATCATCCGCCGCAGCCTGCTCGTGGTGCGCGGGCTCATGCACCAGGCCACGGGCGGACTGATCGCCGCGGACACCACGTCCGTGCCGGAGGTGCTGGGCGGGGAACGCAACTGGGACCACCGCCACGCGTGGCCCCGGGACGCGGCTTCCGCGCTGGAGATCATGCTGGACCACGGCCACGACCGGGAGGCCGCGCAACTGCGCAACTGGTTGCTGCGCGCCGTGGCCGGGGACGTGGACAACCCCTCCAACATCTACACGCTGGACGGCTCCGGGCAGATCCGCGAACGCCTCGTGGACCTGCCGGGTTACGCGCGTTCGCGACCGGTGCGCGAGGGTAACGCGTCCGGCAACCACTACCAGGCGGACGTGGCCGGTCACGTGCTGCGGGTCTTCGAGATGCTGCGCCGGCGCGGCGTGCAGGAGGACCACTTGTCCTGGCCGTTGCAGCAGGCGTTGCTGCGCGCCGTCGTGGCGAACTACGAGGAGAAGGACCAGGGCGTCTGGGAGATGCGCGGTGAACCCCAGTACTACACGCACTCGCGCGTGATGATGTGGGCCGCGCTGCAGGCCGGCGTGGACGCCGTGCGGATCCACGGGCTGCCCGGGGACGTGGAGACGTGGGAGGAACACCGGGACCAGCTCGCGCACGAGATCTGGACCAACGGTTACGACCCCCAGGTGGGTTCGTTCGTGCAGTACTACGGCTCCACGGACGTGGACGCCTCCCTGTTGCAGCTACCCACGGTGGGTTTCGTGGCCTACGACGACGAACGCATGCTCGGCACCGTGGCGCGCATCCGTAAGGAGCTCACGGACCGTTCGGGGCTGCTGCACCGCTACCGCAACCTCCCGCAGCTCACCGACCTGGACGACGCCGAGGCGTTCGCGTCCTCGATCGGTCAGGACGGTTTCGCGGGGCAGTCGGTGCCGTCCGTGTCCGCGACCCTGCAGCTGGCCGAGCAGCTGGCGCTGTGCGGTCACACGGGCGATGCCACGCGGCTCACGGACCTCGTGCTCGGCACGGCCAACGAGCTGGGTCTGTTGCCCTCCACCTATTCGCCGTCCCAGCGCCGGGCCACCGGCAACTTCCCGCAGGTGGAGGGCCACCTGAACCTCATCCGGGTGCTGGACATCCTGCAGGCGGAGTCCGACCGATCGTAGACCGGCGATTCTTCGCCGTGGCGGGGATCACGATAGCGTGTGAGGACCAGCCACGCCGGGCCCGGTGAGACTCGGCTGGTGGCCGAGGGAGTGCCTCGGCACCTTTCCCGGGCCGAGACTTTGGAGGCGCTGCAATGGCACGCACCGTCAATACCGGAACCGATCCTCACGCCCTCGCCGATCCCGCCGTGGACCTCGTGCGCACGTGGCTGCTCAGGGCGCAGGAGAACCAGCGGAAGAACACCCAGAAGAACCCCGCGGAGGACCGACTGGCCGCCGTGCTCCAGGACCCCAACGGGTTGGAGTTCACCGTGGGATTCGTGGACCGCGTGGTCCGCACCGAGGACACCAAGGCCGCGGCCAAGGCCCTGCAGGACATCGCGAAGTTGACCCCCCAGTCCATGCCCGCCGCGGACCGGGCTCAGATCCAGGCGGGCACGGCGCTGTCCGGCGTACTGCCCTCCGTGGTGGTCCCCGCGGCGCGCACCCGGTTGCGGCAAATGGTGGGACACATGGTCGTGGACGCCCGCCCCGGCCCGTTCGGCAAGTCCGTCAAGGCCCTGCGGTTGCACGGGCACCGGCTCAACATCAACCTGTTGGGCGAGGAAGTCCTCGGTGAGGACGAGGCCAAGAAGCACCTCGCGGACGCCGAGGGCCTGCTGCGCCGCGAGGACGTGGACTACGTCTCCCTCAAGGTCTCCTCCGTGGTGCCGCAACTGTCCCACTGGGGTTTCGATCGCACCGCCGAGCGCGTGGTCGAGCGGCTGTTGCCGCTGTACGAGACCGCGGCCACCAAGGGCACGGGCACCATGTTCATCAACCTGGACATGGAGGTCTACTCGGACCTCGAACTGACCCTGGAGGTCTTCCAGCGGCTGCTGGACAAGCCCCAGCTGAAGAACCTCGAGGCCGGCATCGTGGTGCAGGCCTACCTCCCGGACGCGCTGAGCGCCGTCGAACGCCTCTCGGAGTGGTCCGCGCGCCGGGTCGCGGACGGCGGCGCCCAGATCAAGGTGCGCCTGGTCAAGGGTGCCAACCTGGCCATGGAGAACGTGGACGCGGAGATGCACGGCTGGCCGCTGGCCACCATGGAGTCCAAGCAGGCCACGGACACCAACTACAAGCGCGTGCTCTCGTGGCTGTTCCACCCCGAGCGCATGCGCGGTATGCGCCTGGGGGTCGCGGGACACAACCTCTTCGACATCGCGTTCGCCCACCTGCTCGCCGCGAAACGCGGTGTCACCGACCGCATCGAGTTCGAGATGCTCCAGGGCATGGCCACCAACCAGAGCGACGCCGTCTCCGAGGACGTGGGCCAGTTGCTGCTCTACGTCCCGGCGGTCAAGCCCGCGGAGTTCGACGTCGCCGTGTCCTACCTGGTGCGCCGGCTCGAGGAGAACTCCGCGAACGAGAACTTCATGTCCGGGATCTTCGATCTGGGCCCGGACAACTGGGTCTTCCAGCGCGAGGAGGCCCGGTTCCGGGCGGCGCTCGCGGACCTCGAGGACGATCCCCAGGCGCTCGACCCGCGGCGCGTGCAGGACCGCCGCGCGGAAACCGCGGGGGAGACCCCCACGATCCCCCTGGACGAGCCGTTCCGCAACGAACCTGACACGGACGTCTCCGTCCCCGCCAACCAGAAGTGGGCGGAGGAGATCGCCGAACGCATCGGGGACCCGCAGTGGTACGAATCGCTGGCGGTCCCGGAGCTGCTGCGGGACGTCGAGGAGAACTCGGGGGATGCGGTCGAGGCCGTGAACGACGTCGTCGCCACCGCCAAGGCCGCGGGGCAGCGGTGGGCCGCCACGCCCGCTCGCGAGCGCGCCGAGATCCTCAACCGCGCCGGGGACATCCTGGCCGCGCGCCGCGGTCACCTCATGGCCGTGGCCGGTGCGGAGACCGGCAAGGTGTTGGAGCAGAGCGATCCGGAGGTCTCCGAAGCGGTGGACTTCTGCCGTTACTACGCGCGGCGCGCGCTCGAGCTGGCCGCCGTGGACGGCGGGGACTTCGTGCCGCACGCCGTGACCGTGGTGACCCCGCCGTGGAACTTCCCGCTGGCCATCCCCACGGGCACCACGGTGGCGCCCCTGGCCACGGGTTCGGCCGTGATCCACAAGCCCTCGCCCGAATCGCGGCGCTGCTCCACCGCCATGTGTGAGGCGCTGTGGGAGGCCGGTGTGCCCCGGGACGTGCTGCAGCTCGTGGCCCCCGTGGAGGGGGAGGCCGGTCAGCAGCTGATCTCCCACCCGGACGTGGAACGCGTGGTGCTCACGGGCGCGTACGAGACGGCGCAGCTGTTCGCGTCCTGGGATCCCGAGCGGCCCCTCACGGCCGAGACCTCCGGGAAGAACGCGCTCGTGATCACGCCCAGCGCGGACCGCGACCAGGCGGTGTGGGACCTGGTGTCCAGCGCGTTCGGTCACGCGGGGCAGAAGTGCTCCGCGGCGTCGCTCGGGATCCTCGTGGGGTCCGTGGCCACGTCCGAGCGGTTCCGCCGCCAGCTCGTGGACGCGGCGTCCTCCATGGTCGTGGACTGGCCCGTGAACCTGCAGGCGAGCGTGGGCCCCACCGTGGAGCAGCCCGGCGACAAGCTGCTGCGTGCGCTGACCGAGCTGGAACCCGGCGAGGAATGGCTGATCGAGCCCAAGCAGCTGGATGACACCGGACGGTTGTGGCGTCCCGCGATCCGCACCGGTGTGAAGCCGGGGTCCTTCTTCCACCTCACCGAGTGCTTCGGGCCCGTGCTGGGGCTCATGGCCGCGGAGGACCTGGACCACGCCGTGGAACTGCAGAACGCCACGGACTACGGGCTCACCGCGGGCATCCACTCGCTGGACGCGGACGAGATCCTGCGCTGGGTGGACACCGTCCAGGCGGGCAACCTCTACGTCAATCGCGGGATCACGGGTGCGATCGTGCAGCGCCAGCCGTTCGGCGGGTGGAAGCGCTCGTCCGTGGGCCTGGGCGCCAAGGCGGGCGGTCCCAACTACCTGGCCACCCTGGGTCGGTGGACGCGCGCGGGCTTCACGTCCACGAGCACCGATCGCGGCGCGGCCGGCGCGTGGGTCCTGGACCCCCGCGTGCACCGCGCGCTGGACTCGGTCACGCCACTCGTCTCGGACGAGGACCTCGTGTGGTTGCGCCGCGCCGCGCAGTCCGACCAGTCCGAGTGGCAGCGCGAGTTCGGTCAGGTCAAGGACCCCACGGCCCTGCTCAGCGAGGCCAACCTGTTCCGCTACCGCCCCCGCACCGTGGTGGTGCGCGCGCAGGAAGGCGCGTCCCTCACGGACGTCCTGCGCGTGGGTCTCGCCGCGGTGCGCTCGGGTTCGCAGGTGGTCCTCAGCGCCGCCCAGTCCCTGCCGCACGCGGTGCACGGGCTCTTCGCGTCCGTCCTCAACCCGGCGTCCGACGCCGACTTCGCGCACGCCCTGGGCACCGGCTCCCTGGGCCCGCTCGGTCAGCTCTCGGACATCGACGCCCTGGACGACGCCGCTCTGGACGTCCGCCACGGCGCTCGCGTCCGCGTGATCTCACCATGGGGCGGGACCGATGAGGACCTGCGCGAGCTCTACGCCGTGCGCGCCGAACACCCGGACATCGCCCTGATCACGGATCACGTGGTGGGTTCCGGTCGGGTGGAGATGATGTACATGCTCCACGAGCAAGCGGTGTCCATCACGATGCACCGCTTCGGCAACCACAGCCAGTCCATGCAACGGGTGGTGGACGAGCTGTCCCGGTGAGACCCTTCCGGGGCATCCGCTGACATGGCGCGAGCCGCGTGACCGATCATCGGTCACGCGGCTCGCGCCGTCGGTGGCACCCTCTCGCAAGCGAGCTCTCAGAGCGAAACGGGACCCCCCGAACCCGCCGCGTACTCGCGCAGCGGCGCGGAGGTGTCGTACGCGTGCTGGATCAGGTCGATGATCCGCCAGCCCTGTTCGGTGGCGTCCGCGCGCACGGTGAACGTGGGGTCCCCGGCCATGATCCAGCGCATCACCGAGCCGTAGGCCGTGAGCCCCGGCTCGGGGGTCGCGCTGGACAGCGTCAGCCGGTTCATCCCGCGGGAGTCGTACGGCGAGCCCACGTTGAGTTCGAGCTGGACGTGTTCCTCCTCGAACCCCACGGACAGGGCGTCCGCCGCCGTGGGCTGCGGCCAGCCGTGGTAGGAGTGCGGGGGCTTGCGGAAGTTCACGCGGATGTGTTGCGCGGGGTTGCCGATCGCCTTGCCCGAGCGCAGGGTCACGGGGACACCGCTCCAGCGCCACGTGTCCACCTCCAGGGTCACCTGGGCGAACGTCTCGGTCTCGCGGGACGGGTCCACGCCCTTCTCGGAGGCGTAGTCCGGCAGGTCGTGACCGCCCACGGTGCCGGCCGTGTAGCGCCCGCGCACCACGGGGGTGATCTCGTGCGCGTCGTCCGAGTGCCGGGCGGATTCCTGGTCCCACAGCCGCGTGGCCCGCAGGACGTGGGCGGTGTTGGCCGGGACCTCCACGGGGTCGAAGCGCGAGGGCGGGTCCATCATGGTCAACGCCATGACCTGCAACAGGTGGGACTGCAGCATGTCCCGCGCCGCACCCGTCGCATCGTAGAAGTCACCGCGGCCCTCGAGGCCCAGGGTCTCGTCGAAGACGATCTCGATGGACTCCACGTTCTCGCGGTTCCACACGGGTTCCAGGATCCGGTTGGCGAAGCGCAGCCCGGCGATGTCCAGGACCCCGGGCATGCCCAGGAAGTGGTCCACGCGGAAGGTGTGTTCCTCGTCCACGAGGGTGCCCACGAGCGCGTTGAGCGAGCGCGCGGAGTCGAGGTCGGTCCCCACGGGCTTCTCCAGCGCGAGGTACAGCCCGTCCGGCAGTGATTCCAGGCTCGCGAGCGTCTCGCACGCCTTGCGGGTGATCGCCGGCGCCAGGGCGAAGTACAGGCACACGGGACCCTCGACGTCGTCGAGCAGGGACCTCATGTCGGACGCCTCGCTCACGTCGCAGTCGACCCAGCGCGTGGTCTCCTGCGCGTGCGTCACGGAGGGCCCGGAGGCACCCACGGACGCGAACGCCTTGGCGACGGTCGAGGGCCAGTCCTCGCCACGGACGTCGTCGTCCGGACCCAGCGGGCCGGGGAACTCGCCGAGGGCCGCGCCGATCACGGTCATCTCCCGTTCCGGCTGCAGGTGCAGGAGGCTTCCGAGGCCGGGCAGCAGCAGGCGCGCCGAGAGGTCTCCGGAACCGCCGAGGATCACAAGGGTCTTGATGTCTTCCATGCCCTCACGGTATGCCCCCGGATCAGGAGTGTCACGGGTGCCCACCCGCGGGGTCGCACGTGTTAACCAGCGGGCGCTGACGGGCGCGACGGGGCGGTGGTTCAATGAGCCCATGAGTACCCCGCTCGAGGACTACGCACTGCTCGCGGACCTGCAGACCGGACCGTTGGTGTCCCGGGACGGCAGCGTGGACTGGTTGTGCTTCCCGCGCTTCGATTCACCCGCCGTGTTCTGCGCCCTGCTGGGCGACGAGAGCAACGGGCGCTGGAAACTCAGCGCCGTGGACGGACACGTGGTCTCCCGCCGCTACGTCCCGGACACCTTCGTGCTGGAGACCGAGTGGCGAACCCCCACCGGGCGGGTGCGCGTGACCGATTTCCTGCCGCCCAGTGACGACCGAGGGGACCTGATCCGGCGCGTCACGTGTCTCGAGGGCACCGCGGAGGTGGAACACGATCTGCGGTTCCGCTTCGACTACGGCAAGGTCATCCCGTGGGTGCGCCGCGTGCAGCTGGGCAACCACCGCCCCCAGCACCCGGACGAGGCGCGGTTGGGGGATTCCGCCACCGAACCCCACCCGGTGGGGACCTCCGAGGAACCCGGCCGTGCGGCGTCGAACCCGGAAATCACGACAGTCGGCGAGCAGCACGGCCGGCACCCGGACTTCAAGAAGCTGCTGCGGGAGATCTCCGCGCGCATCGCGCTGAGTACGTCCCGCGCGGACCACGGGTTGCTGGCGGTGGCCGGTCCGGACGTCCTGTTGCTCACGGGCCCGGACCTGGAACCGTACGAGGAGGACGCGGGGGGCAACCCCGTGGAGGTGCTGCACCGTGAGCACGATCCCGGCAGCGACATCCGCGTGGTGGAGGGGATCCGCCGGGGGCACCGTGGCCGGTTCACGCTGCACGAGGGCGAGGGCCTGGACTGGGTGCTCACGTGGAGCCACTCGTACGAGGAGCTGCCCGTCCCCGCGGACCCGGACAGCGCCCAGCGGGCCACGGAGGACTTCTGGCGCGACTGGGCCTCGGACGTGGAGTCCCACGGCGAGTTCGACGGCGCCGTCTCCCGTTCCCTGCTCGTGTTGCGCGGACTCACCCACGCCCGCACCGGCGGGATCGTGGCGGCCGCGACCGCGGCACTGCCCGAGGACTTCGGGGGCGAGCGCAACTGGGACTACCGCTACACGTGGTTGCGGGACGCGGCCCTGACCATCCAGGCGCTCGTGGAACACCGGCACACGCACGGTGCGCTGCTGTGGCGCGACTGGCTGCTGCGCGCCGTCGCCGGGGACCCCCAACAACTGCAGATCATGTACGGCGTGGACGGGCGCCGGGACCTCGCGGAACGGGAGCTGGATCACCTCAGCGGCTACGAGAACTCCCGGCCCGTGCGGATCGGCAACGGCGCGGTGGAGCAGTACCAGGCGGATGTGGCCGGCGAGGTCATGATGGCGCTGGCCACCCTGCGGGACGCGGACGTGGCCGAGAACGACTACTCGTGGGGTCTGCAGTGCAACCTGTTGGGCTTCTGCGAGCTGCGCATGGACGAACCGGACAACGGGATCTGGGAGATGCGCGGGGAGCCCCACTTCTTCACCCACGGCCGCGTGATGATGTGGGCCGCGTTCAACGAGGGCATCCGGGCCGTGACCGAACACGGGCTCACGGGGGACGTGGCGCACTGGAAGCGAATGCGCGATCGTCTGCACCGTGAGATCTGGGAGAAGGGGGACAACCGGGACCTCGGGTACTTCACCCAGACCTACGACAACACGGAGGTGGACGCCTCCCTCCTGCAGCTGCCGCAGACCGGGTTCATCGCGCCCGACCACCCCGCGATGCTGCGCACCGTGGAGCGGATCGAGCACGAGTTGCAGGGCGAGGAGGGACAGGTGTGGCGCTACCGCACCACCGATTCGGGCACGTCCATGGACGGGCTGTCCGGGCGGGAGTACCCGTTCCTGATCTGCACGTTCTGGCTCATCGAGCAGTACGCACGTTCCGGGCGCATCGAGGACGCCCAGCGGTTGATGCGCACCACCGTGGGTTTCGCCTCGGACCTGGGCTTGCTCTCCGAAGAGTACGACGTCGCTCAGCACCGTCTGGCGGGCAACTTCCCCCAGGCGTTCAGTCACCTGGGACTGATCCGCGCCGCGGACGCCCTGTTGCGGGCGCAGCGGTCGGGTCAGGATCGGGTCTCCCGGGTGGGCACGGCAACTGCCTGACCGTGCGGTTCGGGTGCGCGGGCTCACGCCCCCGTGAGCGCCTGGACGAACACCTCTTGGATGTCCTCGGGCGCGCGTGCGATGTGGGAGGTGCCCCCGGTGGCTTCTGAGATCCGGCGCAGCACGTCCTCGTCCGCGTCCTGGGAGATACCCACGGTGATGATGCGCACGGGGTTGCTCGGGTCCTGCTCGCTCTCGAGCGCGGTCAACAGGTGGTCCAACCCCTGGGAATCGGGGTCCTGGTCGATGCCGTCGGTCAAGATGATCACGGTCTTGAGGGAGTCCGGGGCGTCGTCGTCCAGGACCTTGCGGAAGGCGGCCAGCGTGGTGTCGTACAGGCCGGTGTACCCCTTCGGGACGTAGCTCAGCGCCTGGGCGTCCTGGGCCAGTCGCTCCCGCTGGGTCATGCCGTCAACTGGGGCGGACATCTCCCTCACGGGGGTGATCTCGCGGTAGTCCTTGTCCCCGTCCAGCCGGTGGCCGAACGCCCAGACCCCGAGCGCGTCGTGTTCCGGGAACAGGGTCACGGCGGTGGTGGCCGCGGCCTTGGTGAGGTCCATGCGGGTGGCGCCGTCCGGGGAGACCGGGGCGCCCATGGACCCGGACACGTCGATCGCCACGAGCGCGTGGAACGGCTCGGCCAGGTGGGCCCACTGCCCCAGGGCCTGCTTAAGGGCGTCGTCGTCCACCGCGGGGGAGTCCGCGGCGGGGCGGTCTCCCGGGGTGCTCGCCACGAGGGGTGTGTCCGGGTGCTGCGAGTGGTACTCGTCCCACTGCGCCCGGGTCACCACGGTCGCGTTCGGCTGCGGGCCGCCCGACGCCGCGCCCGCGGCGACCGCAGCGTTCTCCGGGGACGCGGGAGCCTCGGGGGAGGGGTGATCGGCGAGCTGCTGCAACCGCTCCGGGGCCGCGAGCACGGGGGCGGCGTCGCCCTCGGTGCGCGCGCGCAGCTTGAGCGCCTCGTCCGTGGCGCTGCGGTTCGCGCGGTCGTCCTGGGCCTCCCACAACGCCCGGGAGATCAGCCCGCGGGTCCCCGCGTCCTCGCTCGGGCGCCCGAGCTCCACGGCCGGGTCCGCGAGCACGGCGGACCAGGTGCCCGCTCGGGTGTTCGCGTGGCCGACGACGACGGGTGCTTGCGCGTCGTCGTTCGCCTCACCCGATGCGCCCGTTCCCGTGGCCGCGCCGGAACCGGCGCCGTCGGTCGGGGAGACGCTCGCGGCGTCGTCGCCGTTGCGAGGGAACCAGAAGATCGCCGCGACGAGAAGCAACAGCGCGGCCATCGCGAGTGCCGCCCACAACAGCAGTTTGCTGCTCGGCCCACTGCGCTCGGCGCGATGCGCGGCACGGTCCCGCGGCCTACCAGGATCGGTCATGTCGGTGTTCCCCCGTCTCGTTCGCCACGCATGCTGAGGCTCGACGCTCAGCCGCCCCCACGGCGTGGAATTCGTCAGCGCGCAGCGCTGAACCCCCATGTCAGAACGGTATCGCGTCCGAACGCCCCCGTCCGGGAAACACGGCTACGTAACGTGTCCGCCGTCACGCGGGGCGGGTGCCGGGCCCGTGGTTCCGTCGCCTGGATGCGTCATGAACGGTTCGTACGACGACGCCGGCGGGCCCGGACCGCGCGAGTCGTACAGTGGGCGTGTAGCCGACGAAGGAGTTGACCATGCCCGCACCCACCGCTGAGCAGGAACAGGCCATCCGGGACGCCGTCGCCCGGGGATTCGACGACCAGGTGAGGTTCCTGCAGGAACTCGTGGCCACGCCGTCGCGCCGCACGGACGAAGCGGACGCGCAGCGGCTGATGGCCCGGGCCTTCGAGGACGCGGGACTCGCGGTGGACTGGCTCTACGGCCGCGGCGCCGGGGACATGAAGGGTGGGCTGGTGGCCAACCTCTTCGCGTACAAGGCGCTGCGTGCGGCCGGACTGCTCCCCGAGGGGCGCGTGCACCTGCAGTCCGTCCCGGAGGAGGAATGCACGGGCAACGGGACACTGTCCGCGATGCAGCACGGGTACACGGCGGACGCGGTGGTGATCTCCGAGCCCATGGGCGAGGCCCTCGTGCGCGCCCACCTGGGGGTGATCTGGTTCGACGTGGACGTCACCGGGACCGCCGCCCACGCCCAGGAGATGTCCCGTGGTTTCAACGCGTTGGATGCCGCGTTCGCGCTGATCGTGCGCTTGCGTGAACTCGAGCAGCACTGGAACGAGATCACCGTGGGGGACGAGCACTTCGGGGATCAGGAGCACCCCATCAACCTCAACGTGGGTGTGCTCGAGGCCGGCGAGTGGCCCTCGTCCGTTCCCGATCGCTGCCACTTCTCGGTACGTGTGGCGGTCCCGCCGTCGCTGGGGTCCCAACGGGCGTGGGAGCAGATCGAGCAGTGCGTGGAGGAAGCGCGCGAACAGGATCCCGTGGTCTCGCGCGGTCACGCCACGGTCAGCCGTTCCGGGTTCTTCTCCGACCGGTACGTCCTGGAGCCCGGTTCCGAGGCCGAGGGTCTGCTGCGCGAACTCTTCTCGGACGTGGCCGGGCGTGAGCTCGAGGCCTTCGCGACACCCGCGTACATCGACTCGCGCGTGTACGGGAACTACCAGGGTGTCCCGTCGCTCGTGTTCGGGCCCGTGGCCGAGTCCCTGCACGGCAAGGACGAACGGGCGAACCTGGAATCCGTCAAGCGCTGCACCGAGATCTATGCGCTCTACATGGCCCGCTGGTGTGGGGTGCGGGAAGGCTGAGGCGCCCGTCTTCTTACTGTCGGTTGTAGCAATCGGCGGTGTCGACTACAGCAGCAGGACCAGGATCAGGAGGATCAGCACGATCACCCCGAACGTGATGGCCCAGTTCCGGACCACGTTGCGTTCCTCGGTGCGGGTCTCCTCGCTGTCCGGGTTGCGGTTCGCGTAGCGGTCACTGCCCACCCCGTAGTACAGCTCACTCGTGGAGGGCTCGCGCGGTGGCGGGGGCGGTCCCGCAGGTGCGCCGGTGTCCGCACGGTCTCCGCGGGCGACGTCGCTCCCGCCCTGCGGAGCCCCGGGGCCGTCCGTGCTGCGGGGGCCCATGGGCCAGAAGCGTTCCGCGTCGAAGATCTTGCCCTTGCCGTCCCGCGGGCCCGTGTCACTCGAGCTACCCGGGGTGTCCGACGGCGCTCGGGTCGGGTCCGAGGGCTGCGCCGGCGCGTCGGGGCGGGGACCCGAGATCGAGTCCCGCACCGGGACCCCGGTGCCCGGGTAGTCCTTGCCGTAAGGATCCGGCTCGCGCTTCTCGTCCTCGCTCAGCATCTCGGACGCGGGGATGCCGGTGGTCGTGACCTCGGGTCCGCCCGTGGACGGGAACGGCTGTGCGGGTTCCCGCGTGCGCTCCGGGGTGGAGTCGTGCGTGGGATCCTGCGCGGGTTCCTGGCTGGTGGGGCGCGACGGCGCGCTCGCGGACCCCGGGGTCGTCGCATCCGCGTCCGCCGCTTGCCGCAGGACCTCCGAGAACCGGTTCAGCGGTCCCTGCTGGCCACGCCGTGCACTCTGCTGTGCCACCTGGTCCGCGCGGCTCGCCACGGAACGCAGCACCGAGGAGTCGGAGAGTTCGAGGTCCCGCGCGGCCATCGCGAGTTCGAGGGGCGGGGCCGCCGGATCGGGTTTCGTGGCCCACTCCAGGAGGCCGGTGAGGATCGGGGAGGACAGCGACTCGCGCAGCGCCGGACGCAACGCGTGGACCTCCGTGAGTGCCACGAGTTCGCGCGGCGGGGCACCCCCGTAGCCGCGGGCCGCCTGGTCCAGGGGGCCGCGGTCGTGGAACAGCGCCGCCAACATGGCCGCCGCGGCATATCTGTCCCCGGGCGTCGTCGCGTCAGAGCTCTGCTTCAACAGCTCCGTCTGCGCGGGGGATCCGGCGTCCCGCACGAGGTCCAGCAGGGCGGGATCGGCGCGCACCAACCGCGCGGGTTCCTGAAGCGCCCGGGCGAGCTCGGGGTCGAGTGACTCACTCATGTCATCAGCCTTCCGTCGTCCTGCCCCGAGCCTACGTGAGTCGGGTGGGGGCTCCCAGGTATCGGGCTGGGAGCTCAGACTGGGTGCGAGGAATGCGCGAGGCCAGCAGTGACGCCGACATATTGACGCAATACATATAGAACCGGGGTTTTGTAAATGTGTTAGATATGTGTTGTCACTCACGGGCTACGGAAGAACTGCGGAGGGTTTCATGCAAGCGGAGTACATGGCCGGGAAGGGTGAGCGCACCCATCTGGTGCAGGACCTCATCGATCAATCCCCCATGAATGCCCGGCGGGGTCTCGTGGTCGTCCTGTGTTTCGTGATCGCCCTCCTGGACGGTTTCGACACCCAGCCGATCGCGTTCATCGGCCCCGCGATCGCCGCCGATTTCTCGATGGGGACGGCCGAGCTGACATGGGTCATTACGGCTAGCACCATAGGCATGGCCTTGGGTGCCATGACGTTGGGCAGCCTGGGGGACAAGATCGGGCGTAAAAAGGCGATTCTGATCGCCTTGTCACTCTTCGGGGTATTTTCACTCTGCGGTGCCTTCGCCCCGAATCCAACCACGATCATCGTGTTGAGGTTTTTCATCGGCCTGGGCATGGGTGGCGCCACACCCTCCCTCCTCGCATTGGTGGCTGAGTACAGTCCCCGGCGTCGACGCGGGACGTTCATGACGCTGGTACTCCTGGGGCTCCCAGGGGGAGCGCTGATGGGCGGTCTCATTGCTGCAGCCTGGCTCCCAGCTGTCGGGTGGCGTGGAATCTTTCTCATCGGAGGCGTGCTGCCGCTGGTTCTGATGGCGATCAGTGTCTTTGTCATGCCGGAATCACCCGGGTATCTGGTGGGCCGGAACACGCGGGAGAGTCATGCCAAGGCTCGTCAGCTGCTCGGGGTCATGACCGGGCGGGCCGTGGATGACGACGTGCGGTTGCGCACCGAACTCTCCGCCGATCCGGCCGTGGAACGCAGTAGTGTTCGGGGCCTGTTCTCCCCTCGCTACAGAACCGTCACGATCGCAGTGTGGGCCGTTTACCTGGCGAACTGGATCGCATGGTTCTTGCTCCTGCAGTGGATGCCGAGTGCTCTGCACATGCTGGGCCTGCCCACCTCCAGTGCGGTTTTGGGCACGGTGACGGTCAACGGCGCGTTCATCCTGTTCGCCATCCCGCTGTCCGTCATCCTCCCGAAGGTCAACCCGCGGACCCTCTTGCTCATCATGTTCGGTATCGGCATTGCAGTCGCCATCGGTCTTGGCCTGGCGGGGACTCAATGGACGTGGGTATTCATACTGCTGGCGCTCGCCGGATTCGGCGTGGGTGGACAACAGCTGGTCCTCAACTACTTGATCGCCAATGCCTACCCGACCTCTCTGCGATCCACGGCTACCGGATGGGCCATCGGGGTTGGCCGGTTGGGATCCATCGTGGGTTCTGCTCTCGGTGGTTGGCTTCTGGCCACCTTCCAACCGGCAGGGTATTTCGTCGCTCTCGCGATTCCGTTGGCCGTGGCAGCCCTGGCCACGCTCCTGGTCAGTAAGCGACAAGCCGGGCTGGCTCACGGGGCGTGAAGGGCGCGGCGGCGTCGTCGAACCGCTGTAGTTCGTCATCCCCGCAACCCGCCTACGCCGCGGTGCTTAGCCCGGCTAAGGTGATCGTCGATGACTGATTCCACTCCCACGCGCAGAGCCCCCGGCGTCCTGCTGGCGGTGCTCATGGCCGCCATGGCCGGTGGGCCCATCTTCAACTACGGGATCGGGGCGCTCAGCGCCAAGATCGTGGACACCTACGGGATCACCGAGGGCCAGTACGGGTTCATCATCACCGCGGTGTTCGTGATGGCGGGGCTCACGGCGCCGTTCCTGGGCGTGCTCGCCGACCGCCTGAACACCCGGCTGCAGCTGAGCCTGATCTTCGGCGGGGTGCTCGTGGCGTTCCTGCTCAGTGCCACGTGGCAGTCCTACGCGATGCTGTTGATCGCCGCGCTGATCGCCGGTGTCGCGCAGTCCTTCTCCAATCCCGTGACCAACCGGATCATCGCCCAGCGCGTCCCGCTGGCCCAGCGTTCCACGTGGATGGGGTGGAAACAGTCGGGCGTGCAGGTGGGCCTGTTGGTCTCCGGGCTCACCTTCCCCCTGATCGGCGCGAGCTTCGGCTGGCGCGGCGCCGCCCTCTTCGGCGCGGCGCTGTGCGCCCCCGCGCTCGTCCTCGGGTGGCTCGTGATCACCCGGTTGCAGCGCCGGGCGGGCCGAGCGCCGTCGTCCGCCGCGCCGCCTCCCACCCCGACCCCTGCGCCGACGACGACGCCGCACCCCACCTCCTCCGCCCGCTCCGCCGGGGCCGATGCGCGTAAGGCCAAGATCCCGCTGGCCGTGTGGTTGTTCGCGCTCACCTCGTTCCTCAACGCGGTGGGAACGCAGGGCGTGAACGTCTACGCGTCCCTGTTCGCGGTGCGGGCCATGGGGTACACGATCACCGTGGCCGGCCTGTTGCTGGGTGTGATCGGGGTGATCGGTATCCTCAGCCGGATCGGCTGGGGTCGGGTGACCGGGCGGCTCGGTCGGCCCGCACCCCTGATCCAGGTCATGACCCTGGGCGGGATCGTGGGTCTCGTCCTGCTGATCCTGGCGGAGACGCTGCAGCAGCACTGGCTCATGTGGGTGGGTGTGGCCGTCCATGCGGCGCTGCCCCTGGCGGCCAACGTGGTCATCAACTCGGGCATCGTCTCCGCGATCTCCCGGGACAGGATCGGGGTGGCCTCCGGGCTCGTGGCCACGGGTATGTACCTGGGATTCGCGCTGGGGCCAGTGATCGTGGGACAGCTCGTGGACCTCACGGGCGGATTCACCGCGGGCTGGTTCGGTGTGGGGGTCACGTACGTGCTGTGCTTCGTGGTCGCCGTCGTCCTGGGCCGGGTGCAGGCCCGCGATGCGGGGCCGTCCGCCGCGGGTCCGTCACCCGCGGGGGCCTGAGCGGGCGCGGGCCGCGCTGTTTTCCGTCGTGGCGCGTGTGATCCCATGGAGGCATGAGTTCACCCCGGAATGACCTGTCCCGCGCGCTGCAACGTCTGGACGGCAACAGTTACGGCGCCTACAAGCAGCTCCGGGACTCGTGGTGGCTGGGGAGCGCCGAGCTGATCCTGGACCGGGTGCAGTCGGACCCGTACGCCCCGCCGTCCCTCGCGCGGCTGCGCATCCCGCTCGCGGACACCGGCATCCCGCGGGAGCTGTTGCGCACCCGGGAGATGCGGATCGCCGCCGGGGACTTCCTGACCCGGCGCTTCGCTCACGCGGCGCGGGAGCTGGGGCCGCGCGGCGGGAAGGACACCGGCGGGATCTCCGTCCAGCGCGCGGGGCAGGAGATCCTGGAACGGTCCTCCGTCCTTCTGGACGACCCTTCGCGCGGGGACTCGTACGCGGAGATCCGTTGCGAGATCGCCCTGCCCGCCGCGGGCCGGCGCATCAAGGGCCGGGCCGCGCAACGGTTGTTGACCGAGGTGCTGCCGAGCGTCGTCGAACGCACCCTGACCTTCCTCGCCCCCGACGCCGCGGCACTCGAACTGCACGTGCGCACCCATCTGGACGCCGAGCGGCTGCGCTCGCAGCTCCCGGACCGCGGACTGGTGGCATTCGTCGCCGACGGCGCCGTCCTGCCCCGCGCGTCCGGCAACCGGGACGAGCCGCTCACCCGGCACGCGGTGCCCTTCGAAACGCCGCCCAGCCTGCGGGTCACGCTCGAGCTGAGCCACGGGCGCACCGTGAGCGGGATGGGCATCCCGGAAGGCGTGACCGTGATCGTGGGCGGCGGGTACCACGGCAAGTCCACGCTGCTGCAGGCCCTCGAGCGAGGGGTGTACAACCACGTGCCGGGTGACGGCCGCGAGCTCGTGATCACCGTGGGTGACGCGATGTCCGTACGGGCGGAGGACGGCCGCGCGGTCACCGACACGGACGTCTCCCCGTTCATCACGAACCTCCCCACGGGCGCGGACACCCGCCACTTCAGCACGGGCAATGCGTCCGGCTCCACGTCCCAGGCCGCCTCGACCGTGGAGACCGTGGAGGCCGGATCGCGCGTGCTGCTGTTGGATGAGGACACGTGCGCGACCAACCTCATGGGCCGTGACCAGCGCATGCGCGCGCTCGTCCCGGGGGAGCGCGAGCCCATCACGCCGTTCGTGGATCGGGTGCGAGCGCTGTATGCCGAACGGGGCATCTCCACGGTGCTCGTCACGGGTGGCTCCGGGGCGTTCCTGGACGTCGCGGATCTCGTGATCGGGATGGACGCCTATCGGGCGTCGGACCTCACGGAGGGTGCGCGGGAGGTCGTAGGACGGTTCCTGCGGCCCGAGGACGTGGGCCCCGCCGAGAGTTTCGGGGAGGTGCGGTCACACGTTCCTCGTGCGTCCTCCGGTTCCGCTGCGAAACCCGCGCGGGCCCGGGGCCTCGGAACCATTCAGCGCGGCCGGGAGGACGTGGACGTTTCCGCGCTGAGCCAGCTCGTCGATTCCTCGCAGACGGAGGCCATCGCCCGGTTGCTGGACGGGATCGACGCCGCCGCGGACGGGCGCAGCACGCTCACGGAACTGGTGGATGCGGCGCTCGAAGAGATCCGGCGGGACGGGCTGGATGCGCTGTCCCACCACCGGGGGCACCCGGGCCACCTGGCCCTGCCGCGGGCGCAAGACGTGGCGGCGGCGTACCACCGGGTGCGGCGGTGACCTGTGTCCGGGCGGGGTAGGCCGTCTTAGGGGCGGATCACTTCTCGTGGCACGCCGCCCGGATGTCGTCCAGGGACTTCAGCTCGCCCGCGTTGATGCGCTCGCGCACCGATTCGTACTGCTCCTGGGACGTGGCGAACGGGATCTCGCGGCCGCGCGCGTCCAGGAGCCGACCGTCCACGAACTGGTCCCCGTCCTGCAGGGCCTCGGCTTCCCGCGGGGACAGCACGCGCAACCCCACGGTGCCGAGCCCCATCGTCTCGGTCGAGCGCCTGTGGTTGCTGAGCTCGTTGAAGAAGAAGTTCATCGCCAGGGCCGCCACGGCGGCGGAGGAGATGCCGGACGAGAAGATGATGCCCACCCATTCGGGGAACGCCGCGTAGAAGTCCGGTTCCACGATGGGCACCATGCCGAACGACAGGGACACGGCCACGATGATGAGGTTCATCCCGCCCCGGTAGTCCACGCGCGCCAGGGTGCGGATGCCGGAGGACATCACGGTCCCGAACAGCACGAAACCGGCCCCGCCCATCACCGGCAACGGGATGGCAGCGATCACCTGGCCCAGGACGGGCAGCATGCCCAGCAACACCATGAACACACCGCCCACGGCCACCACGTAGCGACTCTTGACCTTGGTGATCGCCACGAGCCCCACGTTCTGTACGAACGCGGTCTGCGTGAACGAGTTGAACACGGGTGCCACGGCGGAGGAGAGCATGTCCGCGCGCAGCCCGTCCGCGATCCGGGCCGAGTTGATCCGTGACCCCGTGATCTCGGACAGCGCCAGGATGTCCGCGGTGGTCTCGGCCATGTTCACCAGGATCACGATGGTCATGGCCACGATCGCCGCGGCGTGGAACGTGGGCAGGCCGAAGTGGAAGGGTGTGGGCAGGGAAACCCAGGGCCCCTGTCCCACCCCGGAGAAGTCGGCCAGACCCACCGCCCACGCCACGGCCGTGCCGAGCACGATGGCCACCAGGATGGCCAGGCGGGAGAGCATCGCCCCGCCGAACTTGGACAGCAGCAACACCGCGAGCAGCGTGAACCCGGCCAGGGCGATGTTCTCCAGTGCGCCGTAGTCGGGTGCCTCCCTGGTGCCGCCCATGGACCAGGACGCCGCGACGGGGACCAGGGTGATGCCGATCGTCGTGATGATGGACCCGGTCACCACGGGCGGGAAGAACCGCAGCACGCGCGCGAAGAACGGCGCCGCCAGGAAACCGATGACCGAGGCCACCATGATCGAGCCCATGACCGACTGCATGCCCCCGCCGGTGGCCAGCACGGACAGCATAGTGGCGATGCCCGTGAAGGACACGCCCTGCACGAGCGGCAACTGGGAACCGATCTTGGGCAGCCCCCACGCCTGCAGGAACGTGGCGAAACCACCCACGAACAGGGCGGCGGCCACGAGCAGGGCGGTGGTCTGCGCGTCGTAGCCCGCGGCGCTGGCCACGACCAGTGGAACGGCGATCAGCCCGCCGTACATGGTCAGGATGTGTTGCAGGGCGTAGACGGTGGTGCGTCTGGCACCCAGGCGTTCGTCCTCGGGGCGGGTCCCCCGTGCGTCGGGCATGACGGAAGCTGAGCCACTGGCCATGGTGATCCTCGGGAATAGGCCGCAGAACTGCGGGGAAGATTCGTGTCGCCATGAGTGTAGACAGTCCGCGACACCCACAAGGGTGAGATGACCGGATACCGGGGCCCAGCGGCGTCGTACCGCGCGAACGGGCACTTTGTACGCGAACGGTCTACCCTACGGACATGGCTTTTCACGCGGACTCATCCGAACTGGACACCAAGGAAGTTCTCACCTGGGAGGGCTTCGGCCTGGCGACCAGGGAGCTGGCGCAGCAGATCGTGGACTCGGATTTCACCCCGGACATCATCATCGCCGTGGCCCGCGGTGGCCTGTTGCCCGCCGGTTCGCTGTCCTACGCGATGGGCGTGAAGCTCTCCGACGCCGTGAACGTGGAGTTCTACACGGACGTGCACGAGACCCTGCCGGACCCCGTCCTGCTCGCTCCCATGCTGGACACCGAGTCCATCAACGAGAAGCAGGTCCTCGTGGTGGACGACGTCGTGGACTCCGGGCGCACCCTGGCCCTCGTTCTCGACCTGCTGCGCGGGTACGGCGCCGAGTGCCGCTCCGCCGTGATCTACGAGAAGCCCCGTTCCGAGGTCCGCCCCGATTTCTCCTGGAAGTCCACCGACGAGTGGATCGTCTTCCCGTGGTCCGCCGAGGAGCCCGTAACACGGAGCAAGTGACTCACGGGTGTCACCCGGCCGGGTCATAGGCTGGGAGGCGGTCGACCGCGACCGCCTAGCGGAGTCCGCCTCCGCTGCGCCGTCCGCGCACTCGGGACTCACGACACTCGCGAAACTCACGAAGGGGAACCCCACCATGACCACGACCCAGAGCACCCTGCGTGCCGCAGCCCGTTTCCTGACCGGGACCACCTACGTCCTGCTCGGGTACGACGCCGCTCGCACCCCGGGTGGGCGGGTCGCCATGGCGGAGCCCACCCTGGACGCCATCCGCACCGTGGTTCCGCTGCCGCGGGACAACGAGATGCTCGTCCGCGCCAACGGCACCGTGCAGGCCGTGGCGGGATCGTTGTTGGCGCTGGGTGCTGCACCGCGGCTCTCGGGTCTCGCGCTCGCCGGATCCATGGTCCCCACCACGTTGGCCGGCCACGCGTTCTGGAAGATCGAGGACCCTGCCGCCCGCAAGCTCCAGCGTGTGCAGTTCTGCAAGAACGCGGCGATGATCGGTGGCCTCCTGTTCGCGGTGGCGGGCACGGACTGACCCGTCCGCAGGGGAGTCCCGCGGGGGTTGGGGAGGTGGCCCCGTGCGGGGTGCGTACGTTGCAGCAACCTTGGGCGAGAACTCTGGGGCACTCCCGCTCCATCCGGGAACTTTGAGGCACCCCCGCGCCACTTCTGCCACCTCCGAATGGCCTGGGCGTGACTGAGAATCCTGCCATGGCCTTGAGGTGACCAGGAGTTCCGCTGCAGACTCTGAGGCACCTCCACGCCGGGCGCAAACTTTGAGGCATTCCCACGCCACTTCTGCCACCTCCGAGCGGCCTGGGGGTGACTGAGAATCCTGCCGCGGCCTCGAGGTAACCAGGAGTTCCGTCGCAGACTTTGAGGCATTCCCGCGCCACCGGCGAACTTTAGGGCATTCCCACGCCACTTCTGCCACCTCCGAGCGGCCTGGGGGTGACTGAGAATCCCGCCGTGGCCTCGAAGTGACCAGGATTTCGGCTGCAGACTCTGAGTCATCCCCGCGCCACTGGCGGACTTTAAGGCATTCCCGCGCCACCGGCGAGATGTGGGGCGCGCAGAGGCCATGTGGTGAGGCCACTGGTGGCTTCCGCGTGCCTCAGAAATCGGCTATGGCTTGCACGTACCCGGAAATTCAAGGGGTGAGTTCTGTGGCGAGCCATTCGAGCCACAATGCCCGCCGGGCGGGGTTCAGGAGGTCCTCAAGTACCAGGAACCGGATCTTCCACCCACTGTCCTCGAGGCGCTGGCGGCGGAACAGCTCATCACCGTACAGGCGCCGATCCGTGTGGTCCGCGCCGTTGTACTCCACCGCGACCTTGGCATGTGGCCACGCCAGATCCAGGTAGCGGTCCGTGCCGTCCAGCACCACCCGGAAGTTCATGACCGGTGCCGGCAGGTCATGGGCCATGACCAGGAGTCGGGTGAGAGTCTCCCGGGGTGACCACGTGTTCTCCGCGACGTCCGCCAGAGCCGTGGTGACCCGGTGCACCCGCGGGGATGTCGGGGGTAGCTGCCCCAGCCGCTGTCGAATGAGAGCGCGGTCGTACTGGTACACATGGTTTCCGTCTTGCTGCCGAATGTTCTGGGAGACGAGAGTGTCCAGGCAAGCGGTCAGGCGCCACCTGGACAAGTAGGGTGCGGCGACGACCAATGCCTCCACGGGGTCGGCCAATCGCGCACCCCAGGGTCCGGGGAACCGGTCCAGGCCGTATGACTTGCTGACGAATACATCCCTGGCGGGCGTCCTCATCCGCTGTCCGGACCATGACAGATGAACCGTGGAGAGCATTTTCGCGTAGTCGTGGGCTCGATCCGCGGGGCGGTGCCCCAGAGCGCGGTCGAAGGTGGCATCCGGGGGCGCCACGGGCAGCCCGTACAGCGACAAGGCGCTCAACCCGGTCACGCGCACGGCGGAACTCGGGCGATCGAGGACGGTCTGCATCAGTGCCGCACGCTGAGCCGAGGTCATGGCCACCGGGCTCTGGCCGGGAAATCGCACCCAGTGGTTGAAAGTCACCCGCTGCATGCGGGGGTCACCGTTCAGCGCTCGAGCACGTTTACCCCAACCGTCACTCGTGCGAACGTCCGGTCGGGGTCCGAGGTCTGGCATGCGGAGGGGTTGCGGCATGGTGGGAGCGTATGTCGTACGTCATCGTGCAGCCGCGGAAGCACGGAACTGTGGAGTGAGGGTCAACGGACAACCTCACGGCCGCGTACTGTCGAGGCACCCGGAGGCCATGGTGAAACTTCTGGGCATTCTGAGGCCATAGGCGCACATTCAGTCACTCGGAAGCCACCCCCATAGGGCGGAGGCGGCTTGGAGATGCCTCAGATTTGGCGGATGGCGTGGGAGTGCCCCCAAGTTTGTCGCGCATGATCCAGTCACTTCTAAGCCACGGTGGAACTCTTAGTCACTCTGAGGCCACGCGGAGGGTGCGGAGGTGGCTTTGGCGTGCCTCAGAGTTTGCGGGTGGCCTTGGAGAGCCTGGACGTTGGCGGATGGCGTGGGTGTGCCTCAGAGTTCACCGCGGATATTTCAGTCACTCGGACGCCATGGGGGAACTCCTGGGCATTCCAAAGCCAGGGGGAGGGGGCGAAATGGCGTGGGAGTGCCTCAAATGTTGCGGGTGGCGCGGGGGCGTCTCAAATGTTCGGGCTGGCGTAGGAGTGCCTCAAAGTTCGCCGCAGCATCCCGGCGAGGCCCCAGCACCTAAAGCACCAAAACGCGAGCCAGCCCAATCACGCGATCCAGCCTCTATACCCGCGCCAGCCCAATCACGCGAGCCAGCCCCACCCCCGAGCCAGCCCAAGCAACCCCCTACCCCTTCACCCGCTCCCGCACCAGCGAAGCCGTGGCCTCCGCGATCGCCCGTTCCTCGTCCGTGGCGACCACGAGCACCTCGATCGCCGAATCCCGGGTGCTGATGCGGGCCACATCCCCCTCGGGGGAGGCATTGGCCCCCGGATCCAAGGTGATCCCCAGCGCTCCGAGCTCGTTGGACACCTGCTCCCGGAACTCGGACGAGTTCTCCCCGATCCCCGCCGTGAAGATCAACGCCCGAGCGCCGCCCACCGCCACGTGGTACCCGCCGATGTACTTGGCCAGGCGGTACGCGGTCATCTCCAGGGCCAGCTGGGCCTTCTCGTCCCCGGAGTCGGCGCGCTGTTGCACGGCCCGCATGTCGGAATCACCGCAAATGCCCTCCAGCCCCGACTCCTTGTTGAGGATCCGGTCCAGTTCCCTGACCGTCATCTCGGGATTGCGTTCGAGCATGGCCGTGACCACGGAAGGATCCAGATCGCCGCAGCGGGTGCCCATGACCAGCCCGGCGAGCGGGGTGTAGCCCATGGAGGTGTCGAAGGATTCACCGTGACGGATCGCGGTCACCGAGGCCCCGTTGCCCAGGTGCGCCACCACGGCGTTGAACTGGTCGCGCGGGATGCCCAGGAACTCGGCGGCCTTGCCGGTCACGTAGTCGTGGGACGTGCCGTGGAAACCGTAGCGGCGCATCCCGTTCATCACGTACATCTCCTCGGGGATGGCGTAACGCCATGCCTTCTCCGGCATGGTGCGGTGGAACGCGGTGTCGAACACGCACACCTGCGGCATGTGCGGCCAGGTCTTCTGGATCGCGCGCAGCCCCAGCGCGTGGGCGGGGTTGTGCAGCGGCGCCAGAGGAGCCAGCCGCTCGATCGCGCGGATGATCTCGTTGTTCACGAGCACGGGCGCGGAGAAGCGCTCGCCGCCGTGCACCACGCGGTGTCCCGCGGCGTCGATCGTGCGCCCGCCGAGCTCTTCGTCGAGGCGCTGCGCGAGGATCTCGAGCGCTTGCGTGTGGTCCTTGATCTCGGACGTGCCGATGTTCTCGATCAGTCCCTTGGTGATCACCTCGCCGCCGGTCACGCCCGCGGTCGCGGTGGCCAGGGGGACGTTCTCGTTGATCGCGGGCATGGAGGAGGTGTAGGCCTGCGGTTCCCCGTCCGCGGCGTCGACCTCCCGCACCTGGTACTTGATGGAGGACGAGCCGCAGTTGACGACCAGTACGAGCATGGTGGTTTCCCTTCGGCGGCGCGCGGGCCGCGGTTGCCGGTGGCGGAGTTCGGGGTTGACGACGTCGCTGCGTCACCAACGCGGGCACGGCGGCCCCGGGCGCGGGGCCGCCGAGGCGTCACAGCGTTTGTGCTTGGATCGCGGTGATCGCGACCGTGTTGACGATGTCGTCCACGGTGCACCCGCGCGAGAGGTCGTTCACGGGTTTGCGCAGTCCCTGGAGTACGGGCCCCACGGCCACCGCGCCCGCCGACTGCTGCACGGCCTTGTACGTGTTGTTGCCCGTGTTCAGGTCCGGGAACACGAACACGGTGGCCTGTCCCGCGACCTGGGACCCCGGGAGCTTGGACTTGGCAATCGAGGCGTCCACGGCGGCGTCGTACTGGATGGGCCCCTCGACCTCGAAATCGGGGTGGGCCTCGCGCACGAGGTCGGTCGCGGCACGCACGCGCTCGACGTCCTCCCCGGAACCGGAACCGCCCGTGGAGTAGGAGAGCATGGCCACGCGCGGCTCCACCCCGAACTCCCGGGCGGTCTGGGCGGAGGCCAGGGCGATGTCCGCGAGGGCCTGCTCGTCCGGGTTGGGGTTCACGGCGCAGTCGCCGTAGACCAGGACGCGGTCCGCGAGCAGCATGAAGAACACGGAGGAGACGATGTTCACGCCCTCGCGGGTCTTCACGAATTCCAGGGCGGGGCGGATGGTGTTGGCGGTCGTGTGCGCGGCCCCGGAGACCATTCCGTCCACGTCTCCCATCTGGACCATCATGGTCCCGAAGTAGGAACCGTCGGTCATCCGTTCTAGGGCCTGTTCCTGGCTCATGCCCTTGTGGGAGCGCAGTTTCACGTACTCGTCGGCGTATTTCTCGCGCAGGGCGTCGTCGTGCTGGAAGTCGACGACGTGCAGACCCTCGGCGTCGAAATCGAGATCGATGCCCTCCGACTGCGCGAGCGCCCGGACGCTCTCGGGCTCGCCCAGCACGGTGAGGTCGCAGAAGTTGCGGCGGTGGATCATCTCCGCGGCGCGCAGGATGCGAGGGTCGTCACCCTCGGGCAGCACGATGTGCTTGCGGTCCGCGCGCGCGGATTCCACGAGCTCGTGCAGGAAGCGCAGCGGCGTGCGCTTGACGGGCCGCGGCAGGGAGAGCCGGTCGGAGAGTTCGTCGCTGTCCACGTACTCTGCCCAAGCGCCGCGTGCGGCGGCGATCTTACGCGAGTGGGCGCCGGCCAGGGTGCCGCGCGTGGTGCCCACGGCCTCAGCGGTGGAGAACGTGTCATGGTCGGTGGTCAGCACGGGGAACGGTGCTGCGGCCAGCAGGGACGCGACCGCGCCCTCAGGACGGAACCCGCCCGTGAGCAGCATTCCCGCGGGCACGGGCAGGGTCGAGGCGAACGACGACGCCAGGGTCGCCGAGACCACGTCCGTCCGGTCCCCGGGGGTGATCACCAGGTCCCCGTCCGCGATCTGGTCCAGGAAGTTGCCCGCGGTCATCGCGGCGACCTTCACGGCCTTGATGTCGCGGTCCAGGGAGCTGGGGTTGAGATCCGTGCCGTAGCCCTGCGCGTCCACGAGCTCGGCCACCGTGGGGTTGGAGATCGCGGGGATTTCCGGGAGCACGTACGCGGGGAGGTTGTGGTTGCCGGGCTTGGCGCGGCGCTTGATCTCGGCCACCTGCTCGGGGACCGCGCGGTTGACGATCACCGCGTAGATGTCGCACCCGGCCTGGCGCAGTTCGGTGCGGGTCACGTCCACGGCGTTGAGCACGTCCTCGACCCGGCGGGATTCGTGCGCGCTGATCACCGCGGCCACGCTGCACCCCATGTTGTTGGCCAGCCGGGCGTTGAGGTCGAACTCGGCGGTGACCGCGTTGTGGGCCAGCAGGTCCGTGCCGTCCACGAGGATCACATCGCACTCGCGGGCCATCTCGGAGTAGACGGCCATCGCGGCGGAATCGAGATCGTCGTGCGCGCCGGACGCCAGGATCTCCCGGGTCTGTTCCAGGGACACGGCCGCACGGCAGCGCGAATCCGGCAGGTCGAAGGTGCGCTTCATGAGCTGCAGGACCGGATCGTCCTCGGGTGCGGCGCCGTCGAACACGGGACGGAAGAACCCCAGCGCGTCCGTGCGTTTGAAGAGGCTGTCCGCGAGACCCAGGGCCACCAGTGTCTTGCCGGACAACGGTGTCATGGCGGAAACGTAGATGCCCTGCGTCATGGAACGAACTCCCTCACGGTCGACCGGCTGTGCGTCCCAGTCTAGGGAACCCACCCCCGGCCACGAGTCGTCCCACCGGGCCGGTTTCGTACGAAAATCGCATGAACGGGCGGCGTGCGGGCCTCTGGGCCGACGCCGGTGGAACACATTGTGATGGGGGTCGCGCTCGCCCGACACCGGTGCGAGACTGGATCCATGTTGGTTGCCTTCTCAGTTTCCCCCAGCGGCGGGGACAACCCGGACGCCTCCGTCCACGACGCGGTGGCCGCGGCGGTGCACGTGGTGCGCGAGTCCGGGCTGCCCAACCGCACGGATTCCATGTTCACCACCATCGAGGGTGAGTGGGACGAGTGCATGGCCGTGGTCAAGGAAGCCACGGCCGCGGTGGCCGAGTACGGCCCGCGCGTGTCCCTGGTGCTCAAGGCGGACATCCGCCCGGGTCACACCGGTGAGCTCGCGGGCAAGGTGGAGCGCCTCGAATCCGCCCTGCATACCCACGAGCTCGGCAGGTCCCAGGAGCGGCGCGGGATCACGACCGGTGACAAGTAGCGGCCTCCCCGCCCTGCGAGTGTCCAGCGGCGAGCGCACGGGTGAGTAAGGGTGAGCAAGAACGGGAGAGCACGCGGGTGACGTCACACAGGTGAGCAGGAAGAACCGGAAGAAGATCGCGGAAGCGGGCGGCGCGGCGTCGTCGTCGGACGCCCCGGGGCTCGTGGAGCGCACCTGGACCACGGACACCGGCACCGTGGAATTGCAGCGGGATCCTTACGTGCCGGGGGCGTGGTTGCTGCGCGTGAACGGGGTGCCGTCCTCGCACATCGTGCCGGACCGCCCGGACCAGCTCGAGTTCGAGTACATGCGCTGGTTCTCCACCGTGGTCGAGGAGCACGTGAGCACGCACTTGAACCCCACGTCGCTGCGCGTCCTGCACCTGGGCGGTGGTGCGTGTTCCATGGCCCGCTACCTCGCGTGGCGCTATCCGCAGGCGCGCCAGGTGGTCGTGGAGTTCGACGCCGCTCTCACGCGCCTCGTGCGTGAATGGCTCGATCTGCCCCGCGCACCGCTGCTGCGGATCCGCGCGGGGGAGGCCCGCGCCGTGACGGAGACGCTCACGGGGGACTCACGCGACGTCGTGTTGCGGGACGTCTTCGCGGGGGAGCAGACCCCGGGGCACCTGCGCACGGTGGAGTTCACCCGGCACGTGGAGCGCGTGCTGTCCCCGGAGGGGATCTACGTGCTGAACGTGGGGGACACGCGCAACCTCAAGGGCACGCGCGCGGAGGTCGCCGCGCTGTTCGAGGTCTTCGAGCACGTGGCCGCGGTCGCGGACCCCGCGATGCTCAAGGGCCGCCGCTACGGCAACGTGGTGCTCGCGGCCTCCCACGCTGCGCTTCCAGCAGCCGGTTCCGCCGACGCCGCCGCGCTCGCCAAGGAGCTTCTGGGCGGTTCCCTGCCCGCGCAGTACAAGGACACCGCGTGGTGCCGGGAATTCGCCGGGGACGCCCAGCCGTGGCACGACAAACCCGCGGACCCGGTTCCGGTGCCCCCATCCGGCAGCGCTTCCGAGGGGTAACCCGCCGCGGCACCCGCGCGGGCTGAGCGCGGGAGGGTGGGAGCGGCGTCGTCGTCAGGAGAAGGACGACGTCAGCGCGTCCAGCCCTCGATGACGCCCATGCCGAAGAACAGCAGGAAGGCCAGCGCCACCACGTACATGAGCGGGTGGACATCCTTGGCGCGGCCCTGCACCAGGCGGATGAAGACGAAGGAGACGAAGCCCGCGCCGATGCCGTTGGCGATCGAGTAGGTGAACGGCATGACCGCGAAGGTCAGGAACGCGGGGACGGAGACGCCCCAGTCGGTCCAGTCGATGTGCACCACGTTGCGGGCCATCAGGAAGCCCACGACCACCATGGCCGGGGCCACGGCCTCGAAGGGCACCACGTTCACGAGCGGGGTCAGGAACATGGCCGCGAGGAACAGCACGCCGGTGACCACGTTGGCCAGGCCGGTGCGGGCGCCCTCGGCGATACCGGTGGAGGACTCCACGAAGATCTGGTTCGAGGACACGGAACCGGTACCGCCGGCCACTGCACCGAGCGCGTCCACGAGCAGCACGCGGTCCACGCGTTCGATCCGCCCGTTCGCGTCCACGAGGCCTGCTTGCTGGGAGAGGCCCACCATGGTGCCCATCGCGTCGAAGAAGATGGAGAGCAGGATCGTGAAGATCAACAGGGCGCACGCGATGACCCCGAGCTGGCGGAACGCGTCGATGGGCGCGGCCGAACCGAGCAGCGACAGATCCGGCAGCGCGAACAGGCCCTCGGGGTTGGCGGGCACCACGAGGGACCAGCCGTGGGGGTTCTCGGCCGCCGAGCCCGCGGGGGAGAACGCTTCGAGCACGTGCGCCAGGATGGTGGTGAGCACCACGGAGATCAGGATCCCGCCCTTGACGTTGCGCACCACGAACGCCATGGTCAGCAGCAGTCCCACCACGAACGTGAGCGTGGGCCAACCGAACAGCTGACCGCCGTTGCCCAGTTGCACGGGAACCGTGGTGTGCGCGGCGTCAGGGATGCGCCGCACGAAGCCGGCGTTGACGAAACCGATGAGGGCGATGAACAGCCCGATCCCCACCACGATCGCGGTCTTGAGGGAGTCCGGCACGGCATTGAACACGGCGGTGCGGAACCCGGTGAGCACGAGTACCACCATGATCACACCGGCCCAGATGACCAGTCCCATGACCTCGGGCCACGTGAGCCCGGGGTTCGTGGCGATCGTGACCGCGAGGAACGCGTTCACGCCCAGGCCCGTGGCCATCCCGAACGGGGACTTGGCCCACACGCCCATGAGGATGGTCAGCACGCCGGCCACGAGCGCGGTCATGGCCGCGACGCGCTCGCCGCCCAGGATGTTGCCCGCGCCGTCCTCGCCGTAGCCCAGGACCAGGGGGTTGAGCACCACGATGTAGCTCATGGCGATGAACGTGGCCACGCCACCGCGGATCTCACGGCCCACGGTGGAGCCGCGACGGGTGATCGAGAAGTAGCGGTCCAGTCCGCCTCGTGGTTCGGTCCGGGTGGCTGGCGGAGTGCTTGACGACATGGGGATCCTCACGGACGGCTGGGCAGGGAGCACCGACAACGGCGGGGGTGTTTGTGTAGAAATACTACGTCGACGCCGCTCGCACCCTCCGCAGATGCTCGTTCGTCCGCCCGTGGTTAGGCACTACTGAGTTGATGTCACTACCGTGGAGGCAGTCCCCGCAAGCACGTGAGACACGCGTGCGCGTCGAAAGGAATTCCGTGACAACTTCCAACACCCAGCGTCCGCTGCGCGTGGCCGTGATCGGCGCAGGACCGGCCGGCATCTACGCCGCGGACATGCTCACCAAGACCGAGGCGGTCCGTGAGGGTGAGCTCGAGGTCAGCGTGGATCTGTTCGACCGGTACCCCACCCCGTTCGGGCTCATCCGCTACGGCGTGGCCCCGGACCACCCCCGGATCAAGGGCATCATCACGGCGCTGCGTTCCATCCTGGGCCGCGGTGACATCCGGTTCTTCGGCAACGTGGAGTACGGCAAGGACATCACCCTCGGGGAGTTCCTGACCCACTACGACGCCGTGATCTTCGCCACCGGCGCCGTCAACGACGCGCCGTTGCAGATCCCCGGTGCGGATCTGGACGGCTCCTACGGCGCCGCCCGCTTCGTGGCCTGGTACGACGGTCATCCGGACTACCCGCGCACGTGGCCCCTGGAGGCCAAGGAGATCGCGGTGATCGGCAACGGCAACGTGGCCCTGGACGTGGCCCGCGTGCTGTCCAAGCACGCCGAGGACATGCTCGTGACCGAGATCCCGGGCAACGTGTACCAGGGGCTGCGCAAGTCCCCCGTCACGGACGTGCACATCTTCGGCCGCCGCGGTCCCGCCCAGATCAAGTTCACGCCGCTCGAGCTGCGTGAGCTCGCCAAGTCCCGCGACGTGGACATCGTGGTCTACGACGACGACTTCCAGTTCGACGAGGCCTCCGAGAAGGCCATGACCGAGAACAACCAGATCAAGGTCATGATGAAGACGCTGCAGAAGTGGCGCGAGGACGATTCCCCCAAGACGGCGTCCCGCCGCCTGCACCTGCACTTCCTGCAGACCCCGGACGAGATCCTCGGGGACGAGGACGGCAAGGTCCGCGCGATTCGCATGGAGCGCACCCGCCTCAACGGGGACGCCTCCGTGACCGGCACGGGCGAGTACACCGAGTTCCCGGTGCAGGCCGTCTACCACGCGATCGGGTACCTGGGTTCGCCCCTGCCCGAGCTGCCGTTCGACCCCGAGCGCGGGGTGATCCTCAACGAGGAGGGCCGTGTGATCGAGGCGGACGGCTCCCCGGTTCCCGGCGTGTACGCCACGGGCTGGATCAAGCGCGGCCCCGTGGGGCTCATCGGGGCCACCAAGTCCGACGCCCTCGAGACCGTGAACCACATCATGGAGGACCGTGCGTCCCTCGCGGATCCCGATCACCCGCAGCCCGAGGCCGTGGTGGAACTGCTCGAGGACAAGGGCGTGCAGTACACCACGTGGGACGGCTGGCTCGTGCTGGACGAGTACGAACAGAGCCTGGGTCAGTCCTCCCACGACGCCGAGGGCAACCCCCGCGAGCGCGTCAAGGTCGTGGAGCGGGACGAGATGATCTCGGTCTCGCGCGAGGGCGTCGCCAAGTAACCACGCGCCGACGCTTCAGCGGCCCGCACCCGGGTTCATGACACCGGGGTGCGGGCCGCGGCCGTTCCCGGGGTCGGATTGACGACGCAGCTCCGGCCGGTCCCCGATTCACGACGCCGCGCCGATCGGGGCTGGGCCCCCAGCATCGCGCGGGCGGGGCGGAGCGGGGGCTCAGACCCCCAGGACCTCCCGGGTGTGCTCACCCAGCAGTACGCCGTCGGGGTCGAGTTCGGCGCGCAACGCGAGGAACTCGTCCCAGTGGGGATAGCTCGGCGCGAGGTCCTGGGCGGTACGGGTGTGCAGGGTGCCCCAGTGCGGGCGCCCGCCGTGGGCCACGAAGATCTCCTCCGCCGCGCGGAAGAACGTCTTGTGGGGGCGCTTGCCGTACTGGCGCAGGTTGATCCACCCCGTGTACCGGCCTGCCGCGGGGGAGAGGTAGCCCTGTTCCGGCGGGGAGCAGCGCACGTGCACGGGGAACGTGAGCTCGTACCCGTCGCGTTCCACGAGGGCCTTCAGCTCCCGGAACGCGGGGGCGGTGGCCTCCAGGGGTAGGGCGTACTCGCTGGCCACGTAGTGCACCGGCCGTGAGGCCGTGAAGGCCCGGTATGAGATGTCCGTGTAGCGTCGGGAACTCACGGCCATGGAGCCGATCTTGTTCAACCCGCCCACGGCGCGGGGCATCAGGGCGCCCACGCGCCCCAGGCCGGCGGAGAGGGAGGTGCGCAGAACGGCGTCGTCCGTGCGGCGCAGCGCACGGGAGATCGGGGAGGCGGGGCGCGTGTAGGTCGCGGAGAGCCGGTGCAGGCGACTCATGATGCGTGTGTGGGCCACGGACGTGCCGGGCATCCAGGAGAACTCGAAGTGGTCCGCGCCGGACATCCGTTCCTGCAGCGAGTCCACCAGCCCGGCGACGGGTTCGCGGAACTCCGCGCAGTGCAGGCGGAACGCGCTCACGCAGCGCAGCGTGACCGTGAGGACCACGCCCAGCACGCCCAGGTGCACGCGGGCCGCGCGCAGCAGCTCGGGGCGGTGGGTCTCGGAGCACGTGACCACGTCCCCGGAGGGCGTCGCGAGGCTGACCCCGATCACTTGGTCCCCCAGTGAGGGCTGGCCGAGCCCCGTGCCGTGGGTTCCCGTGGCGATTGCTCCCGCCACGGTCATGTGGGCGCAGTCCGGCAGGTTGGCCAGGGCCAGGCCGTGCTCCTCCAGGATCAGGTTGAGCTGGTGCACCGTGGTGCCCGCGAAGACCGTGACCTGCTGGCGGTCCTCGTCCACGCTTGCGAGTCCGGTGAGTGCGGAGGTGTCCAGGCGGACCCCGTCCGTGGGCACCAGCGGGGACCAGCTGTGACCGGAGCCCGAGGGCCGGACGCTCTTGCCCGCTGCCACGGCCTCCTCGAGCACGTGCAACACCTGGTCCGAGTCGTCCGGGCGCACCGTGACGGAGGGTCTCGCGGTGAGATTGCCGCCCCAGGAATGCCATGCGGTGCTCCTCACCTGCGCCGTCATGGCGGGCTGGTGCGCTGATCCGCGTGTGCTCACGGTTCGTCTCCGTTCCGGGGTCCCGGGGACCCCTGTGCAGGACGGGCCGGTGCCGCAGGCCGTGCCGCCCCCGGGATCAATCCGTCGAGTGTCTCCCCGTCCCCGTGCGTGCCGTGGCGTGCGACCGAGGCGTCGGTTCCGAACCACACCATCATGTCACCGACCCCGCCCGATCCGCTCCCCGCGTGACTAGGCTGGGGCCAGGAACCGAGGGCGCAGGAGGATCATCATGGACACACGTACTGCCGAGATCGTGGTGGGCGTGGACGGCTCCGAGCAGAGCATGGGCGCACTGCACTGGGCCGCCCGTGAGGCCCGGCGCCGCGGCGCGCCCCTCCACGTTGTCACCGCCTATTCCGTCCCCATGTTCGGCGGCTCCACGTTCGACGTGGGCTATGCGGCGTTCGACGACACCGCCATGAACCGCGCCGTGGAGGACCTCGTGGGCGAGGCACGACGCCGCGTGGCCGAGTTGGACGTCGATGTCCGGTCCACCGTCCAGGCCGGGGACCCCTCCGGCGTGTTGCTCGAGCTGAGCGAGGACGCCCAGTTGTTGGTCCTGGGTTCGCGTGGCCGGGGCGGGTTGATCGGCCGCCTGCTGGGTTCGGTCTCCACCGCGGTGCCCGCCCACGCGCACTGCCCCGTGGGGATCGTCCCCCTGCAGTGGGGCAGGGAGTACCAGTTGCACGAGAACGTGAGCCGCCGCCAGTCGTTCGTGGACGGCGTGACCGTGGGCTCGGACGGTTCCGAACAGGCGAGTTCGGCGATGCTGTGGGCCGCGGAGGAGGCCGAACAGCTGGGGGTGCCGCTGACCGTGGTGTGCGCCGCGCCGTCGGACTCCGGATCCTCCGCGTGGCTGCCCTCGCCCGTGGACTTCGACAACCTGCGCGGGGAGATCCAGGCCGCGATCGACGCCAGTGTGCGGTGGTTGCGCGGGCACTTCCCGAACGTGGACATCACCGGTGAGCTCGTGGACGGGTCACCCATCCAGGTGCTCGTGGAACGCTCCGCCCAGAACCAACTGGTCGTCACGGGAACCCGCGGTCGCGGTGGGTTCGCGGGCATGCTGCTGGGCTCCACGTCCCAGGGGGTGCTGCACAACAGCGCGGGGCCGGCCATGATCGTGCCGTGCATCCGGGATCCGCGACTCTCCGACCGGCCGGACGTCGCGATCTGAATCGAGGCGGCGCCGCTGCTCGGTGCCGGGGCTCGGTGTCGAACGCGATGTGTCCCATCGGGGCGCCGCCCCCGGGGTGCCATCCCCGCCGTTCCGCGGCGTGTGCGGGCCCGGCGGGACACCGCGCGGGTTTGTGCAACCGAGCCGTTTGCCTCTAAGCTACTCACGGTCCATCGTCCGATATTGCCGCTGGTGATGCTCGGACGGCGTTCTGGCCCCCATCGTCTAGCGGCCTAGGACACCGCCCTTTCACGGCGGCGGCACGGGTTCGAATCCCGTTGGGGGTACGGTTTCCGGTGTGAGGTACCGCGGGGTGAACGATTTGCACAGTGAGTCGTTCGTCCTGGTAGGATATTCACTCGTTGGAAACAATCAAGGCCCTGTAGCGCAGTTGGTTAGCGCGCCGCCCTGTCACGGCGGAGGTCGCGGGTTCAAGTCCCGTCAGGGTCGCTCAGGCGGCGATGAAAAGGAAACTTTTCGCGCCGTCGCGGCATATCACCGGAGGTTGCCTCCGGGAACGTGCCTGGCTCTGTAGCTCAGTTGGTAGAGCGTACGACTGAAAATCGTAAGGTCACCGGATCGACGCCGGTCGGAGCCACTGAACCCCCGCGTGGCTTCTACACGCGGGGGTTCTTTCATGCCCTCCCCATTTCTCGGGACATCCTTTCGGGCAGCCCGGCGGGCGACGGACGGCCTCTCGTCGGGCAGCCCGGCACGTGCCGGGCCGCGACGTCGTCGTGGTGGCTCGCACCCGACCCCCAGGGTGCGCGGAGGTTGGGACCCTAGCGTGGTGAGGGCCGTTCGCGGACGCTGCGGAAGGCTCTCGCGGTCCCGCCGCTCTGGATCTCGTCGGCCCGCGAGCGCGGCCAGTCGCGACGTCGCGGGCGGCGGCGTCGTCACAGCGGAACCCGACGTCGGATCGGACGGGCTCGGGCGCCCCGGATCGGAAGGATCAGCCGTGAATCATCGAGTGCGCGCACTGCTGGCGGGAGCCGGTCTCATCGTGCTCCTCACGGCGTGCGGCGCGCGGCAGGGTCAGACCACCACGATCGAACTCTCGCCCATCACACCGACCGCGAGCGCCCCCGCGCCACACGCGCCGGCCGCGACCCCCGCGGACACCCAGACGTGCTTCGATGTGGCCGAGGTCTACAGCGGCCTGGAACTGCTGCCCCTCACCGACCACAGCGAGGAGGAGGACGCGGACGAGGACGCCCTGGAACAGGCCCGCGATTCCGTCAGCCGCCTGCGGGGGAAACTTCCCGCCGCGGTGCGTCCGGCGTTCGACGACGTCCGGGACATCCTCGACGACGCCGGCGCCACCCTGCAGCCCGCGGAGGCCGTGCGGATCCACCGGGCGCTGGAGCCGGCCGAGTCGTGGTTGCGGGCCAATTGCGCGAGCACGCCGCGCCACTGACCCAGGGATTCGTATCGAGCTTTGCCCCTCGGGGGCGAGACTCAGCTGACGATGAGGGCCGGCCCGGGAACGAAACTCACCTCGGGAGCGGGGCTCACTTCGGGAGCGGGGCTCACTTCAGGCGTAGCCACACCGCGCTGTCCACGCTCAGCCGGTCGTTGACCACGGCGTTCTGACCGCTCGCCAGGAGCAGCTCACCGCGGGAGAGCTCGTCGAATCCGACCTCGCTCTCCCCGAGGTTCGCGGCCACCAACACGGTCTCGCCGGTCCCGCACGTCATGGTGTAGGCGAGGACGTCCTGGTCACCCTCGCTCAGGGGATGCCACGCGAACTCGGCCGCGCCCAGGTCCAGGCGGTGCCGTAGCTCCAGGGCCCGGCGGTACAGGTTGAGCGTGGACTGCGGGTCGCCCAGTTGGTGGTCCACGGTGATCCCGGCGAAGGACTCGGGCTGCGGCAACCACGGATCCGGACCGAAACCCAGCCCGTCACCCACGGGAGACCATGGGAGAGGGACGCGAGCGCCGTCGCGCCCCAGCTCCGAGCCCGCGGTGCGATGGAACGTGGGGTCCTGCCGCGCCGCATCCGGCAGCTCGGTGTGCTCGGGCAGACCGAGCTCATCACCCTGGTAGATGTACGCGGAACCCGGCAGGGAGAGCTCCACGAGGGCGGCGGCGCGCGCCCGGCGCAGGCCCTGGCCGGCGTGGGGCTGCTCGTCCTGCGCGCCGATCCCGTTGGGGTAGGCCGTGCGGGAGCTGAGCCCGTAGCGCGAGGCGTGGCGGACGGTGTCGTGGTTGGAGAGCACCCACGTGGACGGCGCGCCCACGGCGGCGTTGGCGCGCAGGGAGATCTCGATGGTGTCCCGCATCCGGTCGCGGTGCCAGCCGGCCACGAGGAAATCGAAGTTGAAGGCCTGCTGTGCCTCGTCGGGGCGCACGTAGCGGGCCAGGCGCTCGGCGGGGCCCACCCACGCCTCGACCACGAGCATCCGATCACCGGGGTACTCCTGGAGGACCCTGTGCCAGTCGCGGTAGATCTCGTGCACCCCGTCCTGGTCGAAGTAGGGGCCGGTGTCCATGGTCTTGCTGGGGCCGTCCGGCTCGTCCTCGGCGCCCTGGGCATCCGTGCCCTCCACCATGTGGACCTGCTCGTCCCAGTCCGGCAGGCCCTCGGCCTTGATCATGCCGTGGGCCACGTCCACCCGGAAACCGTCCGCCCCGCGGTCCAACCAGAACCGCAGGATCGCCCGGAACTCCTCCCACACCTCCGGGTTCTCCCAGTTGAGGTCCGGCTGGGAGGAATCGAAGAGGTGCAGGTACCACTGCCCGTCCGGCACCCGGGTCCACGCCCGACCCCCGAACAGGGACTTCCAGTTGTTGGGCGGCTCCTCGCCGTTCTCACCCCTGCCCTCGCGGAACATGTACCGGTCCCGCTCCGGGGAGCCCGGCTCGGAAGCCAGGGCGGCCCGGAACCACTCGTGGTCCTCGGACGTGTGATTGGGCACCAGGTCCACGATGATCTTCAGGCCCAACCGGTGCGCTTCCTCCCGCATCCGGTCGAAGTCCTCGAGCGAACCGAAGCGCGGATCCACGGTGCGGTAGTCCGCGACGTCGTACCCGGCGTCGTGCTGCGGGGAGAGATAGAACGGGGAGAGCCACACCGCGTCCACGCCCAGGTGCTTGAGGTACGGCAACTTCTGGGTGACCCCGCCGAGGTCCCCCATGCCGTCCCCGTTGGAGTCCTTGAAGGAGCGGGGATACACCTGGTAGATGACGGCGTCGCGCCACCATTCGGTGCCGGTGGGGGTGCGGGCACTGGCGCCGCTGACGCTGGCAGTGGAGACCGAGGCGGTCCGATCGGACCGGGCGGAGGGAGCCGTGGCGCGGTGGTCGGGGTGCGTTGCGGGGTCGGAAGTCACGGGATCCAGGCTACCCATCTCCCGCGGGGGCCTCGCACCCGCCGCCCCCCCCGCCCACCATCGCCGAACGCCCCCACCCCCCGCTTTTACTCAGCTAAAGCAGAATTTCGGCCGCTGAGCTGCTTTTACTCCACTAGAAATTCGATGGGCTGGCCGAGCTGTGGACAACCCGGGCAGCTCCACCGCATCGAGCCATAGAGTCCGGGCATGTTGTACCGCCAACGTCCCGTACCCTTCCCACCCGAACCCACCGTGCTGGTCACCGCTGACACCGGAGCCCGTGCTTCCCAGTTGATGAAGAACCCCGGGGTCCAGCGACTTGCCCGGGGGCTGTGGGTCGTACGGGAGGAGCCGCTGTCCGGACTCGAGAGGTCCGTGCTGCTGCAAAAGCACATCGGCGGACCCGATGCCGGACTTGCGGTGGGCGGCGTCCACGCCTTGGAGCTGTTCCGCTTGCCCGTGGGTGGCACGGAAGCATGGGTGCAGCCTGTTCTCACCGGGGGAAAGTCGGGCAGTGGGCGCAACAGAAACGGCGGCAGGGCGGATGAGCTTGCTGCGGCCCGGCAGCGCACCGAGCTCCTGTGGACCCATCATCGGGTCCAGTCACAGCAGCGGGGTATCCGGATCGCCAAATCCCAGGGGCTGCCGTGTCTCGAGGGCCCGTGGGGTGGGTGCATCGCTCATCCGGTGGAAGTCCTGGCCCGTTTGTCGAAACTGCTCGCTCCGTGGCGGATCACCGCATGTTTGGATGCAATGATCTCCACGCAATTCGTGCTTCCGGGGAGCACGACACCCGTGAGCTTCACCCGGGATCACGTAGAACAGTGCTTGGACCAGCTCCCTCCCACTTCTCACGGCACCGCTCGAATGCGCCGTGCATGGCGGGATGCACGTTCACCGTGCTGGTCCGCGCCCGAGACCCTGACCGTTTGCTCATCGACCGCGCCGGTCTCCCCGAACCCCAGCTGAATGTCCAGGTCACGGTGGCCGGGCGGACCTTCATCCTGGACCTGGCGTGGCCCGAGGCCCGGATCGCTCTGGAGTACAACGGCGCCGTTCACGCCCGGGAGATCGATCAGTACCGGGACGAGATGTATCGCTTGGGGCTGCTGCGGGATGCGGGGTGGGACGTCTCGGTCCTCACATGGGACGATCTGCGCTCCCCAGCCCGTCGGGAAGCATGGCTGACGCGGGTGCGGCGGGCATTGCGCTGAGCACGAAGGGTTGAGCTCCGAGCGCGGCGGGCTGAGGGCTCAGCGCAGTGAATTTCTAGTGGAGCAAAAGCAGCTCAGGGCCCGAAATTCTGCTTTAGCTGAGTAAAAGCACGGGGGTGGGGTGGGTGGGGGCGCGTCGCGGCAGGAGCTCGGGCGACGACGCTGCCACCACCTACCTCGGGCGACGCCGCCTCCCCTCCCCGCCTCAGTTCGCCTGCTGCAGGTGGGCCAGCGGCGCCCAGCGCATGAAGATCCGGCGCAGCGCCGCGGTAGCCGCCGCCAGATCCCCTTCGCGCAACAGTTCCACGGCGTCCGCCATGTCCCGGGGGCTCTCGTCCGGCTGGAGCCGATCCGCGATGGACCCGTAGTCCAGGCTCACCACGGAGGCGGCGCTGAACGTGCCCAGCCACCGTCCCAGGCGGGTGAGGTCCTGCGCGAACGCGGCCGCTTGGCGGGCTTCGTCCGGGAGGTCGTGCTCGTCGGCGCCCCCTGAGGCTTGCTGGGCGGCGTCCTCCACGGTCTGGGCGGCCTGGATCACCCGGCGTGCGGCGGTGTCCGCGGGGGCGATGAGCCGGTGCACCTCGTGCCCGGAGTGGTAGGAGGTCACGTGGTCCTCCGGGGCGAAGGCCGCGAACCACGCGAGCGGGACCACGTACGCGGACTCACGGGTGTACACGGGGTCGAACGTCTCGCGGGACGTGGCCTTGGCGGCGTCGCTGACCTGCTTCTCCGGAACGAGCAGCGGCAACAACTGCGCGCTGTCTTCGTTCTCCGCGGCCGTGAACAGGCGCAGCGAGCGGCGCAAGCGCTGCGTGGGGTGGAAGACCGGGAAGTCGCCGGTGGGTCCGGGCAGGCGCCGTGAACCGGCGGGCGCGGTGGAGAACGGCATGGTCCACAGCGGCTCACGTGCGGGCGGGAGCAATGGTTGTGAGGTGTCGGACAGCCGGGCCAGTTGCTCCGAGAGTTCGTGCACGCCCGCGGTGAAGGGGTCCAGGGCGCGGGGGATGCCGGGTGCGTAGGCGGCGTCGAGATCCTGCTGTGGCACGTAGATCCGCAGCGCGAAGCGCATGGGCGGGCCCGTGATGCTGCGGTAGGCGCTGCCCACGTTGATCAGGGGCATGGCTCAGTCGATCTCGATGACGACCGGGGCGTGGTCGGACGCACCCTTGCCCTTGCGCTCCTCGCGATCGATCCACGCGTCCCGCACACGCGCCGCGAGCGCGGGGGAGCACAGCTGGAAGTCGATGCGCATGCCCTCCTTCTTGGGGAAGCGCAGCTGCGTGTAGTCCCAGTACGTGTACACGCCCGGCCCGGGGTGGCGCTCGCGGACCACGTCCTGGAACCCGGCGTCCTCGATGAACGCGTTGAAGGCCGCGCGCTCGGGTTCGCTCACATGGGTGTACCCGCCGTCGCGGAAGAGCTGGATGTCCCACACGTCCTCGTCACGCGGGGCCACGTTCCAGTCGCCCACGAGCGCGATCTGGGCCTGCGGGTCCTCCTGCAGCCACCGCTCGGCGTGGCCCTCCAGGACGCGCAGCCACTCGAGCTTGTACGGCATGTGGGGATCTTCCAGGCCGCGCCCGTTGGGCACGTAGAGGGACCAGATCCGCACGCCGTCGCACGTGGCGGCGATCGCGCGCGCCTCCTGGGCGGGTTCCTGGCCGGGTTTGCCGAACGTGGGCTGGCCGGGGAACGTGCGCTCCACGTCCTTGAGCCCCACGCGGGACGCGATGGCCACGCCGTTCCACTGGTTCACGCCGAAATGCGCCACTTCGTAGCCCGCGAACTCGAACAGCTCCCACGGGAAGTTCTCGTCCTTGGCCTTGGTCTCCTGGATGGCCAGGACATCCACGTCCGAGCGGTCGAGCCACGCCTCGATGCGGTCGGCGCGGGCGCGGATGGAGTTCACGTTCCACGTGGCGATTCTCATGGGGTCCACCGTAGCGAGCCGCGGCCCGCGCTGGGAAACCGCGGGCGGGTACGGCCCGGGTGCGCGGCGGCAGCTGTCCGCGGGAACGGCCGGGAGACGACGACGCCGCGGCCGCGAGCGTGCGGGGGCCGCGGCGTCGTCGTCCCCCAAAACCGAGCATCAGCCGCCGCGGCCGAGAACCCGGGCCGGCCCCGACGACAAGGAACCCGGCCCGTCGCGGACGACGGACCGGGTTCCCGTACGAGAGACCGAGCGGATCGGCCCCCGAGATGTCGTATCAGGCGGGCGTGGTGCGGACCTGGCGCTCGTTCTCGTGGTCGCGAGCCACGGAGCGGGAGCCCAGCATGCCCGCGAGGGACGCGATGATCGCGCCGAGCAGCAGACCCACGAAGGTCCAGATGGCACCGGAGGACGCGCTGTCAGCGGCCTGCTCGGCCTGCGGGGCAGCGGACTCCACGGCTTCGCCGGCCTGGTCCTGCGCTTCGTTCGCGGCCTGGCTGGCCTCGTTCGCGTTGACGTCCGGGGCCACGGACGCGGCGGCGCCCGGGTTCTGCGTGGCGGCGTCGGTCACGGTGGAGGCCACGGAACCGACCAGGCCACCGGCAGCACCCAGGACGTTGCCGATCAGGAGGCTGGAGAGCACCACGGCGGTCAGCAGGGACGTGGCCCACGTGAGGAACCCGTGGATCAGACCCGCACGCCCGGCCAGCAGACCGGCCACGTACCCGCCGCCGGCCAGTGCCAGCACCAGGGTGATGATCGAGGAGATGCCGGTGGCGACACCCACACCCTCACCGGGGTTGTTGGAATCGAGGTCCGCCATGCCCAGGCCGAGTGCCGCGGTGATGAGCGACAGCAGCAGGGTCAGGGCCAGGAAGGTGACCACACCGGCGATGATGGCGCCCCAGGAGACGTTCTTGACGTCGCCCGAGCGGCGGTCGCCCACGAGGTCGTCCTTCCACGACGGCTTGTGGGACGGGGTGGAGTGGGAAGTCCGGGCGGGCTGGGTGGTCTGCGTGGACTGGGTGCGCACGGCGGTCGACTCGCTCGCGGGGGAGACGGTGGAAGCCGTGGACTCCGGACCGGGGGTGGACGGAGTGTTGTTCGACATCGTTCAGATCCTCTTTTCTTCGCTAGGGGCTGCCTCGAAAGAGCTGGGAAGGGGTAGCGCAGGAAGCAAGCTGATTGTTCGAGCACTTTCGACGCTACGTGGTCGCCGGGGTGAGTTTCCATTCGGCGGATTCCCGCCGCGTAACACTTCATTACCCCTGGTCGCGGGGTGGGTGGCGTGAATTCCCAGGGCCGGTCCGGTCATGATCCGGGACGCGCCATGTGACGCCGCAGTAGTGTGAGGTCATGGACGCAAGGTGGGCGCTAGCCGAGATCAGAGAACGCCGTATCCTCCTGAAAGCGGCCGGTGCGGGTGCTGGTGCCCTGCTGGGGGCGCAGGCCGTGGTGATCGCCTCGCTCGCCGGGCTCGACTGGTGGAAGCATCACGGGCGTCAGCAGCGTGACGCCCCGCACCCCGGGACGTTCAAAGCGCACGTGCAGGACTCGGACATCACCATCTACACGTCGGGTGAGTCGGTGTACGAGGACATGCTCGAGGCCATCGACAACGCCCAGCACTCCATCCACATGGAGACGTTCATCTGGAAGAACGACGAGACGGGTCAGCGCTTCCTGGACGCGTTCAACCGGGCCGCGGATCGGGGCGTGGAGGTGTTCATCATCTACGACGGGTTCGCGAACCTCGTGATCCCGTCCTCCTTCTACGACTTCTCGGACCGGGTCCACGTGTACCGGATGCCGGTGGTGCGCCGCCCGTTCTGGAAGGGGCCCCTGCGGTTCTCGGGCTTCAACCATTCCAAGATCCTGGTGGTGGACGACAACATCGGTTTCGTGGGGGGCTACAACTTCGGTTCTCTCTATTCCCGGCAGTGGCGGGACACGCATATCCGGGAGATCGGGCCTGCGGTATGGGGGTTACGCAGCTCCATCGCGAGCGTGTGGAACGAGGACCGGGACCCGGAACACGCCATCGACTGGGTGGCGCCCAAGAATTGGGACCCGGAGGTGCGGGTCTCCGCGAACCTGCCCATCCAGCTCGTGTACCCCATCCGCGAGATGTACATGAACGCGATCAACAGGGCGCAGCACCACATCTGGGTGAACACGCCCTACTTCATCCCCGACCAGCAGATCCTGGACTGCCTCCTGGACGCGGCCGCTCGCGGGGTGGATGTGCGGATCATGGTCCCCAAGGACTCCAACCACATCCTGGCGGACTGGGTGTCCCGCGGGTTCTACGGCCAGTTGTTGGAGGGTGGGGTCACCATCCTGCTGTACGCCGCCTGCATGATCCACGCCAAGACCGCCACGATCGACGGCGAGTGGTCCACCGTGGGCACCGCCAACATCGACCGGCTCTCCCTCTCGTTCAACTACGAGACCAACGTGGAGGTCGTGGACCCGGATTTCGCGGCCGAGATGGAGAAGGTCTTCCTCGCCGACAGCGAGCACTGTGAGGAGCTGTCCTCCCCGCAGTGGCGCGATCGCCACCCCATGGCCCGGGTCGCCGAGACGGTCCTGGTACCGCTGCGCCCGTTCCTCTGACCGGACCTTCCCGGTCGACGACGACGCCGCTGACGCCGCCGACGACGCCGCCCCGCCCACCGTGCGGGGCGGCGTCGTCGTCCTGTGGCGGGGTTGCGCAGCGGGGCCTCAGCCCCGCGTGAGGTGACCCCTCAGCGTGGTGGCGGTGTACGCGGTGCGGAACAGGCCGCGGCGCTGGAGTTCGGGGACCACCAGGTCCACGAAGTCGTCCAGGGAATCCGGCTGGACCGGCGGCATGAGGTTGAAGCCGTCCGCGCCGCCGTTGTCGAACCATTCCTGCATGCGATCCGCGATGGACTCCGGGGTGCCCACCATCGTGCAGTGACCCCCACCGGCGGCCAGGCGGCCGAGCAACTGGCGGACCGTGGGGTGCTCGGCCTCGATGATCCGCAGGATGGTGCCGTAGCGACCCTGCGGGCCCGTGAACTCCTCCAGGGGAGGCAGCAGGGGAACGGGGGCGTCCAGGTCCCACTGTGCGCAGTCCTGCTCCACGAACACGGACAGCTGCGCGAGCGACTGCTCCACGGGGAGCAAACGGTCCACGCGGGCCTGCTTCTCCAGGGCCTCCTCGTGCGTGCGGCCCACGTACGTGACCAGCCCGGGCATCACGATCACGGAACCGGGATCACGCCCGGCGCGGGCCACTTCGGCCTTCACATCCGCGTAGTACTCCTGCGCGGCGGGCAGATCGTAGGCCACGGCGTAGATCCCTTCCGCAAAGTCGCCCGCGAGCGCCTTGCCGGGCCCGGAGGCACCCGCCTGGAAGAGGACCGGTTCCCCCTGGGGGGAGCGCGGAACCGTGAGGGGGCCGTCCACCAGGAAGTGGTCTCCCTCGTGGTTCACGGGGTGCAGCTTGCCGGGATCCGCCCAGTGTCCCCGAGGGTCCGCCGTGACCGCGTCCTCGTCCCAGCTGGCCCACAGGGCGCGGGCCACCTCCACGAATTCCCGGGCGCGGGCGTACCGCTCGGGCTTGGGCGGCATGGCGGGGTAGCCGTGGTTGCGGGCCTCGTCGTCGAACATGGAGGTCACCACGTTCCATCCCGCGCGCCCGCCCGAGATGTGGTCCAGGGACGCGAGCATCCTGGCCGCGTGGAACGGGGTGAAGAACGTGGTGGACACCGTGCACACCAGGCCGATGTGTTCTGTGGCGCGCGCCATCGCGGACAGCGCCGTCAGGGGTTCCAGGCTCCAGCGGGGCCCGCCGGAGAGGTCACCCACGCTGTGCCCGTCCGCGAAGAACACCGCGTCGAACAGGCCGCGTTCGGCGGTCCGCGCGAGCTCCTCGTAATAGGCGATGTCCGTGAGGCGGTGCACCGGGGAACCCGGCGCGCGCCACGCGGCCTGGTGGTGGCCGGCGCCGAAGAGGAAGGCGTTGAGGTGCAGCGTCCGGGCGGGTGTCCCGGGCGGTTGGTTCACCTGGGTGGGACGCGCCGACGCCGCGGGGGCGGCGGATACGGTCCGGGCGGCGTCGTGCGGGGCAGTCATGTCAGTCCATCACCAGTCCGCCGTCGACCACGAGGTTCTGCCCCGTGACGCCGCGGGACCAGTCGGAGGCGAAGAACAGGGCGGTGTCCGCGAACTCCTCCGGGGTGGTGACCCGCCCCAGGGGAGTGCCGGCGGCAATGGCGTCGAAGACTTCGGACGGGGTGGCGGCACTCGCATCCGTGGTGCGCAGCAGACCGCCGGAGATCATGTTCACGGTGATGCCCAGGGGCCCCAGATCCTTGGCCGCCGTGCGGGTGAGGGAGAGCAGGGCGGCCTTGGCGGCGGTGTAGTCGTGGTAGGGGACCACGGGGTTCTGGAACAGGTTGGTGCCGATGTTGATGATGCGCCCGTGTCCGGCCCGGCGCATCCCCGGGACGACCGCCTGGATCACGTTGAGTCCGCCCACGACCGCGCCGGTGAACTGCTGGGAGAGGTCCTCGGCAGTGAGGTTCTCGAGCGTGGGGCGGGCGTCCCCGTTGAAGCTGAAGTCCACCAGCGCGTTGTTCACGGCCACCGTGATGGGTTCGCCGAAGTGGTCGTGGGCGCGTGCCACCATCTCCTGCACCTGGCGGGCATCGGTCACGTCCGCCCGAACGGCGATGGCCTTGTCCTCACCGAGTTCGCGCACCAGTGCGCGGGCGCGGTCCTCGCTCGCGTGGTAGTTCACGACCACCCGGGCGCCTTCGCGGGCGAAGGCTCGGCTGAGGTGTTCACCCAGACCCCGGGCTCCCCCGGTGACCAGGACGATGGTGGTGTCGATCCGCATGCTCACTCCTGTGGCTCACGGCGAAGAAGGCGGTGCGCCACCCGTGCGGTGCCACCGTGACATCCCTTCGCCAGTACTAACTGGACAGGTTCGACGGGTGTCATCTCAGCCATTGCATCCGGAGTCCCCGGCCCGGTGGGTCGTGGGAACGTGCAGCGGCACCCCGTGTCACTGGGCCCAGTCTAAGCACAGGAGGCCGCGACCGGGGCCGGGCGTGGCACAGCCCACCCGCGGGCGTGGGCAATGCGGTTGTCCAGCGCAGTCAGGCCGGGGTCGGCCCCTCGGGCATCGCGCGGAGGCGGAGGATCAGCCCTCCCGCCACCACTCGTCCGCCGGGGTCACCGGGACCGTGCGCTTGTGGCGGGTGCGCAGGAACGTGCCCTCGATCGTGCGGGCCACCTCCTCGGGGACGTCCTTGCCCTCGAGGAAGTCGTCGATGTCGTCGTAGCGCAGGCCCAGTTCGTCCTCGTCCGTGCGCCCGGGGTTCTCGTCCAGGAGGTCCGCGGTGGGGACCTTGCCCACGAGCTGTTCGGAGGCCCCCAGGTACGCGAGCACCTGGCGGTTCTGCCGTTTATTGAGCCCGCCCAGGGGCAGGACGTCCGCCCCGCCGTCACCGAACTTGGTGAAGAACCCGGTGACCGATTCCGCCGCGTGATCCGTGCCGATCACCAGCAGGTTGTGGTCCCCGCCCACCGCGTACTGCGCCGTCATGCGCACGCGGGCCTTGGTGTTACCGCGGGTGAAGTCGGTGAGCTCCTCGCCGGTCGCGGCGCCGTAGGCGGACTCGAACCCGCGGACGGCCGGAGCGACGTCGTACGTGATGACCCGGTCCGGCTGGATGAATTCGAGCGCGGCCTGGGCGTCGGCCTCGTCGTGCTGGATCCCATGAGGCAGCCGCATGGCCACGAACTCCGCCTCGATCTCGTCCTCGCGCAGCTTCTCGACCGCGAGCTGGGCGAGGCGCCCGGCCAGGGTGGAGTCCAGGCCGCCGCTGATCCCCAGGACGAACCCCGCGGTGTGCGTGGCCTTGAGGTAGTCGCTCAGGAAGTCGACGCGGCGTCGGGCCTCCCGCTCCGGATCGATCTGCGGGGAGACGCCGAGCTCGGCGATGATCTGTGCCTGCAATTCACGCATGCGTCCATGCTAGTGGCCGGTTCCCGCGGGAACAGGGGCCTACCGCCGGACCGTCCCGAGGCCCGGGGGCCTCATGAGATGCTGATCACATGAACGAGAACTCCTACGAGACCATTGAAGTCCGCCGCGAGGGACGCGTGGGTGTCATCACCCTGAACCGTCCCAAGGCCTTGAATGCGCTGAACGAACAGACCATGCGGGACGTGGTGGCCGCCGCGACCGAGCTGGACCGTGACCCGGGGATCGGCGCGCTGATCCTCACGGGTTCGGAGAAGGCCTTCGCGGCCGGCGCGGACATCAAGGAGATGTCCGGCAAGTCCGCGTCCGACATGTACCACGAGGACTTCTTCGCGGGGTGGGACGCCTTCGCCCGGCTACGCACCCCCAAGATCGCCGCGGTGGCCGGTTACGCGCTCGGCGGTGGGTGCGAGCTCGCGATGATGTGCGATCTGATCCTCGCCGCGGACACCGCGGTGTTCGGTCAGCCGGAGATCACCCTGGGCGTGATCCCCGGGATGGGCGGCACCCAGCGCCTCACCCGCGCCGTGGGCAAGGCCAAGGCGATGGACATGATCCTCACCGGGCGGCAGATGCGCGCCGAGGAAGCCGAGCGTTCCGGTCTGGTCTCCCGCGTGGTCGCGGCGGACGAGCTCATGGACACCGCCCTGGAGGTCGCCGGGAAGATCGCGGAGATGTCCAAGCCCGTGGCCCAGCACGCGGTCGAGACCGTCAACGCCGCGTACGAGTCCGGGTTGTGGGCCGGCGTCCAGCACGAGCGGCGGGTCTTCCACGGGCTGTTCTCCACCGCGGACCAGAAGGAGGGCATGTCCGCGTTCGCGGAGAAGCGCAAGGCGCAGTTCTCCCACGAGTGAGCCCCGCAAGGGATGACGACGCCGCGTGGCCCGGTCCGCGCGGCGTCGTCGCCTTTTGTGCCTTCACCACGCAAATGCGGACCAAGTGGCATCAGGAAACCGCAGATGCGGATAAGCTGCTCCCATGACCCACCTCCGGATCTCCCAGGCCGCGACCTTCGTGGGCGTCAGCGACGACACCGTGCGGCGGTGGATCGAGCAGGGAACGCTCACCGGGCACAAGGATTCCGCGGGGTACGCCGTGGTGGACGGGGCCGAACTCGCGGCGTACGCGCGCAAGAACGCCGTGAGCCCTCAGGATCCCGCCGGTGTGAACAGCTCGGCGCGCAACCGGCTCGTGGGACTCGTGACCGCCGTGACGTCCGATCCCGTGATGTCCCAGGTGGAACTGCAGTGCGGCCCGCACCGGATCGTCTCGCTCATGAGCACGGAAGCCGTGCGGGACCTCGGACTGGAACCGGGGTCCGTGGCCACGGCCGTGGTGAAGTCCACCGCGGTCATCGTCGAGACCGAGGGGCGCAAGTGATGGGGCGCGCGGCGAGACGCATGATCGCCCTGGCTTCCGCGGTGAGCACGGTGGCGCTCGCCGGATGTGCGGGGGCGTCGGACGGGGGAGGGGCCGCGGCGTCGTCGTCCGAGCAGGAGACGACCCTGCGGGTGTCCGCGGCGGCCTCGCTGACCCATTCCTTCGACGAGCTCGCGCGCACGTTCGAGGCGGCCCACCCGGGGGTGGAGGTCAGCATGAACTACGGCGGGTCGTCCGGGCTCGTGCAACAGCTGACCGAGGGTGCCCCCGCGGACGTCTTCGCCTCCGCCGATCAGAAGAACATGAAGAAGCTCACGGACGCGGGCCTGGCCGCGGGGGAGCCGAGCGTGTTCGCGACCAATGTGCTCACCCTCGCGGTGCCCGCGGACAACCCCGCGGACATCACCTCCTTCCGGGACGTGGTGGACCGGGACGTCAAGCTGGTCACGTGCGCCCCGGAAGTCCCGTGCGGTGCGGCCACGCAGAAGATCGAGAAGGCCAACGGCGTCACCCTCCATCCCGTGAGCCAGGAGAACGCGGTTACGGACGTGCTCGGCAAGGTGACCTCCGGACAGGCGGACGCCGGGATCGTCTACGTCACGGACACCAAGTCTGCGGGGGAGCGCGTCACGACCGTGGAGATCCCGCGCACGGATCAGGCGGTCAACAGCTACCCCGTGGTCGCACTCAAGGATTCCGCGGAGCCGGAGCTCGCCCGGCAGTTCGTGGACCTCGTCCGGGGTGACGAGGGCCGGAAGGTCCTGGGGGACGCGGGCTTCGGCGCACCGTGACGCGCGGGTTCGTCACGACCCCCCGATGGGTCCTGGTCCCGGCGGTGGCGGGGGCGCTGGTCATCCTGTTGCCGCTGCTCGGCATGGTGCTGCGCATCGACTGGGCGCACCTGGGGGAGCTGCTCACGAGCGAGTCGTCGCTCGCCGCGCTGTGGTTGAGCCTGCGCACCGCGGTCGCGTCCACGGCGCTGTGCCTGGTGCTGGGGTGCCCGCTCGCCCTGGTCCTGGCCCGTTCCACGGCGCGCGGCCTCACGCTGTTGCGCTCGCTCGTCCTGCTGCCGCTCGTCTTGCCACCCGTGGTGGGCGGCATCGCGTTGCTGTACACCTTCGGACGCATGGGTTTCCTGGGCGGCCCCCTGTCCTCGGCGGGCGTGGACATCGCGTTCACCACCGCGGCGGTCGTGCTCGCCCAGACCTTCGTGGCCCTGCCGTTCCTGGTGGTCTCCCTGGAGGGTGCCCTGCGCACCGCGGGCGTGCGCTACGAACGGGTCGCGGCGGGCCTTGGCGCGTCCCCCACGCGCACGTTGTTCCGGGTCACGCTGCCCCTGGTGCTGCCCGCGGTGCTTTCCGGGGCCGCCCTGTCCTTCGCGCGCTGCCTCGGCGAGTTCGGCGCCACCCTCACGTTCGCGGGCAGCCTGCAGGGCGTGACCCGCACGCTCCCGCTCGAGATCTACCTGCAGCGCGAGACCGACCCCGACGCCGCCGTGGCCCTCTCCCTGCTACTCGTGCTCGTCGCGCTGCTCGTCGTGGGGGTCAGCGCTCCCTCCCGACGACGCCGCGGCGCCGGCTTCCGCGCCAACCTCACCCGGTGGTTCGCGCCGGGTCCGCAGCGGGGTCCCGATCCGGAGGGATCACGGCCCCGGTCCGGCGGCTCGACGCAGTCCTCGAAGGACAGCCGCACTGCCCATGCGGTCGGTGACCGACCCGCGGCCGGGTCTGGGACGGCGGACGCCGGGGCCGGGCGGAATGGCGCCGTGGTCAGGACCGCAGCCGCATCCGCGGTTGCACCCGGGGGCGCGCCGGGCGTAGGGGTGAGCACACCCGGCGCAGCGGGGGAGGCGCCCGGACTGACGGTCCGCGTGGAACATGATCGCCGCCGCGTGGCCGCCGAGTTCACGGTGGAACCGGGAACCACCGCCGCCCTGATCGGGGCCAACGGCGCGGGGAAGTCCACCGTGTTCGACGTGATCGCGGGGCTGCTGGCCCCCGACCGCGGCGCGATCCGGATGGGGGACGAATCCGTGCTGCGCACCGGTGGGGCGACACGGGACGTGTGGGTCCCGGCGCATCGCCGCGGCGTGGCCCTGATGGCCCAGGAACCGTTGTTGTTCCCCCACCTCAGCGTGCTCGACAACGTGGCGTTCGGCCCCCGGGCGAGTGGCGCAGGGAAGGCGATGGCGCGGCGTCGTGCCCGGGCATGGCTGCGCGAGGTGGACGCGCAGGAGTTCGCCCAGCGCATGCCGGACGAGCTGTCCGGCGGGCAGGCCCAGCGCGTGGCGATCGCGCGGGTGCTGGCCGCAGAGCCGCGCGTGATCCTGCTGGACGAGCCCCTGAGCGCCCTGGACGTGACCGCGCGGCCTCGGATGAGGAAGGTGCTCCAGCGGGTGCTCGCCGGGCGCACCGCAATGATCGTGACGCACGACCCGCAGGACGTGGCCGAGCTCGCGGACCATGTGGTGCGGCTGGAGCGGGCCGGCAACCGGGATCCGGCACCGCGCACGACCGCCGACTGAGCGCGGCGTGCCCACTTCACCTCGCGCGTGAGCACACGCCAGATCCCGATCACCAACGGGACGGACAGCAGGGCGAGACCGAACGCCGCGCCCTGGAGCACGGCGATCAGCTGGGTGAGCCACCCGCCCGCGAGCTGTCCCCAGTCCGGATCGGGATTCAGGGACTGGCCGGTCAGCGCGGCGAGGATCAGGAAGGCCACGAGGGCCATGACCCAGGCGAGAGCCACCGCGATGGTGCCCAGCGCCGCAGCCGAGAGCAGTTTGACGAGGACCACGCGCAGCCTGCGGGGTTCCTGCGTGAAGGGGATGAGCGCGGTGCGCTGGCTCCACTTATTGCATGCCGTGATGATCCCGAGCACGGGCAGCAGCAGACCCTGGGGGGGTCGTGGTCACGGCCAGGGCCGCCGACAAGGGTGCGCCGTCGTTGCGTGCGACCCACATGAACAAGCCCAGGGCCAGAGCGGTCAGCACGCCGATGGCGATCAGCAGACCGCGCCCGGCGCGGGTGTCCACCTGCTTGCGCAGCTCGACGCGTGGCAGGGTCAGGGGCACACGGCGTCGAGGTCCAGCATCTCGTCCACCCGCGCCCTGCCCGCATCCGTGATGGTGGTGGAGAGCTGCGGCACCTCGCGGCCGGTGCGTCCGGGGTGCTGCGCAGCGGCGTCGAGCATCACGCCCACGTGTCGGCTGGGGTTCGGCAGCTCCGCGTAGCGGCGGCCCAGCACGAGCGCCTCACCCGAGCTCGCCGGCGTGAGACCGGTGAGCATCCGCAGCCACCGAGGCAGGCGGGGTTTGTGGACATGTGCCTCCCACATGTCCAGGTCGATGGTGACCCCTGGGCCCACCGAATCCTGCACCCTCCCTGCGAGTCGTTCGCCCTCATGGCGGCCGGCCTCCCGCTGCTCTGCCGTTGGCCAGCCCCTCTCGTGGTCGAAGTTCCGAGTCCAGACCAGGACGTCCCTGGTGAGTTTCGGCGGGAGGGGGGAAGTCCTCCTGGTCCGGGAGACCGTTCTCTCCCCAGAACGGCCAGCTGCAGGTGTACTCGTTGAACATGCGAACGACGGGTGGTTCTGCCATGGCCGGTGCTCTCGGGTGGGCGGACAACGCGTGGTGGGGACATCTTGCCGGGGCCACGGTGCACGGCAGCGCATGCCTCCCCGCAGGGCACATCCGCCCTGCCCTGCAGAACCGCGCCAGCTCGGGTCGGTAGCATGAGTCGGGCCGGTGACCGTCCGGCGTCAACATCGAGAGAGGACAACCCATGGCCTTCGTCTGCAGCGCCACCTGGACTGCGAAGCCCGGAGAGGAGGACACCGTGCGTGACGCGCTCTCTCACCTCTCCCCGGCCGCTCGCCAGGAGCCCGGGAACCTCTACTACCAGGCGTACCAGAGCCCGGAGGAGCCTGCCGTGTTCCGCATCTTCGAGGTGTACACGGACGAGGATGCGTTCACGGCCCATGTGAGCTCCGAGCACTTCGACCAGTGGGGAACAAGCCAGGCGATCCCCGCCCTGGCGGAGCGTGCGCACAAGACCTACGAGACGCTCGACTTCTGACCGCCACACGTGACCAACTACGAGGGGACAACGCCGCCGCGCCCGGATCCTGCCCCGGCTGAACGAGGGCCCGCGTGGGCCCTTGTCCTCAGCGAGGTCTTCCAGGCGCCGCTCGTGCTGGCCGCGCTGCTGGTGGTCCTGCCGTGGACCGTGCACAGGAGCCTCGGGGCACTGCTGTGGGGCGTGGCGGCGGCGCTGGCGGTCTGCGGGGTCTCACTCGCCACGGTCACGGTGCTGGCGCGCCGGGGTGTGCTCACCGACCACCACGTGAGCGTCAAGGAGCACCGCCGACCCGTGATGCTGGGGACCTTCGCGCTGGTGGCCGTGTTCCTGGCGGTCAACCTCGCGTTCCACGGACCCGTGGAGATCACCGGACTGCTCATGGCCACGCTCGCGGCGAGCGCGGTGGTCGCGCTCGTGAGCCCGTTCTGGAAAATCTCCGTGCACGGGATGATGATGGGCGGCACTGCGGTGATCCTGCCCGTCGCGGTGGGGCCGTGGGGTCTGCTGTTCCTGCCCGTCGCGGTGGCGGTGTGCGTGAGCCGCCGCGTCCTGCGCGCCCATACGTGGGCCCAGTTGTTCGCGGGCTTCGGTTTCGGGATCGTCGTCCTGGGCGGGATCTACGCACTGATCGCCGGTTGACGACGACGCCGCGCGGCCCGGTGCCGTCGCCGTGCCAGGGGTCATCGTGCCGTCGGCCCATGTACGGGCGGCCGCGGCGTCGACCGCTATGCGGGCGACTCGAGTACCTGGTTTGTTGCCCGGACCAACCGGCCCTGACCCGCCGGCTCAGACCAGCGCGGTGAGCAGCGCTGCGGCCACCAACCCGCCGATCACGACCCACCCGGTGACCAGCAGCGTCTGTTTGGTCCCGAAATGCCGGGCGACCATGATGATCGAGGGGATGCTCAGGGCTGGCAGGGTGATGAGCAGGACCCCGGCCACCCCGTAGCTTGCGCCCGCCGCGGTGAGCCCCACGATCACCGGGATCTCGCCGCCGGTGGGGATCACCAGGGCCGCCCCGATCAGGCCCACGATGAGCAGCGAGAAGAGCCCGGCGTGGTCCGCGAGACCCGCGAAGTCCGAGAGCCATCCGGCGAACAACCCCACCAGCAGCACCAGGATCACGTATTCCGGGACGATCACCACCAGGTACCGGCCCAGTGCTCGCCCGAACCGGGTGACCAGCTCACCCCAGTGCTGCGGATCGGCGGGGAGGGCCTCGGGGGTCTGCACCGTGACGGTCGAGAACGTGCGGCTCACGAGCACTGCGGCGATCAACACCACCAGGACGCCCACGGCCACGCGCGTGGTCACGAAGGGCCAGGACATGGTCAGTGCCAGGAACACCAGCACCGCCGGGTTGAGCAGGGGATTCGCGAGCCAGTAGGCCATGGTGGCTCCCGCGGGTGCACCGCTGCGGCGCAGCCCGATGGCCACCGGCGCGGTGCAGCACGTGCACATCATGCTGGGCAGCGCCAGCAGCGCCCCGGAGATCCCCTGACCCCACGGCGTCTTGCGGCTGAGCACTCGCAGCAACCAGCGCCGGGGGACCAGCGATTCGAGGGCCGCAGCCACGAGCAGGGCCACGAGTGCGGCCTTCCACACGGCCTTCAGGTAGGCCACGGTGAAGTCGATCGCACCCCGCAACGACGGTGCGGACCCCGGTTCGCCTGCGGAGCCGAAGATCGCCGCACCGTTCCACACCCCGGTTTCGGCGAGCGTCTGGGTCTTGGCCTCGTAGGGGAGCCACTTGGCCCACAACAGCCCGCCCACGAGGATCGCCAGGGTGATGCCAAGTCCCACCCACCCCAGGACGCGGGCGCGTGAGCGGTCGGTGGTCTCCACGGGAGTGACGGTGATGCTCACGGCGGGCCTTTCGCAGCAAGGAGGTTCCAGAGCGCTGTCATCCGGGGACGACGACGCCCGGCAAGCTTACGTCCGCGCCGGAGCTTCGGAGCACAGGCACGGGAACGCGCGACCCCGACATCACGCCGTGACGTGGGAGTGACGCGCTGGACCCCTCTGTTGCACCCGTCACAGCGCTTTGGAAGGCTGGCTGGTGGATCAACAGTCGTCGCCTCCAGGAGTTCCCGTGACCCGTGGTCAGGGAATCGTGCCCGCCGCACTGCCCGCCCACGTCGCGGACAACAACGCCTATTCCTGCGGTGTGCTGGACGAAGATACCCTGCACGTGTCCAGGAGGGTGGCGTTCGCTGCGATAGCGCGGATCGCCACGTAAGGACGACGACGCCGCTGCGGCGCTATCCTGCCGCGCGGTCTGTCGGGTGCCGCGCGAGGTGGGTGAGCGGCTTGGGTCCTTACTTTCCGCGCAGCGACGGGAAGTCCGAGTCCGCGAACTCGGTGTGCTCCCCGGTGGTCCCGCCCTCCGGGCCGCCCGGGTGCAGCTGGGCTTCCCGGGTGCGCAGTTCCACCCGGCGGATCTTGCCGGAGATGGTCTTGGGCAGGTCGAAGAACTCGAGGCGTCGGATGCGCTTGTACGGCGCGAGGTTCACGCGGCAGTGATGCAGGATGCTCTCCGCGGTCTCGGCGGTGGGCTCGTGACCCGCGGCGAGCACCACGTACGCCTTGGGAACGGCCAGGCGGATGGGATCCGGCGAGGGCACCACGGCCACTTCCACCACCGCGGGGTGCTCGATCACCACCGACTCCAACTCGAAGGGGGAGAGTCGGTAGTCGGAGGCCTTGAAGACGTCGTCCGCGCGGCCCACGTAGGTGAAGACCCCGTTCTCGTCCCGCGAGACCACGTCCCCGGTGTGGTAGACGCCGTCCCGGAACGCCTCGTCGGTCTTCGCGGCGTCCCCGTGGTACCCCGGTGTCAGGCTCACGGGGCGGGGGTCCAGGCGCAAGCACAACTCGCCCTCGGTCTCGCTCACCTCACCGGTCGTGGTGTCGATCAGCACGGTCTCGTACCCGGGCAGCGCCCGGCCCATGGCCCCGGGTTTCACGGGCATCCCGGGGGTGTTGGCGATCTGCAGCGAGGACTCCGTCTGACCGTAGCCGTCACGGATCTCGGTGCCCCACGCGGCCTTGACCCGCGCGATGATCTCCGGGTTGAGCGGTTCCCCCGCGGACACCGTCTTGCGCGGCGGGTTCTTCAGGTGGGACAGGTCCGACTGGATGAGCATGCGCCACACCGTGGGCGGTGCGCAGAAGGACGTCACGCCCTCGCGGTCCATCTGGTCCATGAGCGCCACGGCGTCGAAGCGTGAGTAGTTGTAGAGGAACACCGTGGCGCCCGCGATGAACGGCGCGTAGAAGTTGGACCATGCGTGCTTGCCCCACCCCGGCGACGCCACGTTGAGGTGCACGTCCCCGGGTTCCAGGCCGATCCAGTACATCGTGGACAGATGCCCCACGGGGTAGGTGACGTTGGTGTGCTCCACGAGTTTCGGCAGGGACGTGGTCCCGGAGGTGAAGTACAGCAGCAGCGGGTCATCCGCGGGCGAGGGCTCGGTCACCTCGAACTCCTCGGGCCCCGCGAAGGAGTCCCGGTAGTCGATCACGGGGTGCTCCCCGATCTTCCGCGGGCTCGGTTCCTCACCCTCGCCCGACGACGCCGCGCTCCCGGCTTCCGGCGCCCCCGCACCGTTCTCGCGGCCGGATGCGGTGTCTTCGAGGTCGGCAGCAGCGGGCGACGACGCGGCGTCGTCGTGCGCGGTGGTTCTCTCGAAGACCGACGGTGCGGAACGGGGACGGTGATCGGGCTGGTCGGGGACCTCGATGATCGTGAAGTCCCCGGGGACGTCCTCGAACTTCAGGGCATTCGTGTGGGACGTGACGACCCAGGCCGCCCGGCCGCGCTCCACGCGGTCCTGCAGGTCGGTGGGTCCGAGCATCACGGTCGTGGGGATCATGGGTGCGCCCAGCTTGGTGCACGCGAGCATGGTTTCCCACAGCTCCACCTGGTTGCCCAGCATGAGGATGACCCGGTCACCGCGGCACACGCCCCGGGAGCGCAACCACGTGGCCAGCTGCGACGAGCGCCGGGACAGCTGCGCGTAGGTGCGGCGGGTCTCGGTGCCGTCCTCCTCCACGATCACGAGGGCCTCGCGGTCCGCTTCCTCGCCGCTGCCCAGGACGTCGAACCAGTCCAGGGCGAAGTTGAAGTACTCGAACCGGGGCCACTCGAACTCGCGGTGCGCGGCGTCCAGGTCGGTGCGTAGGCGCAGCAGCTGGTCCCGTGCGGCGCGGAACCGCTGCGTGACGGACTGTTCTGAGGCGGTGGTCTCGCTCATGGGATCCTCGCTGCGACGTGTGCGGATCCCCGGCCCGTCCACGGGAGGGCGGCCCGGCGCGCCGGTGGTGCTCGCGCCTCGAACCGGGGTGGCTGGTTCCTCAAATTTACTGCACCGTACCGGGGTGTCGTCCCTGGTCGGGCGCTGACCGGGGCCTGCCGGCTCATGGGGCCCGTCGACCTGCGCGCACCGAGGCCGTACGATCGGGCGGAGAAGGCGACGAACGGCGTCGTCGACAGCGTGCAGGACCGCCCACGAGGCGGGGAACGGAGCGGACATGGACATCAGGGACTTGACGGCGATCGTCACGGGCGCGGCCTCCGGGCTGGGGGCGGCCACGGCCGCGGAACTCGTGGCGCGTGGGGCGCGCGTGATCGGCCTGGATCTGCCGCAGGTCGTGGACGCCGCCGCGCCGGTCGACGGCGTGCAGTACGTGTCCGCGGACGTCACCGACGAGGAGCAGGTGCGGGCCGCCGTGGCCACCGCCGCGGACGTGGCGCCGCTGCGCACCGTGGTCAACTGCGCGGGCATCGGGACCTCCGCGCGTGTGGTGGGCAAGAACGGCGTGCATGATCTCGCGTTGTTCGAGCGCGTGGTGCGCATCAACCTGGTGGGCACGTTCACCGTGCTCGCGCTCGCCGCGGAGGTCATGACCGCGCAGGAGCCTGTGGACGAGGCCGGTCAACGCGGCGTCATCATCAACACCGCCTCCGTGGCTGCCTTCGAGGGACAGATCGGCCAGGCCGCGTACGCCGCGTCCAAGGGCGGTGTGCATTCGATGACGATCGCCGCGGCGCGTGACCTGTCCTCCCGCGGGGTGCGCGTGATGACGATCGCCCCCGGGATCGTGGACACCCCCATGCTCGGCCGGGTGAGCGAGGACTACCGCTCCGCCCTCGCGGAGTCCGTCCCCTTCCCGCACCGCCTGGCCCGCCCGGACGAGTACGCCCAGCTCGCGGGGATGATCGTGGAGCACGACTACCTCAACGGCGAGACCATCCGCATGGACGGCGCCCTGCGCATGGCGCCGCGCTGATCCTCGCTGCCGCACGCCTGTTCCGTCCCGGCCACGCAGCCACGAGCGACGACACCGCACGGCCCCCGCACATGACGATGCCTCGTCACGGTCCACCCGTGACGAGGCATCGTCGTGATGTGGTCAGAGCTCCATGGCTGCGGCCTGCCCGAAAGGCCCCCGGGAGTCGCCTCGCTGAGGTCGAGACGCCCCCGGGGCGTTCCGCGGATCAGTCGACCGTGAGCACGATCTTGCCCACGGCGTGGCCCTCCTGGCTGGCGGTGAATGCGTCCGGCAGCTGCGCGAGCGGGAAGGTGCGGTCCACGCGGACGGTGAGCTTGCCGTCGTCGGCCAGGCGAGCGAGCTCGGTGAGCTGCTCTGCGTCCGGAGAGACCCACATGTAGCGCCCGCCGTGCTCCTCCACCTCGGGGTCCGCGATGGAGCCGTGCTGGCCGCCGTCGGCGAGCACGGCCACGGTGTCCTCCACCACGCCGCCCACGAAGTCCACGACGATGTCCACCCCGTTCGGGGCGAGCTCCTTGACGCGCTCCACGAGGCCGTCCCCGTACTCCACGGGCTCCGCGCCGAGCTCACGCACGTAGTCGTGGTTCTTGGTCGATGCGGTGCCGATCACCCGCGCGCCGAATGCCTTGGCGATCTGCACGCCCATGCTCCCCACACCACCGGAGGCCGCGTGGATCAGCACGGTCTTGCCCTCCGCGAGACCCAGTCGGGTGAGCACCTGGTACGCGGTGAGTCCCGCGAGCGGCAGCCCTCCGGCCTGTTCCCAGGAAAGACTCTTCGGCTTGGGGGCGAGTGCGCGCACGGGGACCGAGACGTACTGGGCAAACGTGCCACCGTGGATCCAGTCCTTGCGGGCGTAGGCGATCACCTCATCGCCCTCGGAGACGCTGGGGGTGTCGAAGCCCTTGCCCACGACGACGCCCGCGACGTCCCAGCCGGGGGCCGCCGGGAACTGGACGGTCATCATGGGATCCAGCCCGCCGGACATGACCTTCCAGTCCACCGGGTTGATGCCCGCGGCCTTGACCTTCACCAGGACCTCGCCGGGGCCCACCTTGGGCATGGGCTGGTCGGTGAGTTCCAGCACGGAGGTGTCGCCGTACTGCTGATATGTCTGCGCCTTCATTGTGGTCATGTCTGTCTCAACAGCCCCGGGCGGGGACCTTATTCCATGCCGCAGCAAGTTTTTCGTGCGCGCTGCCGGACGACGCCGCCCGGTGGCCTTGGTCTTCCAGTCTCCCCGGGGGTACCCGGGCGAGTGGGGGAGCAGCCTCAGGCGGAGATCAGCGCAATGCCCGTGAGCACGGCGGCGCAGCCGATGAGCCGCGGCACCAGGCGGTTCTCCTTGTAGATCCACCACGCGAGCAGCGAGCCCACCACGATGCTCGACTCCCGCAGGGGAGCCACGAGCGCCACCGGGGTGGACTGCATGGCGAAGAGCACCAGGATGTACGCGAGCGGGGACAGCAGGCCCACCGCGACGATCCGGTTCCGGTCCACGGCCCACGAGCGCACCATGTCCTGGCGCTGCCGCCACGCCTTGGGCGTCAGGGTGAGCACCAGGACCACCGAGGTCAGCGCGAAGTACAGCACGGGCGGCAGGTTCAGGGTGGCCATGGAGTGGTTGTCCCACAGGGTGTACCCGGCGATGCACGCGCCCACCGCGGCACCCCACAGCACGCCGGTCAGGGCGGACTCGCGGGTGGGTGTGGCAGCGGCGTCGCCCCCCGGTGAGTGCCCGTCCGCCCCTTCCGGGGTCGACGTTCCGTACGCGGAGGAGTCCAGCGGGGCGGCGTCGCGCGCGATGATCGCGCCGGGATCCGACGCGTCGGACGAACTCGGCGGGGCGGCGTCGTCGTCCCGGGTGGAAGTGGGCGTACCGAACGTGGCGACCACGGCCACGCCCACGAGCACGGCGATCGCCCCGGCGGCGGCCGTGAGGGAGAGCTGCTCACCCAGGAACAGGACCGCCACGATCATGGTGATCATGGGCCCGGTGCCGCGGGCCACTGCGTAGACCACGCCCAGAGGTGCGCGGTCGTAGCCGGTCTGCAGGGCGGTGCCGTAGACGGTGTGCAGCAGCCCGGAGGCCACGGCGGCGCCCACGAGGGGCCACCCCCAGGACTGCCACGCCCCGGGTTCCAGCAGGCTCACGGGGATCAGCACCACCGAGGAGACGAGCCCGTACCACCACACGAACAGGGTCCCGTTGCCGCGGATGCCCTTGGCGAGGATGTTCCAGACCGCGTGCACCACGGCGGCCAGGAGGATCAGGGACACGCTGAGGGTGGACATCACCGTCCATTGGAGCGCACGCGGGGACGCGCGGCCGAATCGGAGCGCGGATGGTGTCGCCGCGCCACGCCCGCCGGGCGGCGGGCAGCGTCCGGGGCGGTTCAGTCCCGCCGGTACCTCAGCAGCTCCGCCATGGCCGCCACGGTCTCCCGGGCGATCCCCGTGCGGTTCTCCACGTGCAGCTTGAACATGACGCCCTCCCCCAGGGAGATCACCAGCTCCGCGGGAACGGTGGTGCACCCGCTGAGCCGCAGCAGCTCGCGTGCCTGCCCCTCGAGCCGCACGCGCTCCTCCGCGAGCACGGTGGCCAGCTGCGCGTTCTCCCGGGTGCGCGTCCGCGCGGAAGGCTGCGGCGGCACCCCGGTGAAGGCGGTGACGCTGCTGAGCCGCCGAGCGGACGACGCGGAGACCACCCGCACGCCCATGCGGGAGACCGCACTGAACGGCGAGTACACGGCCCACCTGCCGCAGGCCCGGCCTCGGGTGAGATCGAGTACGCGGTCGAGGCGACCCCCGAGGACGGCCGCGTGCAGCGCTGGCCGCGCCCGTCGAAGGCGTGGCTGCGGGCGGCGATAGACTGACCGACCGTGGCCAAGCTCTACTTCCGCTACGGCGCGATGAACTCCGGGAAATCCACGGCGCTGCTCCAGGCCGCCTACAACTACGAGGAGCGCGGGCAGCGCGTGCTGCTCGCCAAACCCCACGTGGACACCAAGGGCGAGGACCAAATCCTCTCCCGGCTGGGTGTCACCCGCACGGTGGACTTCCTGATCCAGCCCGGCGAGAGCGCCATGGGCCTGTTCAAGCGCCACTCCACCGGCGATGACCCGGAGGCCCTGCTCGAGCACGTGGACGCCCAGCCCGTGGCGTGCCTGCTGGTGGACGAGGCGCAGTTCCTGGAGACCGGGCAGGTGGACGACCTGCTACGGATCGCCGTGCTGCTGGACGTGCCCGTGATGGCCTACGGCATCCGCACCGACTTCCGTACCCGTTCCTTCCCCGGCTCCGAGCGGCTCATGGAGCTCGCCCACACCTTGGAGGAGCTCAAGACCATCTGCCGCTGCGGACGCAAGGCCCTGTTCAACACGCGGAAGGTGGGCGACGACTTCGTGTTCGAGGGGGACCAGGTGGCCATCGACGGCGTGGCCGTCACCTACGAGTCCCTGTGCGCGGCGTGCTACCTGCGAGAATCCGGCGGCAGGCTGGGCTGAGGGGTTAGCCCCGAGACGTAAACTGCCCGTATGAGCACCGACTTCTCTCCCGTGGACCTGGCCACCGCCCGTGAGCGCCTGCGCGAACTGATCAAGGACCTCGCCGTGGTGCGGGGCAAGGTCACGCTGGCCAGCGGCATCGAAGCGGACTACTACGTGGACCTGCGCCGGGTGACCCTGCACCACGAGGCCTCCCGGTACGTGGGTCAGGTCATGCTCGGTCTGCTGGACGAGGCCGGGATCGCGTTCGACGCCGCCGGTGGGCTCACCATGGGCGCGGACCCGGTGGGCAACGCGATCATGCGCACGGCCGGGGACCAGGGCCGCGCCGTCGACACCTTTGTGGTGCGCAAGGCTCAGAAGTCCTACGGCATGGGGCGTCAGGTGGAGGGCCCCAGCGTGGTGGGTCGGGACGTGGTGGTCGTGGAGGACACCTCCACCACCGGCGGTTCCGCCCTGACCGCCGTGGAGGCGCTGCAGAAGGCGGGCGCGAACGTCGTGGCCGTTGCCGTGATCGTAGACCGCCGCACCGGCGCCAAGGAGCGCATCGAGGAGACCGCGGGCGTCCCGTGCCTGTACGCCTACTCCAAGGACGAGCTCGGGCTTGACTGAGCCGGACGCGTCCGGGTCTCGGCAGGACGACGACGCTGCGCCCCGCGTCGTCGGCGTGGGCCCCTGGCAGGGCGAGTGGCCCGCCGGCGAGCGCTGGGACCCCGAGCTGCTGCGCGAGGGCGACCGCCGCAACGTTGCGGACCAGTACCGCTACTGGCGCATGGACGCGATCATCGCGGACCTGGACTCCAGGCGCCACGCCTTCCACGTGGCGGTGGAGAACTGGGAGCACGACTTCAACATCGGCTCCGTGGTGCGCACCGCCAACGCGTTCCTGGCTCGTGAGGTGCACATCATCGGGCGACGCCGCTGGAACCGCCGCGGAGCCATGGTCACGGACCGCTACCAGCACGTGCGCCACCACGCGAGTGTCGCGGAGTTCACGGCCTGGGCACGCGGCGAGGGACTCGCGGTGCTCGCGATCGACAACGTCCCCGGTTCCCAGCTGCTCGAGACGTTCGAGCTGCCCGAACGCTGCGTCCTGGTGTTCGGTCAGGAGGGCCCGGGGGTCTCCGAGGAGCTCGTCGCGGAGGCGGACGCGGTGCTGGCCATCGAGCAGTTCGGCTCCACCCGCTCCATCAACGCCGGAGCGGCCGCCGCCGTGACCATGCATGCATGGATCCGCCGCCACGTGTTCGAGCAGCGTCCTGCGCCCTCGTCCGACGTCACGAAGGGCGCGGGAGCGTGAAAAACGCCAGCCGACCATAGCCAGGAGGCAGAAGTTACCGTAGGGTCATGTGAGTTGAATCACATGATGAAAGGTTCGCATGCTCATGGCTGCCTCGACCACACGGCCATCGTCCTTGCGGCGTTCTGCGGGTGCCCTCACCCTGGGCGTTGGGCTGCTGCTTGCTGGACTGCAGCCCGCGAATGCGCAGAGCGCAGCAGGCTCCGCACCGGATGGCGGTTTCTCCGAGCTGCCGCGCAGCGAGCAGGACCAGAAGCTCCAGGAGCAGGGTCTGACCCGCGATGATCTTGCTCGCGAGGATGCGCTGAAGAAGCTCCGCAGCTCCACGGACACGGACTTCTACAGCACCCCGGCGCAGCTGCCTGCCGCCAACGGGGGTGTGGTGCGTTCGGAGCCGTCCACGTTCTACCTGGACCCCGTCAAGCTCATCAAGCCCAATGCGTCCGCCACGCGCATCATGTACAGGACCACCAACAGCAAGAACCAGGCCGTGGCCACCACGGGCACCGTGCTGCAGTCCAAGGCGGCGTGGCGCAAGCCCGGCCCACGGCCGCTCGTGGTGCTGTCCTCGGGCACCCAGGGTATGGGTGACTCGTGCGCGCCGTCCCGTCAGATGGCCATGGGCACGAACTACGAAGGCCTCAGCCTGGCCGGTCTGATCAATGCCGGCTACAACGTGGTGGCCCCGGACTACATCGGTCTGGGCACTGACGGCGCCCACACCTACATGAACCGTGTGGACCAGGCTCACGCCGTGCTCGATGCCGTGCGCGGTGCGCAGCAGCTCGGCATGGAGGGAGTGGACGCTAAGACCCCCGTGGCCGCCGTGGGATACTCGCAGGGCGGCGGTGCCACGGCTGCAGCCGCGGAGAGCGCCCCTGAGTACGCCCCAGAGGTGCAGCTCAAGAGTGCCTGGGTGGGTGCGCCGCCCGCGGACCTCACACTCACGGGTCAGCACATCGACTCCTCTCTCTTCTCCGGCCTGTCCTTCTACGTGATGGGGGCGGCCGAGGACTCCGGGGTGGCGGTTCGGGACAGACTCAATGCGGAAGGACAGAGGCGCTATGACAAGGCCCAGGACAGCTGCCTGGTGGGCACCGTCCTCGCCGACGCCCTGGTGCCGTCCGAGAAGCTCACGGCTGACGGGCGCTCCTTCTCCCAGCTGCTCGGGGACCCCGCTCTGAAGGCGTACCTGGACGAGCAGACCATCGGTGCTGCGGGCCGCCACCCTCGTGTCCCGGTGCGCATCGCCCACACCGTGGCGGACGACGTCGTGCCCTACCAGTCGGGCCGACGGCTCGCCCAGAAATGGTGCGCCTCCGGCGTGAACGTCTCCATGCAGACGCTCGCCACGCCCACCCATGTGGGGGCCTCTCTGGAAGGCATTCCCTCGATGCTCGTCTACCTGGACGCACGGTTCAAGGGCATCCCGCAGACCAGCTCGTGCTGGCGGTTGTGAGCGCCACGGGGCAACGACCCCCGGGCGCCGCGCACCCACCGAGGAGGTCACCCGTGGGTCCGCACGTGGTCACGGCGGCGTGACCACGGCGCGGCTCTGAGACGATCGGCCCGCCACGGTTCATCCCGTGGTGGGCCGCAATTTTGCGGTGCCGTCCCGGGTCACGAGCAGACCCGTCGCCTAGACTGGAAACAGGCCTCAGGCCACGGTCCAGCCGTGCATCGGGAACCCAGTAGAAGGAGTGTTTCATGCCCATCGCAACCCCTGACGTTTACTCCGAGATGATCGACCGGGCCAAGGAGAAGGGCTTCGCCTACCCGGCCATCAACGTGACCTCCTCCCAGACCCTCAACGCCGCGATCCGCGGTTTCGCCGAGGCGGGTTCGGACGGGATCATCCAGGCGTCCACCGGTGGGGCGGCCTACTGGTCCGGTTCCTCCGTGAAGGACATGGTGACCGGCTCGCTGGCCATGGCCGCGTTCGCTCGCGAGGTCGCCAAGAACTACGACGTCAACATTGCCCTGCACACCGACCACTGCCCCCAGGACAAGCTCGAGGGCTTCGTGCTGCCGCTGCTGGCCGAGTCGGAGAAGGCCGTGGCCCGCGGTGAGGACCCCATCTTCCAGTCGCACATGTGGGACGGTTCCGCGATCGACCTGGACGAGAACCTCAAGATCGCCCAGGAACTGCTGGAGCGCACCCACAAGGCCAAGATCATCCTCGAGGTGGAGATCGGGGCCGTGGGCGGCGAGGAGGACGGCGTCGTCGGCGAGATCAACGACACGCTCTACACGACCGTCGAGGACGGCATGAAGACCATCGAGGCCCTGGGCGCCGGCGAGAAGGGCCGCTACATCACGGCGCTGACCTTCGGTAACGTGCACGGCGTGTACAAGCCCGGCAACGTGCGCCTGCGCCCCGAACTGCTCAAGCAGATCCAGGACGAGGTGGGCGCCAAGATCGGCAAGGACCGCCCGTTCGACCTCGTGTTCCACGGCGGCTCCGGCTCCACCGCGCAGGAGATCGCGGACGCGGTGTCCTACGGCGTGATCAAGATGAACGTGGACACCGACACCCAGTACGCGTTCACGCGCCCCGTGGCCGGGTTCATGTTCGACAACTACGACGGCGTCCTCAAGGTCGACGGCGAGGTCGGCAACAAGAAGAAGTACGACCCCCGCGTGTGGGGCGCCGAGGCCGAGACCGGCATGGCCGCCCGCGTGGTGGAAGCGTGCCAGAACCTCGGTTCCGCGGGTACCTCCATCAAGTAGGTCCCCCGGCTCCTCCGGTGCCCCGTACCCCGTGGTGCGGGGCACCGTCGTGTCTCGGGCCGCGACACCGCAGGGTCGCTCTCCTGGGTGATTCGAATCACTTGTTACGCTCCCCAAGTATGGGAACGAGCCACTCACCGGAAGAAACCCCAGACCGCGACTGCCACCACCTGACGATCAATTCCGAGCCCTCCCGGGCCTACCTCGAACAGCTCGAGCAGGACACGGAACGCCGTAAGAACGAGCTGAAACATCACTTGGCCAGCCACGACGGCGCAGCGGATGAGCTGCACGAGCGTCTCGAATCCTTGATCGACGGCCAGACCGCGGCGCTCGGTCACGTACTGCACGAACTGCATGAGAACCCCGAAACGGCGTTCCAGGAACATCGTGCGGTCAAGCTGATCGTGGATCATCTGGCGGACCATGACATTCCCGCGGAGAACCCCGCTTTCGGTCTGGACACCGCCATTCGCGCTGAGGTGACCTCCGAGGACTTCGACCCGGCGTGTCACCGCACCATCGCGATCATGTCGGAGTACGACGCCCTGCCCGGTATCGGCCACGGCTGCGGACACAATGTGATCGCCGTGACCGGCCTGGGTGCGTTCGTGGCACTCGTCGAGCTCATCCGGGGCACACCCTCCGCGTTTTCCGGCCGCGTGGTTTACCTGGGAACGCCCGCAGAGGAGGGTGAAGGTGGCAAGGAGATCATGGCCAGAGCAGGTGCACTGGAGGGTATCGACGCCGCGGTCATGGTGCACTCCTACATCGCGGATCTCGTGGACCAGGTGTGGCTCGGTCGCCGTCAGTGCACGGTGCACTATCGCGGTGCGGCAGCTCACGCGTCGTCGCACCCGTTCATGGGACGCAACGCTCTCGACGCCGCGGTGCTCGCCTACCAGGGGCTGGGCCTGCTGAGACAGCAGACCCCGCCCACCGATCGGATCCATGCCGTACCACCCGAGGGCGGAGAACGCCCCAACATCATCACCGAGGCAGCCACCCTGCAGCTGTACGTCCGTTCCCAGCGCCCTGCGACCCTAAAGGCCTTGTCCCAACGGGTGACCGAGGTTCTCCAGGGTGCCGCGCTGATGGCCGGGGTGGATGTCGAGATCGATTGGGATTCGTCCCCCGCCGCCCTTCCCGTGCTGGGCAATTCGCCCCTCTCCGATCGGTGGGTCCTCGCTCAGCGACGCCGCGGGCGCGATCCTTACCCGGCGGGCACTGTGTCCGAGGTGCTGGCCGCGTCCACGGACTTCGGCAACGTCAGCTATCGGATTCCCGGTATCCACCCGTTGATCAGCATCACGGACCAGGACATGGGCCTGCACACCCGGGATTTCGCGGCTGCTGCAGCTACCCCGCAGGCAGAAGCTGCGGGTGTCGACGGCGCCTACGGACTGGCAGCGGTGGCTCTCGACTATCTGGTCGATGATGCACTGGCTCAACACGTCCGTGATGACTTCCACGCCGGCGGGGGCGGCATTGCCGTGGAGAGCTATTTCGACTGAACCGGAGCCGGCGGGCCACGCATCGACATTTTTCGACCACTGACCTCGATGGAGTACACATGACCGCCACCGCGACCAAGAGATCGAATGTGGGAGACAGACTCCTCACCGGTATCGAGCGGGTGGGCAACAAGCTGCCCGAGCCCTTCGCCCTGTTCACCATCCTGTTCCTCATCACGGCGGTCGTGTCCACCGCCATGGCCTGGGGCAACGTGGTCGTACACGTACCGGGGAAGGATGATTCCCTGGCGATCAAGGGTCTGTTCACCGGGGAAGGTCTCGCGTGGTTCACCACGACCCTGGGTGAGAACTACATCGGGTTCCCGCCGCTGGTCACCGTGGCCACCATTCTGCTGGCGATCGGGATCGCGGAGAAGTCCGGGTTCCTGGCCGCGGCCATCCGATTCACGATCGGTGGAGCCCCGCGCTGGTTGCTGCCGTACACCGTGGGTTTCGTGGGCGTGGTGGGGTCGATCATGGCCGATTCCGCGTTCGTAGTGATTCCGCCCCTGGCCGCCCTCGCGTTCAAAGCAGCCGGCCGTCACCCGGTGGCAGGTCTGCTCGGCGGCTTCGCTTCGGCCGGTGCTGGTTACTCCACCAACATCTTCCCGACGTCGCTCGATGCCCTGTTCGCGGGCATCACCAACGCCGTGATCCCGACCGTGCCCGCGCTCGCGAATCACGCCACCGAGGTCAACCCGCTGTCCAATTACTACTTCAACATCGTCGCGGCGCTCGTACTCTCCTGCGTGGCGGGGTTCGTCATCGACAAGGTGGTGGAACCGCGAGTCATGCGAGCGGGGGTGTCCAGGGACGAGGTCAACCCGGAGACGGGTCAGCTCATGACCGACACCCGCGCCATGCGCATCGTGGGGGACGAGCAAACCGTTGCGGAATCCCGGGAACCCCAGGTCGAGGCCGAATTGTCCCCCAGGGAGAAAAAGGCACTTCTGTGGGCATGTGTGACGTTCGTGCTGATCGGTGTGGCACTGACCGTCTTCGCACTCTTGCCGAGCTCACCATGGCGCAACGAAGACGGGAACTTCCTCCCCAAATCACCGCTGCTGGCGTCCATCGTCTTCATCATCTTCGTGTTCTTCTCCGTGAGCGGGTACGTCTACGGCCGGATTGCGGGGACCGTTCGGGGATTCAAGGACGTCCCGGTGATGATGGGAGCAGCTCTCAAGGACATGACGTCCTTCCTGGTCCTGGCGTTCATCCTGGGGCAGTTCATCGCGCTGTTCAACTGGTCCGGGATCGGTTCCTGGATCGCGGTCACCGGCGCATCGGGTCTGGAAAACGCAGGTGTCACCGGCTTCCCCGTGATCATCGGGTTCATCATTCTGTGTTCGATCCTGAACCTGTTCATCGTGTCGGGATCCTCCATGTGGACCCTGATGGCCGCAGTCTTCGTGCCGATGTTCGGGATCCTGGGATTCGAGCCCGCCTTCATCCAGGCGGCGTTCCGCGTGGGTGACTCGGCGACGCAGGTGATGACCCCTCTCAACCCCTACATGGTCGTGCTGCTCGCCATGCTCCGTAAGTACGAACCCTCTGCCGGGTTGGGGACGGTGATGGCCAGGATGATTCCGTTCGTGGTCCCCTTCTGGGTGGTGTGGGTTCTCATTCTCATGGTCTTCTACTTCCTCGGCCTGCCGTTGGGTCCGGGAGTGGGCATCATGATCACGCACTGAGCCGCTTCGACGGCGCTCGGTGACGTCGTGCGCGAACGGCGTGGAGCGGCGTCGTGCGCGCTGCGTAGAGTGGCAGCGAACCCTTGAACTCGGCGTGGAAAGGAACCCACTGTGGCACTGCTCGGCAAGAATCTGCTGGACGAACCGGCTCCCACCTATCTGGACGAGAACCCCGAGCTGACGGCCCGCCTCGACGCGGGTGACGAGGCCGAGGACCTCGCGGCGGCCTTCCCCAAGGAGCAGTTGCCGTGGGCGATGCTCGCGGAGGAGGCGCTCGCGGACGGCCGCACCCTGGAGGGGTACGCCTACGCCCGGGTGGGTTACCACCGCGGGTTGGACTCGTTGCGCGGCCATGGATGGAAGGGCCACGGCGCGGTGCCGTACTCCCACGAACCCAACCGTGGTTTCCTGCGGGCGCTGGCCGCGTTGGGCCAGGCCGCCGCGCAGATCGGTGAGATGGACGAGGCCGCCCGGATCGAGAAGTTCCTCCACGATTCGGACCCGGAGGCGGCGGGGCAGATCACGCGTCGCTGACCCCGCCCAGCTGCGGCGATGACCCGGGCGCCCGGTCCTGAACGGACCGGGCGCCCGGGTCATATTCGTCCCCGCCCCCTGTGCCGGTGCGGGTGACGCAGGGCACAATGGGAGGACAGCCGGGGCCCATCGCCAGACCCGAGCACACCTCCTCGGGTACGCGTGCCCCATGAGAGGAGCGCGCCGTCATGAGAATCTCCGCACCCCGTGAGATCAAACCGGAAGAGGCCCGCGTGGGCCTCACCCCCACCATGGTCACCGCACTGGTCGCCGAAGGCCACGAGGTGTTCGTCGCGGAGCACGCGGGGGAGGGCGCGGGTTTCTCGGACGAGTCCTACCGCGCGGCGGGAGCGCGGATCACGTCCCAGGAGGACGCGTGGGCGCAGGCCGAGCTGCTGGTGAAGGTCAAGGAGCCGATCGCCTCCGAGTACGACTTCCTGCGCCCGGACCTCACACTGTTCACGTACCTCCACCTGGCCGCGAGTCGTTCGCTGACGGAAGCGCTGCTGGACAGCGGCACCACGGGAATCGCCTACGAGACCGTTCGGGTGGGGCGCACGCTGCCCCTGTTGCGCCCGATGTCCGAGATCGCGGGCCGCCTGGCGATCGCCAACGCCGCACACCACCTCCAGCACCACGCGGGCGGCCCCGGGATCCTCCTGGGTCGGGTGCCCGGCGTTGTTCCGGCCACCGTGCTGGTGATCGGCGGTGGCACCGTGGGTGAACACGCGGCCCGCGCAGCGGTGGGGGCCGGCGCGGACGTCACGATCCTCGAGGCCAACGGCGATCGCTTGCGACAACTGGACGCGCTGTTCCCCCACGCCCGGGTCCTGATGAGCGACACCCACCGCCTGGATGAGGAACTGCCGCGCGCGGACGTGGTCGTGGGTTCCGTCCTGGTCCCGGGCGCCTCCGCCCCCAAGCTCGTGCGCCGGGAGCACCTGTCGATCGTGAAGCCCCATGCGCTGCTCGTGGACGTGGCCGTGGACCAGGGCGGGTGCTTCGAGACCACCCGGCCCACCACGTACGACGACCCGGTCTATGCCGTGGACGGCATTCGCCACTACTGCGTGGCGAACCTGCCCGGCGCCGTGCCCGTCACGGCCACCCAGTCGCTCACGCACGCGACGTCCCCGTACGTCATGGCGTTGGCGCGCGGTGTGGACTCCGCCCTGGAGAACGACGCCGCTCTGGCTGCCGGGCTCTCGACCCGTGCCGGGCAACTGCACTCACCGGGCGTGGCCGCGGCCTTCCCCGACCTGCCCGCGGCGAGCTGAGGACGCCGACGGCGCGCCCTGGAGCCGGGGCGCGCCGTCGTCCGAGCGACTCGGGATCTGCGCTCGGTCACGCCATCGTCGGCGTGACGCGGGGTCAGAGCCGGGGTGCGACGTCGTCGGCCTCGCTGGTGGAGGAAGTTTCCTCGGGGCGGACGCGCGAACTCGTGAAGACCTTGCACGCGAGCGCGATCAGGCACACCAGGATGAACGTGGCGATGAGCTGGAAGCGCACGGCGGTGTCCAGGAGGCCCAGGATGACGATCGCGGCCAACAGGGCCAGGGCGAAGTAGGACAGCCACGGGAAGGCCCACATCTTCAGCGGCGAGGACACCCCGGCGCGGTCGGCGCGCTTGCGCAGGATGATCTGGGAGATCAGCGCCAGGGCCCAGACCACCAGGCACGTGGAGCCGATCACGTTGAGCATGACGTTGAGGACCGTCTCGGGCCACAGGTAGTTGAGCACCACGGCGATGAAGCCGAAGAGCACCGAGATGGTCACCGCGAGGCGGGGAACCCCGCGCGAGGAGGTGGCCGCCAGCCCGCGCGGCGCGGATCCCCGGCGCGCGAGGGAGTAGAGCATGCGCGAACTGCCATACACGTTCGCATTGAGCGCGGACAGCAGGGCCAGGATGATGACGATGTTCATCAGGACGTCCGCCCCGGGGATTCCCACCTCCGTGAGGACCGCGACGAACGGGCTGGAGGAGAGGCCCTCGTTGTTCCACGGCAGCACCAGGACCATGACGGTCACGGAGCCCACGTAGAAGATCAGGATGCGGATCAGGATCGTGCGGATCGCGCGGGCCACGTTGGTCTGCGGGTCCTCCGTCTCGGCGGCGGCGATGGTCACGAGCTCGGTGCCGCCGAACGCGAAGACGACCACCAGCAGCGCGGCCGCGACCCCCGTGATGCCGTTGGGCATGAATCCGCCGTGCTCCGTGAGATTGGAGAGCCCCGGGCTCGGAGCGGGCAGCACGCCGATCAGCAACAGCACACCCACGACCAGGAACGCCACGACCGCGGCGACCTTGAGCAGCGCGAACCAGAACTCCGTTTCACCCAGCGTGCCCACGCGCACCAGGTTGATGACCGTGAACACGGCCATGAAGATCAACGCCCACAACCACTGGGGCAGCGAGGGCCACATCTCGGTCACGAGCTGCGCGGCGGCGGTGGCCTCCGCGGCCACGACCACCACGATCTGGGCCCACCACAACCAGCCGAGGGCGCGACCGATCGTGGGTCCCATGGCCTTGCCCGCATAGGTCGAGAACGCGCCCGAGGACGGATCCGCGGCGGCCATCTCACCCAGCGCGCGCATCACGAGCACGAGCAGCAGACACGCCACGAGGTAGGAGATCAGCACCGCGGGCCCGGCGGTCTGGATCGCCGCACCCGTCCCCACGAACAAGCCGGTGCCGATGGCCGACCCGAGCGCCATCATCACCAGGTGGCGAGGCTTGAGGTAGCTCCCCTGCTGCGGTTGCGACGGCGCGTGCGGCGAGTGCTCGCGGGATCCCCCGTGGATCACACTGGCCGAACCGCGTGCGCCAGTGGGACCGTCATGGGGTGGGCGGGGTGCAGTCATGGGAGAAAACATTACCCGTCCGCACGGGCGCCGGTGGTGGCCGTCCGTCATCCTGCGCACGGCAGGCGGGACCGGATGGACGGTTGCCCGGGCGCTGTTGTGGCCGATGTCTTCGGCGCGGTGATTCATCGAGCCGACGATGGCCCCGCTGATGGGGACACCGTGCAACCCCCGAATCCTGGGTTCCGCCTGTGGGTACCCTGCATCCATGCGCAATCTTCTGAAGGACCACCGACGGGTCCCTCCCGCTCGCAAGCCCCCGATCTACCTGATCTCGTGGGCGGGCTACCCGAATTTCGGGGACGAGCTGATTGCCGCCACCTGGGTCAACTACCTGGCCAAGGTCGCGCCCACCACGGACGTGTGGCTGGACGTCCGCGAACCGGGGACCGTCACCGCCCTGCTGCGCGGCATCCACCCGCGGCTGCACGTGGTCAACACGGTCTTCCGCGCGCTGCACGACGTGGAGCACGGCTCGGGGCGCTCGATGCGCAGCCTGATCGAGGATCTGGGGTCCCCGAAGTACGACGCGGGATTACTCGCGCTGCGGGAAGCGGGCACCGTGCACTTGCTGGGCGGCGGGGTGCTGCACCGGGACTGGGCCGCGAACCTGCACATCGTCGAGGCGATGCGGGCGGTCCGGGAGGTCTCGGGGGCACGGATCGTCGCCACGGGCCAGGGGCTGATGCCCTTCGCCGGGGACCCGCTCACGGACCTGGACCACCTCAGCGTCCGGGACCGCCCCAGCGCCCAGGTCGCCGGGGTGCCCATGGGGTTCGACGACGCCTTCCTCCTCGCGGAGGACGCCCGCCACGCACGGGCCCTCGGGCTCCTGGCCGGGCACAAGGGGGACGGGTCGGCCGCCCGCGCCGAGGGCGGGGGTGCGCCGAGCGAGGTGGTGGTGTGCGTGCAGTCGGACACCCTGGCGGAGGGATCCTTCGAGCGGATGCTGGACTTCGCCCGAGCACAGCTGCAGCGGTGGGATCTACCCCGGGGATCCGTGCGCTACCTCGAGGCCATCCCGGGGGACGACCATGAGGGCTTCGACCGGCTGCGGGATGTCGTGGCCCCGGACGGGTTCATCCCGTTCCAGGCCGCGTGGGACGGGGATTTCACGTTCGGGCCGCACCAGGTGTGGCTGACCACCCGTTTCCACCACCATCTGGTCGCGGCGCTGCACGGGGCCAGGGGTGTCGCGCTCAGCGGCAAACCCGGGTACTACGACGTCAAGCACCAGTCCGTGATCGACGTCGGCTCCAACTGGTCGCTGATCCATGCCGGGCAGACCCCGGAGCCCGTGGCCCTGGAAGAACTGACGGCGCCCGCGGGCTTCGCCGAGGCGGTGCACGCCAAGCGGGACGAGGCGAAGCAGCTCTACGGCCGGTAGGGCAGACGGCGCAAAACTGGTACATGGCGAGGGCCCCGTGGCACCCACACTGTGGGTGCCACGGGGCCCTCGCCGTTGCGGAGGATCAACCGATGTGGTGAACCCCGCTGGGAGCGACTACTTCTGCTGGTCGTAGCGGAAGAGGAACGCCGCCATCTGATCGCGCCGCACGGGCTCGTAGGGGCGGAAGGTCCCGTCCGACCAACCACGGGCGATGTTCTGCCCGTTCATCCAGGCGATCTCCTTGTAGAAGACGTGGTTGGTGGGCACGTCCTTGAAGGGGGAGGCCTTCGGAGCGGTGTACGCCGGGGATCCCGCCATCCGGTAGAAGAACGCGGCCATCTGGTCGCGGTTGATCTGCTGGTACGGGCGGAAGGTCCCGTCCGGCCACCCCTTGGTGATGCCCTGTTCGCTCATCCACGCGATCTCCTTGTAGAAGACGTGGCTGGTGGGCACGTCCTTGAAGGGGGACTTGGTGGGAGGCGTGTACTGCGGCGAACCGGCCATCCGGTAGAGGAACGCGGCCATCTGGTCACGGTTCACGGCCTGAGTAGGACGGAAGGTCCCGTCCGGCCAACCGCGGGTGATGCCCTTGTTGGCCAGCCAGGAGATCTCCGAGTAGAACACGTGGTTCTTGGGAACGTCCTTGAACATCGGATTCTGGGTCTCGGGGGCCTTCGCGGCGGACTGGAAGGTCTTGACCTCCGCCTTGGCGCCGTCCTGACCCGCGCGGATGCCGGAGAGGTCCCCGGTGGCGTTGTGCAGGTGCAGGAACAGGGCCTCGCCCTTGGCGCTCTCCGAACCGCGATGCGCGGTCAGCTTCTTACCGGGCAGGTCGGTGAACAGCGATGTGTTGACCTGTTCCCCGCGGAAGGAGATCTTCGGGGTGACCGGGTTGTACTCGATCACGCCCGTGCGGTCCACGGGGCCGTCGATGCTCCCGGAGAAGGTGGTCACCTGGTAGGTCAGCTTGGTGTCGGTCTTGGCGGGATCGATACCCAGCTTCGCGGCGCTGACCGGCATCACCATGGCGTTGGTGTCGAACGTGTTGGTGTCCACGTCACCCCAGGAACCGTTCAGCGGCTGGCTGTCGATCACCTTGAGCTCACCGTTGACGTAGCCGTACAGGTTCACCACCGGGTAGTCCAGACCATCCGTCCGGCCCAGGGCCGCGATGTAGTCGGGGCGACCGTTGCCGGTGGTGTCGATCGCGATCTCCGTGGAGACGTCCGGCTTGATCGTGCTCGCGTTGCCCCAGCTGGAGACACCGAAGTTGATCATGCCGTCCTTGCTCGCGTCCTTCTTCTCGGCCTTCAGTTGCGGCAGGTTCGAGGAAGCGCCCACGTACTGCAGATCGGCGAACTGGGAGTTGCCGCCGGCCAGCTTGGTGGGATCCAGGCGGCCCGACTTGGCACCCAGCTCGAAGGCACCGAGGGCCGACTTCCAGCCGCCCTGGTCCAGGCCGGTGCCGGCGAGGGCGACGGCGCTCGTGCCGTTCTTGTCCCACCGGTCCAGCGTGGCGTTGTCCACGCGCATGTCGGCCGCAGGCTTCGGGGCGATCGACATGGGGACGCGCAGGTCCTGGCCGTTCTCCGTCAAGACCAGGCGGCCGGATTCGGAGGCCAGGAACTGACGGGCGAAGCCCAGCTGGGTCACGGCCTCGGAGGGGTCGTGGGTCTTGGCCAGCTGCGCGCGATCCACGGTGGCGGTCACCTTGACGGTGGCCTTGCCGCCCTTGGCCACACTGACCGAGCCCGGCGTGGAGAAACTCACGCCCGGGACGTCGGTGGAAGCGTCGAAGCGCACCTTGTAGGTGTGCGCCGCGCCGCCGGTGTTGTCCACGACCAGCTCACGGGAGAAGATCTCCTTGCCGTTCTTGATCTCGGTGACCCCGAAGGTCGAGGAGATCAGGGCCGGATTGGCCTTGTCGTAGACCAGCACGTCCTGGTTCACGGCGCGCAGCGCGTCCACACGACCCGAACCCACGCGGTCCACCGCGGAGGTGGCCCCGTTCGCGGCGTGCACGTCGTGCACGGCCGAGTTCATGATGGCGGCCTTGATCTTCTGGGGGTTGTAATTCTGGTGCTTCTGCTGCACCAGGGCGGCGATCCCGGCCACGTGCGGGGTGGCCATGGAGGTGCCGGTCTTGACCGACACGCCGTTGCCCGCGGCCACACCGGCGGAACCGATGTTGGTGCCGGGTGCGGCGACGTCGGGCTTGATGACCCCGTTGCTGCCGTGCTGGCCGCGGGAGGTCGAATCGTTGACCTGGTCCTTCTGGCCGGTCTCTGCCCTGGCGGCACCGATCCACTCCGGGGCCAGCTTGACCCGGGCCCCGCCGGCCTGGGCGGCCGGCTTGATCTTGGCGACGGATTCCTTGCTCATGAGCAGACCCGGGATACCGGCGTTGCCCGCGATGCTCGTGGGATCCACCGAGTAGTCGGACTCCAGGACCACGCCCTTGCCGCCGGCGGCCTGGACGTTGTCGAAGCGGACCTTCGAGCCGCACGGGAAACCGGACTTGTCCTCCCAGTCGAGCATGACCCACTTGCCGCCGAAGTTCTGCGAGAAGGGCGCGCAACCGAAGCGGTTGTCCTGCGGGCCGACCACGACGTCGCCCTGGAGCTGCTCGGGCTTGGCGTCGCTGTAGTTGAAGCTGCCGCTGTAGGAACCGGTCAGTTCACCCTTGGCGCTGTCCGGGGAGAGGCCCTCGGCCTTGTCCTGCGCGGCGGTGCTGCCCTGCGAGTTGGCCACGGTCAGCGCGGAACGCGCGCTGCCCGGGGAACCGGAGATCTCGTGGACGTCCCCGGCGTTGCCCGCGGCGATGACCGAGAGGATGCCCTGGCGGGACAGCGCGTCGATCAGGTCGTTCTGCGGGTCGTCGGCCGGGCCGAAGTCGGACCCGAGGGACATGTTGATGATGTCCGCCTTGTCCGAGAAGTCCCCGTCCATGTTGGGGTCCAGGGAGCGATCCAGCGCGTCGAGGACCAGGTTGGTGGAACCCTCGCAGCCGAAGACGCGCAGCCCGATCAGTTGCGCCTCGGGTGCGGTGCCCGGACCAATCCGCATCTTGCCGACCTGCTCCTGCGTCAGCTTGGTGAAATCACCCTTGTAGGTCTTGCCGTCCGCCCCCACGCCGTAACCCGCGGTGGTGCCCGCCACGTGCGTTCCGTGGCCGCCGGCCTCGCAGTCCAGCGGGTTGTTGTCCGGCTTCGGCACGCTCGTGGGAATCTGGGCGTCGTAGGCGTCGCCCGCGAGGTCGTACCCGCCGAGGAACTTCTTGGAGTCGTACAGACCCGAGTCCTTGCCCGGCAGGTCGTTCGAGGCCTTGGCCTTCTTGTAGGCGTCGACGGTGCCCGGGCCACCGAAGTCCGCGTGGGTGTAGTCGATGCCCGAGTCGATGATGGCGACCTTGACGCCCTTACCGGTCTGGCCGGTCTGGGTCCAGGCGTTGAGGGTGTTGGTGTCCAGCACCGAACCCGCGTTGTTGCGGTAGGCGGGGACGATCTTGGAGATCTTGACCACGTCGGAGCGCTTGCTCAACTCACGCAACTGCGCGGCATCCCCCTTGAGGGCGACACCGCGTAGGGCGTTCGACGTGGTGTACAGCAGGTCGGACCCGGAGGCGGAGGCCAGGGTGGAACCCATGCTCTCCACCGACTGGCGGATGGCCTGCACGCGCGCGGCGGCCTGGACCGGGTCCTGGCTCCCGGAGCGCACGCCCTCGGGTTGCGTGGCCTCAAAGGCGCTCGGCCCCTGCAGCTGCACGAAGACCGCCACCTGGCCCTCGGCATCCTTGAGGTCCGAGCCGATCAGCCGGTCGGGGTTCTGGGTGTTGTGGTCGTCCGTCTTGGGCGCCGGGGTGATGTCGACGGCGCTCGCCGGCAGCGCCGTGCCCAGGGCCAGTGCCAGGCCCAGGGCGGTCGTGAGGCAGGTCTTGGCGGCTCTGCCACGACCAGCCCTTGTCTCGTGGTTCATGTCTCGTCCTTTGACATTCGGGGGATGCCGTGAGGTGCATTACAATCACCCAAGCCTGCGTGCGACTTACCGAAAAGTAAAGGTTTCATCAAAATATTCTGTGCTCTCACCAGTCGCGATGTCCGTGGCGTGTCGGACGCCGGATTCGCGCCGTGACCGGGGTAGGCGGACGAGGGCGGCGGTGGTGGGCGTCACCGTTAGAATTGGTTGGTACGTGCCCCGCGCGTACTCCTCAACCGTTGTCGTGCCGAATGGGTGCAAGCCCGGGCAGGAGTAGCCAGCTATGCCAGCAATCGTGATCGTCGGAGCCCAGTGGGGCGATGAGGGCAAGGGCAAGGCCACGGATCTCCTGGGCGGCCGGGTTGACTACGTGGTCAAACCCAACGGCGGTAACAACGCCGGGCACACCGTGGTGGTGGGCGGTGAGAAGTTCGAGCTCAAGCTCCTTCCCGCGGGCATCCTCAGCCCCAACGCGACCTCGGTGATCGGCAACGGTGTGGTCATCAACCCGCAGGCCCTGTTCGAGGAGATCGACGGCCTCGAAGCCCGCGGAGCGGACACCTCCCACCTGCGCATATCCGCCAACGCCCACCTGGTGGCCCCGTACCACCAGACCCTCGACCAGGTCACCGAGCGGTTCCTGGGCAAGCGGGCCATCGGCACCACAGGCCGCGGCATTGGGCCCACCTACATGGACAAGGTGGGTCGCCTGGGCATCCGCGTGCAGGACGTGCTGGACGAGTCAATTCTGCGGCAGAAGATTGAGGGCGCCCTGCGCCAGAAGAACGAGCTGCTGGTCAAGCTGTACAACCGCCGCGCGTTCGAGGTGGACGAGATCGTGGAGTACTTCATGGGCTTCGCGGACCGCCTGGAACCCATGATCGTGGACTCCACCCGCCTGCTCAACGAAGCGCTCGACCGTGAGGAAGTGGTGCTCATGGAGGGTGGCCAGGCCACGTTCCTGGACGTGGACCACGGCACCTACCCGTTCGTGACCTCGTCCAACCCCACCGCCGGCGGCGCGTCCGTCGGTTCGGGTATCGGCCCCACGCGCATCACCCGCGTGATCGGTATCCAGAAGGCGTACACCACGCGCGTGGGTGCCGGTCCGTTCCCCACCGAGCTCTTCGACGAGATGGGCGAGCAGCTGCGCAAGACCGGCGGCGAGTTCGGCGTGAACACCGGCCGTCCGCGCCGCACCGGCTGGTACGACGCCGTTATGGCCCGCCAGGCCTCACGCATCAACGGCTTCACGGACCTGTTCATCACCAAGCTGGACGTTCTCACCGGCCTCAAGGAGATCCCGGTGTGCGTCGCCTACGACGTGGACGGTCAGCGTTTCGATGAAATGCCCATGACCCAGTCCGACTTCCACCATGCCGAGCCCATTTACGAGAACTTCCCGGGCTGGGAAGAGGACATCACCGGTGCCCGCAGCTTGGACGACCTCCCGGCCAACGCCCGCGCGTACATCAATGCGCTCGAGGGCATATCCGGTTGCCGGATCTCCGCGATCGGCGTGGGCCCCGACCGCGAGGACACCATTGTGGTTCGGGACCTGATCGACTAGACCTTCCGGACTGTTCCACACAATTTTCCGACGGGTGCAACTTTTCCACCGCGGGGCCAGTAGTACCGAGTGTGACCGACAACACGTCGCCACGCTCGGTACGCCCGGTCCCCGGGCTTGGGAAAGGAACCCACAATGCGTAAATCACTTCCGGCAGCCGTGACGGCGGCCATGAGTCTGGTCCTGGTTGCGGGTGCTGCGCCGGCTTTCGCGCAAAGCCCGGCGCAAGAGACGAACACCGCGTCACTGTCGGTGCTGCATGCCGTGCCTGATACGCCGGTGGACGTGTATGTCAACGGTGAGCTCACTCTGGACGACTTTGCACCGGGGCAACTGGCGGGGCCCCTTGAGCTACCCGCCGGTGACATCGAAGTGGTCATCACCGCCAGCGACGCGCAGGACGCATCGTCACCCGTCATCGGACCCGTGGACCTCACCTTGGGCGCGGGCACCATGAATACGGCGGTGGCCCACCTGGATGCTGAAGGCGCCCCCACGGCAACCGCGTTCGTGGACGATACCTCCGGTCTGGAGGCCGGCCAGGGCCGCGTGACGGTTCGCCATGTCGCGGCCGCCCCGGCGGTCGATGTGTGGGCCAACGGCGAGGTTGCGGTGCAGAGCCTGACCAACCCCAATGAAGAGAGCCTGGAGGTGCCTGCGGGCCAGGTCCAAGCGGCGGTGTCCCTGGCCGGTGAAACCGACCCGGTCCTGGGGCCCCAGGACCTAGCCGTCATGGAAGGTGCAAACACGATTGTCTACGCGTGGGGTTCGGCCGCGGACGGCAACCTGGCACTGGCGACCCAGACCGTGCAGGGGATGCATTCGGCTCCGGGCGGGGTGCCCACCGGTGACACTCAGTTGCCCGCCGATTCTCAGGGCGTTTGGTACGTACTGGGGGCGGGTGTCCTGGCACTGGGGGCGGGGGCGGCATTCATGCTCCAGCGCCGCCGGGCTCGGACGAATGTCTAGAGGTGCCCATCGGGGATCCAGTCCCCTCCGGTTCGGCAGGGCCGGGCACCGCATGTTCCTGGTCCTGCCGTTAGCCGGTCTTTTCTTGTATCTGTTCTGCGTGGGAGAGGGCGTGGTACAAGAGCCGATCGATGGCCGAGCCGCGGTGCTCGGCGTGGCCGAGACCCCAGGATCCGAGTCGGGCGCAAGCACGCAGCCCCGCGTGGTCGTCCCACATTCGGATGAGGTGCCGGTCGTGACTGCCACGCCCGGAGCCGTTGTGGAAGTGCCTCCCGTCAGCCTGAACTACCCGTCCTTGGGAATCGACATGCCCGTGGTTCCCACGGGGGTGACCGAGGACGGCCAAATGGAAATCCCCGGGGACGCGGCGACCGCGGGATGGTATCGATACGGAAAAGCTCCGGCGGATGCGGTCGGTCATACTGTCATTGCGGCGCACAACGGTTCACCGGCCACCCCGGTGGGGCCCTTGAACGCAATCGGTGACTCGCGTGCAGGTGACGAGATCAGGGTGGCGGACCGGGCCGGTCATGAGTACACCTATCGAGTCATATCGGTGGAACATGTGAACAAGAACGTGTTGAACCTGGAGCCCTATTTTTCCCGGGACGCAGCGCCCCGTCTGGTTCTGGTGACCTGCGGTGGCGAGTGGGTGCCCGAAGCGAACACGTATTCCGATAATGTGATTGTCATTGCCGAACCTTCGACGTGAGGGAGAGAGCACTGGATCACCAGCATGTAGCGCGTCTCTTCGTCGCGGGCGCGCCCGAGTCCTTGCGGTTCGTCTACGAGGCCCACTCGACGCTGATTTTCTCCCTGTGTCTCAAGGCCCTGGGTAACTATCATGATGCGGAAGATTGCACGCAGCAGGTGTTCACCCGAGCATGGAAGTCTCGGGCCACGTATGATCCGCAACGCGCCATGGGGGCGTGGCTGACGGGAATCACACGCAGGGTCGTTGCCGACTTCTACGCGGCGAAGGACAAGCAAAGCAAGGTGGTGGAGGCGACAGGAACGAATACACCGGCAGCCGGGAACGGGCTGTCCGATGATGTGATTCAACGTGTCATGGTGCATCACTCGCTCACCCAGTTGGGACCGCCGCAGGACCGAATCCTGGCCATGGTCTATATCCAGGACATGTCCCAGCGGGACGTCTCCGAAAAGCTCGGGATTCCCTTGGGAACGGTCAAGTCACACATTTATCGGGGCCTGGCCACGTTGCGACGTCTGTGGGAGGTGCATGATGGCTGACAGCTCACATCACCTCACGGATCAGCAACTGGCAGAAATCGCCGTGGAAGGTTCCACGGCCGATCCCCGCGACATGGAGCATCTGGCGGAGTGCGCCCCATGCCGGGCCGGCGTGGCGGATCTGAGGCGGGTGACGGGGTTGTTATCCGAACCCGTGGAGATCCTCGCGCCGCCGGACTCGCTATGGAGCAGGGTCGAAGATTCGATGCGGGAATCAACCGCCGAACGAGCCTCGGCACCCCGGGCTAACGGGAGACACGCGGCCCGTCGTCGGAAAGCTACCTGGGGAGCCGCCCTGGCCGGTTTGGCCGTTGGAACGTTACTGGGTGGCGCTGCCGTGACGGCAACCAGCAACCTCCGCGACACCCCGGACCAAGCTCCGACCTCCAGCCTGGTGACCGTGGGGACCGCCGATTTGGAACCCATAGGCGGGACCACCCTGCACGGGGAGGCCGTGATGGAACGGGATCAGGAGGGGAACCTCACACTTAACGTGGACGTTTCCGAGCTGGCCGACGACGGCTATTTGGAAGTGTGGCTACGTGATGAGAACGCAACACGGTTGGTGTCCTTGGGGGCTGTGACCTCGCGGTCCACCACGGTGGACGTGCCGGAGGGGCTCGACCTTGACGAGTTTCCCGTTGTCGATGTTTCTCACGAACATTTCGACGGCGACCCCACCCACAGCAGCGAGACGCTCCTGGCCGGCACCATGGAGTCCAAGGGCGCCTAGGTCTGCCGGGGGTGCAACGAGTCGTGCCGACGTCTCCGCAGGACCTGGGGCGACGTCGTTGCATTGAGGCCGATCACCTGTTAATGGATCGGGTCCGGTAAGATCGCCAATTGTCATTCTCGTTCAGCTCCAATCCCCCCTGTGGAGCCACCCCCGGAACGTGTAGCGCCAAAAGAGAGGCACGTCCGTGTATAACAAAACCGCTCCGGCTGAGAGCGTTCACACCGAGGGTCAGGGGTTGCGCCGCAGCTTGCAAACTCGGCACATGACAATGATCGCCATGGGTGGCGCGATTGGTACAGGCCTATTCGTGGCCTCCGGTAACTCGATTGCCACCGCTGGGCCCGGTGGCGCATTGGTCGCTTACATCGCGATCGGCCTAATGGTGTACCTGCTGATGCAGTCCCTGGGAGAGATGTCTGCATGGCGACCCACGGCCGGTTCGTTCGGCGATCACGCCGCGAACTACGTCTCGCCGTCCTTCGGCTTTGCCATCGGGTGGAACTACTGGTTCAACTGGGCAATCACCCTGGCCGCGGAACTCGTGGCCGCAGCCCTGGTGATGCGCTATTGGTTCCCGGACGTTCCGTCGTGGATCTGGTCCGCGTTGTTCCTGCTGACGGTTTTTGGGCTGAATGCGTTGTCCACGCGCGCCTACGGTGAGGGAGAGTTCTGGTTGGCCGCCATCAAGGTGGCCGCCGTGGTCGTGTTCTTGGGGCTGGGCGTTCTGATGATCTCCGGGATCATGGGCGGTGAACCGTCCGGTTTCGGCAACTGGACCACGGGCGAGGCGCCGTTCGTCGGCGGGCCCATCACCATTCTGGCCATCTTCATGGTTGCGGGTTTCTCGTTCCAGGGCACCGAACTGGTGGGTGTCGCCGCCGGTGAGGCCAAGGACCCGGAGCGCACGGTTCCCAAGGCCATCCGCACCGTGTTCTTGCGTATCCTGCTGTTCTACGTGGGTGCCATTGCCGTGATCGGATTCCTGCTGCCCTACACGCACCCGAACCTGCTCGCCTCGGATATCGAGGACATCGCGATCTCACCCTTCACCCTGGTGCTCGAGAACGCCGGTGTGGCCTTCGCCTCCTCGATCATGAACGCGGTGATCCTCACGGCGATCCTGTCCGCCGGCAACTCCGGTCTGTATGCCTCCACGCGTATGTTGTGGTCGCTGGCCATGGACGGCAAGGCACCCAAGTTCCTGCGCAAGCTCAACAACCGAGGCATCCCCATGCGCGCACTGGTGGCCACCTCTGCCTTCGGCCTGTTGGCCTTCGGCACCACCTGGTTCGGCGACGGCGCCGTGTACACCTGGTTGATCAACGCCTCCGCGCTGGCCGGGTTCATCGTGTGGGCCGGCATCGCCTGGACGCACTACAAGTTCCGTCAGGCGTTCAAGGCGCAAGGCCGCTCGGTCGAGGAATTGCCGTTCCGCGCCAAGTTCTTCCCCGCGGGGCCGATCATTGCGCTGGCCATGTGCTTGTTGGTGATTGTGGGTCAGAGCTACGAGGCGTTCATCAATGACACCGTCACACCGCTGTCCTTGCTCACCTCGTACATTGGCTTGCCGCTGTTCCTGGTGTTCTGGTTCGGTCACAAGTTTGCGACCAAGTCCCACGCCGTGGATCCGGCTCAGGCTGACCTCTCCCGGAATCCGCAGATCGTAGATCGCAGTGGTGACCTGGTCTAGAACACCACCACGGTGATCAGGCCCAGGACACCCAGGGCCACCACCGCGGTGGACGTGACCACCACGGACGCCGCGTCCGGTGCCACGTGTTCGTTGCTGATTCCCACGGAGCCGCGCCGGTATCGTGCGCGCTGAGTCATGTAAATGCCGATGGCGGTACATGCGGCCAGGCCGAACAGGGCCAGCACGAATGGGCCGTGCGTGGGCAGCCACCGCAGGAAAATAGCAGCCGCGGTACACAGGGCCAGCATGGTGCGCCCCCAGGACAGCACCGTGCGTTCGGGCTGTAGCCCCGGGTCCTCGTGGAAGCGTTCCGCGGGGCGTGCCATGGCTCAGCGGGTCAGAACGACAACCACGAGCACGCCGGAGGCAATGGCCCCGCCCACGGCCACCAGTGGCGCAATGATCGGAAGCGGCAAGGGTGCCTTGTGACGCATGGACCGTTCCACCCCGAGCCAGCGGAAGGCCGCGCCCGCGCTCAACACCATGCCCAGGAGCAACAGCACCGTGGCCAGGAATTTCCGGATGGCCAGGTCGAAGATGTCACCGGTGAACGCTTCGATGGCAATGCCGCCGGCCAGGAACGCCAGGGAGGTGCGGATCCACGCGAGGAACGTTCGCTCGTTGGCCAGGGTGAAACGGGGGTCCGGTTCCGTCCCGCCGCGCAGGACACGGTGGCTGATCGATCCACGACGCCGCTCGGCCGGGTCTTCGGGGTGGCTCACGGTTCTCCTTCGGCTGGGCTCTCCGTACACGCCTCTCGGCGGGGAAGCAGGGTCCTGAGGTGATGGTATGCGCTGTGGGACGGGAAGCGGTGTCGTGGGCAGGGATCGCACCCTTGTCCGCTCGTGCCGTGCACGAGAAGATGGTCGCACTCGCAGACCACCGGCGTAGGGAGAACAGGTCATGAGCACGAGCAACCACCCGGGCAGTGGCACCTCGCCCCGCGACGAAGCATCCCGATACCCGGGGACCGAGTACCACCGCGATGCGCAGCCCCTGTCCGTGCCGGCCGATACCCACCGTCCCTACGCGCAGCCCGAGGGACAGTGGCACTACGTCCCCGCCGGCCCGGAGGACGCGCAGCGCCAACAGCAAGCGGCCTCCAGCTCGGAGACCTCACTCGTGCTGGGCATCCTGGGGGTCACCGTCCTGCCGATCCTCGCGCCGTTCGCCCTGTGGCAGGCCACGAAGGCGGAGAAACTCGGCGGCAGGGCGACCGCGGGCAAGGTCCTGGGTTGGGTCGGTCTGGTGCTGCTGATCCTGATGGTGCTGTGGTTCGTGTTCTTCTTCGCGATCTGGGGATTCGCGATGAACGAGTTCATGCAGCAATCCCGTTCGAGCGTCTGAGACGCGCAGGAGCCCCGCCGGTCCGACCGGCGGGACTCCTGTCCGCATACGGGGGACGCGCTACCAGATGGCCACGCGTTCCTCCTCCGGCAACCACATGCCGTCCGAGTCCTGGACGTCGAACGCCTCGTAGAACGCATCCACGTTGCGCGGGGTCTGGGCGGCACGGAACTCGGCAGGGGAGTGCGGGTCCGTGGCGATGCGCGTCTTCAGCGCCTCGTCCCGTGACTTCTCCTGCCACACGTAGGCCCAGGAGACGAACAGCCGCTGCGCGGGGGTGTACCCGTCGATGCTCTCGGCGTCCGGTTGGTCTTTCTTCTCCTGCGCGGTCCTCCATGCCTTGTAGGCGATGGACAGCCCGCCCAGATCACCGATGTTCTCACCCAGGGTGAGTTCGCCGTTGACGTGCGGAGCGGCGTCGTCGTCCGCGAACTGCGCGGGGGACAGCGCCGCGTACTGGCCCACGAGACGGGCCGTGCGCTGCTCGAACGCCGTGCGGTCCTCGTCCGTCCACCAGTTGCGCAGCTTGCCCTCGCCGTCGCACGTGGAACCCTTGTCGTCGAAACCATGTCCGATCTCGTGACCGATCACCGAGCCGATGGCCCCGTAGTTCACGGCGTCGTCCGCGTCCTCGTTGAAGAACGGGGGCTGCAGGATGGCCGCGGGGAACACGATCTCGTTGCGCAGCGGGTGGTAGTACGCGTTGACCGTCTGCGGGGTCATGAGCCACTCGTGCTTCTCCACCGGCTTGCCGGCCTTGCGCGCGAGCTCGGCCACCCCGAACTGGGCGGTGCGCACCACGTTGCCCACGAGGTCGTCCCCGCGCACGAGCAGGCCCGAGTAGTCCTTCCATTTCTCCGGGTAGCCGATCTTGGGGGTGAACCCGGAGAGCTTCTTGAGCGCCTCCGCGCGGGTGTCCTCGGTCATCCAGTCCAGGTGCTCGATCGAGTCGCGGTACGCCTCCAGCAGGTTCGCCACGAGTTCGTCCATGCGCGCCTTGGCGGACGGCGGGAAGTTCTCCGCGACGTACAGTTCACCCACGGCCTCGCCCAGCGCGCCGTTGACCAGGCCGACGCCGCGCTTCCACCGTTCGCGCAACTGCGGCGTCCCGGAGAGCACCGTCCCGTAGAAGGAGAAGTTCTGGTCCACGAACGCCTGGGGCAGGTACGCGGCGCGGGCGGAGACCACGTGCCAGCGGGCCCACGACTTCCACGCGTCCAGCAGGTCGTCGGTGAGCAGCTCGTCCAGGCCCGTGAAAAAGCTGGGCTGGGCGTTGATCACGGTGCTCAGGTGCTCCGGGGTGAGCCCCACACCCTCGAGCACGGCGTCCCAGTCCAGGCGGGACACCTGCCCCGTGAGCTCGGCGAAGTCCATGGGGTTGTACATCTTGGTGAGGTCCCGCACCGTGACCTTGTCCCAGTGCTGCGCGGCGATGCGCGTCTCCAGGTCCATGACCGCCTGCGCTTGCGCCGCGGCGTCCTCGAACCCGGCCAGCTCGAGCATCCTCTGGACGTGCGCCACGTACTTCTCGCGGATCTCGGTGTACTGGTCCTCGCGGTAGTACTCCTCGTCCGGCAGCCCCAACCCGGACTGACCCACGAACACGAGGTTGCGCTGCGGGTCCCCGGGATCCGAGTCCAGGTCGATGTCCAGTGCCGCACCGATCCCCCGGCGCATGGCCGTGCCGAACCACCGGGACAGCGCCCGCGTGGAGTCGATCGCGGCCACGGCTTCGAGGTCCTCGCGCAGCGGCTCGGTACCGAGCTCCTCGATCCGGTCCGTGTCCATGAAGGACGCGTACAGCAGCGCGATCTTGGTCTCCGCACTCTGTTCCGCCGGGTCCGACGCCGCTGCGTCGCCGTCCGCGCTCGCGCCCGTGATGATCTCGCGCACCGCCTGCTCGGCCTGGTCCCGCAACTCGATGAACGCCCCGGTGCTGGCCTTGTCGTCCGGGATCCGGGCCTCTTCCAGCCACGAACCGTTCACGTGGCGGAAGAGGTCGTCCTGGGGGCGGACCGAGCGGTCGAAGGCGTCGAGGTCGAAGACGGAAGAAGTCATGGCCCCACGGTACTGAGCGGCGGTGGGGTGGGTCACACCGGGGCCCGGGCTGTTCCCGCAGGGCGGAACCGGGCGACGTCGTACCCGTGGGGGCGGGCGATCAGTCATGTGCAGAACATCTGAGGCCCGGAAATGCCATCCGAACCCGCCACCACCGGCCTTTTTGGGACTCAGATGCACCGGCCGGATTGGCAGCCCCCGGTACGCCGTATCGCAATGATGACCTAAATGGGCGCTATCCGTGAGTATCTACAGGAACTGGCGGTAACTACGAACGCAGTGGCGAGCGATTTGCCCCACCACCGTGTTGGACAGAGGAATGGTCCGCTCCCTGCGGGCCGATTGTGTCAGGACCGCGACGGCGATAGGCGGTTCGTCGGGGTGGGAAATGACCCCAGCCTCATGGCTGAGCGCCGCCAAAGACCCAGTCTTGGCTGCGATCTGGACACCCGGGTACGTGAAGACTTCAGCGAAACGGTGTCCCCATGCTTGTTGTCCCAGTACATGCCGCATGAACGAGCACTGGGAGGGAGTGGCTGCGTGGTCCTCCCAGATGAACGAAAGGAGATCTACGAGATCGGAGGTCGTGGTACTCGATACCAGCAGGGGGTCGTATTCCCGGGGATCGGGCAGAAGGTAGGGATCCAGATTTTCGGCGTCACGGCCAACCTCGGCCGTGTGCAGATCGGTTGCGGGTAGGTAGGGCCGGATATCGGTTTGCAGCAGCCCGAGACGTCTCAGAGTGTGTGCCACACGATCGCGACCCACGGCGCATAGCACCGCGTTTCCAGCCGTATTGTCCGAGATGGTCATCATCAATCGGACCAGGTCTCGCCACGACATGCACACGGGGTCCAGGCATATCGACAACCCCGTGGGCCCGGGAACGCGGGTCTCAGGCACCAGTTCGACCGGTGCAGCCGGGTCGATGAGGCCATCGTCCACAGCCTGACAGAAGGCCGCCATGACAACGAGCTTGTACAGGGAGGCCATTGGAAACCTGACCCCAGCCCGGTAATTGAAGGAAGGTAGCCGATCAGAACCGATGACCCGTACTGACACCGCCCCGGTCATGTCCGCAGCATGCAGCATTGTCGCGACGTCGTCGTGAAGTTCCTTCAGGGCGGCCTCGGCGGATAACCGGTTCCACAGTTCACCTGTCATGGTCTGCCCGTCCGTGCCAGGCACTCGTGGAGCATCGTCGCCACATGGATTGCGCTGGACGCGGCATCGGGATGATGGAGTACTCGCAACCTCAGAGGTAAAAGCCCGCTCGCGAGGGGGGAAGCGGGCAGATTGGGGGTTCCGGAGGGGACGAGTACGGTTGCCGCGGCGCAGGTGATTTCTGCGGCAATTCGCAATGGGTCCGCCACTTCCCGCAACTGGGTCACGATCCCCGCTGATTCCAGTTCTGCAGACAGGACATCGAAGGCTGCAGGCCCATCTGCGCGAGGCGGAGCCAGGAGTACGGCGCCGACGGCACGACGTAATCCGGCTTTGTTCAGAGTTTCGTGCATCGCCAGCCCAGGGGCCAGTGACTGCGGGACAGCCACCACAGGCCACGCCTCCAACTCATCTGTGATGATCGGCGCAGTCACGATTCCCACTGTTGCTGGATTCTCACGTACGGCACGAACGATGTCGGTCGAGGCGGCTCCGGCCCACTCCGCGGGTGGGAAATCTGGAGGGGGCGACAAGAGTGCGGCGCTGACCCAGCTCGGTGGCAGGGTCCGGGGCAAGAGCACGTTTACGCGGTGCTGCGCCTGTTCGAGGTCCTGGTGAAGCGTCATCACTAGCTGCTGAGCATCTAAGAGACTCTGCGCTCTTGGTAGGAAGGCCCGCCCTGCGGGGCTCAAAGAAACCCCACGGGCATGCCGAATGAACAACTCCGTTCCCACAGCCGCTTCCAGCTTCTTGATGGTCTGTGAGAGGGGAGGTTGCGCGATGCCCAATATTTCGGCCGCACGGCTCACATGACCGGTCTCTGCAACGACGATAAAATACTCGACCCATCGCAAAAGATTGCCATGCCGGTCAGTCTTCATAGGCGCCAGTGTATGTCAAGCGGGATTCAAAAGTCTTGGACGTATCGAAGAGTCGACTTCTACGCTGACAAAGTTCGTATCAAGGGAGGACGTCATGCGTGAGAACCGACATTGCCCTCATTCGTCTCGATGGCTCGGGGTGGGCGCGTGCGCGCTCCTGTTGTTGAGCGGATGCTCGCCGAGTGTCGAAGAGCGCCCGCAGGATGTGATCTCCGGCCTGGCTGCGGGGCTGAGTAGAGCCGATGTATCTCAAATCGGCTTTTCCAATGGCGCAGGGCCGGAAATCCAAGCCGCTCTCGAGAAGGCGTATGCAATGACCGGCGGTATTGAACCCCAGGTGCGGGCCACCGAGGTCGAGGCTGAGGACGACGTCGCTAGAGGCGAGCTCGCGTGGTCATGGGACTTGCCAGCGACCGACCAGGACTGGAGCTATTCGACCTCGGTCGAATTGCGCCGAACAGACAACGGGTGGCAACCGACCTGGGCCCCCACGATGGTGGAGCCAGGCCTCTCCGAAACCGAAGCACTCCGTATCCGCACCGTGCAGCCCCAGCGTGGAGCCATAACGGGTGCCCAAGGCGTGGCACTGGCTTCGGAACAACCCATCCACCGCGTCGGCCTTGATATGGGTGCCTTGCAGCCGGAACAACGTGTGCGTTCTGCCAAAGCATTGGCCGAGGCGGTGGACATTGACTCCGAGCCTTTACTGAAGGAGATCACAGCGGCAGGAGACAAGGTATGGGTCGAGGCAATCGCCCTGCGCGAGACGGACTTCCGGATGTTGGATGCAGAGAAGATGCAAAACATTCCCGGGCTTCTGGTGAAGGACGATACCCGTGTCCTGGCTCGTACCAAGGGCTTCGCCGCCGAAATCCTCGGAACGGTCGTAGAGGCTACAGCCGAGGATCTGGAGAAGTCCGACGGCGAGTTGATGCAAGGAGCCCAGATTGGCCGTGGAGGTCTCCAAGAGCAGTTCGATGACACCTTACGCGGCGAGCCGGGCGTGGTTGTGGATCGGGTTGGTTTGCACTCCGATGGCAGCGTGGACATTCGTCGAATTCACCAGCTAGTGGCGCACGCCCCGGTGCCTGGCGCGGAGCTGCGAACCACCCTCGACGTGCGGTTGCAGGAGGCTGCGCAGGAAGCTTTGAATGGCGTGAAATCGCCGTCATCGGTGGTAATGCTGCGGCCCTCCGATGGTGCTGTGCTCGCGGTTGCCAATGGGACGGGATCCAAGGGATACCCGACAGCCACACTCGGGCAGTATGCTCCTGGATCCACATTCAAAGTTGTGACCTCCCTGGCTATGTTGCGTGCTGGCGATACCCCGGACACTGTCGTCGATTGCCCTCACACGTTCACGGCGGTTGGGACCAGCGTGGCGAACTTTTCCGGGTACCCAAAGGAATTCGAAGGTAAAGTTCCGTTGCGTCACGCCGTCGCTCATTCATGCAATACGGTCTTCGCTGCCCAGTATGAACGCATCGATCAACAGTCCCTTGCCGAGGCTGCGCAGGCCCTGGGGATTGGCGTTCCTATGGAGCCCGGTGTCCCAGCGTTTCCAGGGCATGTCCCGGGGGACGAACCGGCAGGTGAACACGTTGCGGCCATGTTCGGGCAGGGAAGAACTCTCGTCTCCCCCCTCGGAATGGCCCGGGTCCAGGCCAGCATTCAAGCAGGCCACGTTGTCGATCCCACGCTTACGGCTGCTGGGCCCGAGGCGGCGAAAGCCCCGGCCAAGCCCCTGACGGATGACGAAGCGCAAAACGTGAGAATTCTCATGCGCGAGGTCGTTGCCACGGGTCATCTCAAAGATCTGGGGTCGCTCATCCCGGACACTGCCATCGGAAAAACGGGAACGGCCGAGTACGGGAACGAAAATCCACCGCGGACCCACTCATGGGTCATCGCAGGGCACGAGGACCTTGCAGCCGCCGTCTTCGTCGAGGACGGTAACCTTGGGTCCATCACGGGCACGCCCATCATGCGTCATGTTCTCGAGGCCGCTCAGTGATCTGCGTGTATAAACCCAGATCCGGTGCGCAGATCCAGCCCCTGGACGATCGAAGGTACGTTTCACTGAGTCCTACTGAATCCCGGCCAGGGGCGCTGGCAGGAAACAGGGCCGGGAAGACATGAGACTTCACGTGCGACTGATGGCTGGAATCTGCTCGGTAGCCTGTGCGGTTCTGTTCACCGTGAGTGGTTGCTCCGATTTCTCGTCTTCCCGTGACCTGCGGGATTTTGATCCCCTGGTGGCGCAATGGGAGCGAGAGCTCGCCGGCCGTGACCTGAGCTCAACGGTCAGCCTTGCTGCGGCTCTGGACGCCCCTATGCCGCGAATGGCCGCCGACCTCGCGCATTCGGGTGCGTTCGCATACCAGGTGCTGAGCCACGACGAACCGACCGTGGCTATGTGGGGGTTCATGGGCGGAGCTGAGCCTTTGGGCCCGGAGGACCGCTGGGTGCATGCGTGCGCGATCGTCCGCATTGAGAATGCCCACTTCGCACCCGTTCTTGTCAAGTGTCCTCGGGACATGGCAGAAGCACCCCCAATAGACGCTTTGCCGCAGGGTGACCCCGTTGCCGAGGTGCCTTGGGCTCCTTCTGGGTCCGCCGATCTCAGCCACGCATGTGAGGCGAGTCAGGTCGAAATGGTGGTGGACCAGTTCACGTCGATGGGCCCACATGACGAAGCTCGGCTTTCGGCGCGCAATACCGGTGATCTCTCTTGCGACATCATTGGAACCCCTGGGTTGAGGATCCATGCTGGGGGGCACCCCCGGGTCGTGTCCCCTGGCGGCGGGTCTCAGGTGACCCGGCTGCTCCCGGGGCAGTCGACGCAAGCCAGGCTGCGATGGAGGCCTACGGCCACGGTGGACGACCCCCACCAATTCCTCGAAGCAACCCTCGGCCGCTCCGACCCGATCTTCGTGCAGTTCGGATACGGCGCCACGGGAGGGCCATTTCGATTAAGCGCAGGTGACATGACTGTATCCACTTGGAGCGCCCCGCTCTGGTCTGCTTCTCGCGGTGATGAGGGCACCGTGACAACTGTGGCGCCCACATGTGATGCCGGAAGAGTAACCGCAGTGTTGGAACCATCCGAAAGCGGATCGAATGTGGATTCCGAAACCGCCTGGAAAGCTGTCCTGCGGATCAACAATCCGAGCTACCTCCCGTGTCGGGTGAATCGGGTGACTATGGCCAGCGTGAACCCTTCTCGGCACCTATTCTCCCTGGGAATACGAGAAACGTTTGTGCCTGTCGGGGGTGAGATCCGGATACTCATTGGCTGGAACACCGAAGCGGAAGGGCCTGCACTAGAGGAACTAATGGTCGATTTTGCTGGGCGTACAGGCAGGATCCCCGTAAGGCAGGCGAAGGCGTCCATTCCTGCGGGGGCTACCCAGTTCTCGGTGACGGGGTAACCCTTCCAGCCGCGATCGAGAGGACGATCAGAGGATTGTTGATCAAACGGGTAAACCCTTCACGGGAAACCGAACATGTGTCGACGAGGAGCATTTGTCACGGTCGGTCTTCCTCTTCCTCCTCGGACGACGCGTCCGAGATCCTCTCGCCACGGCGCTCGGCCATGAGCAGTTCCCACGTGCGGATGAGGCGGGGGATGGAGATGATCACCAGGCCGCCGATCATGTTCAGCGGGATGACCCACGCGAACCACACGAACCAGTCCAGGTAGGAGTAGTCCCAACCGGCGTGCATGGCCCCGAAGATCACGATGGAGTTCAGCGCCCCGTGGAGCATGCCCAGGCCCACGACCAACAGACCGCCGATCAGGGAGATCACCGCGGTCATCATGTCGTTGTTCGTACCCTGCTGCATGCGGGTCATGAGGGTGATGGTGGAACCGGCCAGCAGGGCCAGGCACACGGTCTCCAGCCCGATCCCGTCCGCGACGTACCCCGAGGCGACCTCCACCAGGGAGTCCGTGAAGTCGGGGAACGCCGCCACGACCACCCACATGAACACCCAACCACCCACGAGGTTGGCCAGCAGGGTCACACCCCACAGCCGCACGAGTGACCACCACGTCCCGTGACCCGCGACCACCGCATTGATGGGGAGCAGGAAGTCCTCGGTGAACAACTCGGAATGGGCCAGGCGCAACGCGAGCAGCCCCACGCCGAACGCGATGCCCGCCAGCAGTTTGGAGTCGGTGACATCCATGACCGCGAGCATGGCCATGATGCCCAGGCCCACGTCGATCCCGCCGAAAAGGCCGGTGATGATCAACGCCCGCCACGTGCGGTGCAGCCGATCCGTGCCTTCCTGGACGGTGTTCTGGAACTCCTCGACCAGTTCGTCCTCGAGGGGCTGATCGGTGCGTCCGGAGGAACGCCGTTTGGACTCGCTGTCACGCGCTGTGGGCATGGGCCTCAGCGTAGGCCACGCGGGAAGCCATCATGGGGAACATCTGTGCTGCAGAAAGACGATTTTCGCCGCCCCGAACGGTCTTATCGCAGCACAGATGTATCCAGCGGGCCCGGCTGCGGCCCAAGCGTTCAGCCCCGGCCCGTGAACTCCGGCTTGCGCTTCTGCTGGAAGGCCGCGAAGCCCTCCTTGTAGTCGTCCGTGGCGCACAGGGCAGCCTGGGCCTTGTTCTCCGCTGCCATGGACTCCCACAACCCCACGCGGTTGTCCCGCACCTGGGCCACGAGCTCCTTGGACGCCAGGTAGGACTGTGTGGCACCGCGGGCCACCTTCGACACCCGCTGCATCGTGAACTCCATGAGCTCCTCCGCCGGCACGGCCCGGGAGAACAGCCCCGCCGCCACGGCCTCAGCGCCGGTCATCATCTCGGCGGTGTAGATCAGGTCCAGGGTACGGTGGGCGCCCAGCCGTTCGGTGAACAGGGCGTGCCCGCCCGAGTCCAGCGTGGCCCCCAGATTGGCGAACGGGGATCCGATGGTCGCGTCCTGCGCCACGTACACCACGTCCGTGGCGATCGCGAGCCCCAACCCCACGCCCAGGCACGCGCCCTGCACCGCGGCGAACGTGGGCGCGGGGAACCGGGACATCTGCTGCAACAACGGTTGCACTTTGCCGGTGAGGTAGCCGTCGGTGTCGTCACTCGCCGGGTCCACGGCGGAGATGTCCCGGCCCGCGCAGAACGCACGCCCCTCGCCACTCAGCACGAGCGCTCGCACGCCGGCCCGCTCGGCCTCGGTGTACGCGGCGGCGAGTTCGTCCAGCGCGGCCTCGTCCAGCGAGTTCAGCTTCTTGGGTGCGTCGAGCACCACGCGGGCGATCTCGTCCTCGATCGTCAGGTCGATCACGGGGTTCTCCTTGCGGTTCGGGGTTCCGGTGCGCCCCGCGGGGCGAGCGGGCAGGTACGACGACGACGCCGCGCGGTCCCGGCGCGGCGTCGTCGTCGGAGTGCATGGGACTCAGGCGTCGAAGTCCACGCTCAACTGATCGGAGGTGGGGCGGGTCTGGCACGTGAGGACGTACCCGGCGTCCACCTCGTCCTTCTCGAGGGCGAAGTTCTCCTCCATCTCGAACTCCCCGCCGGTGACCTTGGCGCGGCACGTGCCGCACACACCGCCGGCGCACGCGAACGGGACGTCCGGGCGCACGCGCAGGGCGGCGTTGAGCACGGTCTCCTGCGCGGACTTGGGGGAATCCACCTGGGCGGAGGTGCCATCCAAGTTGAAGACGATCTTGTAGTTCTCGCCCTTGGGGTCCGCCTTGACCGCGCGACCCTGCTGGCCCTGCGGGGTGGTGGGCTTGCCCGTGGTGAACAGCTCGAAGCGCACGCGGGACTCGTCCACGCCGCGTTCCTTGAGCACGTCACGGCACAGCTGCACGAGCTCGAACGGCCCGCACAGGAACCATTCGTCCGCGGAATCCACCTGGATCACGTGGTTGAGCAGTTCCTCGAGCTTGTCGTGGTCGATCCGCCCGGACATCAGCGGGGAGATCCGCTGCTCGCGGGAGAGCACGTGGTGCACGGCCAGGCGGGCGGGGTACTTGTCCTTGAGGTCCCCGAGCTCCTCCGCGAACATCACGTCCATGGACGAACGGTTGGCGTAGATGACGTCCATCGCGGCGGTGTCGGAGGCGCGCAGCAGCGCGCGGGCGATCGCCATGATGGGCGTGATCCCGGAACCGGCGGCGAACGCCACGAGGTGCACGTTGCGCTTCTTGGCCACCTCGCGCTCGGCGAGCTTCTCGGGGTCGTTCATGGAGGTGATGTTGACCTTGGACGTGAACGCGCCCTGCGGGTTCATCACGTCCAGGGTGTCCCCGGCCGCGAGCTGTTCGTTGGCCCACGTGGAGAACACGCCGCCCATGTCCTTCTTGATGGCCACCCGGATCTCACCGGGGGTGGGATCCGCGCAGATCGAGTAGGAGCGGCGCACCTCGTGACCGTTGATCCGGGCCCGGATGGCCACGTACTGGCCCGGGAGGTAGTCGTAGTCCGCCACGAGGTCCTCGGGGACCTCGAACGTGACCTCCACGGCGTCGGAGGTCAGCTTGCGCACGTCCGACACCGTGAGCGTGTTGAACGTGGCGCGTCGCTTGCCGGGAGCGGCCGCGCTTTCTTCGGCGGCTTCCTCGACGGTGAGGGCATCCGTGGTTTCGCTCATGATCAGTGCACCTTGAAGTAGTCGAAGGGTTCCTTGCAGTCGTTGCAGACCCACAGGGACTTGCAGGACGTGGACCCGAAGCGGGTCATCTCCCGGGTGTTCAGGGAGTCGCAGCGCGGGCACTTCACGGCCAGGCTCAACCGCACCGGCCCGGAATTGTGACCGGCGGCGGTGCGCCCGGTGGGCGGTGCGATGCCGTACTCGTTGAGCTTGGCCATGCCCTCGGGGGACATCCAGTCCGTGGTCCAGGCCGGTCGCAACACCTGTACGACCCGCACGTTCGGGTACCCCGCGGCGGTGACCACGGCCTCGAGGTCAGCGGCCATGGTGTCCATGGCGGGGCAACCGGAGTACGTGGGGGTGATGACCACCACGGTCTCGTCCTGCCCGGCCACGGCGTCCCGGAGCACACCCAGGTCCGCTAGCGTGAGCACGGGGATCTCGGGGTCGCACACCGTGGCGGCCACGTCCCACAGGGCGGCGTCGTCCGGATCGCTCGGGCGCCGGGACGGACCCAGCGGCACCTCGCGGGGAGCCACGCCACCCGTGGGCGGCAACGAACGGGGCGGTACGCGGGAGAACACGGTGCTCACCACGTGGCGCCGGGATGCTGGCGGGCGAGCCACTGCATCTCGGCGAGGATGTACCCGCGGTACTCGGAGTAGGAGCCGTCCCGGGGTTCGGCGGACAACCGCGCCTGGGTCACGTTCGGGACCTCGAGCTCGGCCTCGGCCAGCAGCGCGGTCACGCGGTCCATGGTCTTCTCGCGCAGCGTGGACGGGCGCACGGCGATGCCCTCGAGCTCGTCGTGCAGGGGTTCGTCCGCGAACAGCTCGTCCAGGTAGGGCCACACGTAGTACAGCCCCTCCTGGATCCGCCGCTTGGACTCCTCCGTGCCGAGCCCCAGGCGCAGGATCCACTGGGCCGCGTGGTCCTGGTGGTACTCCACTTCCTTGAGCGCCTTGTCCGCGATGGCCGCGAGCGTCTGGTCCGCGGAGGACTGCAGCGCCGTGTAGAGCTCGAACTGGTAGAAGGAGAACAGCAGCTGCCGGGCGATGGTCTGCCCGAAGTCCCCGTTCTCCTGCTCCACGAGGCGCACGGAGCGGAACTCCTCCTCGTTCCGGAAGTAGGCCAGCTCGTCCTCGGTCTTGCCCCACGCGGAACCCGCGTAGGTCAGCAGGAACCGCGCGTGCCCGATCAGGTCCAGCGCGATGTTGCCGAGCGCGATGTCCTCCTCGAGCTCGGGTGCCCGCGAGATCCACCAGCCGAGCCGCTGGGACAGCATGAGGGCGTCGTCGCCCAGGCGCAGCGCGTACCGGGCGACCGCCTCGGACGCCTTGCCGCCGGTCTCGGCGATCTCCTCGGCGGTGATCGCGTCCCCCGCGGACTGCTTGGTCGCGGAGTCGTGGGAAGCGAACGCGCTCACAGGTGCTTCACCCCTTCGCTCTTGGTGTAGTACGTGGCGTGGCGGTAGCTCTTGCCCTGCGCGGACTCGAAGTACCCGCCCTTGGAATCGGGGTCCGACGCCGTGATGGCGTCCGCGGGCACCACCCACACGCTCGTGCCCTCGTTGCGCCGGGTGTACAGGTCACGCGCGTTACGCACGGCCATGGTGGCGTCCGGGGCGTGCAGGGATCCGGCGTGCACGTGGGACAGCCCGCGCGACGAGCGCACGAAGACCTCCCACAGGGGCCAGTTGCCGTTCTGGTTCTCGCTCATGCTCACGCTCCGATCAGTTCTGCGGAGCCGCGGCCCGCCATGACGGTGGTCTGGTCCTGCGCGTCCTCGGACGACGCCGCTGCTTCGCGCGCCTGGCGCTCGGCGTAGGCCTGCGCGGCCTCACGCACCCACGCACCGTTCGCGTGGGCCTCACGACGGCGCTTCATGCGCTGGACGTTGCACGGCCCGGAGCCCTTGATCACGGACATGAACTCGTTCCAGTCCAGCTCGCCGTAGTCGTAGTGGCCGCGCTCCTCGTTCCACTTCAGGTCCGGGTCCGGCAGGGTCAGACCCAGGGCCTCGGCCTGCGGGACGATCATGTCCACGAAGCGCTGGCGCAGCTCGTCGTTGGAGAAGCGCTTGATGTTCCACTCCATGGACTGCTGCGAGTTGGGGGAATCGGCGTCCGGGGGACCGAACATCTGCAGCGCGGGGCCGTAAAAGCGGTTGACGGCGTCCTGCGCCATCTTCTTCTGCGCCTCGGTGCCGTGGGACAGTTCATAGAGGATCTCCCAGCCCTGACGTTGGTGGAAGGACTCCTCCTTGCAGATGCGCACCATCGCGCGGCCGTACGGGCCGTAGGACGCACGGCACAGGGGCACCTGGTTGCAGATGGCCGCGCCGTCCACGAGCCAGCCGATCGCGCCCATGTCCGCCCACGTGCGCGCGGGGTAGTTGAAGATCGAGGAGTACTTGGCCTTGCCGCTCAGCAACTGCTCGTTGAGCACGGAGCGCGGGGTGCCCAGGGTCTCCGCGGCGGAGTAGAGGTAGAGCCCGTGGCCGGCCTCGTCCTGGACCTTGGCCATCAGCACGGCCTTGCGCTTGAGGCTCGGGGCGCGGGTGATCCAGTTTGCCTCCGGCTGCATGCCGATGATCTCGGAGTGGGCGTGCTGGGACACCTGACGCGTGAGGCTCTTGCGGTACGCCTCGGGCATCCAGTCGCGGGGCTCCACGCGGGAGTCCTCGCTGATGAGGTGGTCGAAGTGCTGCTGCTCGGCGGTCGTGGCCGCCTGGTCCGCAGTGGTGGTCTGCTCAGTCATGGTGTTTCCTCGGTTCACGGGTGAGATGGGAGCGGAGGATGAACTCTGTACGCTGCCGACAATAATAACTGACCGCTCGTTCAGGATATAGCCCCCCGGTGTGGTCGTCAACACACTCTGGCGGCTGTTCTGCGCTCGCGGGAGGGCTTACGGGGCTCGCGTCATGCACTGATTTTTGTTGACACGGGTCACATTTCTGCGATTACATACTGACCGATCGTTCGAATAATCTGAGGAGCGCCCGTGCCACATCATCCTGTTCTCACGGGGGACCGTGCATCCGAATGGCTCGGGATCACGGTGGAACGAGCCGACCCCGGGCACAGCGTCATCACCATGCCCGTGCGCGAGGAGATGCTCAACGGTTTCGGCATCGTCCACGGCGGGATGATTTTCGCCCTGGCCGATTCCTGCTTCGCGATGACGTGCAACGACCCCGCGTCGGACGGTTCCACCATCACCGTGGCGCAGGGTGTGGACATCAACTTCCTCAGTTCCGGGCACGCGGGCCAGACCCTCGTGGCCGAAGGCCGCCTGATCGCCACCACCGGGCGCAGCGGGTTGTGCGACATCACCGTCTCCACCGAGGACGGTTCCGTGATCGCCCAGTTCCGCGGCCGCAGCCGCACCGTGCCGAATCGTCAGAAAGCGTGAACCCATGACCTCCTGCTCCGTCCCCAATCCGTATCAGCCGGTCCCCTCGAGCGATCCCTCCCAGCCGGATCCCGAGGAGACCATGAGCCGGGACCAGATCGAGGCGCTGCAGACCGAGCGGCTGAACTGGACCCTGCACTACGCGTACGAGAACGTGCCCGCGTACAAGGAACTGTTCGACGAGCACGGTGTGCACCCGGACGAGTTCAAGGAGCTCGAGGACCTCGCCAAGTTCCCGTACACGGACAAGGAATTCCTGCGCAAGGCGTACCCGTTCAAGTCCTTCGCCACGCCCATGTCCGAGATCCGGCGCATCCACGCGTCGTCGGGCACCACGGGACAACCCACCGTGGTGGCGTACACCGAGGACGACCTGCAGACGTGGGGGACCCTCGTGGCCCGGTGCTTCCGTCTCTCCGGCGTGAAGCCGGGGGACAAGGTGCACAACGCCTACGGTTACGGCCTGTTCACCGGCGGCCTGGGTGCGCACTACGGCGCCGAGCGGTTGGGGTGCGCGGTGATCCCGATGTCCGGCGGGCAGACCGAGAAGCAGGTCCAGCTGATCCGCGACTTCGAGCCGCAGGCCATCCTCTCCACGCCCACCTACCTGCTCACGATCGCGGACGGGTTCCGCAAGCTCGGCATGGATCCCCGCGAGACCAGCCTCGAGCACGCGGTGCTCGGTGCGGAGCCGTGGACCGAGGAGATGCGCCACGAGATCGAGAAGACCTTCGACATCACCGCGTGCGACATCTACGGGCTCTCCGAGGTCATGGGCCCCGGCGTGGCCGGCGAGTCCTACGAGTCCAAGGACGGTTCCCACATCTGGGAGGACCACTTCCGCCCGGAGATCATCGACCCGTTCGACGACACCGTGCTGCCCACCGGTCGCCCCGGCGAACTCGTGTTCACCGCCTTGACCAAGCAGGCGCTGCCCATCATCCGCTACCGCACCCACGACCTCACGCGTCTGCTCCCCGGCACCGCACGTCCGGGTCACCGGCGCATGGGCCGGATCACGGGGCGCTCGGACGACATGATCATCCTGCGCGGCGTGAACCTCTTCCCCTCCCAGATCGAGGAACTCGCGCTGCAGATCCCCACCCTCTCCCCGCACTTCACGCTCGAGATCACCCGGCCCAACCGCATGGACCAGATGACCATCCACATCGAGCGCCGCGAGGAGGCCACCCTGGAACAGGCCCAGGAGGGTGGCAAGAAGCTGTTGCACGACATCAAGACGAAGATCGGTTCGAGCGCCACGATCGACATCGCCGAGCCCGGCACCCTGGCACGTTCCTCGGGCAAGCTGCGCCGCGTCTACGACCACCGCGACAAGTAGGCCTCTCCGCGGCGACGCCTGCGGGCGGCGTCGCGGAGTCCCACTGTGGGGCAGGGCGGCGGCGCCGCATCGTCGTCCTTCAACCGGGGCCGCGCGGTGCCCGGACCTCCGTCAACGTCCGGCGGGGCGCCGTCGGCCCGGGTCCCTGGTCCCGGCGACGTCGCCCGATTCCCGCCCGACGCCGCCCGTCACCTTCCCGGCGGTGAGAAAGCGACGACCGGGTAACCTGAGGTATTCCGTCCCCGCCAGAAGGTCGAGGCCACGTCCATGCCCACCGAGCTCAACTCCTCCGCCGACGTCGCTGTGGCGCCTCGGCGCGGCCGTCCCGGCTACGACCGCGAGACCCTGCTGTCCGTGTGCGTGGACGTGTTCAACCGGCACGGCTACGACGCCACGTCCATGGGGACGCTGTCCAAGCACCTGGGGATCTCCAAGTCCGCGATCTATCACCATGTGGAGTCCAAGGAGGCGATCCTCGAGCAGGCGCTGGACCGTGCCCTCGATGCGTTGGAGGCCGTGTTCGAGCGGGTCCTGGCGGGGGACAGCGGGCCGGTGAACAAGCTCGAGCAGATCCTGGACGGTTCGGTGCACGTGCTCGTGGACCAGATGCCCTACGTGACCCTGCTCCTGCGGTTGCGGGGCAACTCGGAGGTGGAGCTCGCGGCGCTGCAGCGTCGTCGTACACTGACACGCACCGTGGAGGAACTCGTGCGGCAGGCGCAGGAGGAGGGCGAGCTGCGCACGGACATCTCCGGCAAGTCGGCGCCGCGTCTGATGCTGGGCATGGTCAACTCGATCGTGGACTGGTACCAGCCGGAGCGTTCCGGGACGGTGGGCCAGCTCGCGGACACGGTCGTGAAGATGGTGTTCTCGGGCCTGCGGGCGTAGCTCCCCGGCCGCTCAACTCCCCGCGGGCGGGGCCCGTCATTGCTGCTGGGGCAGTGGCCACCTGCCGCCGCCGCGCACATCCTGCCTCGGGGCACTGCCCGCGATACGCATCACCTGCCGCGGCACTCTGCTAACCACCACCGCGTACATCCTGCGCATCCCGGTCATGCTCGCGCCACTCGGCACATTCCAGTCACTCTCGCGCCACCCGCCATTTCTTGGTCACTCTCGCGCCATTGGCCATATTCGAGGCGCTTCCACGCCACCTGACCCCCTCTTGAGTGGCCTGGGATTGACTGGGATCTGCTCAGTGGCCTGGGGGCGCCCCAAATCTTGTGGCGGGGCGTACGGACGCGGGGAGTTGAGTCGCCGACAGTCAGGCGACCGTCGTCGATCGTTCCCCGGGGCCCGGCTATGTGGGTCGACGCCGCCCCAGGCCTGCGCCGATTCCCGGAGCGGGGCGTGTGTCACTCGGGTGTGGTCAGGCGTTTCAGGACCCAGACGATGGGGAGGTCTGATTTGGGGCGCCGCACTATGGTTCGAGCATGGATTTCTCCCGGTCCCGAGACATCGACCCGGCCACACTGATCCGCCTGTACGACGCCGTCGGGTGGAGTTCGTACACGCGCAACCCCGCGGACTTCGGACCCATGATCCGGAACGCGTGGTTGGTGATTTCGGCCTGGGAGGCAGGCGAGCTGGTGGGTCTGGTGCGCGTCGTGGGGGACGGCGTCACCGTGGCCTACATCCAGGACCTCGTGGTGGCCCCCGAACGACAGCGGGAGGGCATCGGTCGGTCACTGCTCGACATGGTGTTGGAAGAGACAGCGCACATTCGCCAGACGTATATCACCACGGACGACGCCGCCTGGAACCAGCACGTCGTGGAACTGTACCGCTCCCTGGGCTTCCGCCCCACCCCGGAACTCGGGGGCACGACGCTCGCGATCTGGCGCTGAGCTAACGCCGTGCGCCCGCCACCCAATGAGGGCGGAGGCCACAGGCGCGAATTTCCACCACGGCAATATTCCGGGCACGCCCGCGCCATGGAACATATTCGGGGCACTCTCAGGCCACCCACGACATTTGAGGCGCGCCCAGGCCACCTGAAGTCTCCATCAGTGGTCTGGGAGTGCCTGAGATCTGCTTGGTGGCCTGGGCGTGACTGAGATCTGCTCAGTGGCTCAGGAGTGCCTCAAATGTTGCAGGCGGGATTTGGGATGACCGAGAGGCACGAACAATCGGCGTGTGTCCGACGCCGCCCCCGGTTCAGTCGGCGGTCGCGCCTTCGGGGGTGGGCCACTGCTTGGCCACCAGGGTCAGGACGTCGTAGGTGGCCACGATCTCGTCCTTCTGGTTGGTCAGGCGCGCATCCCATGCGACCTCGCCGTACTCGTCCGTGACGCGCGGGGTGATCTTCTTGGCGGTCAGGGTGACCCGGATGGCGTCGTCGTACGTGACGGGGGTGATGAACCGCAGGTTCTCCAGCCCGTAGTTGGCGAGCACGGGCCCGGGAGCGGGCTCCACGAACAGCCCCGCGGCCCACGACACCAGCAGATAACCGTGGGCCACCCGCCGGGGGAAGAACGGGTTGGCCATGGCGGCTTCCTCGTCCGTGTGGGCGTAGAACGTGTCCCCGGTCTTCTCCGCGAACTCCAGGATGTCCTCGAGTGAGACCGTGCGCAGGTCCGAGACGAACTGATCGCCGATCCGCAGGGTCTGCAACGACTTCCGGAAGGGGTGCTCCCCGGTGCCGTTCTCCACGTCCTCGCGGGTCACGGTGTTGGCGGTCGCACCCCAGTGCCACTGGCCGGTGATCCCGGTCAGCAGGTCCGGGGAGCCCTGGACGGCGGTGCGCTGCATGTAGTGCTTGACCGCGCGCACGCCACCGAGTTCCTCCCCGCCACCGGCGCGGCCGGGACCGCCGTGGACCAGGTGGGGAACGGGGGAGCCGTGGCCGGTGGAGGTCTTGGCGTCGTCGCGATCCAGGAAGAGCACGCGACCGTGGTACGCACCGATCCCGGAGGCGAACTGCGCCGCGAGCTCGGGGGAGTGGGTGCACACGGTCGCCACGAGCGAGCCGCCGCCCAGCGCGGCGATCTCCACGGCGTCTTCGACATCCCCCGAGTACCCCAGGACGGAGGTGACCGGGCCGAACGCCTCGAGCTCGTGGACGGCGGGGGTGCGGGCGTCGTCGAACGAGAGCACCGTGACGGGGAAGAAGGCGTCCTGCTCCGGGAGGGACGCGAGCTCCTCGGGACCGCCGAGCTCCACGATGGCGCCGGCGTCGATCAGGGCACGCACGGAACGCAGCACCTCGAAATGCTGGTCGTCGGATGCGAGCGGGCCCACCGTGGTGGCAGAATCGCGCGGGTTGCCGACGACGGCGCGCTGCGCCACCCGCTCCCGCACGGCCGCGATCACGGCGGGCTTGAGTGCCTGCGGCACGATGACCCGGCGGATCGCGGTGCACTTCTGACCTGCCTTGGCGGTGATTTCCAGGACCACGGACTTCACGAACGCCTCGAACTCGGGGGAGTCCTCGGTGACGTCCGGGGCCATGATCGCGGCGTTGAGCGAGTCGGTCTCCGCCGTGAAACGCACGCCCTTCTCCTGCACGTTGGTGTGTGCGCGCAGCGACTGGGCGGTGGCGGCCGAACCGGTGAAGGCCACGTGGTCGCGGGCGTCCAGGTGGTCCAGCAGATCGCGCGCTGAGCCGGAGATCAGCTGCAGGGAACCCTCCGGCAGCAGCCCCGAGTCCAGCATGAGCCGCACGCACGCCTCCGTCACGTACCCGGTGGGGGTCGCGGGCTTCACGATGGTGGGCACGCCCGCGATGAACGCCGGGGCGAACTTCTCGAGCATGCCCCACACGGGGAAGTTGAACGCATTGATCTGCACGGCCACCCCGGGCACGCGGGTGTAGACGTGCTCACCCAGGAACGAACCGTCCCGCGAGAGCTGCTCCACCGCGCCGTCCACGATCACGTTGGCGTTGGGCAGTTCGCGCCGTCCCTTGGACGAGAACGTGAAGAGGGTCCCGATCCCGCCGTCGATGTCGATCAGGTGGTCCTTGGCCGTGGCGCCGGTCGCGTAGGAGATCTCGTACAGCTCCTCCTTGTGCTCGCCCAGGTACTGCGCGAGCTGCTTGAGGATCAGTGCGCGGTCGTGGATGCGCAGCTGCCCCAGTGCGGCCTGGCCCACGGTGCGTCCGTGGTCCACGGCGCCCGCGGTGTCGATCCCGTCCGTGCTCACCCGGGCCACGAGTTCCCCGGTGGTGGCGTCCCGCACGTCCGCGATCTTCTGCGGGTCCTCCGGCCGCCACCACTTCCCGACCACGAAGCTGGGCAGGATCTGCGGGTCCTGGGTCTTGGATGCCTGGGTCTGGGTGTTCACGCGGGGTCCTCCGGACTGTCGCGGCCATCAGCCGAACGATCGGTCAGTATTTGGTCCAGGATAACCTAGGTCACACAAGGGCACCATGGCCACCACGCACCGTCGTCGGCGTTCGACGCCGCTCTGCGCACCGCCCAGCGCGGCCCACCGGCACGGCGTGGGGCCTGATCACGGAGGAGTCAGCATGCACGAGGATCCCACCCGCGCGGACGTCCGCGCCGAGAACGCACGAACCGCGTCTCCCGCCGAGGAGTTCGGGGAGGCGTACGAGCCGTGGACCATCGAGTTGGGTGAACTGGACGAAAAGATGGGCGTGGTGGTGGAAGAGCAGTCCGCCGAGCGCGTGGTGGCCACCATGCCCGTGGAGGGCAACCGCCAGTCCCTGGGGTTGTTGCACGGCGGTGCGTCCGTGGCCCTGGGCGAGATGCTGGGTTCGTGGGCGGCCGTGATCCACGCGTCCTTGTTCGGCAAGGTCGCGGTGGGCGTGGACATCAACGCGACCCATCACTCCTCCGCCACGAGCGGCCGGGTGCGCGGCGTGGCCACGGCGATCCACCTGGGGCGCAGGGTCACGAACCACGAGGTGGTCATCACCCACATCGACACCGGCAAGCGCCTGTGCACCGTGCGGATCACCAATTACCTCAAGCCTGCGAAGCGCTCCTGAGTATTCGTCCGACGACGCCGCGGCGCCCGTCCCTCGGGAAGGGCACCGCGGCGTCGTCGTCCGCGGAGCCGCTCCGGCGCAGCGGAGGGCGCGCGGAACCGCTCCGGCACGGCGGGGCAGACGGCGCTGAACCGGCACCGCAGGGAGCACGGAACCGCCCCGGCACCGCGTGGCAACGGTGTCGGGGCGGTTCGTGGTCCGCGGGAGGGCTGAGGAGTCCCCTCTACCGCGCGGACGGGGTGGACGCGGAGACCGGATGCCCGGAGTTCTTTGGCCTCAGTGACCGTGCTCCGGCCTCCGCGGGTCTTCAGGGCGCCGAGTCCGAAACCGGGTTCAGAACTGGGCGCTCTCGGTGGAGCCCGTGAGGGCGATCGTGGAGGAATTGGGGTTGACCACCTGGGAGACCAGGTCGAAGTACCCGGTGCCCACCTCGCGCTGGTGCTTGGTGGCGGTGTAACCGCGCTCCTCGGCGGCGAACTCGCGCTCCTGCAGTTCCACGTACGAGGTCATCTGGTTGCGGGCGTAGCCGTGGGCCAGATCGAACATCGAGTAGTTGAGGGCGTGGAAACCGGCCAGGGTGATGAACTGGAAACGGTAGCCCATGGCGGAGAGTTCGCGCTGGAACTTGGCGATGGTCTCGTCGTCCAGGTGCTTCTTCCAGTTGAAGGACGGCGAGCAGTTGTACGCGAGCATCTGGTCCGGGAAGTCCTCGTGCACGGCGTCCGCGAACTGGCGGGCCAGCTCGAGATCCGGAGTGCCGGTCTCCATCCAGATCAGGTCCGAGTAGGGCGCGTACGCCTTGGCGCGGGCGATGCAGGGCTCCACACCGTTGCGGACCTTGTAGAAGCCCTCCGGTGTGCGCTCGCCGGTGATGAACTCGGCGTCCTGCTCGTCCACGTCCGAGGTGATCAGCGTGGCGGCCTCGGCGTCGGTGCGGGCGATGATCAGGGTGGGGACGTCTTCCACGTCCGCCGCGAGGCGGGCCGCGTTGAGCGTGCGCACGTGCTGCTGGGTGGGGATCAGGACCTTCCCGCCCAGGTGACCGCACTTCTTCTCGGAGGCCAACTGGTCCTCCCAGTGCACGCCGGCCGCACCCGCGTCGATCATGGACTTCATGAGCTCGAACGCGTTGAGCGGTCCGCCGAAGCCGGCCTCCGCGTCCGCCACGATCGGGGCCATCCAGTTCTCCACGGTGTGGACGTCCTCGGCGTGCTCGATCTGGTCCGCGCGCTTGAGTGCGTTGTTGATCCGGCGCACGACCTGCGGGACCGAGTTGGCGGGGTACAGCGACTGGTCCGGGTAGGTCTGGCCCGCGAGGTTCGCGTCACCGGCGACCTGCCAACCGGAGAGGTAGATCGCCTTGAGCCCGGCCTTGACCTGCTGGACGGCCTGGTTACCGGTCAGAGCGCCCAGAGCATTGATGTAATCTTCCGAGTTGAGCAGGTACCAGAGCCGTTCCGCACCGCGGCGGGCGTTGGTGTGCTCTTCTCGAAAGGAACCCTGCAGACGCAGGACCTCCTCGGGGGCGTAGTCACGGGTCACGCCGGCCCAGCGGGGGTTCTCCTCCCAGTCCCGGGCGAGTTCCTCGGCGCTGCGCAGGTTGGTGTCGTCGATGCTCATCACGGTCTCCTTCGATGGGGTCTGACGTGCGGTCCTCGTTGGAAGTTCCGCATTGGTAACTTGATGAGTTCTACTTTTGCCCGGTTCTGCGGTGCCGGAAAGGGGTTTTCCGAGTGAAGAATCCACTTTCTTCACGCCTACGGAAATTGTCCCTAAACTCGTGACATGACCTCCACCACAGGCCCCCGAAGGCGTCGGCGCACCGGCGACGTCGCTCCCCCTCGCTCCGACGCACCGCGGAGCGCTCACGGCTCGGAACCCGCGCGGGCTACGCGGTCGGGGGGTACGGAGCCCGCCCGGGCGACGACGCCGCGGCGCACGGACCCCGCGTCCGGCACCCGGGTGCCCGCGCGCTCGTCGTCCGATGTGCCACCCGAGGAGGCCGGGGACCCGACCGACCCGATCGTGCTGGGGCGGCGGATCCGCTACCGCCGCAAACGACTGCGGATCACGCTCGAGGAACTCGCGCGCACCGTGGGCATGGCGGCGTCGGCGCTGTCGCTGATCGAGAACGGCAAGCGCGAACCCAAGCTCAGCGCGCTGTCCGCGATCGCCGCGGCGCTGGACATGAGCGTGGAGCAACTGCTGGGGACCAAGGCGCCGTCGCGCCGCATGGAACTCGAGATCCAGGTGGAGCGCGTGCAGCGCGGACCCATGTATGCGTCCCTCGGGTTGCCCACGGTGCGGGTGGGGCCGGGCACGAGCACCGAGACCCTCGAGGCGCTCGCGGCCCTGCAGCAGCAACTTGCCCAACGGCTCGAGGAACAGGCGGCTACCCCGGAGGAGGCCCGGCGCGCTAACACCCAGTTGCGAGCGCGCATGCGGGGGATCGACAACTACTTCGAACGCATCGAGACCATGGCCGCGGAACTGCTCGCCGCGATCCGCCACACGGGCGGGCCGTTGTCCGAGCACCACATCTCCCGGCTCGTGGAGCATGTGGGATTCGAGATCCACCAGGTCCCGGACCTGCCGCATTCCACGCGCTCGGTCACGGACCTGCGCAATCGTCGGTTCTATTTACCGGCCACCGCCGGGGCGGGCTCGCCGTGGTCGGTGTTGCTGCAGGCCGTGGGGCATCACCTGCTCGAGCACCACCGCCCCGCGGATTACGGTGAGTTCCTGGAACAGCGCGTGGAGACCAATTACTTCGCGGCGGCCCTGATGATCCCCGAGGCCTCCGCGGTGGACCTGCTGGGCCGCGCCACGTCCCAGCGGGAGCTGTCCGTGGACGACCTGCGGGACGCGTTCGCGGTGTCCCACGAGACCGCGGCGCACCGGATGACCAACCTCATGACCCACCACTTCGGCATCCCCACGCACTTCGAGAAGGTGCACTCCTCCGGGATCATCCACAAGGCCTGGCAGAACGACGGGTTGCAGTTCCCCACCGACCACAGCGGCGCGGTGGAGGGGCAGAGGGCCTGCCGGTTCTTCTCCGCGCGGCAGGCGTTCTCGGGGACCAACCGGTTGCTGTCCCACTTCCAGTACACCGACACCCCGCACGGCACGTTCTGGTGCTCGGCCCGCGTGGAGGGGTCCGAGAACGGGGAGTTCTCCATCTCGTTCGGCGTGCCGTACGAGCACGTCAAGTGGTTCCGGGGCCGCGCCACCACGGTGCGCCACACCTCCACGTGCCCCGACCCCGCGTGCTGCCAACAGCCCGCCCCGGCGCTCGCCGAGCGGTGGGACGGTCAGTCGTGGCCCTCCGCGCGCCCCGCGTCCCACATGCTCGCGGCCATGCCCGCCGGCGCGTTCCCCGGGGTGGACGAGACGGAGGTCTACCGCTTCCTGCAGCGGCACGCCCCCGTTGCCCCCGCGGACGACCTCACGTAATCTCCATCACGTTCCCGCCGACGACGCCGCGCCACCCCGTCGCGCCCGGACCGTCCGTGTCCGAACGCCGCGTTCTCCGGGCTTTTCGGGCCCGGACGGTGCGCGCCCGGGCCCCGAGCGTCGTCGGCGATCCGTAGACACGAAAGGTGACCCATGAGCTTCGCGACCGCCGACCTGTACGACGAGCACGGCGAGGACCTGCAGTCCGTGACCACCCAGTTCATCTCGGTGGGTGGTGCCCACCGGTTCACGGGACCCATCCGCACGGTGCGCTGCTTCGAGTCCAACGTGGACGTCAAGAAGCTCGTGGCCACCCCCGGTGAGGGCGCGGTGCTCGTGGTGGACGGGCAGGGATCCATGAACCGCGCGCTGCTCGGGGACAACGTGGCCCGCACCGCCGTGGAGAACGGGTGGGCCGGGCTGATCATCAACGCCCCCGTGCGGGACCGCGTGGAACTGGGCACCCTGGACATCGGCATCAAGGCGCTCGGCACGAACCCCCGCAAGTCGGAGCCCAACGACTTCGGGGAGGTGGATGTGATCGTCAACTTCGGCGGCGTGACCTTCCGTCCGGGCAAGACCCTGTGGGCGGACGAGGACGGGGTCCTGGTGGAGCGCTGAGTCCGCTACCTCCGCTGGACGGATAGACGACGGCGACCCCCGCGGGTGCGGGGGTCGCCGTCGTCGTTCCGGTGGGGGCCGGGTGACGTGACTACTTCTGGGCCACGAACTCCTGGCCGTTCCAGGTCCAGTTCACCCGCTTGCCCGAGTCATTACCCTGCTCGTTCGTGACGTGCTGGATGACCGTGGGCTCACCCGTCGCGTCGATCACCAGATCGGCCCAGTTGAACGGGTGGTTGGCCTTACCCCGCTGGGCGGGCATGGTGTCGTGGGAGTCATACCCCTTGTCGGTGGGGGTCAGCACGGTCACGCCCTGGCCGTCCGTCAGGTAGACGTTGCCGTACTTATCCACGTTGGAGTTGGTGCGCAGATCCCACTCCTGATTTCCCAGAACGGGAGCGGGGCCGAAGGAGACCACCGTGGTGCCCTCCCTGGGCGGCACGTATCCCACGGCCTGACCGTTCTGGTACACGGCGTAGCTGGCCTGCTTGCCCGCGGGGGCGCTGCCGGGTTCCACGACGCGTTCGTAGCTCACGATCTCCATGGCGCCGAAGACGGGGTGGTGCACCGGGATCGCCGCGGTCTTGTCGCACGCTCCCGCGCAGGGGTCCGCGACGGCCGGCAGGGACGGCGCCGTAGCGGACGCGGCCGGGGTGCTGCCCGCACCCGCGGTGTTCGCGGCGGTGGCCGTGTCGGCGGGGCTGGGCTGGGCCACCGCGGTGGCGCCGTCGGTGGCCGCCGTGGAACCGTGCGCGGTCTGCTGCGCCGGGGCGCTCACGCTCTGCGACTCCTGGGGCGTGGTGGCCTCGGCCGCGTTCTGGCCGCTCTGGCCGCAGCCCACGAGCAGGGGGACCGCGAGAACCGCGGCGGTCAGGGTCTTGGTCCTGGTGCTCTTCATCTCAATTACCTCTACGAAGTTTCTCGATTACGAACACGCCCTACGATTCGTCAAGGCGTTTGCTTTCGCAACACGTCGTGACGGAATCGTGACCTCTTTCGTGCCGCGCAGGGGACCGGGCCGGTGGCCGGGGCGGCCCCGCGGCGTCGTCGAACCCCAGGTCAGAAGGGGTTCGACGCCCGGAACAGCCGACCCGCACCCGGCCCGCGACGAGTACGGCCGCGCACGCGCTCAGGAGTAGTCGTAGAACCCCTTGCCGGACTTGCGGCCCAGTTCGCCGCGCTCGACCATGTCCCGCATGAGCTGGGGCGGGGCGAAGCGGGGACCGAGCGTGGATTCGAGGTACTCCGCGATCCCCAGGCGCACGTCCAGGCCCACGATGTCCGTGAGGGCGAGCGGGCCCACGGGGTGCTTGTAGCCCAGGACCATGGCGTTGTCGATGTCCTCCGCGGACGCCACACCCTCCTCGACCATGCGGATGGCCTCGAGGCCCAGGGCCAGCCCGAGCCGGGAGGACGCGAAGCCGGGGGCGTCGTTCACGGTGACCGGCGTCTTGCCGATGCCCGCGACCCACTGCAGGGTCAGCTCTTTCATTTCTTGACCGGTCTTGCGCCCGATCACGATCTCCACGAGCTTGGAGGCGGGCACGGGGTTGAAGAAGTGCATGCCGCAGAACCGCTCGGGGCGCTGGAGCTCATCGGCGAGCCCGTCCACGGACAGCGAGGACGTGTTGGTGGCCAGCCACGCCGTCTCGGACAGGTTCTCCTCGACCCGCTGGAGGGAGGAGACCTTGAGGTCCCAGATCTCGGGAACGGCCTCGATCACGAGCTCGCAGTCCGCGAAGTCCGCGTAGTCCACGCTCACGGCGAAGTTCTGGGTCCAGGTGTCCAGGTTGCCGTCGATCTTCCCGCGCTCGAGGGACTTGGCGAGATCGGATTCCACCCGCTCCTTGGCGCTCTCCGCGGCCGGCCCGTCCACCTCCACCACGGTCACGCGCGCACCGGAGATCAGGAACGCGTGGGCGATCCCCGCGCCCATGCGCCCGCCTCCCAGGACTCCCACGCGGGAGGGGACGGCTGCGGTGGTGTTCTCGGTCATTTCTTGGGCTCCTTCTTGCGGTCCAGGAACGCTTGCATGCGGTCGAATTTGGCCTGCGACTCGAACAGGATGGCCTGCGCGAGTTCGTCCACGTGGGGGTGCGCCTCGCGCGGCATGGCGAACACGCGCTTGGACACGCGCACGGCCAAGGGGTCCTGCGCGGCGATGCGATCGGCCAGCGCGTCCGCCGCGGCCAGCAGCTCGTCCGGTTCGTGGATCTCGGTGATCAGGTGGGCCTCCAGGGCCTCCTGCGCGGAGAGGATCCGCCCGGCCAGCAGGATGTCCTTGGCGAGCGCCTCACCGGCCAGTTCCCGCAGCCGCCACAGGGCCCCCGCGGCGGCGATGATGCCCAGGCCGGTCTCGGGCTGGCCCACCTTGACCCGCGGCGTGCCGATCCGGAAATCCGCGGCCCACGCGAGTTCCGCGCCCCCGCCCAGCGCGTAGCCGTCCAGGGCCGCGATCACGGGCATGGGCAGCTTGGCGACCCGGTCGAACAGCTGAGAGTTCACGCCGCGCAGGGCGTCCTCACGACGCCGCTCGCGCAGTTGCGCGATGTCCGCACCGGACGCGAAGATCCCCTTCCCGTTCACGTGCGTGCCGCTCAGGATCATGATGCGGGGATCGTGTTCCAGGCGGGCGCACACGGCGTGCAGCTCGTCCACCATGACCTCGTCGATGGCGTTGCGCACCGCGGGGCGGTCCAGGGCCACGTGCATGCGGTTCGGGGTCTCGGTGATGCGCAGGGCCGTGAAGTGCGCGGCCCACTCGGGGGTGTCGTGCTGGGTCACGGCCGGATCACACCCGCTCCACGAGCAGTGCGGCACCCTGACCCACGCCGATGCACATGGTGGCCAGGCCCTTGGCGGTCTGCTCCCGCTCCATGCGGCCCAGCAGGGTGATGACGATGCGCGAACCCGAGGAACCCAGGGGATGACCCAGGGCGATGGCCCCGCCGTCCCGGTTGACGATCTCCGGGTCCAGGCCGAGCCGGCGGATCGACGCGAGCGACTGGGTCGCGAACGCCTCGTTGATCTCCACGGATCCCAGATCGCCCACGCTCCAACCGGCGCGCTCCAGGACCTTCTCGGACGCGGGCACCGGGCCCAGGCCCATGATCTCGGGGGCGAGACCGGCGGAGGCGCCGTCGACCACGCGGCCTCGGGCGTTGAGCCCGTACTTCGTCACGGCCCGCTCGCTGGCCACGATCACGGCGGAGGCACCGTCGTTGAGCGACGACGAGTTGCCTGCGGTGACCACGGAACCGCCCTTGACCACGGGGCGCAGCTTGGCGAGCACCTCGGGGGTGGATCCCTCGCGGGGGCCCTCGTCCGTGTCCACGACCGTGACCGCACCCTTGCGCCCGTGGACCTCCACGGGCACGATCTCGGAATCGAAATGACCGGCGCGGATCGCGGCCAGGGCCTTCTCGTGCGACCGGGCGGCGAAGACGTCCGCGTCCTCGCGGGAGATCCCGTCCACCCGGGCGACCTCCTCGGCCGTCTCGGGCATCGAGTAGGTGGCCTTGCCGTCCCGCGAGAGCGGGCCCTCCACGAACGCGGGGTTCACGAACCGCCACCCGATCGAGGTGTCGAAGACCTCCCCGGGCTTGGCGAACGCCGTGCGGGGCTTCTCCATGACCCAGGGCGCGCGGGACATGGACTCCACGCCACCGGCGACCACGATGTCCGCGGCCCCGGACTTGATCATCTGGGACGCGATCGTGATCGCGGACATCCCCGAGGCGCACAACCGGTTGACGGTGATGCCGGGGACCGTGTCCGGGTAACCGTTGAGCAGCCACGCCATCCGGGCGACGTTGCGGTTCTCCTCACCGGCGCCGTTGGCGTTGCCCAGGATCACCTCGTCGACGAGCGCGGAATCGATGCCGGCGTCCTCCACGACGGAACGGATGCACAGTGCGGCCATGTCGTCCGGGCGCACCGAGGACAGGGCACCGCCGTAACGACCCACGGGGGTTCGCGCCCCTCCGACGAGGAAGGCTTGCGGCATCGAGGACATGGCAACTCCTAAGTGGGGCAATAACTGACCGATCGTTCACTGCAAAGGTTCCCCGATCATGTGAGCCACGTCAATTGATGACGGTCACGCGGGGAAAAGTGCGACGGGCCCGGCAACCGTGTGGCTGCCGGGCCCGCCGTGCGCCGTCGTGACCTCCGACGAATCAGAGGCCGGGACGGACGGTTCGTGTGCCGCGGATCAGTGGCGGCGGGTGCGCGCAGGAGCGGTGGTCTCGGGCTCGCCGGCCACCGGGGGAACGATCTCGTCCGGGTGCGCCCGGACGTACTCCTGGTGCACCTCCGCGACGTGCAGGTCCTTGCCCTGGTCCGACTTCTTGACGAAGGAGACCGCGATGAAGGACACGAGCGAGATCAAGGAGATGTACAGGCCGATGGTCCACGCCGCACCGGTGCGGTTGAGCAGCAGCTGGGCGATCATGGGGGCGAACGCGCCACCGATGATCGAACCCAGGGCGTAACCGATCGAGACACCCGAGTAGCGGATGCGGGCCGGGAACATCTCGGCGTACATGGCGGACTGCGGACCGTAGGACGGGCCCAGGCCGATCGTCAGGATGAAGATCGCGGCCGCGAACAGGGGCAGGGACGCCGTGTTGAGCATCCACCACATGGGGATGGCCCACAGGATGATGATGCCGTAGCCGATCTGGAACGTGAGCTTGCGCCCGATCTTGTCCGAGATCCACCCGCCGAACATCGTGAAGATGAGCCACCCGACGCCGCCTACGAGCGTGGCGATCAGCGTCTCGGGACGGGACATCCCCAGGGCCTTGGTGCCGTAGGACGCGAAGAACGCGATGACCAGGTAGCCCGCGGCATTGTTGGCGGCGAAGATCAGCGCGGCCAGGATGACCTGCGGGGAGTTGGTCCGGAACAGCTGGCCCAGGGGAGCGGAGGACTCCTTGGCGCGCTGGCGCATCTCCAGGAACACGGGGGACTCGTCCACGGAGCGGCGGATGAGCCAACCCACGAAGATCAGCACGATGGAGAACAGGAACGGAACGCGCCAGCCCCAGGACTCGAACTGCTCGGGGGTCAGGATGGTGCTCAGGCCGAACATGAACAGGGTGGCCAACAGCATGCCCAGGGGCACGCCGATCTGGGGGTAGGCGCCGAAGAAGCCGCGCTTGTTCACGGGCGCGTGCTCCACGGACATCAGGGCCGCACCGCCCCACTCACCACCCGCGGAGAAACCCTGCAGGATGCGCAGGACGATCAGGAAGATGGGGGCCACGATACCGATCTGCTCGTACGTGGGCAGCAGGCCGATCAACGTGGTGGCTGCACCCATCCCGAACAGGGTCATGACCAGAGTGATCTTGCGGCCGTACTTGTCACCGATGTGACCGGCCACGATCGCGCCCAGGGGGCGGAACAGGAAGCTGATGCCCAGGGACGCCCAGGCGACGATCTGTGCGAGCTGCGCGTTCTCCTCACCCAACGGGTTGAAGAAGTGGGCGGCCAGGATGAAGGCGGCCGCCTGCGCGTAGATGAAGAAGTCGTACCACTCGATGGTGGTGCCCACGAGCGTGCCCGCAAGGACCTTGCGTTCTTCTCGGGTCATGGTGTGCGCCGGCTGAGCGGGCGCTGAGGTGGTGGATGCCATGTGGGTCTCCAGGATCGGCGGACGCGGGGTCCGTGGGGTGCCAGTGGCGGAGTGGATCAGGGGAATAACCGACCGATTGGTCTTGAAAGAAGTGTACGAGAGAATGTGAAGCGCGTCACGCGTTTCGTGTATTAAATCGTATATTTTTTTCCGGGCCGTTCACCCGGGCGGGCGGCATGTGGGCCGTTGTGACGCGTTCATGACACGACGACGCCCCCTCCCGCCGTGCAGCACCGTGGAAGGTGCGGGTGCAGCGGAAGGGGGCGGGCGGCGTCGTCGTCCGGGAAGCTCAGGGAACCGGAACGGCCAGCGACGCGGTGGGACTAAAAGCGGCAGGATCAGCCGCGCGGCCTGATCAGAACAGGCGCTCGGACGCGATCCGCGCACCCTCCACGAGGGACTCGAGCTTGGCCAGGGCGATCTGCGGGTGCAACCGACCGCCCAGACCGCAGTCCGTGGACGCGATCACGTTCTCCTTGCCCACCACGGACGCGTACTGCTCGATCCGGTCCGCCACGAGCTCGGGGTGCTCCACCACGTTGGTCGAGTGGGAGACGAAACCGGGGTAGACCACCTTGCCCTCGGGCAGCTGGTGGTCCTTCCAGACCTTCCACTCGTGGCCGTGGCGCGGGCTGGACGCCTCGAAGCTGTAGCCCTGCGCGCGGATGGTGAGCATGAGGTCCACGAGGTACTTGAACTCGAGGTCGGTGGTGTGCGGGCCGTGCCACGATCCCCAGCACAGGTGGAAGCGGATCTGCTCCTCGGGCAGGTCGCGCAGCGCGTAGTTCAGGGCGTCCACGCGCAGCTGGGTGAAGGCCAGGTAATCCTCCACGGTGGGCTCGGGGTTGATCTGGTCCCAGGACTCGGCGATCGAGGGGTCGTCGATCTGCACGATCAACCCGGCGTCCGTGATGGCCTTGTACTCCTCACGCATCGCGTCCGCGCACGCGTAGACCAGTTCCTCGTCGCTCTTGTAGTACTCGTTCTTCACGCGGGCGCACGAACCGGGGGACAGCGCCGCCACGAACCCCTGCGTGGCACCGGTCTCGGCCATGGCGTCCTTGATCCGGCGGATGTCGCCGGCCACGGCGTCCTGACCCGTGTAGGTCAGCGGCCCCGTGATCTTGGGCTGGGACACGCTTGCGCGGTGGGCGAGGACCCCGGCCGTGGGATCCTCGTAGGCCTCCCGGAACTTGGAGCGGTCGCGGCGGTCCGGGAAGCTCGTGAGCACGATGTTGCCCGGCGACGACCGGCGCGTCTCCGCCGTCTGCCAGCGGTCCTCGTCCGTGGGGGTCAGTCCGCCCAGGCGGTGGAAGGAATAGTTCCACCAGGCCCCGTAGTCCACGGCGCCGGACGTGGTGTGGCCGTACTCGCCGTCGTTGACGATGTCCAGGCCGATCTCCCGCTGCTTGCGCACGACGTCGATCACCCCGGCGTCCAGCGCCTCACCCAGCTGCGCCAGGTCGATCTCCCCGGCCTGGAAGCGGTTGTTGGCCTCGAGCAACTGCGGTGTGCGGGGGAGGGACCCCACGTGGGTGGTCTGGATGCGATCGGTGTTCAAGGGCATGGCTGTGCTGTTCCTTTCCATCGGTTCTGGCGTTAGCACCGGTGTCACCCCGGTTGCTGCGGCTTCCACGAGCCAGATCTCTCGGCCGCTCTGGATGGGTACTGCTCCATCCAACAGCATCGTGAGGAGCGGACGCCATTCGTGGCGCGCGGCGTCGTGACGTGTCGGACGACGACGCCGCTCCCCGGGTTCCTCGGGCCCCGTCCCCTCGGGCTGGGGTCACCGGGGGCTCCGGCGACACGCAACCGCTCGCGCCACCCGTTCCGAATCGTGACCGGGCGGTTCGGTGGGGTCACCCGGGTCGGGCCGTGACCCGGTGGCCCCCTGGGCGTAGCGTGACGCGGTAGGAGAACCGTCCACGCCCAAGGAGGCTGTCATGGAGCAATCACTCGAGGGGAAGAAGGCACTGGTCACCGGTGGGGCCAGCGGGATCGGCCGTGCGGCCGTGCAGGCGTTCGCGGACCGCGGCGCCCATGTGGTCGTCGCGGACATCAATGAGGAAGCCGCTCAGAAAACCGCCACCGAGGTGGGCGGGGAAGCCTGGGTCGTGGACCTCTCGGACACCGCCGCGCTCGCCGAACTGAGCCTGGACGTGGACATCCTGGTCAATAACGCGGGGATCCAGAAGGTGGCTCCCATCCAGGACTTCGACCCGGCGGACTTCCACCGCATCCTCACGCTCATGCTCGAGGCCCCCTTCCTGCTGATCCGCGCCGCACTGCCGCACATGTACGAGCGCGGGTGGGGTCGGATCATCAACGTCTCCTCGATCCACGGTCTGCGCGCCTCCGCGTACAAATCCGCGTACGTCACGGCCAAGCACGGGCTCGAGGGGCTGTCCAAGACCGTGGCCCTGGAGGGTGCCGAGCACGGTGTGACCAGCAACTGCGTCAACCCCAGCTACGTGCACACCCCGCTCGTGGACAAGCAGATCAAGGACCAGGCCGCGACCCACGGGATCCCCGAGGACCAGGTGATCGAGAAGATCATGCTCACCGAGTCCGCGATCAAGCGCCTCGTGGAACCCGAGGAGGTCGGCGAGCTCATCGCGTTCCTGGCCGGCCCGTCCGCGGGCATGGTCACGGGTGCGGCCTACACGATGGACGGTGGCTGGACGGCGTCCTGACCCGCGGGCGCCGCACCGGGTGAACATCCCTGCTGCGGAACGCACAGGAAATCGCCGAAAACGGTGCGTATCGAAGCACAGATGTTCCCAGGCCCTCAGGGACGCCGCTGCGCCCGGTTCACACGGTCGTGGCCCCCGTGCGCAGCGCCGTGGAGAGCCTGTGGGCCTGGTCCAGCAATGCCGCCCCGAGGCGGGGCCTGCGTTCCGCGGTGAACCGGGGTTCGATCCCCGTCAGGGAGAGCGCGTAGCGGGGTTGGCCGGTCGCGTCGAACACCGCGGCCGCCATGCCCCACGAGCCCTCCACGATCCGACCGGGGTTCAGGGACCAGCCGTCCTCCCGGACCTGGGCGACGAGGCGGCGGACGTGGGCGTCGTCGTGCTGTGGGCCGAGCCGCGTCCGCTCCTCCCGGGTGTCCGCGAGGGCGTTCTCGAGTTGGTCCGGGGGTAGGTGACCGAGGATCGCGAGCCCCGCGGAGGCCACACCCAGCGGCAACCGCAGGCCCTCGTAGAGCACGTGCGAGCGCACCGGGAACGCTCCCTCCACCCGTGCCAGGCAGATGACCTCGTTGCCACGGCGGGCGGAGAAGAACGCGGACTCGCCCGTGGCCTCCGCGAGCCGCTGCAGACACGGGGTCGCGAGGTCCTGGGCGGGATAACGCTGGGCGGCCACCGTTCCCAGGATGTGCAGTTCGGGGCCCAGAGCCCAGTTGCCGTCCTCCGTACGGTCCACGAGTCCCTCGGCGGCGAGTGCTGCGAGTAACCGGTGCGCGGTGGGCCGGGTCAGCCCCGTGCGGTGGGCGATGGCCGCGGTGGATCCGGCCGACTCCCCGGACGCCACGGCCTGGAGGATCGCGGCGATCCGGGAGACCACCTGCGTGCCCTGCGGGGAGGGCTGCGGGTTCCGGGGGTTCTGCGGGGTCATGCGGGCTCCTGCGTCGAGGCGTTCACAATATGGACAGACTAGCGATAGTTTTCCAGATTGTGATTCCTTCACCGCCCATTACGGATGAAGCGTTGACCAGGATGTGGTCACTTCCTAGCCTGAGAGGCAGATCACACACAGTTGAGGGGTGACCATGTCCAAACTCAGGGACAACGTGGCCGAGTTGCTCGCCGAGACGCTGCGGGACGGGATGACCGTGGCGGTGGGCGGTTTCGGGCTGTCCGGGATCCCGCGGGACCTCATCGAAGCGGTCCGGGACAACGGGGCCAAGGACCTGACCGTGGTGTCCAACAACATGGGCGTGGACGGTAAGGGACTCGGCCTGCTGCTGGAGAACAAGCAGGTGAGCAAGGTGCTGTCCTCGTACGTGGGGGAGAACAAGGAGTTCGCCCGCCAGTACCTGGAGGGGGAGCTCGAGGTCGAGTTCAACCCGCAGGGCACGCTCGCCGAACGGCTGCGCGCGGGCGGTGCGGGGATCCCCGCGTTCTACACCGCCACCGGTGTGGGCACACTCGTGGCCGAGGGCAAGCCCACCGCGGAGTTCGACGGGCGCACCTACGTCCTGGAACGCGGGATCGTCGCGGACATCGCCCTGGTGCACGCGTGGCGCGGGGACACGGACGGCAACCTGATCTACCGACGGACCTCGCGCAACTTCAACCCGGTGTGCGCCACGGCCGCGCGGATCACGTTCGCGGAGGTCGAGGAGGTCGTGGCCCCGGGTGAGTTGGACCCGGACCACATCGTGACCCCCGGGGTCTTCGTGCAGCACGTGGTGCAGTACTCGGGGGCGCCCAAGGAGATCGAGCAGCGCACCACGCGACCGAGGCCCGCGGCGTCGTCGTCGGAGGGCGGAACGGACGAGCGGACCGGCGGTGGTGCCGCCCGGGGCGCGGGCAACGGCGGAGCGGAAGGAGCGGTGGCATGAGCTGGACGCGTGACGAGATGGCGGCCATTGCGGCGTCGGAACTGCATGACGGCGACTACGTGAACCTGGGCATCGGGATCCCGACCCTCGTGGCGAACAACCTGCCCGAGGGCGTGAGCGTGGTGCTGCAGACCGAGAACGGGGCGCTGGGCATGGGCCCGTTCCCGTACGAGGGGGACGAGGACCCGGACCTGATCAATGCCGGGAAGCAGACGATCACCCTGCAGCCGGGGGCCGCGATCTTCGACTCCGCGATGTCCTTCGCGATGATCCGCGGTGGCCACGTGAAGATGGCGATCCTGGGGGCCATGCAGGTCTCGCAGCGCGGCGACCTGGCCAACTGGATGATTCCCGGCAAGATGGTCAAGGGAATGGGCGGGGCCATGGACCTTGTGGCCGGAGCACCTCGTGTGCTGGTCTTGACGGAACACGTCGCCAAGGACGGCTCCGCCAAGCTCAAGCGGGAGTGCGATCTGCCCCTGACCGGTGTCGGGGTCGTGGACCGCATCATCACCGACCTGTGCGTCTTCGACGTGGAGGAACACGGGCTGGTGTTGCGGACCCTCGCCCCGGGTGTGACCGAAGATGAAGTAGCAGCCAAGACCGAGGCCGAATACCGGGTTGAGCTCGTGGACGTCACCCCGGACTCCGTGCCCGTACAGGAGGAGAAATGACAGAGAACGCCAATGACGTGGTGATCGTCAACGGAGCGCGCACCCCCCAGGGCAAACTGCTGGGCGCGCTCGCGGACCTGAGCGCCGTGGACCTGGGCGCGCACGCGATCAAGCACGCCGTGCAGCGCGCGGGGATCTCCCCCGAGGACGTCGATTACGTCTACATGGGCAACGTGGTGCAGGCGGGTACCGGGCAGAACCCGGCCAAGCAGGCCGCGGTGAAGGCAGGACTGCCCAAGACCGTCCCGGCGGCCGCCCTGAACAAGGTGTGCCTGTCCGGTCTGGTGGCCGTCACGGAAGCGGCGCGGATGCTGCGCCTGGGTGAGGCGGACGTCGTCGTGGCCGGCGGGATGGAATCCATGACCAACGCGCCGCACCTGGCCCTGGGCGCCCGCAAGGGCAAGCCCTACGGGGACATGCGGCTCGCGGACTCGCTCGCGCACGACGGTCTCGTGGACGTGGAGAAAGGCGTGCCCATGGGCGAGCTCACCGAGTCCGGCAACGGCGAGCGCCAGATCGACCGCGCCGAGCAGGACGCGGTGGCCGCGCGCAGCCACCAGCTCGCGGGCAAGGCCCAGCAGGACGGGATCTTCGCGGACGAGATCGCACCCATCGAGGTGCCCCAGCGCAAGGGCGACCCGATCACGGTGTCCGAGGACCAGGGCGTGCGCCCGGACTCCACCGCGGAGGGCCTCGGCAAGCTGCGCCCCGCCTTCACGAAGGACGGCGCCATCACCGCGGGCAACTCGTCCCCCATTTCCGACGGCGCTGCGGCTCTCGTGCTGACCACGCGCGGCTACGCGGAGGAGCACGGACTCGAGTGGCTCGCCGTGGTGGGCAAGCCCGGTCAGGTGGCCGGCCCGGACACCTCCCTGCATTCCCAGCCCTCCCGGGCCATCGAGCACGCGCTCTCGCGGTCCGACTGGACCCTGGAGGATCTGGACTTCATCGAGATCAACGAGGCCTTCGCGGCCGTGGCCGTGCAGTCGGTGCGCGACCTGGGCGTGGACCCCGAGAAGGTCAACATCCACGGTGGCGCGATCGCCCTGGGCCACCCCGTGGGGGCCTCGGGTGCGCGGATCGCGCTGCATGCAGCTATGGAGCTGGCACGGCGCGGTTCCGGCAAGGCCGCCGTGTCCCTGTGCGGTGGCGGCGGTCAGGGTGAGGCGTTGTTGTTGAGCCGTTGAGCCCTGCAGGTGGGCCACGCCCGTCCCGGACCCGGGCGGGCGTGACCCGCACCAGGGGCGGCCCGGCTCGAGCCGGCTGACCGGCCCAGGTGCTAGCCGGGGCGAGCGGACCGGCTGATCGGATCGATTCAGGAGGAACCATGGCGCACACGGCATCCACACCGGACTCGACATCGTCGGAGGGCCCTGGATCAGCGGGCGGGCCCGCGCCGGACCCCCGGCGCACCCGTAAGCGGGCAGCGCTGTCCGGGTTCCTGTTCGGGTGCGGTATCGCGGCCTCCATGATCGACCTGTTCATCTTCCACCTGGGCCTGCAGTGGCATCACTTCTACGACCTCTCCACACACGAGGTGGCCCTCGTGACGGACGGGTTCTTCCACGCCTTCGGGTGGTTCATCACCATCTGGGGTCTGTTCCTGCTCGCTGACGTGCGCCGCCGCGGTGGGGTGCACTGGCCCCACTGGATCGGGGCCGTGATCCTGGGCGTGGGGATCTTCCAGCTCTTCGACGGCATCGTGGACCACAAGCTGCTGGGCATCCACCAGATCCGCTACGGCGTGGACATCCTGCCGTACGACCTGGTGTGGAACGGCACCGCGGTGATCCTCATGCTCATCGGGTTCCTGGTGCTGCGGCGCGGCGCGCGGGCCTACCGGGCCCGCTGATGTCCTCGGACCACGCCCACCACGCGGATCACATGCACCACGCGGAGACCGCGGCCTCCGTCGAATGGCCCGTGTTCGAGTGGCTGGTCGTGGTGGTGTTGGTGCTGGCCGCCGCAGGGTACGGGTGGTTGCTGTGGTCGGGCCGTCACAGGACGGGGCCGGGTCCGTGGCGTCCCGTGAGTTTCTACGTCGGTCTGCTGTGCGTGGGAGCGGGCCTCATGGGACCCCTCGCCCACGCCGGGCACACCAGCTTCACCGCCCATATGGTGGGGCACCTGCTGGTGGGGATGCTCGGACCCCTGCTGCTCGTACTGGGCTCGCCCGTGCGGGTGGCGCTGCGCGGGCTGTCCACCGCCGGGGCCCGCCGGGTCACGCGGGTGCTGCGGTTCCCGGTCATCCGCTGGGTCACCCACCCCGTGGTGGCGGCGGTCCTCAATGCCGGAGGGTTGTGGTTGCTCTACACCACCGCGCTGTTCCACTGGATGCACGCCTCCGCGTGGGGCCACGCGCTCGTCCACACCCACATTTTCCTGGCCGGCTACGTGTTCACGGCGGCCATCGCCGGACCGGACCCCGATCCGCATCGTTCGTCCTTCCGGGCGCGCGCCGTGGTCCTGGTGCTCTTCATCGCGGCGCACTCGGTCCTGGCCAAGTGGCTCTACGCGCATCCGCCCGCGGGAGTCGCGCCCCACGACGCCCACGTGGGCGCGCAGGTCATGTACTACGGCGGCGACGTCGTGGACGTCCTGCTGATCGTCCTGCTGTTCCTGGGCCACCACCGGGCCACGCGCCCGCGCCCGGCAACCGATCGCATGTCCCCAACCCTGACCCAGATCGGAGAACCACCCGTGTCTCGCCACCATCGAGAGCCGTTGTCATGAGCACCCCGGGAACCCCGCAGGCCACCGCCGCCCGGTCCGAACCGCCGCTGGCCCGCGTGATGCGGCCGCTCAACACCGCCGTGGAGAGGTTCATCCCCTCGGCGCTGATCTTCGCCATAGTCCTCACCGTCCTGGTGGCCCTCATGGCCCTGCTGCTGACCGATTCCGGGCCCGTGGCCGTGATCCAGGGATGGGGCACGGGACTGTCTGGGCTGCTGGAGTTCATGACCCAGATGGCGCTGGTGCTGTTGCTCGGTCATGCCCTGGCCAGTACCCGGCCCGTGCGCGCCGGTCTCGGCAAGTTGGCCTCGGTGCCCCGCTCACCCCTGCGCGCCTACGTCTTCGTGTTCGTCATCGCTGCGGTGGCCTCGCTCATCACATGGGGTTTCGGCCTGGTGGTCGGCGGTCTGCTCGCCCGGGAGGTCGCCGCAGAGTTCGCGCGCAGGTGCCAGGCCGTGAGCTTCCCGATGCTCGTGGCGTCCGGGTTCTCCGGGTTCGTGGTGTGGCACATGGGGTATTCGGGCTCCGGCCCGCTGACCGCTGCGACCCCGGGCTCGTTCATCGAGAAGCAGGTGGGCCACGTCATTCCCATCGGGGAGACCATTTTCTCGTGGTGGAATCTCAGCGCGATCGTCGTCACCCTGATCCTGGTGGCCCTGGCGCTCTGGCTCGTGGCACCGCGCAGCGTGCCCGAGTCCCACACGGTCACGGCCGAGGCACTCGCCCAGTCCGAACAGGAGATCGAGCGCCCGGTGATCGAGGCCCCGGCCGATCGGTTGGATGCCTCCCGCATCCCCACGACCCTCGTGGGGTTGGCACTGGTGGCCTACCTGATCATCCACTTCGCCGGGGGTGGAACGGTCACCCTGAACATCGTGAACTGGATGTTCCTGGGGCTGATCTTCCTGTTGTCCCGCAATGCGTTCGAGGTCATGGGCCTCATCAAGAACGCCGCGTCGAACGTGGGTGACATCCTGCTGCAGTTCCCCCTGTACGCCGGGATCATGGGCATCATGACCGCCACGGGGCTGATCCAGGTGCTCTCCGACTCGATCGTCGCCGTGGCATCGCCCCAGACGCTGGGCCTGCTGGCATTCCTGTCCGCCGGGTTGGTCAACTTCTTCGTCCCGTCCGGCGGCGGACAGGTGGCCATCCAGGCGCCCATCCTGTTGGATGCCGCCGCCCGCCTGGACGTGGACCCCGCCGTGGTAATCATGGCGGTGTCCTACGGCGATCAATGGACGAACATGATCCAGCCGTTCTGGGCCCTGCCGTTGCTGGCCATCGCGGGACTGAAGATCCGGGACATCCTGGGCTACACGACCGTGGTGTTGCTGGTGTCCGGCATCGTCTTCGCCGCCACCATGCTGGTCGTGGGCGCGGGGGTCTGAGTGCGCGTCGTGCTCCGGGCGCACTGCGGTCCCGGAGCACGACGGCGCTCGACGTCACCTCGCTGAGGTGGCCGGGGTGTCAGACCTCGTCCGGGTTCCAGCCCTGGACCTTGCCGTCCGGGGCCGCGTACTTCACGATCAGGCTGCAGTCCAGGTCCCCGTAGCCCTCGTCGATCAGGCGCTGGAAGCGCTGGGCCGCGAGTTCGGCCGCGGGGAGGTCCACGCCCGTCTGCTCACCGGCGGACAGCGCGAGCCCCACGTCCTTGGCGGCCAGGACCGCGGAGAACGTGGACTCGAAATTGTTGTTCGCGGCGGCCGAGGGGACGATGTCCGGGACGGGGTACCACGTCCGCAGGGCCCAGGAATCGCCGGAGGACACCGACGCGATGTCCCAGAACACCCGCGGGTCCAGACCCAGCCGTTCGGCCAGGACGGAACCTTCCGCACACGCTTCGAGATTGATGAACAGCATCATGTTGTTCACGATCTTGGCCGATTGCCCCATGCCCGGCCCGCCGGTGTGCACGATCCTGCCCGCCATGGGGGTGATGACCTGCTCGGCCCGGGCCACGGTGTCCTTGTCGCCCCCGATCATGAACGTGAGCGTTCCCGCCGCGGCACCGCTGATCCCGCCCGAGACCGGGGCGTCCACGAACGCGAATCCCTTCTCCGCCGCGGCCTTGTGCAGCTCCAGTGCGGTTTCCACGTCGATCGTGGAACTGTCGATGAGCAGTGCGTCTTTCGGGGCGAGCGCCAGGACCCCCTGGTCCCCGAGGTAGACGGCGCGGGAGTGCTCACCCTTGGGCAGCATGGTGAACACCACCTCCGCACCCTCGAGGGCTTCGGCCATGAAGGAGAACGTTTCCACGCCGCCGTCCCGCGCGGTGGCCATGGCCCGCTCGTCGAGGTCGAAGCCGCGCACGGTGTGACCCGCTTCGACCAAGTTCGCGGACATCGGGGATCCCATGTGGCCCAGTCCGATCCAGCTGATGACGGTCATGATGTCGATCCTTTCGTCGTGCCCCGAGGGCGTCGTCGGTCGTGCCCCGAGGGTTGCGGAGGTCGTGCGTCGCGGGGTTCAGGCGCCGTGGTGCGCGGCGCGTTCTTCGTCCAGGCGGCGGCGATCGGCGTCGTCGACCGACTGCAGGGAGATCCCACGGGTCTCGCGCAGCGTGATCACGGCGAAGAGCGTGATCAGGCACGCGATGGAGATGTAGATGGAGATGGGGACCCACGAGTCGAACTGGCGCAGCAGCGTCGTCGCGATGATGGGCGCGAGGGAACCCGCGATGATCGAGGTGACCTGGTAGCCCAGGGAGACGCCGGAATAGCGCATGCGGGTGGGGAACATCTCGGCCATGATCGCGGGCTGACCGGCGTACATGAACGCGTGGATCACGAGACCCACCACGATCGTGCCCAGGATGATCCACTCGTTACGGGTGTTGAACAGCGGGAAGGCCGCGAACGCCCAGACGATGCCCAGCGCGGCCCCGGTGGCGTACACGGGACGCCGCCCGGCCTTGTCGGAGAGCCGGCCCACGAGCGGGACCACGATCGCGTGGACGACGTGCCCCACCAGCAGGAGCAACAGGATGTTCGAGGTGTTCATCTTCAACTGCGTGGACAGGTAGGTAATGGAGAACGTGACGACGATGTAGTAGAGGATGTTCTCCGCGAAACGCAGGCCCATGGCACCGAACACGCCGCGGGGGTAGCGGCGGAACACTTCCGCCACGCCGTACGCCGCGCCCTTGGCCTCGATGATCTCCTGCTGGGTCTCCTTGAAGATCGCGGCGTCCGTGACGTGGGTGCGGATGTAGTAGCCCACGGCCACGATCACCACGGAGAGCCAGAAGCCCACGCGCCAGCCCCACGACAGGAACTGCTCGTCCGAGAGCGTGCGGGACAGCACCAGCAGCACGACGGTGGCCAGGAGGTTGCCCAGGGGGACCGCGGCCTGGGGCCAGCTGGCCCAGAACCCGCGTTCCTTATTGGGCGAGTGCTCGGCCACGAGCAGGACGGCGCCGCCCCATTCGCCACCCACGGCGAATCCCTGCGCGAACCGCAGGAAGACGAGCAGTGCCGGGGCCAGGTAGCCCACCTGGTGGAACGTGGGCAGGCAGCCCATGAGGAAGGTCGTGGCGCCCACCAGGACGATGGCGACCTGCAGCAGGTGCTTGCGGCCGTACTTGTCACCGTAGTGACCGAAGACGATGCCGCCGAGCGGGCGGGCGATGAAGCCCACGGCGTAGACCAGGAACGCCTTGATGATGCCGTCCAGCGGGTTGCCGGTGTCCACGAAGAACAGGGGACCGAAGACCAGGGTCGAGGCGGTCGCGAACAGGAAGAACTCGTACCACTCGACCACCGTGCCGGCCATCGACGCCGCGACCACCTTCTTGAGGCCCCCGCGGGTCTGCTCGTTCGCGGCGGGTCCGGTACCCGGCGATGGGGTGGTCTGGTCCGTGGTGCTCATGGGGGTCTCCTTCTGCTTCGCCCGATGTGATGGTGGTCACAGCGCGGTGCCACCAACTTACTGGGCGGTGATCGTGCGCTCAATGGCCAAAACGTGGCCGGGTACGTGCAAAAATGCACAGACGGCCGGCCAATACACGACGCCGCACGGAGGGTTTGATGACGCGCGAAGTGGACAACCTGCTCCTGTTGCTGTCCGTGGTGCGGCACGGTTCCTATTCGGGCGCCGCGGCCACTCAGGGGATCAGTCACACCACGGTGTCCCGCAGGATCGCGGCGCTCGAGAAGTCCGCGGGCGCCCGCCTGCTGGTGCGCGCGGACGGGGCGTGGGAGCCCACGGATCTCGGCCGGCAGTTCGTGAGCGCCGCCGAGGGCATCGAGACGGCCCTCGATTCCCTCGCCCTGGAATCGGGCGGTGCCGGCGGCGGGGTGAGGGGGCTCGTGCGGGTCCTGGCCCCGGACGGTCTGGGCGGGATCGCCGTGGGGGAGGCCATGCGCAGGTTGTCCGAGACCCACCCAGGTGTGCGACTCGAGATGATCAACGCGGCGCGCCGCCCGAGCGCCAACCTCGTGGGGATCGACGTGGAGGTGGTCGTGGGGCGCCCGGAGGTCTCCCGGAACGAGTCGTTCCACCTGGCGGACTACTTCCTGGGGCTCTACGCGTCCGCGGCGTACGTGGAACGCCACCCGGCCATCGAGACCCCCGCCCAGCTGCAGGAGCACCCCCTGCTCTACTTCATCGAGTCGATGCAGGACGTCCCGGAGCTGATCGATCCCGTGCGGCACCTGCCGCGGATGCACCAGTCGATCGGGGCCACGTCCTCCATGGTGCACGTGGAGCTGACCCGCTCGGGGGCGGGGATCGGCCTGCTGCCGTGCTACCTGGCCGATCGCGCCGGGGACCTCGTGCGGCTCTTCCCGGAGGAGTTCGCGTTCCGTGCGTCCTACTGGGCCGTCTCCCGCCCGGACCTGTTGAAGCGCCCCGCGGTGAAGGCCGTGATGGATGCGCTCCGCGCGACGGTCGAGGACATGAAGGACGAGCTGGCCGCGTCAGCCGGCACCGGTCGCGCGCGGCCCCGCGGCGAGCGCCGGGGTTCGCGCGCCAACGCACTCGCGCGCTAGCGCACCATCCTGAGCTCGCGCAGGTCCGACAACCGCGGGTCCACCGTCTCGGTCCCGTCCGCGCGGAAGCCATTGCGCTCGTAGAACCGGATGGCGCGCGCATTGGCCGCGGCGACCCACAGCTGCGCGGGCTCTGTCCTCAGCACGGCGTCCAGCAACGCCTGTCCCGCTCCGCTGCCGTGGTGCTCGCGCAGGACGTACACCATGAGCAGCGCGGTCTCCCGCGCCGGTTGCGCCTCCTCCGGTGCACCGACCGCGGCGAAGCCCACGATCCGTCCGGCCACCTCCGCGACGCGCACCGCGCTCCGGCCGGCTTCATCGCGCAGGAGTCCGTCCCACATGGTGCGACGACGCCGCTGCGCCGCCTCGTCGTAGAAACGTTCCGGAACCATGCCCGCGTACGTCTCACGCCAAGAACGCACGTGGACGGCGGCGAGGGCGGGAGCGTCGTCGGGTTCGGGGAGGCGGATGGTGAATGCGGGCCGTGTCATGGGTCGGACCTCTCGTGGGGTGCTGCCTCACGACCGAGGATCAGGGCCAGTCCGGCCTCGAACCGCGCAGCGCTGTCAGTGGTGGGCAGCCCCATGGCCTCGCGGGTCTGCTGAGCGGTGACGGAGCCCAGTGCGAACCGGACCAGGGTCAGGGCCGTGTCCTCGGCGACCCGCTGCGTGAGGCCCGTGGCGGACAGGGTCGAAACGAGTAGCGGGACCGGCGGCAGGTCGAGCGGATCGAGGGCGTGGGCCACGCCGACGACCTCCGCGCCGTCGCGCACCGCGAGGACCAGTCGGCGGAATTCCGCGGCCACCCGAGCGGGGTCGAAGTGGCCGGGCGCGGCGCGGCGACCATCGGGGAGCCCTGGAGCCGCCCCGTCGTGACCGGCCGGGCGGGCGGCGCGGGGAGCGGCGTCGTCGTGAACCGCGCGGTCGGCGGCGAGCGGCGCGACCATGCGCTGGGCGAGCACCGCCAAGAGCTCCTGCTTGTTGGCCACGTGCCAGTAGAGGGCGCCGGGCTGGACCCCGAGCTCCTTGGCCAGACGGCGCATGGAGAGATCGCCCAGGCCGTAGCTCTGCAGGATGTGCCACGCGGCATCCACCACGTCATCGCGGTTCAGGGCCACGGCGCTCCTCTCGGGGTGCTCGGTCGGGTGCTGCGTGTGACTCTACCGATCGGCCGGTGCGGCGCGGAGCGGGCGTCGGGGAATTGACTTTCTTGAACGGCGTTCAATAATTGAACAATGTTCAAGAACCCCGCTGAGCTGGCCGATCGCGTCCTGGCCGGTGACCCGGTGACCCCGGGCGAAGCCCTCGAACTCCTGCACACCCCCGACTCCGAGCTGCTGGATCTCGTGGCCGCCGCCGCACGGCTGCGCCGCGAACACTTCGGCATGACCGTGAAGGTGAACTACCTGGTCAACCTGAAGTCCGGGCTGTGCGCGGAGGACTGCGGCTACTGCTCGCAGCGCCTCAACGCCGGTACCGACATCCTCAAGTACTCGTGGTTGAGTCCCGATCAGGCCGTGGAGCAGGCCGAGTACGGGATCAAGGGCGGGGCCAGCCGGGTGTGTCTCGTGGCGAGCGGTCGCGGCCCGTCCAACCGTGAGGTGGACACGGTCACGCGCACCGTGGCGGCGCTCAAGGATCAGCACCCGGACGTGGAGGTCTGCGCGTGCCTCGGGATCCTCAAGGACGGGCAGGCGGAAGCCCTGGGTGAGGCGGGCGTGGACGCCTACAACCACAACCTCAACACCGCCGAGTCCAACTACGCCTCCATCTGTTCCACCCACACCTACCAGGACCGCGTGGCCACCGTGGAGCGCGCCAAGCAGGCCGGTCTCTCCCCGTGCTCGGGTCTGATCGTGGGCATGCGGGAGACGGACGAGCAGCTCGTGGAAGCCCTGTTCGCCCTGCGGGAGCTGGACTCGGACTCCGTGCCGGTCAACTTCCTCATGCCGTTCGAGGGCACACCCCTGGCGGGCACGTGGCAGCTCGATCCCCGCAAGTGCCTGGCGATCCTGGCCGTGGTGCGTTTCGTGTGCCCCGACAAGGAGATCCGGATGGCCGGCGGTCGGGAGATGCACCTGCGCTCGCTGCAGCCCCTGGCGTTGCACGTGGTCAACTCCCTGTTCCTGGGCGACTACCTCACCTCCGAGGGTCAGGCGGCCCAGGCGGACCTGGACATGATCGCCGACGCCGGGTTCACGGTCCTGGGCGCCGGCCCCTCCGCACCCGATCACACCGGTGCGGACCCGTCCGTGGCCGCAGGGTCCTGCGCACCATGCGGTTCCGCCGACGACGCCGCTGCGTCCGGTTCCCCGGCCCAGGTCACCTCATCCGCGGGGCCCGTTCCCCCCGCTCCCGGATCCGCCTCGAAGGGTTCGGGTCTCCCGCCGGCCGTCGCCGCGCAGCTGTCCTCGGGTGAGCCCCTCCCGGAGCGGGAACCGGGCACCCGGGTGCGGGTGACGCTGAACCCGACCGTGCGGCGTCGTGGTGCGGGGACCGAGGTGGCGCCCAATGCCTGACACCGCGACCCGGGAGCGTATGACCTGCGCGAGCCTCGCGGCGCGGGACCGGGGGCTGCTGTGGCACCCCTACGAAGCGCTCGACGGGCCCGCGCCCTACACCGTGGCGGCCGCGCAGGGGGTCACGCTCACGCTGGTCACGCCCGACGGCGAGCGCGTGGAGGCGATCGACGGGATGGCCTCGTGGTGGTGCGCGGTGCACGGGTACCGCAACCCGGAGTTGGACCGCGCGGCCGTGGAACAGATCGGGGACTTCGCGCACGTGATGTTCGGCGGGCTCACCCACCGGCCGGCCGTGGAGTTGGCCGAACTGTTGGTGGAGGTCACCCCTCCCGAACTGCAGCACGTGTTCTTCGCGGACTCCGGGTCGGTGAGCGTGGAGGTCGCGCTGAAGCTCGCGGTGCAGTACCAGGCGGCGCGCGGTCGATCGCAGCGCCGGCGCATCCTCACGGTGCGCGGCGGCTACCACGGTGACACCACCGGGGCCATGAGCGTGTGCGATCCCGGGGGTGGGATGCACGCGGAGTTCTCGGGTCTCGTGGCGGAGCAGCTCTTCGTGGCACCGCCACCCGCGGCGTCGTCGTCGGGGGAGGATCACGAGTGGGTGGGGTCGGACGCGGACGTCGCGCGGTGGATCGCGGACGTGCGCGCCACGGCCCGGGCGCATCGGGACGAGCTCGCGGGCGTCATCGTGGAACCCGTCCTGCAGGGAGCCGGCGGGATGCGTACGTACGACCCGCGCTGTCTGCGGGCCCTGCGGGAGCTCGCGGACGAGCTGGACCTCGTGCTCATCGCGGACGAGATTGCCACCGGGTTCGGACGCACCGGGCGGTGGTTCGCGTGCGAGTGGGCCGGGGTGGTCCCGGACGTGATGTGCGTGGGCAAGGCCCTGACCGGCGGATACATGACCCTCGCCGCGGTGCTGGTGTCCGGATCCGTGGGGGCGGTCATCACGGCGTCACCGCAACGTGCCCTCATGCACGGGCCCACGTTCATGGCCAACCCGCTCGCGTGCGCGGTGGCCCTGCAATCCGTACGGATGCTTCGGGACACGTGGCGCCGGGACGTCACCCGTCTGGAGACCGCCTTCCGGGAGATCCTCCCCGCGGCCGCCGAACTCGACGCGGTCGAGGACGTGCGGGTGATCGGCGGGGTGGGCGTCGTGGAGTTCTACCGCGCACCGGACAGCGCACGGTTGACGCGCGCAGCCCTCGAGCACGGGGTGTGGCTGCGGCCCTTCGGTCGGTTGCTCTACGCGATGCCGCCCTATATCTGTTCGGACGACGACGCTCGACGCATCGCCCGCGCCGTCCTGCACGCTGCCCGGGACGTCACCGGGGAGGCCGGAGCATGAACACGGAAACGGGCACGGCTTCGGCGGGAAACACCGCGGGACCCCTCGATACCTGGCTCCGTGACCGGGCGCGGGAACGCGAGGAGCAGGGGCTGCGGCGCGAACTGCGGCCCATGCGAGGGCCGTGTGTGGACCTCGCGTCCAACGACTACCTGGGCCTGTCACGGGACCCCCGCGTCACGGCCGCGGCGCACCGCGCACTGGACGAGTACGGGACCGGTTCACGGGCATCGCGCCTCGTCACGGGCACATTGCCCGTGCACGAGGAGCTCGAACATGCCCTGTGCGAACTCACGGGTCAGCCCGCGGCCCTGGTCTTCTCGAGCGGGTACGCGGCGAACACGGGTGTGCTCACGGCACTGGGGGACGCGGATACCCTCATCGTCTCGGACGCCCACGTGCAGGCCTCCCTCGTGGACGGTGCGCGGTTGTCCCGCTCGCCCGTGCGGATCGCGCGACACTCGGACGTGGCCCACGTGGAGCAGCTGCTGGCGGAGCGGTCGCAGTCGCGGGCGATCGTCGTCGTCGAATCCGTGTACTCCGTTTGGGGGGACCACGCACCGCTCGAGGCGCTCGCGCGGGTGTGCCGCGCGCACGACGCGTTGTTGCTCGTGGACGAGGCCCACGGTATCGGTGTCGCCGGTCGGGGCCGCGGGCTCGTGCACGAACTCGGTCTCGCGGGCGCACCGCACGTTGTCCTGACCGTGACGCTGTCCAAGGCGCTCGGCGCGCAGGGCGGGGCGGTGATCGGGTCCGAGCTGCTGCGCGAGCACCTGCTCAACCGTGCGCGCCCGTTCGTGTACGACACCGCCCTCGCACCGGCGAGTGCCGCGGCCGCCGCGGAGGCCGCCCGGATCGTCCTCGGGCGGCCCAAGCTTGCGGACCGGTTGCACGAGCGCGCGGCCTTCGTGGCCCGCGCGCTGGACGTGCCTCTCGCGCGCGCTGCGGTGCAGTCGGTGCCCGTGGGATCGGCGGAACTCGCCGTGGACGCCGCCCGGACCCTGCGTGAGCGTGGGGTGGCGGTGGGATGCTTCCGCCCGCCGTCGGTGCCGGACGGCATCAGCAGGCTGCGTCTCACGGCGCGCGCGAACATGGAATTACAAGAATTGTCGGAGGCGGTGGAGCGGGTGCGGGAGGTTCTGAGCGCACTGGAACCGGCGATGTCGGGGGTGGACGCCGGCCTCGGTCGGATCGCACCGTCGCAACTCGTTCCGGCCCCGGGTTCCGGTGCCGATGGAGGTACGCCATCCGTCCAGGAGGTCACCGCATGAATCGCAATCCCCTCGCCCGCGCGGTCCTTCCCCGCCTCACGATCGTCACGGGGACGGACACGGACGTGGGCAAGACCTACACGACCGCGGCGCTCGCGGTGGCCGCGTGGTCCTCCGGAGTCCAACGGATCGCGGTCTACAAGCCCCAACAGACCGGCATGCGCGGGGACGATCCGGGGGATGTTGACGACGTCGCTCGGCTGGCTGGCACCGCAGGTGTGCCGACTGCTGCGCTCACCGTGGTGGAGGGACAGCGGCTCACCGAACCCATGGCCCCGCCTCCCGCGGCGGCGATCGACGGGGTGGATCTCCTACCGATCACCGCGCACGTGGAGCGGGTCATGGAATTACAGGAATCCCACGACCTCGTGCTCGTGGAGGGCAGCGGTGGGGTGCTCGTGGAGCTGGATGGGCAGCGGCACACGATCGCGGATCTGGCGCGGGAGCTGCAGGGTCGCGCGGGGGACGAGGTCGGGACGGTCGTGGTGACCCGCCCGGACCTGGGAACCCTGAACCACACCCTGCTGACGTTGGAGGCCCTGCACCACCGGGGCGTGCGGGTGTCGGGGGTCGTGCTGGGATCCTGGCCGGCTCACCCCGATCCGGTGCAGGAATCCAACCGGGACTACCTGGCGGCCCTGCCGGATGTGGGCGGTCGGTGGATCCCGTTACTAGGTGCGGTCCCCGCCGGGTGGAACGACGACCCGAGCTGAAGGCGGCCCACCCCTTGCTTTTACTCAGCTAAAGCAGGTTTTCGGTGGTCCGGGATGTTTTTGCTCCACTAGAACATCACCGGAACAGGGGTGGGCCGGGTCGGTGGCGCACGTGGGCGGGCCTCACGAGCCCTCCACCACCGCCCCATACAGCCGCTCGAAACGGTCGTGGACACCCCGGTAGTACTCCTCCGCGGAGTCGCGAGGCGTGTACGTCCCCGCGGGTTCCGGGGAGGAGCGCTCCACGTCCGGGGCGAGTGACTCCAGCATGAGCAGGGCGTTGCCGCGGCACGTGGACCGCTTGATGGTCTGGTGGATCACGGGTGTGCCCAGGTAGTCGCCCAGGATCTGTAACCAGGACGGCAGCTCCTGGGTGACCCGGCCCGCCGCCACGATCCGCTCCACGTCCGTGGCGGCCCGTTCCAGCTCGTCCGAGACCCTCCGGTAGGAACCGGCGATCCCCTCGAGCATCCCGCGGGCCATCGCGGAGGCGTCCGTGGAAGCGGAGACATCCGCGAACACCGCCCGTGCACTGCCCGCCCACCCCGTGGAGCGTTCCCCGGTCAGGAAGGGGAGCACCCCGGGGGTGTCGGGGGAGGGGTCCGCGGCGGCGATCTCGTCGAGCACGGCGTCGTCGAGTGCGAGGGTGTCGAGCAACCAGCTCACGGCGCGGCCCACGTCGTTGAGGGCGCCGCCCAGCAGGCACCGGGAGGAGTCGATGCGGTAGCACCACAGCCCCGGCGGGATGTCCTGGGGGCGGTGGTGCAGCAGGACCCGCATGGCGCCGGAGGTCGCCGCGGACGCGACGATCGTGTGCTCGTCCGAACCGCCCACCCCCAGGTTGGCGCACAGCCCGTCCGCCACGGGCGCGAACCACTGCGCGTCCGCGAGCCCCTGCCAGCGCGCGGTGCGCTCCGGGTCCACGTCCGACAGCGGCTCGTGGGGTTCGAGGATCGGGGAGAGCACGTCGGCGGAGATGCCGGCGGCCTTGAGCATCCGCCGGTCCCAGTTGCCCGAACGGCGGTTGAGCAGCCCCGTCCACGCGGCGGTCGCGGTGCCCGTGGCGGTGGTGCCGAGCAGACGCAGCCACACGTACTCGCCGATGCTCAGCCAGCGCTCTGCGGCCTCGAAGTCCTCGGGGCGCGTCTCGGCGAGCCACCGGAATCGCGGGGCCAGGTAGCTCGTGTGCAGGCGCGCGCCCACGGTCTGCTGGACCTGGCGTTCCTCGAGTTCCTCGCGCAGTTGTTTCAGCTGCGGCGCGCACCGTGAGTCGGCGTAGGTGAAGCACTCGGTCACGGGGTCGCCGTTCGCGTCCACACCCACCAGGGAAGACGCAAAGGAATCCAGGCCGACGCCGCGCACCCGCCCCGCGAGCTCCTTCCGGTCGCACACCACGTCCAGGATCTCGCGGATCTCGTCCACCACCTGGTCCGGGTCGATCACGGAGGTGCCGTCCGCAGCGGTAGTGAATTCGTGGGGGATCTTGTGGCGGTACCCGCGCACGGGGGTCCCGGTGGCGTCGTGCACGGAGCCGCGCGTGGCGGTGGAGCCGATGTCCAGGGTCATCACCAGGGGGTCCTGCGCCCGGTCCAGTTCCACGGCGAAGTCCACGCCGTCGTCCGGGCGCGGTGTGTTCTTGTGCTTGCCCATCTGCGTCCTGCTCCTTCGCGGTCGTACCGTCCTCCCAGTCTAGGGACGGGCCCGGTGTGCGCTCGCCGGACGACGGCGCCGGGGCCCGGGACGCGCGGGACGGACGGCGGCGTCGTCGTCATCTCGTCCCGCATGGTGAGACGACTGTCTGCTATGTGAAAACTGTGTCGGGGCCGCGCGTATCCTGGGGGGAACACTTTTTGCCGGGAGGCGGCGCATTTCGCGCCGTCCACGTCCCGGTCCAGCCTTCGGGAAGGGGTCACAGTGCCGCAGCTACGTTCAGCAACGTCCACCACCGGTCGGAACATGGCGGGTGCCCGCGCCCTCTGGCGCGCCACCGGCATGGGCAGCGAGGACTTCGGCAAGCCGATCATCGCGATCGCGAACTCCTTCACGCAGTTCGTCCCCGGTCACGTGCACCTGAAGAACATGGGGGAGCTCGTGGCCTCCGCGGTGCGCGAGGCCGGCGGTGTGGCCAAGGAGTTCAACACGATCGCCGTGGACGACGGCATCGCCATGGGTCACGACGGCATGCTCTACTCCCTGCCGTCGCGTGACATCATCGCCGACTCCGTGGAGTACATGGTCAACGCGCACTGCGCGGACGCCCTGGTGTGCATCTCCAACTGCGACAAGATCACCCCCGGCATGCTCATGGCCGCGCTGCGTCTGAACATTCCCGTGGTCTTCGTCTCCGGCGGCCCCATGGAATCCGGTGAGGGCGTGGAGGGCGTGGTGGAGCACCGCGTGGACCTCGTGGACGCCATGGCCCTGGCCGTGGACGAGTCCATCACGGACGCGCAGCTGGCCCAGATCGAGGAGAACGCGTGCCCCACGTGCGGTTCGTGCTCCGGGATGTTCACCGCCAACTCCATGAACTGCCTGACCGAGGCCCTGGGTCTGTCCCTGCCCGGCAACGGCACCACGCTGGCCACGCACGTGAACCGCAAGCGGTTGTTCCTGGAGGCCGGGCGGCGGATCGTGGAATCCGCCAAGCGCTACTACGAGCAGGACGACGACTCCGTGCTGCCCCGCAACATCGCGACCAAGGCGGCGTTCCGCAACGCCATGGCCCTGGACATCGCCATGGGCGGTTCCACCAACACGGTGTTGCACATCCTGGCCGCCGCGCAGGAGGCCGAGGTGGACTTCAACCTCTCGGACATCGACGCGCTGTCCCGGAAGGTCCCGTGCCTGGCCAAGGTGGCACCGAACTCCACCAAGTACCACATCGAACACGTCCACCGCGCCGGCGGTATCCCCGCGATCCTGGGTGAACTGCGCCGCGGCGGGCTACTGGACGAGGACGTGCACACCGTGCACTCCCAGACCATGGGTGAGTGGCTGGACGAGTGGGACATCCGCTCCGGCAAGGCCTCGGACGCCGCCCGCGAGTTCTTCCTGGCCGCGCCCGGCGGGGTGCGCACCACCCAGGCGTTCTCCCAGGCCAACGAGTACGAGTCCCACGACACCGACGACGCCGAGGGCTGCATCCGCTCCGTGGTGAACGCCTACACCAAGGAGGGTGGGCTCTGCGTGCTGTTCGGCAACATCGCCGAGGACGGCGCGGTGATCAAGACCGCCGGGATCGACCCCGACCTGTTCCACTTCACCGGCCGGGCCTTCGTGGTGGAGTCCCAGGACGAGGCCGTGCACGAGATCCTCTCCAAGAACGTGAAGGAGGGGGACATCGTCGTCATCGCCTACGAGGGACCCAAGGGCGGACCGGGCATGCAGGAGATGCTGTACCCCACGAGCTACCTCAAGGGCCTGGGGCTCGGCAAGAAGTGCGCGCTCATCACGGACGGCCGCTTCTCCGGGGGCACCTCCGGGATCTCGATCGGTCACATCTCCCCGGAGGCCGCGGCCGGCGGTGCCGTGGGTCTCATCGAGCACGGTGACGAGATCGAGATCGACGTGGAGAACCGCGTGCTGCGGGTCAACGTGGACGACGCCGAGCTCGCGCGCCGTCGCCAGGAGAAGGGTGACGCCCCCTGGAAGCCCACCAAGCCGCGTGAACGTCGCGTGTCCAAGGCGCTGCGGGCGTACGCTTCCATGGTGACCTCCGCGGACAAGGGCGCAGTGCGCGTCGTGGAGGACTGAGGACGGTCCGACCCGGGCGGTCAGGACGAAGGGAACAGGCATGTCCCAGAATGGCCCGCGGCTGACCGAGGCCCAGGAGAAGCACATCCTGCGGCGGCGCTTCGAGGACGAGACGGCGGGGTTCCACAAGGGGCTGGGCGCCCGCCAGTTGCAGATGATCGCGATCGGCAGCGCGATCGGGACCGGGCTGTTCCTGGGAGCCGGTGGCCGTTTGGAGCAGGCCGGTCCGTCCCTGTTCCTGCTGTACGCGGTGTGCGGTTTCTTCGGCTACCTGATCCTGCGCTCACTGGGCGAACTCGTGGTGCACCGGCCGTCCTCCGGTTCGTTCGTCTCCTACGCCCGTGAGTTCTACGGCGAGAAGGCCGCGTACGTCTCCGGGTGGTTGTACTGGCTGAACTGGGCCATGACAGCGGTCGCGGATGCCACGGCCATCGCGATCTACATCAAGTGGTTCGGTCAGTACAGCGCGTTCGTGGCGGGGATCCCGCAGTGGATCCTCGCATTGATCGTGGTGGTCCTGGTGGTGTCGCTGAATCTGGTCTCGGTCAAGGTGTTCGGCGAGCTGGAGTTCTGGTTCTCTCTGATTAAGGTCCTGGCCCTGGTGGTCTTCCTGGTCATCGGCACGTTCTTCGTGCTCTTCGGCACGCCCACCGGTTCCGAGGTGGGGTTCTCCCTCATCCGGGACAACGGGGGGCTCTTCCCGGCCGGCGTGCTGCCGGCGCTCATCGTGGTGCAGGGTGTGGTGTTCGCGTACGCCGGCATCGAGCTCGTGGGCACCACGTCCGGGGAGACCCGCAACGCGGAGAAGGTCATCCCCCGGGCCATCAACACGGTGATCCTGCGGATCGCGGTGTTCTACGTGGGCTCCGTCCTGCTGTTGTGCCTGCTGCTGCCCTACACCGCCTACAGCGCCACCGAGAGCCCGTTCGTCACGTTCTTCTCGTCCATCGGCGTGGACGCGGCGGGGCCCATCATGCAGCTCGTGGTGATCACCGCGGCACTGTCCTCGCTCAACGCGGGCCTCTACTCCACCGGGCGCATCGTCCATTCCATGGCACAGGCCGGTTCCGCCCCGAGGTTCACGGGCAAGCTGTCCTCGTCGGGTGTTCCGTATGGTGGCATCCTGTTGACCGCCGGGGTGGCCGTGCTCGGTGTGGGGCTGAACTTCGTGGTGCCGGAGCAGGCATTCGAGATCGTGCTGAACCTCGCGGCACTGGGCACCATGGCGGGCTGGGCCGCGATCTCGCTGTCCCACCAGCGGTACGTCTCCCTGGCGCGGAAGGGCTTCTACAACCGCCCGACCTACCGGGCACCGCTGGCGCCGTTCACCAACTGGCTGACCATGTTCTTCCTCGCGGGCGTGCTCGTATTGATGGCCGTGGACTATCCCGTGGGCACCTTCACCCTGGCGTCCTCCCTGGTGCTGATCCCGATCCTGGTGATCGGGTGGTTCGTGGTGCGGGGCAGGGTGCGCGAGATCGCCGCCGAACGCGAGGGCTTCACGGGGGCGTTCCCGGTGCTCGCGGAGCGGCCCGTGGTGGGGGCGTTCCGCCCGGTGGGCCGGGAGAACTCCACGGGTTCCGGGTCCACGACCTCCACGGCATCCCTGCACCGGGTCCCCGGACCGGGTTCCACCGCCGGTGCCACGACGCCGCCCCCGGGACACCAAGACCCGGGACACCAAGGCCCGGGACACCAGGGCCCTGACACGTCCCGCTGACACCCACTGAGGGCCCGGTTTCCGTTACTGTGACCTAGATCGGTGCAACAGCACACATCAGACACTTGGTTCCCCGTTGACCACTGCGCAGCGGCCGGAACCGTCTCGAGGCAGAATTCCGGGGAATCACATGGAGGCGTTGACAGAACTCGTGGGAACGCTGGGCGGCTACATCTGGTACGTCGTCTTCGCGATCCTGATCGGTGTGGGGTTGTACCTGACCGTCCGCACCAAGGCCATCCAGCTGCGCGGCATCCCCGAGATGTTCCGGGTGCTCACCGATCCGGCCGGTGAGGAGGACGGGCGCAAAGGCATCTCCTCGTTCCGCGCGTTCACGGTCTCCGCCGCGGCCCGCGTGGGCACGGGCAACATCGCAGGTGTGGCCATTGCCATCACCCTGGGCGGACCCGGTGCCGTGTTCTGGATGTGGATCATCGCCGCGATCGGCGCGGCCAGCGCGTTCGTGGAGTCCCTGCTGGGCCAGCTCTACAAGGTCAAGACGTCGGACGGCTACGTGGGCGGCCCGGCGTACTACATGGAGCGCGGGCTCAACAAGCGCTGGATGGGCGTGCTCTTCGCGGTCATCATCACCGTGACCTACGGCTTCGTGTTCAACTCCGTGCAGTCCAACTCGATCGTGGACGCCGTGGCCGGCTCCTTCAACGTGGACGTCACCGAGGGCCAGAACATGTGGCTGCGCGTGGTGTTGGGTCTGGCGCTGGTGGTCATCACCGCCCTGGTGATCTTCGGCGGCATCCGCTCCATCTCCGCGGTGACCCAGATCCTCGTGCCCGTGATGGCCGTGCTGTACCTGGTGCTGGGGCTGCTCGTGGTTGTCCTGAACATCACCGAGATCCCCGCCATGTTCGGCATGATCATTCAGGGGGCCTTCGGCATCCGCGAGTTCATCACGGGTGGTCTGATCGGTGTGATCATCCAGGGCATGAAGCGCGGCCTGTTCTCCAACGAGGCCGGCATGGGCTCCGCCCCGAACGCCGGCGCCACCGCGTCCATCTCCCACCCGGCCAAGCAGGGCTTCGTGCAGTCCCTGGGCGTGTTCTTCGACACCATGCTCGTGTGCTCGATCACCGCGTTCATCGTGCTGCTCTCCAACCCCACGTTCGGCGACGAACGCCAGGGCGCCTCCCTCACGCAGAGCGCGCTGGGCATGCAGCTGGGTGACTGGGCCGTGCACTTCCTGACCGTGGCGATCTTCCTGTTCGCGTGGTCCTCCGTGATCGGCAACTACTACTACGGCGAGTCCAACATCCGCTTCATGACCAAGTCCCGTGCGGCCATGAACATCTACGGCTTCGCCGTGCTCGTGTGCGTGTTCCTGGGTGCCATGCTCGCGCTGGACCTCGTATGGTCCCTCGCGGACCTGTTCATGGCCTTCATGGCCACGCTGAACCTGATCGCGTTGTGCATGCTCGCGGGCGTCGCCGCCAAGGTGCTGGCCAACTACATGGAGCAGCGCAAGGCCGGGGTGGAGCCCGTGTTCAAGGCCGGGGACGTCCCGGGGATCACCGGTCTCTCCGCCTGGGACGGCACGGACACCGTCACGCTCCCCGTGTTCTGGGAGCAGCGCGCCAACCAGAAGAACGGGGCGCGGCGCTGATCGACCCGTACGCGGCGTCGTCGTCCCCGGCTTATTGCAGGGGCGACGACGCCGCTGTCGTTCCCGCGCGCAGGTCGCCGTCGGTGCGCGGCGGCCGCGCGGACGACGCCGCCCCCTGGGACCGCGCGGCGTGGCCGCTCAGCCGCGCCCGGGCGAGGGGGTCGCGGAATCGTCCGAGCCGTCCGCGAGATCCTGCTGGACCTGGGTGTCGATCGCGCCGGTGAGGGCGTCGTCGTCCGCGGGGGAATCGTGGGCCGCGTCCCGGAGCTGGTGCTCGTTGAACTCGGAGAACTCCTTGTCCTGCGCGCGACGCTTGGTCAGCAGGGCGCGGATCCGGTTGCGGCGCCCGGCCTCCACGCTGATGTCCTCGCGGTGGCGGAACCACCACCACAGCATGACGACCACCAGGACCATGCCCACGTACCCGATGATCGGGTAGACCACGCTCATCAGGGTGCCGAAGCCCACGAGGCTCACCATGTAACCCACCGCGCACAGGCCCAGGAAGATCGGGACGTAACGGTGGCGGTGGTTGACGGTCACCCGGCGACCCAGGGCGTAGAACATGCTGATGGTCGTGTTGTAGATCATCACGAACGTCACCACAACCATCCCGAGTGCGGCCCACGGGTGCATGGTCTGGAAGAGCTGGAGCATGGGCACCTCGGAGCCGCCCACGGTATCGAAGTTCACGAGTAGGGCGAAGGCGTTCATGGCCAGCAGAACGGTGTAGACCACGCCGCCCAGCAGCCCGCCCCAGCCGGCATCGCGCGGGTTGAGGGCGTTGCCGCCGATTACCAGGGACATGGACACGCCCAGCATCAGGGCCATGCACGTGTAGTTGATCGCGGACAGCCACCACGGGCTCACGGGGGAGTCCGCCTGCACCGCGAGCTCGTGCAGCGATCCGAGATCCACGGGGAGCTTGGTCAGGGTGTAGCCGAACGCCACGATCACGGCCACGAAGATCGCCGGGGTGACCGCCGAGATGATGTTGGTGACCTTGTTGACGTTGAGCAGCCCCGTGACCATCACGAGCATCACCATGATGGCCGAACCGATCCACGCGGGCAGCCCGAACTGTTGTTCCAGTGTGGAACCCGCGCCGGCGAGCATCACGATGCCCATGGCCAGCAGGGTCAGGCTCACCGCGATGTCCAGGAACCGGGACACCACGGGCGAGGAAACGGACCGGAAGACCCGGCGGTGCTCGTCCGCCAGGAAGTAGCTGCCGATGTGGATGATCACGGCACCCGCGGCGATCATCAGGATCCCCGAGACCACCGCGCCGGCCAGCCCCCAGACACCGAACGAGATGAAGTACTGGATGACTTCTTGACCGGTGGCGAAACCGGCACCCACCAGCAGGCCCACGAAGGCCAGGGTGACTTGCAGGGTTTTCTTGGCGGACACGGGAGCAACTCCTCGGGGGTCGGACGGTTCTCATGTGGCTCGGATCACATCCTGGGCCTTCTCCACCGGTCAAGCATAGAGAGTGGGCTCGTCCGCGCCACGTGGCAGCGGCCTGCCAGTGACGTGATGATGCCGACACCTCCCGACTCACGGGCCGGTGGAATACTCGGAGGTGGCGCATTCGACGAAGGGAGCACCCCGTGACGCAGCAGTGGCAGACAGATCTCGAGAGCTGGGTGGCCGGTTGGGACGCCGTCCGCGACGACGCCCCGCAGCAGGAGGTCCTGGTGTGGTCCAGGGAGGTTCCGTCCGGGGAGAACCATGTGGTGGTGTGCGCGCCGGACGAGGCGGACACCGTGCGCTCCGCACTGCAGGCGGCGGGCCGGGAGGTGGCCGCCACCGAGGTGCTGCTGATGGGCGACGTCCAGGAGCTGGACCGGGGACTGGGATTCCCCGGGGAGGCGGGATTGTTCGACGCCCCCATGGGTGACTACTCGCGCTTCGAGGTGGACGAATGGGGTCACCCCGTGGCGCACTCCACCCTGAGCGTGCAGGACGAGGTGGCGTTCATGGGGCCGCTGGTCGCGGATCCCAGTAAAGAACGTGATTCGTCCGAGGTGTTGGACCCGCTCGTGTCGGCCATGGCCAACGAGGCGTTCCTGGCGGATGCGCAGCGTCTCTACACCGTGGTCCCGGAGGACCAGGTGGGTCAGCGCGAGTCGCAGGGCTGGCAGCGGGTGGCGGCGGTGCTGCGCCTGGCGTGAGCGAGGCGCAGCACCGACGCCGTGTCACCGGGGTTCGTCGGCGCCGTCGCGCCCCGCCCTCATGCCAGGACCTGGCGCCTCGAGGAGATCACTCCCGTGTTGAAGCCGGCCAGGTGGAGACCGCCGTGGAAGCGCGCGTGCTCGATCTTCACGCACTGGTCCATCACCACGTCCAGCCCCGCGTCCTCCGCGATGGCCGCCGCTTCCTCGTTCCACGAGCCCAGCTGCAGCCACAGGGTCTTGGCGCCCACGGCCACGGCCTCCCGGGCCACGCCGGGCAGGTCCGCGTCCTTGCGGAACACGTCCACGAGGTCCGGGACCTCGGGCAGCTCCGCGAGCGACGGGTAGACCTTCTGGCCCAGCACCTCGTCCAGCACGGGGTTCACGAAGTACACGCGGTACGGGCTCGACGACTGCAGGTACGTGGCCACGAAGTAGCTCGCGCGGGACGGCTTGTTGGACATGCCCACGATCGCGATCGAGCGCGTGCCCCGCAGGATGCCGAGCCGTTCGGGGGCGCTGGGGCCCACCCAGGTGCGTTGCGTGCTCATGCCTGTTCTCCTTCGGCTCCGGGCAGCGCGCAGGCCGCCGCACTGTTGTCCTGGTCCAGGGTGGTGCGCGCCGCGCCCGTGAGCGCGGCGGAGGGGGCGACGACGCCGCCCTCCCGGTCCCTGCCGCTGGCTGCGCTCAGTGCCTGGTCCAGGTCCCACAGGATGTCCGCGGTGTCCTCGAGACCCACGGAGATCCGGATCAGGTCCTCTTTGACCCCGCCCGCGGCGAGCTGTTCGGAGCTCAACTGCTGGTGGGTCGTGGACGCGGGGTGCAGCACGAGGGTGCGGGCGTCCCCGATGTTGGCCAGGTGTGAGGCCAGTTGCAGGCTCCCGATGAATCGGGCGCCCACCTCACGGCCGCTCAACTCGTCCGTGCCAGCCACACCGAAGGCGAAGACGGATCCGATGCCGTGGGGCAGGTACTTCTGCGCGCGTTCGTGGTGGGGGTGGTCCTCGAGTCCCGCGTAATTGACGTAGGAGATGCGTGGATCCGTGGCGAGCCACTGCACGACCTCCTGCGCGTTGGCCACGTGGGCGTCCATGCGCTGGGGGAGGGTCTCCACACCCTGCAGCAGGTTCCACGCGGCCTGCGGGGTCAGGGACGCCCCGATGTCGCGCAGCTGCTCGGAACGGAGCTTGGTCAGGAATCCGTACTCACCGAAGTTCCCCCACCACGTCACGTTGTTGTACGAGGGAACCGGTTCGGTCATGGCCGGGAACTTCCCGTTGCCCCAGTCGAAGCGGCCGGATTCGACCACCACGCCACCCAGGGTGTTGCCGTGCCCGCCCAGGAACTTGGTGATCGAGTGGATCACGATGTCCGCGCCGTGCTCGAACGGGCGGCACAGGTACGGGGTGTTGAGGGTCGCGTCCACGATCAGCGGGACACCCGCCTCGCGGGCCACCGCGGCGAGCCCCTCCAGATCGGCGATCTCGCCGGACGGGTTGGCCACGAGTTCGGTGTACACGGCCTTGGTGTGCTCGGTGATCGCAGCCTTGTAGTCCGCCGGGTCGGTCCCGGGGACGAAGGTGGTTTCCACACCGAAGCGACGCAGGGTCACGTCCAGCTGGGTGACCGTTCCGCCGTAGAGCTGGGACGAGGCCACCACGTGGTCACCCTGGCCACACAGCGCGGCGAACGTGATGAACTCGGCGGCCATCCCGGAGGACGTGGCGACCGCCCCGATCCCGCCCTCGAGGGAGGCGATGCGCTCTTCCAGGGCCGCCACGGTGGGGTTGCCGATGCGCGAGTAAATGTTGCCGTACTTCTGCAGCGCGAACAGGTTGGCGGCGTCGTCGGCGTCCTTGAAGACGAACGAGCTGGTCTGGTAGATGGGCACGGAGCGGGCGCCGTGCTCGGCGTCCGGGGTGCCGCCGGCGTGCAGGGCGCGGGTGCGGAAACCGAACTGGTGCTCGGCCATGGATGTCCTCCTCGTCGGCCGGGTACGGCTCCCGTCCGACAGCTGCCCGGGGCCGCGCAGCACTCCATCGGTCCTGGCGGTAGCACCGTGCAGTTGGCCGAGCACTGCGGGTTGCTGCGGCGTCATGGATCCAGGTCTCTCGGCCGCTCGGGATGGTGCGTCCATTGTGTCGCGCGCGTGGGTGACGGACCAAACCGTGCGGATCGCAGCCACCCGAAAGCGGGTGCGATTGATTCAGAGGGCGCGCGCCACGGGTGCCCCGCCGCGAAGGTCACGCTACAGAACAGGTTCCAGCGTTCTCTGGCCCGCAGGATCCCGGATGCCACGGTGGTCGAGGACTCACGCTCGGCGGCCCGCACCACCGCGCGTCCCGCCGGGCCGTTGCGGCTGCCCTTTCCCCGGTGGCGCAAGGGCTGACCCGCCCGTCCGCGGTTAGGCCCCCGGTCGGTGGGGCCCGCGGTGAAAGCGGTGAACTTCCCGCCCGTGGGGTCGCCGACTGCTGGTGAGCTCGCTGGCTTCGGGGCGGAACTCAGCCGTACTTCTCGGGGTCCTTCCGGCGCAGGTTCTCCCGCGCCACCGCGGTGAGGTTCTCGAGTGGCAGCCCCGCCGGGCAGACCTCCGTGCAATCGCCCAGCAGGGAGCACGGGCCGAACTCGTGCTCGGCGGCGTCGAGCACCTTGCTCGAGCGCTCGTCGCGTTCCTCGGGCGTCTTGGCGAGCGGCGGCAGTTCCTTGAGCAGCGTGCCCACGTAGAGCTGGCCCGAGCCGTTGGGGCACGCGGCCACGCACGCGCCGCAGCTGATGCACCCAGCGGTATTCAATGCCTTCATCGCGACCGGGAACTTGGCCTCCTTGGCCACGCGCCGCAGGGCCTTCTTGTCCACGGACAGGTCCTTCTTGACCGGGAATGCTCCCGCGCGCAGGGGCTCGATGAAGATCTCGTCCCCGTCCCGGTAGGCCCTGAGCGACTGCGTGCACGAGGCCCGGTTCTTCTCCGGCCCGTGGGCCACGCCGTCCACGGTCACGCCGCACTTGCCGCAGATGCCCTCGCGACAGCCGTCGTCGAAGCTCACCGGCTCTGCACCCTGGCGCTCGAGCGTCTCGTTGACGGCATCGAGCAATTCGAGCACGCTCATCTCCTCGCGGGCCTGCACGGGGTGGGCGGTCTCGAAGCCACCGGGCTCGTCCTCGCCCGCCTGGCGCCACACGTGAACGGTCAACAGCATCAGCGCACCACCTTGGTCAGTACGGCCACGGGAATGCTCACATTCCCCAGGGCGACGACGCCGCCCACGGCCTTCGCGATCGTGTCCACCTGTCGCACCCGTCGCGCTGTTCCGGTCAGCCCGGTGTCCATCGCGGCGGTGCGCAGGCCGTGGATCATGTGTCCGGCGAGCGCGGCCATCGAGGCCGTGTAGAACACCGCCACGGCCGGCCGGGACAGGCTCGCCACCAGGTTGCCATACGCGTCACCGTGGGTGTGCTCCGAAGAAGCGGCAGGCCGGGCGCCCGCGGTCAGGTCCAGCACGTGGTACACCGTGAACAGTCCGAGCACCGCGCCCGTGGAGCGCATCGAGCGGGCGATGATCTGGGGGACCGAGCGGCGTCGTCCCCGGGGACGCTTGCGCGGCGCGTGGCGGTCGAAATGGCTGGCCAGGAAGGCTCCGTTGAACGCCGCTTTCCGGTACCGTTGCGTCCCGCTCGGGGCAGGCGCGGTGGGGAAAAGGTCCCGAATCTTCTGAGCGGCGGCACCCACTCGCCACGCCATGGGTCGGAGCGCATCTGTCACCGTGCGGCCCTCGGCGCGCAGGGAACGCAGCGTGAGCTCGGTTCCGGCCAGCACGTGGGTCGCAGCACTTCCGAGCAGCCCGATGCGCACGACCCACAGTGCCGAGTTGCGGGGCAGCACCGGCGCGCCCACCGTGCGAATGAACTCGGCGTACTCGTTGTAGTGCTCCCGGCCCAGGTAGACCTGCATGTTCCCGGCCATGTGCCCCACCGTGAACACGCTCAACACGGTGCCGGAGGCGGCCATGGCGAGCTTGAGGTCGGAGCTGTGGGTGTCTCCGAACATGCGTTGCCAGGCATCGCCGGCCACGGCAGCAATCCCGGTAGAGGTGGGCACATCCGCGGGGTCGGCGGCCGGGCGGGTGGTGCCGGTGACGGGTCGCTCGGTCGAAGGCTGGGCGGCGGGATTCATCACTGAGCCATCTTAGAAGTTCCTTCGGGGCATATCAGTTCGCGGGGTCACACGCGGTCATGCCCGCAGATCGGGAAGAAGCCTGGGTGGTGGTCACCTGCAGATGGCGGCGTGGGTTCCACGGTCGTCCTCTTCGTGCGGACGTTCACCTTCCGATAAGTGACTCACGTGTGGCGTGCGTGCGCGTCCGCGCCGGCCGGGACCGCCACAGATGAATCAGCAGCGCGGCACCCCAGACCAGGAACAGTGGATCCCACAACCATGCGTGACCGATCATGGCTTGTCGCTCGTATCCGGTGGCCGGGCGGATGAGCCCGATGAGCACGGCATTGCTGATCACCGTGTTGGCCCCGCCGTAGACCACCAGGACCACGGCACCCACCCAACTCACGGCCCGCCAGAACCGCCGCCAGGGCACCCTGTCGTAGGCCTCCGCCACTGGGATGACGGCCGCCATGAGCTTGAAAAGTGAGATCGTGCCCAGCGCCAGCCCGGCGGCCAGGGGTGCCTCGTAGGACAGCCGTACCGCCCACTGCCCCACGGTGTCCAGCAACCAGTGCCCGCCCAATGCCCAGTAGAGGCTGAATCCGGCATGCACGACCCCGGCCGCACACGCCAACCAGACCCAGCCGCGACCGCCGCGGGAGTGGGACAACAAGCTCATGTGGTCAAGCTAAGCACGTTCTGCCAAGACCTCCGCGATCGCGTCCAGCGCTTCCTCGTTCTGGAGCGAGGAACGGTCGCCCAGTTGTTCGCCCTCATAGAGCTGGGTCAACAGGCGGCGGGTGATCTTGCCCGAACGCGTCTTGGGCAGATCCGGAACCACGATGACCTCGCGCGGTTTGGCGATCGGGCCGATCTCCCGGGCCACGTGCGCGCGCAGTTCATCTCGGACCTCTTCAGCGGACAGCCCTTGTGCCGCCGCTGTGAGCACCACGCACGCCAAAATGGCGTGGCCCGTCACCGCGTCGCGGATCGGGGTGGCTCCGGCCTCCACCACGTGGGGGTGCGTCACCAGGGCGGATTCGATCTCGATGGTCGACAACCGGTGCCCGGACACGTTGATCACGTCGTCCACCCGCCCCAGGATGTAGAGATCACCCTCGTCATCCGTGCGAGCGCCGTCCCCGGCCAGGAACCAACCGCGCTCGCCGTAGGCCGCCCAGTAGGAGGACAGGTAGCGCTGCGGATCGCCCCATACCGTGCGGGCCATGGACGGGCCGATCTTGTCGACCACCGCGAAGCCCTGCAACCCCGGGGCCACTTCTTCACCGGCCTCGTCCAGCACTCGCACCGAGACGCCCGGGACCGCGCGGGTAGCGCAACCGGGCTTGAGGGAGGTGTGCGCAGCGGCGTCGTCGAACGTACCGGGAGGGGCGAACTGCGGATCGTGCGGGCGCGGGGACGCGACGCAGGAGCCCGTCTCGGACTGCCACCACGTGTCCACGAAGGGCACCTCGTCGCGGCCGACCTGGGCACGCAGCCAGCGCCACGCCTCCGGGTTGATGGACTCGCCCACGGAGCCGAGCAACCGGATCGAGGAGAGGTTGTAGACCGGGGGCAGCCCCTTGGGGAACGCGCCCATGAGCGAGCGGATCAGGGTGGGCGCCGTGTAGTAGTTGGTCACGCCGTAGCGTTCGATGATCTCGAAGTGCCGGCCGTAGTCCGGGGTGTTGGGCGTGCCCTCGTAGATCACCTGGGACACGCCGTTGACCAGCGGGCCGTAGATCTCGTAGGTGTGCGCGGTGACCCACGCGAGGTCCGCGGTGCACCAGTGCACGGTGGACTCCACCTTGGCGGGGTCGTTCACGGCGGAGAGCTCGTCCGGGCGCAGCACACCGGACGCGTCGGGCACGTCCGGGAGCAGGTCGAACAGCAGGGCGTGGGTATATGCCGTCTGCACCATGTATCCGCCCATCGTGTGGACCAGGCCCTTGGGCCTCCCCGTGGTGCCGGACGTGTAGATGATGAACAGGGGCGTCTCCGCGTCGAACGCCTCGGGCTCGTGGACGTCCGAGACGCCCGCGGTGAGCTCGTGCCACCACACGTCACGCCCGGGGGTCCACGGCACGAGTTCCTCGTCCTTGGAATGCAGGCCCCGGGTGCCGCGCGGCAGATCGGTGCGCCCGGGCCGGGACGTGCGGCGCACCACGATCACGTGCTCGATGCTGTTCTCGCCGCTGCAGGCCTCGTCCGCATTGGTCTTCACGGGGACGACGGCGCCGCGCCGGTTCTGCCCGTCCGTGGTCACCAGGACCTTGGCTCCGGTGTCCTCGACCCGGAACTTGAGGGCTTCTGCGGAGAACCCGCCGAACACGAGCGAATGGATCGCCCCGATGCGCGCGCACGCGAGCGTGATGATCACGGTCTCCGGGATGACCGGGAGGTAGACGACCACGCGGTCGCCCTTCTCCACGCCCAGTTGGAGCAGGGCGTTGGCGGCCCTGGATACCTCACGCTGCAGGTCCGCGTAGGTATAGACCAGGCGGTCCCCGGGTTCACCCTCGAAGTACAGGGCCACGTGCTGACCACGCCCGGCTGCCACATGGCGGTCCACGCAGTTGTACGAGACGTTGAGTTTCCCGCCTTCGAACCACGCGATCTCGGGCACGGTGTAAGTGGGGTTGCCGTCGTGGTCCTCACCCGTGCGCTGCGGCTTCTCGAACCGGTGAGCCGTGTGCCATGGCTGCGCCCAGTCCAGCCGCCCGGCCTGCTCGACCCAGAACTGCACCCGGGCGTCGTCGGAGATCAACGCCGGGTTCGGTGTGGGGTGAGCGGGGTCTGAGTACAAGTGCGTACCGGTCACGAGTCCTCCTGTGATGTCGATCCGAACGGTCGGTGTCTGCAACGGCCGGGCCCCCGGTGGAACGACCGGGCCGCGGTGGAACGGCGGGCGCCGGCGGGAACCGGGCGGGTTGTCACCTGGTTCCGGCCACGCTCCAGCGCCGCTGCGTCCAGCGCTCGAAGACGCCCAGCAGTGCGTCGGTGAGCTTGCCCAGCACGGCCAGCAACACGATCGCGAGCAGCAAGCGGTCCGTGCGGCCGTTGTTCTGCGAATCGGTGAGCAGGAACCCCAGGCCCATGGAGGAACCCAGCAGTTCCGCGGCAACCAAGAACAACCACGCCTGGGCCAGGGCCAGGCGCAGCCCGGAGATCACGGAGGGCAGCACCGCGGGCAACTGCACGGTGGTGAAGAGCTTGACCCCGCGCAGCCCGAAGGACCGTGCGGCTTCGATCAGGTGCCGGTCCACGTGGCGCAGCGCGGCGGACACCGTGGTGTACACCGGGAAGAAGGCGCCGATCGCCACCAGGGTCACCTTGGAGTTCTCCCCGATCCCGACCCACAGCAACAGCAGCGGCACCCACGCCAGGGACGGCACGGCGCGCAGCGCGCCGATCGTGGGCGAGCCGATGGCCCGCGCCCACGGGGAGAGCCCCAGCAACGCGCCGAGCAACAGTCCGAGCCCACTGCCGATCAGGAAGCCCACGATCACGCGCTGCGTGGAGATCCCCACGTGCAACCACAGGTCACCGCTCTGCAGCAGCTCCCATCCCGCGGCGAGCACCGCGGACGGGCGCGGCAACTGCACGGGGGAGAAGGTCCCGTTCGTGGAGAAGGTGTGCCACACGAGCACCAGCAGCACGGGCAGGATGAGCCCGATCAATCCCACGGCCCATGACTTGCGCAGCGCGCCGGGGCGTGTGCGGGAATTTGCCGGGGCGGGGGATCCCGGTTCGCGGGCGGCGTCGTCCGGCGCCGCGGCAGCCGGGCTCGCCCCGGAACGTTTGACGGCGTCGTCGGACAGTGTGGCCACCGCAGTGACGCCAGCTGCTTCGCGGGACGCGCCGTCCGAGGACCGCGGTGCGGCGGAGGAGGTGTCGTGAGTGCTCATGAGGACTGCTTCCCTTCGATCACCTGGGCCACGGCGGCCGCATCGGCGTGTTGTGCGTAGTGCTGCTCCACGATGTTCGCGAGCGCGTCGTCCACGTCCTGCTGTGAGGAGACGTCCCCGGATTCCACCAGGATGGGCCCGACCCGCTCGAGCACCGCGAGCTGTTCGGGGCCCGGAACGGGGTCGATGTCCAGGTGGGTGCGCTGCCAGACCCGCCGGGCGGTGTCGCGATCGATGCTCGCGCCTTCCGCGAGGATCGCGATCCCCTCCTCCGGGTGCTGCAGCGCCCACTGCCGCGCGTAGGCGTACGTGTTCACCACGTCCTGCGCACCCGTGGGGTTCAGCTGCAGGAACACCTCCCGCGCGTTGAGGAACCCGTACGTGTTGAACTCCAACTGCCGGTGGAACAGCACGTCCCCGGCCTTCTCCGCGGCGGCCATCACGGGGTCCAGTCCGGACCATGCGGTCACCTGACCGGTGTCCAGCGCGGTGCGCCCGTCCGCGTGCTGCAGGTTCACCACGGTGACGTCCTGTGCGCTCATGCCCGCCGCGCCGAGGGACTGCAGGAGGAAGAAGTACGGATCCGTGCCCTTCGTCGCGGCCACGGACGTGCCCGCGAGATCCGCCACGGTGCGCACGGGGGAGTCCGGGGTGCGCACGAGCGCGGACCACTCGGGCTGTGAGAACAGGTCGATCGTCCTGATCGGCGAGCGGTTGGCACGCGCGAGCAGTGCGGCGGAACCCGCCGTGGAGCCCACGTCCACGACCCCGGCGCGTAGCGACTCGTTGGCCTTGTTGGAGCCCGCCGAGTAGACCCACGTGACGGTCTGGCCGTGGGACTCGGCGACCTTCTCGAGCCAGCCCTTGGCCTTGATGATCAGGGACAGCGGGTTGTAGGTCGCGTAATCCAGGTAGATCTCGTGCGCGGAACCGCCGGCCACACCGCGGCCCGGACCTTCGCCCTCCATGACGCATCCGCTCAGGGGCAGCGCCAGCGCGGACAGGCCGAGTGCCTGCAGTGCGCGGCGTCGGGACAACTGCGCCATGCGCTCAGCGCTCCACGCCGAGCAGGGCCAGCAGGTGGGCGCGCAGCGCGGTGATCTCACTGTCCTCGCGGGAGCGCGGGCGGGCCAGCTCGGGGGAGATGATCTCGGCGATGGTCGCGGGGCCCGTGGCCGTTTCCCGCGCGAGCACCACCACGTGATCGGAGAGCACCAGGGCTTCCTCGACGTCGTGGGTGACCATGAGAACGGTCGTGGGATCGGCGCGGTGCACGTCCAGCAGCAGATCCTGCATTCTGATCCGGGTCAGGGCGTCCAGGGCCCCGAAGGGCTCGTCCAACAACAGGACCCGCGGGTTCCGTGCCAGGGCCCGGGCCAGGGATGCGCGCTGTGCCATGCCCCCGGAGATCTCCGCGGGACGGTGATTCGCGTGGTGGGACAGGCCCACGAGCTCCAACAGCTGCGCCACCCGCTGCTTCCCCTCCCGGGCGGGAGTCCCGTGGGGCAGACCCAGTGCCACGTTGCGCGCCACGCTGCGCCACGGCAGCAACCGCGGTTCCTGGAAGCCGACGGCGCAGCGCGGGTCGATCTCGCGCACCACCGAGTCGTCAATCCGGACTTCGCCCTCGCTCGCCGTGCCGAGCCCGGCCACGGCGCGTAGCAGGGTGGACTTGCCGCACCCCGAGGGGCCCAGGACGGAGACGATCTCGCCCGGACGCACCGTGAAGGTCACGTCCCTCAGGACCTCGTGGACATGCGCTCCGTGGTGTGCGGGGAAGGACTTGCCGACCCGGTCGAAAGTGACCGCCGCGGCGTCGACGGCAGATTCCGGGCGCGTGAGGATATGGCTCAATTCATCAACTCCATCGTTCCTGGCATTAGCACCTTGCCCGCGTGGGGCTGGTTGCTGCGACGTCAACGAGCCAGGTCTCTCAGCCGCTCCGGATGGGAACCCCACCATTGAACGGGCCGGGAGCCCGCGGGTGCAAATCGTGTGACGCGCCGGGGCGCCGTCGTGACGTGCCGTAACCCGAGGTGTTTCCGAGGACCGGGGATCCCCGTTAGGATCGATGCCACAACGATCACGAGTGCCGACGTTTAGCCCTGGCTTGTCGGACGGCAACCCTCTCCCGTAGCGGGGTGCCCCAGGTGAGGATCGGGCCGCATGACACACCGCATGCGGCAAGTACGGCGCCACACAAGCGCGCTGGACCCGCAAGGTAGGCCGCCGTAGGTGGTGCACGGGGCGCGGGTCGTGTTCCTGCTGAGGGGCTGACCGAGATGAGCAAACGGATTTCCGTCAACGCGTTCGACATGACCTGCGTGGATCACCAGAGCTTCGGGTTGTGGCGCCACCCGCGGTCCCGGGCCACCGAGTACAACACCATCGAGTACTGGACGGAGCTGGCCAAGCTGCTGGAGCGGGGCAAGGTCGACGCCCTGTTTCTTGCGGACGTGGTGGGCATCTACGACATCTACAAGAACTCCGCGGCTCCGGCCGTGCGTGACGGGGCCCAGGTCCCGGTCAACGACCCGTTCATGCAGGTCTCGGCCATGGCCGCCGTGACCGAGCACCTGGGCTTCGGCGTGACGAGCGCGGTGACCTACGAGCAGCCCTACACCCTGGCCCGCAAGTACGCCACACTGGATCACCTCACCAAGGGCCGCGTGGGATTCAACGTGGTGACCTCCTACCTTCCGTCCGCTGCGGAGAACCAGGGCCTGCCGCGCCAGATTGAGCACGATACGCGCTACGAGATCGCGGAGGAGTTCCTGGACGTGTGCTACAAGCTTTGGGAGGGCTCGTGGGAGGAGGACGCTGTGGTTCAGAACCGTGAGACGGGTGTCTACGCGGATCCCACCAAGGTCCATCCCATCCGGCACAGCGGGGAGCACTTCACGGTTCCCGGAGCGGGGCTCACGGCACCGTCCCCGCAGCGCACACCGCTAATCTTCCAGGCTGGCGCGTCCTCGCGCGGGCAGGCGTTCGCGGGTAAGCACGCGGAAGCCGTGTTCATCGGCGGGTTGCGCCCGGACCTCACGCGTTTCGTGACTGACAAGATCCGCGACCGGGCTCAGGCCGAGGGCCGCAGCCGTGACGACGTCAAGATCTACGCGATGCTCTCCGTGGTCGTCGCGGACACGGACGAGGAGGCCCAGGAGAAGTACCGCGACTACCTGCAGTACGTGGACCTGGAGGCCTCCCAGGCGATCATCGGCGGGTGGTCCGGCGTGGACCTGTCCCAGTTCGACGAGGACGAGGCCCTGAACTACATCAAGACCGACTCCATCCAGTCCTTCCTGACCCCGTTCACGCTGCAGTCCAAGGACAAGCAGTGGACGCGCGAGGAGATCGCCAAGCACTGCGCCCTGGGTGGGATGGGTGCGGTCCTCGTGGGCTCCGCGCAGACCGTCGCGGATCAGCTCGAGACCTGGGTGGACGAGGGCGGCCTGGACGGCATCAACCTGGCCTACCACGTGAGTCCCGGTTCCTTCGAGGACTTCGTGGAGTACGTGGTCCCCGAGCTGCAGGCGCGCGGTCGCTACCGCACCGAGTACGAGGGCAACACCCTGCGAGAGTCCCTCTACGGCGAGGGCCAGCCGCGGGTCAAGGACACCCACCCCGCCGCGAAGTACCGCGGCGCGTTCGTGGGCGAGCCCTCCGTCGCGGACACGCCGTCCCGCGAGTTGGTGGGCTGACACCTCCCTCCGACGACGACGCCGCTCGCGCTCGGTCCCGCAGGTCCGGCAGGGCGGCGTCGTCGTCGGCTTCCCCGCCCGTTGCCAGGGCGGGACCCCCGTGTGAGAGTGGAACGCGTGCAACCCGGCTACGACCACTTGGCGAACGACTACGACAAGGCTTTTCCCGCTCCCTTCCAGACGGCGCTCGAACGGCGCGCGGTGGAGGCCTTCGCGGATCACGTCATCGCGGCAGGGGCGCCCGGCCCCGTGGTGGATGTGGGGTGCGGCACGGGGCAAGTCACGGCCGCGCTGTCCGAGCGGGGTCTGCACGTGGTGGGGGTGGACCCGTCCGAATCCATGCTGGGCATCGCGCGCGGATCTCACCCGGAGGTCACCTTCGAAGCCGGCGATGCGAATCCCACGTCGTGGGGTGGTGCGGTGGGGCCCGACCGCCGCGTGGCCGGCGTTCTTGCACGGTTCAGTCTCATCCACGTCCCACCCGCGCAGGTTCCCAGCATCCTGGACTCCTGGGCGGACATGATGGCACCCGGAGGGGTGGTCATGGTGGCGTTCCAAGCACTCGACGGAGGGCGAGCCGTGGTCTCGTTCGATCACGCCGTGGCCCCGGCGTGGCGTTGGCACCCGGACGTGATGGCGGATCACATGAAGCACGCCGGGTTCACGGAGGCCTGGCGCACCGTCAGTCGCCCGGACGCAGAACATCGCTTCCCCGAGTGCCACCTCTTGGCGACACGGTGACCTGATGGGCGGTCATTCCCCCACGGAACCGTCGATGCTCTCGCGCAACAGGTCGGCGTGGCCGCAGTGCCGCGCATATTCCTCGATCATGTGCGTCAGGACCCAGCGGGCGTTCATGTCCCCTCGGGTCCAGCGGGCATCCGGGTCCTCGGCCGTGGAACGAGCGACCATCCCGTCCAGCGGATGATCCGTGCGGGCGGCGAACCTGTCCCACTGCTCACGGGACGTCTCCACGGCGGAGGCCCACATGGACCGCAGTTCCTCGGGGCTGTTCGCAGCGGCCGAGTTCCAATCCCAGTCGGGGTCGTCGGCCCAGTCGATGTCATTCCACGGGGCGCACGGCTCCTGGCCCAGGAGGACGTAGCAGAACCAGTAGTCCTCGACGAACGCCAAGTGCTTCAGCAACCCGCCCAGGGTCATGGTCGAGGGCAGAGGTCGACGCTGCAGCTCAGCACTCGTCAAGCCGTCCGTCTTCCACGCGACCGTGGCGCGCAAGAAATCCAGGAAGCCCATGAGGGTCGTGACCTCATCAGCATGCTGGGGCGGCTCGGGCCTGGCGTCTTCTTCGGGCGTGAGTGAGCTCATGGCCAGAACACTAGTGGGCCCGGGGGTGCACCTGCCCGTCATAGGGTGGAGGAAATGTCCGTGACTCGGAGGGAACCGTGGACGAGGACCTGCTCGGAGTGATCATGCTGTCGTTCAGCACGGTCCTGGTGTGCGTCGTGACCGTGGTGACCGTCAGGGCGGCGGCCGCCGGCTCGCTCGATCGCAACGGGGCGGTGGGCATCCGGACCCGGTACACGCGCGCGTCCGACGCCGCGTGGTCCGCGGGTCACGCCGCGGCCCTTCCGAGGGTGCGGTGGTCCGTTCCCCTGGCCGTGTGTGCCGTGGTGGCGACGATCGTATTGCTCGTTCTGGGGCGGCCCGAATGGGGCATCGTCGCCGGGCTGGTGGGCGTGCTGCTGCAGGTCGCGGTGCTGGTGTCCGCCGTGGGGCCGGCCAACCGCGCCGCTCGGCGGGCCGCGCAAGAGTCGGCTCCAGAACCCCGCGCCTGAGACCGGGGCGCGTCAGCGGCGTCGTCGACGGCGCGGCAGGCGTAAGGAGGGGTCACGACGTGGCGCTCGCGGGAGGCCTTCGCCGGAACGGAGAGCGGCCGGTGCGGGCGGCCAGGCTGCGGGTCAGTGACTCGCTTCGAGCTCCACGAGCAGGACACCGGCGGCGGCCCAGATCCCGTAGGTGACCCCCAGGGGCATCCCGCGGCGCAGCACCAGCGTGAGACACATGAAGGCCCCGGCGTACCCCAGCACCACCACGGCGTACAGGGCGGGTTGTCCCAGGGCCGCCTTGATGCTGAGCGTCGCGGTGACCTCCAGGAGGATGGCCCCGGCCAGGAAGAACCAGGCCATGACGTTGCCCTGCCTCATGACACCCGGTCTCGGCGGTTGCGAACACCGGCGACGGCACGGTCGGGCGGCGGTTGCCGTTGACCGCGCGGGTGCGCGCGAGCGTCGTCGTCCCTCGAACCGACGGGAGCGAGCCCGTGGACAATTCACCCCGGCGGCCTAGAGTGGTGACACAGCTTACATGGTAAGGCGACTTCCACACACGCTACGAAGGAGTAAACATGAAGGTTTTCGCGCACACGGAGCCGGGTGGAGCAGCCCAGGAACTCGAGGTGGAACGGCCCGAACTGGAAGGCTCCGCGGTCATGATCCGCGTGACCAACTCGGGGGTCTGCCACTCGGACGTGCACTGCCAGGACGGGTACTTCGACCTCGGCAACGCCGGGCGCTACGAACTGACCGCGGCGGGCGCGCAGTACCCCGTGGTGCTCGGGCACGAGATCGTGGGGGAGGTCGTGGCCGCGGGACCGGACGCCACGGTGACGTCCGGGGACACCAAGTACATCGTGTTCCCGTGGATCGGTTGCGGCGAGTGCCAGGCCTGTTCGGAGGACCGCGAGAACTACTGCAGCGGGAAGAAGCGCAACCTCTCGGTGCAGCGCCGCGGCGGCTACGCGGATGAGGTCCACGTGCCGGACGAGCGCTACCTGGTGCCGCTGGGCGACATCGACCCGTCCTTCGGCGCCACGCTCGCCTGCTCCGGCCTGACCTCCTACTCAGCGGTCAAGAAGATCATGCCGCTGCCCGCGGATAAGCCCGTGGCCGTGATCGGCGCGGGCGGTGTAGGGCTGATGACCATTGCGGTGCTCAAGGCCCTGGGTCACGAGAACATCGTGGCCGTGGACATGAGCGAGGCCGCGCTGAAGAACGCCCAGGCGGTGGGCGCGTCCGCCACGGTGGCCGTGGGCGGCGAGGACCTCGTGGGCGACATCGTCCGGGCCGGCGGGGAGAAGATTGCCGCGGCCATCGACCTCGTCAACAACGGGGACACCTCCAACGCCGCGCTCTTCGCCATGGCCAACGGCGGGACCCTGGTCAGCGTGGGCCTGTTCGGGGGCCAGTACCAGTTCCCCACCGCGCTCACTGCGTTCAACCTGCTGAACATCCGCGGCAATTTCGTGGGCAGTCTCCCCGAACTCAAGGAGCTCGTGGCGCTCGCCCAGGACACGGATCTGCCCAAGCCGCCCATCACGGAGCTCCCGCTCACCGCACAGGAGGTCAACTCCGCGCTGGACGGCCTGCGCAACCGCACGTTCAACGGCCGCGCGGTGCTCGTAGCGGGCTGATCCGCACCGGGCCCCGTGCCCACCGTGCACGACGACGCCGTCGCCACCCCGATCTCTGCGGGCGGCGACGGCGTTCGCGCACCCGGGCGAGGAACGGACACTCGTGCCCGCCCCGGGTGGGCGGCACCGAGGGGACGGACGACGCCGCGCCCGGCCCCGCGGCGTCGTCGTCCGGGGCGCGTCAGAGCAGGCCGGAAGTAAGGCGGCAGACGTTCTCCACGAACTTGCGCCCCAGCGAGCGCTTCTCCCAGGCATCCAGGTCCAAGAGGGTGGAGTTGGCGCGGAACTGCTCTACGACGTCCTCCATCCGGGTGCGGAACGACTCGTCCACGATCAGGACGGAGACCTCCAGGTCCAGCGCGAAGGAACGCTCGTCCATGTTGGAGGAACCGATCACGGAGACGATGTCGTCCACGAGCACGAACTTGGCGTGCAGCACGGTGGGGGAACTGTAGCGGTAGATCTCCACCCCGGCGCGCGCGAGTTCGGAGTAGTACGAGTTCTGGGCGTGCTGCGCGAGGAACTGGTCCGAGGTCTCACCCACGAACAACTGCACCCGTGCGCCCGCCTGGGCCTCCGTGGTGATGGCGTGGAGCAAGGACTCGTCCGGGACGAAGTACGGGCTGGAGATCACCACGCGGTGATTGGCGTTGTAGATCAAGTGGTTGAACAGGCGCAGGTTGTTCTCGGTCTCGAACCCGGGCCCGGACGGCACCACCTGGGCGTACATGGGCCCGGCCGTGTGCTCGAGTGCGGCGGGGGTCTCGTCCAGCAAGAGGTCGTCGGTTTCCGAGTACCAGTCCGAGACGAACACCGCGTTCAACTCGGTGACTACGGATCCCGTGCCCCGGACCATGAGGTCCTTCCACTCGAGGCCCTTCCGCAGGTTCTTCTTCTTGTTGTAGGAGCGGTGGATGATGTTCTGTGAGCCCGTGTAGGCCACCTGGCCGTCCACCACCAGGATCTTGCGGTGGTTGCGCAGGTCCGGGCGCTGCCACTCACCGCGCCACGGGCGGATGGGAAGCATGCGCCGCCACGGCACCCCGGAACGGTTGAACTGGCGGACCAGTTCCGCATACCCCGGGTAACCCAGGGACCCCACGTGGTCGATCAGGATCCGCACGCGCACACCTCGTTCGTGGGCGCGGATCAGGGCATCGAGCAGCTCTCGGGAGACCTGGTCCACGGCCACGATGTAGAACTCGAAGTGCACGTAGTCCGTGGCGCGGTCCACGTCCCGGGCCATCCGGGCCATGGAATCGTGATTGTCGGTGAGGATCTCGAAGTCGTTACCGCCCACCATGGGCAGGGCACCCAGGTTCTGGTTCAGCTCCGCGGTGGTGCGCACCCATTCCGGGTACTCGGCGAGCTCGGGCCCCAGCGGGAGGCGCTCGGGGGTGTTCTCCTGGATCACGTGGTTCATCCGGGCCTGCTTGGCCATGCGTTTACGTGGTAACCGGGTGGAACCGATCACCACGAACAACAGGAGCCCCGCGTACGGCATCAGGAAGATGGCGAGCAACCACGCGAGCGCCACGGACGGACGGCGCTGATGGGGGATCCAGCCCAGGGCCAGGATCTTCAGGAGCAGGTCCAGGACCGCCAGGATGATGAGGATCCACTCCGGCAGGGTGTCCGCGGGGAGCAGGTCGAAGGGTATCCAGGGGTACATCCGTGACCGTTCGTCAGGGGCGTCGCAGGTAGTAGGTGTCCTCCGAGCCCTCGGAGGGTCGTTTCACGAACCCGCAGCGCACGAGCACCCGGCGTGCCGGTTCGTGGTCGGCCGGGACGGAGCCGTGCACCGCACGGATCCCGGGGTCCTCGAATGCGCGGTCCACGAGCGCGCGCAAGGCCTCGGTGGCCAGCCCCTGGTTCTGGTGCTCCGGGACGATGGACCCCTTGACCTCCAGTTCGTGGTCCATGGCGGGTCCCGCGAACCCCGCGGCGCCAATGACCTGCCCCGAGCTGAGCCGGATCACGACGAGCAGGGCGCAGTCGCTCTCCGTGAAGAAGTGCTCACCGGCCTCGATCGCCTCCCGGGCCCAGTCCTCGTTCTCGGGGGTGGGGAAACCCGGCGCGAACTCGGGCAGTCGTGAGCCCCCGGCCACGGCCTCGAGTTCGTCCGGTGTGAACGCGCGCAGCTCCAACCGCTGCGTGCGCAACGGCTGCGGCGGAACCGGCCGCGGCATATCGTCCAACATGGCTCCCTCCGAGGGTTCTCGTGCTCTGGCCCCGGCCCGTCAGCCGAAGTGACGGGGCAGGGTTGATGCGTGGGCGGTCTTCAGCTCGTCCAGCGCCACCGTGAACTCGCCCTGGAAGTCCAGGGCCCCGGCCTCGGTGTCCACCACGCCGATCCGCGCGAACGGGTAGCGGCGCACGGTGCACATGTCCTGGAAGCGCACCTCCTCCGAGCGCGGCACGGCCACGACGGCGCGGCCCTGCGTCTCGGAGAACAACAGCGTGAACAGGTCCACGCCGTCCCGCTCGGCGACCTCACCGAGGCCGATCCGGGCGCCCACGCCGAAGCGCAACGCCATCTCGGCGAGCGTGGCCCCGAGGCCGCCCTCCGCGACGTCGTGCGCGGCGTCGATCATCCCGTCCCGGGACATGTTGATGAGCATGTCACCCAGGACGCGCTCGCGGGCCAGGTCCACGCGCGGGGGCAACCCACCCAGGTGGCCGCGCACGCGCGCCCACTCGGAGCCGTCCAGCTCGTCCGCGGTCTCGCCGAGCAGGTAGATCGCCTGGCCATCCTCACTCCAGCCCGAGGGCGTGCGGCGCGTGACGTCGTCGAACACGCCCATCATGGCAATCACCGGGGTGGGGTTGATGGCCACGCCGCCGGTCTGGTTGTAGAGGGAGACGTTACCGCCGGTCACGGGCACACCCACGGTCTGGCACCCGTCCGAGAGGCCGCGCACGGCCTCCGCGAACTGCCACATGATGTCCGGGTCCTCGGGGGAACCGAAGTTCAGGCAGTCGGACACGGCCACGGGGCGCGCGCCCGCGGTGGCCACGTTGCGGTACGCCTGGGCGAGCGCCAACTGGGCGCCCTGGTACGGGTCCAGGCGGGTGTAGCGGCCGTTCGAGTCCGTGGAAAGGGCCACGCCCAGGTTGGTGCGTTCGTCCACGCGGATCACGCCGGCGTCATCCGGCATGGCCATGGCGGTGTTGCCCTGAACGTAGCGGTCGTATTGGTCGGTGACCCAGTCCTTGGAGCACAGGTTCGGGGAGGCCATCAGTTCCACGAGCGCAGGGCCGAGCTCCGCGCCGGACGGGCGGGCGGCGTCCTCCGGGGAGCCCGTGAAGTGGGCTGCCTGCAGGGCGTCCTGGGATTCGGGGCGCGCGTAGGGGCGTTCGTACACGGGACCGTCGTGGGCCACGGTGCGGGGGTCCACGTCCACGATGACCTCACCCTGGTAGTCGATGACCAGGCGGCCGGTGTCCGTGACCTCGCCGATCCACGAGTACTCCACGTCCCACTTGGCCATCACGGCCTCGAAGCCCGCGACCTTCTCGGGGGTGACCACGGCCATCATGCGTTCCTGCGACTCGGACATCAGGATCTCGCCCGGGGTCAGGGACGGATCGCGCAGCAGGACCTCGGTGAGGTCCACGCGCATGCCGCCGTCACCGTTGGACGCGAGCTCGGACGTGGCACACGAGATGCCCGCCGCACCGAGGTCCTGGGTGCCCTCCACGAGCGAGCCCTTGAACAGCTCGAGGCAGCACTCGATGAGCACCTTCTCCGCGAAGGGGTCACCCACCTGCACCGCGGGGCGTTTGGAGGGCTTGGAGTCGTCGAAGGACTCGGACGCGAGCACGGAGGCGCCTCCGATCCCGTCACCGCCGGTGCGCGCGCCGAAGAGCACGACCTTGTTGCCCGTCCCGGACGCGTTCGCCAAGCGGATGTCCTCGTGGCGCATCACGCCCACGGCGAGCGCGTTGACCAGGGGGTTGCCCTGGTAGCACGGGTCGAACTCCACCTCTCCGCCGATGTTCGGCAGCCCCAGGGAGTTGCCGTAGCCGCCCACGCCGGCCACGATGCCGTGCACCACGCGCTGGGTGTCCGGGTGGTCGATCGCGCCGAAACGCAGCGGGTCCATTACGGCCACCGGGCGGGCACCCATGGAGATGATGTCCCGCACGATCCCGCCCACGCCCGTGGCCGCACCCTGGTAGGGCTCCACGTAGGACGGGTGGTTGTGGGACTCGATCTTGAAGGTCACGGCCCAGCCGTCCCCGATGTCCGTGACGCCGGCGTTCTCACCGATGCCCACCATGAGGTTCTTGCGCATCTCGTCGGTGACCTTCTCACCGAACTGGCGCAGGTGCACCTTGGAGGACTTGTACGAGCAGTGCTCGGACCACATCACGGAGTACATGGCCAGTTCCGCCGCGGTGGGGCGGCGGCCCAGGATCTCCTTGATGCGCTCGAACTCGGTCTCGTTCAGCCCCAGTTCCGCCCAGGGCAGCTCGGTGTCCGGGGTGGAGGCGGCGTGCTCCACGGTGTCCAGGTTGAAGTGGGTTTCGCTCATGACGACTACTAGATCCCTTTGCGAACGATGGGGCGTGCGGTGCCGGGCGGGCGCTCACGCGGAGGCATGGTGTGGGCCGGGTGCGGTTCCCCGAACGGGCCCGATGACGAACGGACGGGACGCCGCGGTCCCCGCTGCGGGCGAGCGCGGCGTGGACGGGTCAGCGCAACAGGTGTTCCAGGGCGGAGACGAAGACGTCCAGCCCGTCCGTGCCCTGGCGCATCTGGACGCGACCGGAGCCGGAGAGGTCGGCACCGAAACCCGGTTCCACGGCGTGCTCGGGGTGGGGCATGAGTCCCACCACGTTGCCCTGCGCGTTGGTGATCCCCGCGATGTCGTTGCGGGAACCGTTGGGGTTGCCGTCCGCGTAGCGGAAGACCACCCGGTGTTCGGCCTCCAACTCGTCCAGGGTGCGCTGATCCGCGACGTACTGTCCGTCCTGGTTCTTCAGCGGCACCACGATGGTCTGGCCCTGCTCGAAGCGACCGGTCCAAGCGGTGTCCGTGTTCTCCACGCGCAGCGCCTGGTCCCGGCAGATGAACTTGAGCTGTTCGTTCTTGATCATGGACCCCGGCAGCAGGTGGGCCTCGGTGAGCACCTGGAAACCGTTGCAGATCCCCAGCACCGGCATGCCCTCCCGGGCATTGGCGGCGTCCACGATCCTGTCCATGAGGGGGGCGAAGCGGGCGATCGCACCGGCGCGCAGGTAGTCCCCGTAGGAGAAGCCACCGGGCAGGATCACGGCGTCCACACCGTTGAGTTCCTTGTCTGCGTACCACAGCGGCACCGCGGTGCCGCCGGCGATCTCGACGGCGCGAGCGGCGTCGCGGTCGTCGAGCGTGCCCGGGAAGGTCACGACACCCACCCGCACGTCCGCGAGTCGAGAATCGGTGGCGGGTTCGGAGAGGTCCGCCACGAGGGGCGTCTGCTCGGCCGTGAGGTTCTGGGCCACGCTCAGTCCTCCTCGGGGGCCACGGAGACGTTCACGACGTCCTCGATCACCGGGTTGGACAGTAGCTTCTCCGCGGCTTCGCGGGCCTGGGCGAGCACCTGCTCGTCCGCTTCGCCCTCGACCGTGAGTTCGAACCGGCGGCCCTGGCGCACCTCCGTGAAACCGCTGAGCCCGATCCGGGGCAACTCATTCGCAATCGCCTTGCCCTGCGGGTCAAGGATTTCCGGTTTGGGCATGACGTCAACGACGATACGGGCCATTTCCACTACTCCTGCGCTTACGGGCCAATCCTCGCCCATCCTATCGGCCCGCGGGTGGGCCGCGGGCCGACGGCGGAGCTGCCGTGCGCGGCCCGCAGGGGATGTTTCCGGACACGGGCGTCCCCTACGATGGAAAGTGTGCTGAGCGTCGGCCCGCCCGGACCCGCTCCACCAGAGAGGACACTGTCATGGGATTCCCTGAACAACAGCAAGAGGCCCCCGGACTGCAGGCCGAGATGAACCCTGTCCCCGATTGCGGTGAGGACAGTTACCGCGGATCGGGCAAGCTCGAGGGCAAGGCCGCGGTCGTCACCGGTGGTGACTCCGGGATCGGCCGAGCGGTGGCTATCGCCTACGCCCGCGAGGGCGCGGACGTGCTGATCACCTACCTGCCCGAGGAGGAACGGGACGCCCGCGACGTCGCCCGCTACATCGAGGAGGCGGGACGCAAGGCCGTCCTGGTCCCCGGGGACCTGTCCGAAGCGGCGCACTGCCGTGCCGTGATTGCGAAGGCCGTGGAGGAGTTCGGCAAGGTGGACGTGCTCGTGAGCAACGCCGCCTACCAGATGACGCGCGAGAGCCTTGAGGAGATCCCCGACGAGGAGTGGGAGCACACCTTCAAGCTCAACGTGGGGGCGTACTTCTACCTGGCCAAGGCCGCCGTGCCGCACATGGCGCCGGGATCGGCGATCATCGGCAGTTCGTCGGTCAATTCGGACATGCCGGTCCCCACCCTGGCGCCGTACGCGGCGACCAAGGCGGCGATCGCCAACTTCTCGGCCAGTCTCGCGCAGTTGCTCGGGGAGCGCGGGATCCGCGTCAATAGCGTGGCCCCCGGGCCCGTCTGGACACCGTTGATCCCTTCGACCATTCCCGCGGAGCAGCTCGAGAGTTTCGGGGACGCGGAGCCCCTCGGGCGCGCCGGCCAGCCCGCAGAACTGGCCCCGGTGTACGTGTTGCTTGCGTCCGACGACGGTAGTTACATCTCCGGGGCGAGGATCGCCGTCACCGGCGGCAGTCCGATCCTGTGACCCGGCCGCGCTGACGTCAGCGAGTCCTCCGGATGGCGGGTCGTGCCGTTCCCGCGGCGCGATCCGCCGTCCTCCCGTCCCGCCCCACGAGAGAAACGAGCCCCGTGAACGCAACCCCCGACCCCGCCGAGCCCCTGAACAAGGTGTCCCGGCGCCGGGACGGCTACGTGGACCTGCGTTCCTACGCAGCCCTGGGTAACGGGCGCACCGTGGCGCTGGTGGCCCAGGACGGATCCGTGGACTGGTACCCCGTTCCGGACCTGGACTCCGCGCCGCCGTTCGCCAAGCTGCTCGACGCCGAGCACGGCGGGTGCATCGAGCTGCGCCCGGAGGAGGAGTTCGAGGTCACCCGGGAGTACGTCCCCGGGACCAACATCCTGACCACCACGTTCTCCACGGCCTCGGGGACTGTGCGGGTCACCGATTCCCTCAACATGGGGTCCACGGGGCAATTGCCGTGGAACGAACTGGCCCGCTCGGTGGACGGTGTGACCGGGAACGTGGCCATGGTGTGGCGGGTGGCCCCGGGCACCATGTTCAACACCGTCTCCCCGTGGGTCGAGATGATCGCGGGGGAGCCCGTGCTGCGCACGAACCGGGTGGGCATGGGGGTCCGCACCGACGACGCGGGGGAAGCGCAGGTGGGGACCCAGCAGATCTCCGGGCGGTTCACCACGCGCCCCGATTCCGAGCACCTGCTCGCGGTGGTCGCCACGCACGGTGAGCCCTTGCGCCTGCCCTCGCCCCGTGAGATCCGCAAGAACGTGGCCATGACCCGGGACATGTGGCGCCGATGGCGTGATCTGCTCGACTATGACGGCCCCTACCGCGCGGAGGTCGAACGTAGCGCCCTCGCGCTCAAACTGCTCAGCCACAGCCCGTCGGGCTCCGTGGCGGCCGCGGCGACCACGTCCCTTCCCGAGAACAGGGAGGGCACCAAGAACTTCGATTATCGCTTCGCGTGGATCCGTGACGCCACCTACACCCTGCACTCGCTCTTGCGACTGGGGGAGCAGGAGGACGTGCACGCGCAGGTGTCCACGATCCTGCGCCGAGCCCGGGCACAGACCCCCGACCTGCACGTCCTCAACCGCTTCGACGGCGAGGTCCCCGCCTCCGAGATGACCGAGTACGACGCCCCCGGGTGGCGGGGGATCGGCCCCGTGGTCTCGGGCAACGACGCCGCGGACCAGTTGCAGTTGGGCGTGTACGGGGACGTCTTCGACATCGCGCACCTCTACGTGGGCGGCGGCAACGTGTTGGACACCGCCACCGCCCGGATGTTCGCCGACCTCGCGGACGCGGTGTGCGACCTGTGGCGCCGCCCCGACTCCGGGATGTGGGAACTGCCTGAGCACCGGCACTACACGAGCTCCAAGCTGGGGTGCTGGCACGGCCTGGACCGGGCCGTGAAACTGGCCGAGGCCGGTCACATCCCCGGGTGCGTGGACCGGTGGCGCTCGGAACGGGAACGGATCCGGGAGTGGATCGAGACCGAGGGCTGGAGCGAGGAACGGGGCGCGTACGTCTGGTACCCGGGAACCGACGAGCTGGACGTGTCCGTGTTGCTGCACGCGATGACCGGGTTCGATCGTGGTCCCCGCATGTCCTCGACCATCGACGCCGTTCGGGAGGAGCTGGGCCGCGGTGCGCTCATGTACCGCTACAGCGGCATGGAGAAGGAGGAGGGAGCGTTCGTGGCGTGCTCGTTCTGGACCGTGGCGGCGCTGGCCACGGTGGGCCGCCGCGAGGAGGCCGTGGACCTCATGGACGAGATGCTCCCTCTCGCCAATGACGTGGGGTTGTTCACCGAGATGATCGACCCCGAGGACAACTCGTTTCTGGGCAACTTCCCGCAGGCCCTCAGCCACCTGGCCCTGCTCAACGCCGCCGTGGCACTCGAGCAGGCGGCGCTCGAGTAGGACGCGCTGCAGCAGGGGACGACGAACACCGAGGTCCGCTCAGTCGAAGCGCGCCACCACCCAGCCGTCCACTACATCCACGGCGGCCGCGGGGAGGTCCTTGGCCGGGTCGTGCGGCAGCTGCCGACCGGCGGCCATGGCCAGTCGCGAGCCCAGGAACCGGCCGTCCGGGCCGAACACCCAGTAGTGGTTGGGACACTCGAAGCTCTCGGCGCGCCCCGCGGCCTCCCGGCACACCGTGGCCTGCTGGTGTGGGCACGTGTTGGACAGCACGTGCAGCGCCCCGTCGGCATCCCGGGTCACGAGCACCGGGCCCGCGCTCGAGCGGGCCGTCGCGAAGTCGAGGGGTTCCGCCACCGCGGAGACCACGGTGATCCGTTCCCATCCGTGGGCGGTTTCCCCGGGCCTCATGAACGGTCTCCGCGGGTCCGAGCGGTTCGGCCCTGCATGACGACGCCGCTCGCGCCGTCCCGTCCGACTGCTCCGGTCTGCGCCATAGCGCCGATGTGCCCGCCCGCTCCGGACTGCCTCGTCGCGCCATCATGCCCGGCCGCGCGGACGGGCACCGCGGCGTCGTCCGAACGGCGTGGCTCGGGCGAGGAGCGGGTGGAATCGAGCGGTGCGGACGCGGCGTCGTCGACCCCGTCCAGGAGCCGTTCGACGGCCGCCGCCAAGCGCTCTCGCAGCCGATTGCCCCGCTGCGCAAAGGCGCGCTGACGCCGGACGTACTCGGCCTTGCCCTCGGGCGTCTCGATCCGCACGGGCTCGTACCCCCAGGCCGTGAGGTCGTAGGGGGAGGCTTCCATGTCGGTCACGCGCACGTCCCACGCGAGGTCGAAGCAGTCCGCGAGCAGGTCCGAATCCACCGCGGGCAACAACTTGTAGGCCCACTTGTACAGGTCCATGCTCGCGTGCAGGCATCCCGGCTGCTCCATGCGGCGCTGCGTCTCGCGCGTGGGCTGCAGCTCGTTGCGTTCCACGGCCTGGGGCTGGAAGAAACGGAACGCGTCGAAGTGCGAGCAGCGGATCCGGTGGGCCTCCACCACGTCGTCCGTGCCGGACGCACCCAAACGCAACGGCGCGTCCTCGTGGCGCACACCGTTGCTCTGCGCGCGGTACGCCATGGCCCACTCGTGCAGCCCGAAGCAGTCGAACGTCCCGCTCCTGGCCAGGGTGTTCGTGAGGATCTCGCGCGTGAACCGCACCGCGGTGCCCCGCTCGGCCACGAATTCTTCCACCGCGACGACGACGCCCCTCGCGCCCTCCCCCGCGCCCGTCGCCTGGAGTTCCGCGGGCGTCGCGGGACGGTAGTACTTCCAGCCCTCGCGCTCCGGGGCATCCAGGAGGATGACACCGGGGCCCGGGTGCCAGCGCGTGAACTGGGCCGGGGACAGCGTGTAGTACGTGAAGAGGAAGTCCTCCACGGGGTGCTTCTCCCCGCGGGACCGCCGGTCCAGGAACGGCCGGGTGTGGGGCGTCACCCGCTCCGCGTGCGCGTGCGCCCGGCGTGACCACTCCTCCCGGGTCAGCGCCTCACGCACTCTCGGCGTCCTGGGTGTTGTCGATCAGCCGCTGCATCCCGCGGTTCAGCAACCGGACCTGTTGAGGGGACAACTGCAACCGGCGCATCATCTCCGGTTGCACCGCCTGCGCCTTGTCCTGCAGACGCGCGCCCTCCTCCGTGAGGGTCACGGCCAGGGCCCGTTCGTTGTGCGGATCGCGCTCCCGCGTGAGGTACCCGCGGGCCTCCAAGCGTTTGAGCAGGGGCGAGAGCGTTGCCGAATCCTGCATGAGCTGCTCGCCCAGGTCCTTCACCGTGCGCGGGTTGGCATCCCACAGCGCGAGCATCACGAGGTACTGGGGTAGTGTGAGTCCCAGGGGCTCCAGCACGGGGCGGTAGCTGTGCGCGACCCTGCGTGAGGCCACCGACAGCGAAAAGCACAGCTGGTCCGCCAGGGACAGCGGATCCTCGACGGCGGATTCGTCCGAACCACCCAGGAAGTCGATGATCTCGGCGAGCCGGGGATCGTCGGACGGGTCCGAATCAGAACTCATGGATGAAGCCGGGGTCAGCGTCCCGTACCCCCGTACACCGTGGCGGTCTCGTCCGAGTCCAGACCGAACGCCGTGTGCACGGCCCGGACGGCCTCGTCGAGCTTGGCGATGGACGTGATGATCGAGATCCGGACCTCGGACGTGGAGATCATGTCCACGTTGATGTCGCTCTCCGCGAGCGCCTCGAAGAACGTGAACGCCACGCCGGTGTTGGTCTTCATACCGGCGCCCACGAGGGAGAGCTTGCCCACCTCGTCGTCGTAGTCCAGGTTCGCATAGCCGATCTTCTCTTCGGCGGCACGCAGCAGGTTCATGGCCAGGTCACCCTGGGACTCGGCCAGGGTGAAGGACACATCGGTGAGCGGGTTCTCGCCGGTGGAGACGTTCTGGACGATCATGTCCACGTCCACCTTGGAGTCGGCCAGCAACCGGAAGATCCGCGCGGCGATCCCGGGGCGGTCGGGGACCCCCACGATGGTGATCTTGGCCTGGCTGCGATCATGAGCGATACCGGCGATCAGCGGCTGTTCCAAGGGGATCTCCTTCTGCGGCGTGAGGTTCTCGTGCGGGCTGGGGATGACCATGGTGCCCTCGTTGTGACTGAAAGACGAACGGACGTGCAGGGGCACGTTGAAGCGGCGGGCGTACTCCACGCAGCGCAGGTGCAGGATCTTGGCGCCGTTGGCGGCGAGTTCGAGCATCTCCTCGGAGGAGACCCGGTCCAGTTTCTGGGCGGTGGGGACGATGCGGGGGTCCGCGGTGTAGACGCCGTCCACGTCCGAGTAGATCTCACACACGTCCGCGTCCAGGGCGGCGGCGAGCGCCACGGCGGTGGTGTCCGAACCGCCGCGGCCCAGCGTGGTGATGTCCTTGGAGGAGCGGTTGACGCCCTGGAACCCGGCAATGATCGCGACGTTGCCGTGGTCGAGCGCCTCGCGCACCCGGAGGGGGCTGACCTCCACGAGCTTGGCCGCACCGTGGGCGCCGTCGGTGATCATCCCGGCCTGGGATCCGGTGAAGGACTGCGCGGGAACGCCGAGGTCGGAGATGGCCATGGCCAACAGGGCCATGGAGATGCGTTCCCCGGAAGTCAGCAGCATGTCCAACTCGCGGGCCGGTGGCTTCCTGGCTACTTCGCCGGCGAGGTCCAGGAGGTCGTCCGTGGTGTCACCCATCGCGGAGACGACCACGACCACCTGGTCGCCGGCGTTCCTGGTCTCGGCTACTCGCCGGGCGACCCGGCGGACACCGTCGGCATCGGCGACCGATGAACCGCCGAACTTCTGGACAATGAGGCTCATACATTCCTCTCACAGGCAGGCACCCGGCCCGAACGCACGGGCGGTCTCGCGGGATCAGTGATCCATGCTATCCGCTCACCCGCAGCCGCACGGAGTCGAGCGGGCATTCGTGGACACAAAGAGGGACGCGATTGTTACGGGCCTCAGCGGGCCTCGGAGACCACCGTGCGTCCCTCGAAGGCCCTGCCCAGCGTGACTTCGTCGGCGTATTCGAGGTCACCGCCCACGGGCAGCCCCGAGGCCAGCCGGGTGACCCGGATACCCAGCGTTTTCAACATCCTGGTGAGATACGTGGAGGTGGCCTCGCCCTCCAGGTTGGGGTCCATGGCCAGCACGATCTCCTGAACTGTCTCGTCCGACAACCGGGTCATCAGCTCGCGGATGCGCAGCTGATCCGGTCCCACACCCTGCAGCGGCGAGATCGCGCCGCCCAGCACGTGGTACAACCCCCGGTAGCTGCGGGTGCGTTCGATGGCCATGACGTCCTTGGACTCCTCCACCACGCAGATCACGCTGCGGTCCCGGCGGGCGTCCCGGCAGATCGCACACTCCTCCTGCTCTGTGACGTTGCCGCAGATCACGCAGAACGACACCGAGGTCTTCACCGTGGTGATGGCCTTCACGAGCTGCTGGACCTCGTCCTTGTCCGCGTCCAACAGGTGGAAGGCGATGCGCTGCGCGGACTTGGGGCCGATACCCGGCAACCTCCCCAGCTCATCGATGAGGTCCTGGACCGGTCCTTCGTACACCGTGCTCCTTCATTGTCGTGTTCGTGAACAGCCGGGCGATGGGCCCGGTCACTGATCCGTTCCGTGGGCGTGCTCGTCGATGAGCATGCCGCCCAGGATGCGCTCGATGGCCGCCCGCCCGTACAGGGACGAGTCCTCGAGGGATTCGTCGTCCGCGCCCGGGACGAAGTTCTCGTCCTCCATGCCGGGGCTGCGCGAGGTCGGGGGCGCGATGTCGGTGGAGCGCCGTTCCGCCGCGGCAATCGCTTCTGCGTGGCGCTCTCGCCAGCTCGGGCGGTTCCCGCCGGGGCGGGTGTCGCCGTTCTCGTGAGGGACGACGCCGCCGGGGCGGGTGTTCCCGCGCCCGTCGTGGTCGGGACCGGGCCCCGCCGGGTTGTCGCCGCCGGGGCCGTTCCCGCCCTGGGCCCTACGATCCCTTGCGGGCGACGGCGCTCGGGGCACGGGTTCGTCGTACATGTCCGCCGGGGGGTCATCCTCCGGTGGGGGCGGCGGTTCCTCCGGGCTCCAGTACTCCGGGCCGCGATCCCGCGGCTGCGGGGCACGGAAAGAAGGAGCACCGGATGCGGGGTCCTCGGGCACGGAGCCATTGCGCACGGAACCATCCCGCATGGAACCGTCACGCATGGACAGATCGGGTCCGCCGGAAGCGGCCCCGGAATCGTGGGACTCGAACGCCGCGGAGTCATCGGAAGCGGGAACATCAGACCCGGGGCCATCCGACCCGGGGCCATCCGACGCGGGGCCATCCGACGCGGGGGCACCAGGGGTCCACGAGGTCGCGCCGACGTCCGCGGAGTCACTGGCACTGCCCAAGCCCTCACGAGACGGAACCGAGGTGGAATCGCCGGTGCCAGCGCGGTCGTCCGCCGGGGAATCCGTCGCTCGGTGGGCATCGTCCCTGGAGGAGTCGCCTACGGAGCTATCGGACGTGTCCGGATTCTGGTCCGAATCATCACGCGTGGGCGCCGCATTGGCGGTGTTCGACGTGGAATCCCCGCCGCTCGGTGCGGCGAAACCCGGTTGGGGAATGGAGGCCACGGACCACGAGGTGACGGGTTCGTCGTCGTCCGGGGCGGATGCGGGCGCCGAGTGCGACGAGGAAGCGGGCACGGAGGACCGGTCAGTGCCGGACGTGGAACGAGAGGCGGAATCGGGCATGGACCGCGACTCGCGTTCCGGTGTCGGTTCACGGTCGGGCGCGGGAGGATTGCCCCGACGACGATTGACCCCGAAGCCCTCCGGCTCGCGGAAATAGTCCGGTTGATCGGAGGATCTGGCCTGGCCCGAGGCGTTCAGCCTGGTGTCCCGCCCGGTGGGTCCGTCGCCGCGAGATGCACCGGTGTCTCGCCGTGAGCCGGATCCGTACCCGGCATCAGCGCCGTAATGCGAGTCCGAGCCCTGACGGGGTCCGGGGCCGTACTGTTGGCCGTGCTCCGAGGCGGAATCGTCGCGTTGATACCTGCGGTCCTGCTGCGATCCGCGATCCTGCCGGGATCCTTGAGCGTTCTGGGGCCCGCCGCCCCGGGGCGCGGGGCGATCTCCCCGGTAACCCTGTCCACCGTCGCCCTCCCGCCCGGGACCGGGCCCGGTGCCACGGCCCGCGTTCGACGGCGGACCACCCGCACCCGGGGTGTCCTGCCGGCCGCGTGTGTCACCGGGGCGCACTGCTTCCACTGCACAATCCAACCCCACCACGCTCTGGATGGCATTACGGACGTCCGCCTCGAAGCGGGGGAAGTTCAGGAGGTCGCCGTCGTTCTCGAACGCGATCCGCAGAGTGCGGTTCTCGAACGAGATGGGCGTTCCTCGCACGGTGATGGCCCAGGCCACGCGGCGGATCTCCGCGAGCGCGGACACGATCTCGGGCCACGAGGAACGCAGCAGTTCCAGTTCACCGCTGGTGACGTCGCTCGGGGCGGCCTGCTCCTCGGACGCCTGCGGGGCTTGCGGCTGGTGATCATCGTGTGGCGCGACGTCACGGCGAGGCTCCCCCTGCGCGTACTGGCGGGATGCGTCGTCGTCAGGCCGCTGGGACCCGTACTGGTTCGACGTCTCCCGTTGCTGCATGCGTGCCGAGACATCGGCTCCCGCGTCCTGTGACGCGGGGGAGCGGGTGTCGGTCGTGCCGTCCGCGGGCGGGTGCTGGGCGTCGGGGCCGCGCTCGCCTTCCGGAACGGGATCCGCAGCGGCGGGGTGGCTGCTGCCCTCGGGCTGTTCGGACTCGTCCTGCGGGTCCGTGGGTTCCTGGACGTCCGGGGTCTCCTCCGCGGGGCGACCCGTTGCGGAACCGTCCGCGCCGTCCGCGGCGGACCCGTCCGGGCGCACGGGCTGCGACGGGGCAACGGAGTCCGTTGCGGCGGCGTCGAGCTCGGGGGGTATCGGGTAAGGTACCCCGGCGGATTCCGGTGCGGGGGCGTCGTACGACGCGGGTGCCGGCGCGGCGGTGCCGGATTGCTCCGGAGATGTGGGCTCCTGGCTTCCGCGTGCGGTCGGTTCCACCGCGGGGGACGACGACGCGGCGTCGTGCGCCGTCGTACGAATTCCGGTGCCCCGAGGAATGCTCAGGCGGCGTTCCAAACGGTCCACCCGGGACGTGATGCCGCGCGTTGTGTGATCCGCCGAGGGCAGTAGGATGCGGGCGCACAGCAGTTCCAGGTGCAACTGCGGGGAGGTGGCCCCGGTCATCTCGTTGAGGGCCTCGTTGGTGATGTCCGCGGAGCGGGAGAGCTCGGCCGCGCCCAGCTGGGTGGCCTGGTTCCGCAACCGGTTGATCTGGTCCGTGGGCATCCCGTGCAGGATGTTCGCGGCGGAATCGGGGACCGCGTTGACCACCACCAGGTCGCGGAAGCGTTCGAGCAGGTCCTCCACGAAACGGCGGGGGTCCTGCCCGGTTTGGATGACGCGGTCCACGGACGCGAAGACCGTGGCGGCGTCGCCGGCGGCGAAGGCGTCCACGACGTCGTCGAGCAGGGCCGCGTGCGTGTAGCCCAGCAGGGCGACCGCGAGATCGTAGGTGATGCCGCCGTCCTCGGAGCCGGCCATGAGCTGATCCAGGACGGAGAGCGAATCACGCACCGAGCCGCCGCCGGCGCGCACCACGAGGGACAGCACGCCCGGTTCGGTGGTGACGCCCTCCTCCTGGCACAGCTGCTCGAGGTAGCGCATGAGCGGTTCCGGGGGAACGAGGCGGAAGGGGTAGTGGTGCGTGCGCGAGCGGATGGTGGTGAGCACCTTGGAGGGCTCGGTGGTGGCGAAGATGAACTTCACGTGCTCCGGCGGTTCCTCCACGATCTTCAGCAGGGCGTTGAAGCCCTCCCGCGTGACCATGTGGGCCTCGTCGATGATGAAGATCTTGTAGCGGTCCCGGACGGGGGCGAACGTGGCGCGTTCCCGCAGGTCACGGGCATGATCCACGCCGCCGTGGGAGGCCGCGTCCATCTCGATGACGTCCAGTGAGCCGGCACCGTCCCGGGCCAGATCCTGGCAGGACTCGCAGTGACCGCACGGTGTGGCCGTGGGCCCTTCCGCGCAGTTGAGGCAGCGGGCCAGGATGCGCGCGGACGTGGTCTTACCGCAGCCGCGCGGACCGGAGAAGAGATAGGCGTGATTGACCCTGTTCTTGCGCAGCGCGGTCATCAGGGGCTCGGTCACGTGTTCCTGACCGATGACATCCTGAAAGGTCTCCGGGCGGTAGCGGCGGTACAGGGCGGTAGTCACGTATGAAACCTTAGCCGGGGACCCGGACGCGCACAGCGCGCTCGCGGGGGTGGGGAGCCGGGTACGAAAAGACCCCCCGTGCACCCGCCAGAGCCCATATACCCTTGCTACCTTCCGGTCCTGGGGGAGTTTTACGAGATGGCGCCACACGAGGGGCTGCCCCATACTCTAGCTCAAGCCGGCGAGGAGTTCGAACCGAGCGGTGCCGTCCAGGATCGTGCGATGAAGTGGGCCCGATGCAGTTCGTGGTCGCCGTGACCGGTTCCCCGGTTAACTAACTGGCGCAGGAGCAGTTGCGCGGCGTGGGTGCCCCGGCGGCGGGCTCGCCGGTCGATGGTAGTCAGCCCGAAAGTCCCACCAATGGGATGGGCGTCGATGCCGATGGCTGACAGGTCCCGAGGGACATCGAGACCCAGGTCCCTCGCCGCGAGAATGGCACCGGTCGCCATTTCGTCGCTCGCGGCGAAAACGGCAGTGGGTCGTTGCTCCGGCTCGGCGAGCAAATTCTTGATCCGCTGATAGGCCCCCAGGAACGTGTGAAGTCCGAAACGAGTTGGTTCCGCTCGTGGATCGGCAGCCTCGCAGTTGACATCGCTCGTTCGAAACCGCGGCGTCGATCACTGGACATGGGGAACGAACGGCCGGCCTCGGCAGGCCCCCCGACAAAGGCGATACGGCAGTGTCCCAACTGGATCAAGTGATTGGTCGCGCGCAGTCCCGCATCCAGATCGTCCACGCTGATCGTGGGGGCACCCTCGAGGGAACCCCCGATCCCTACCAAAGGAATACCGGCGGAGAACAAGTGTTCGGTTTCCCCGGGCGTCAATCACAGCGAGACCACGGCGGCAGCGGCCAAGCTTTTGCGGAGCAGGAAGTCGGTGAGCACGCTCTGGCGGGAGGTCTCGCCCTGCAAGTTGTACAGGGCGGCGTCGTACCCGGCTGCTGTCAGTGTGCTCGCGATGCCGTCGAAGACCGTGGCGAAGAACCAGCGATCCACGTAGGGCAGGACGACGCCGATATTCCGGCTGCGCCCGCTCGCGAGACTCGATGCGTGATAGGACGCCACGAACCCGAGTTCTTTGGCGGCGGCCTCAATGCGGCGTTTCGTCCCCGGGGAGACGGGCCCCCGGCCCGTGAGTGCGCGCGAGAGGGTCGCCGTGGATATCCCCACCTTGGGAGCCACGTCCTGCAAGCGGGGTGGCCCCTGCTGCCGACGCGGTGCCGACAGTTCTCGGGCGATCATGGGCGTGCCTCCGCATCGAGGGGCGAGTACCAGCGTGGTTCCTCATGGAGCACGTGGTGGGGCGGTGGATGAGCTGCGATGCGAGCCGCCACCGCCGCATGCGCCAATTATGGCCCGAAAACCCTCCACGGTGGACGGGTCTCGGACCAACGTGTGGTCCCTCCCTACCTGCGGTCCTGGCCAGTCTTTTTGGGAACGCTTGCTCCTGCCTTCCGACATGTCATCGCAACAAAACGCTGATCACCACCCCTGTGAATGTAATCGCTTATATTGGTGAGGTCCGTCACTATCGCATACTGGTGGTGACGCCCGACAGTCTCCTCGTGACATGTCGGAACTCCCCGAGACGGGGACTCTGAAAGGAATCTCAGCCCATGGCCGCCGTAACCTTCGACCACATCACGTGTCAGTACCCGGGCGCCGCGCGCCCCTCCGTGACCGATCTGAACCTCGATGTCGCGGACGGGGAGTTCCTGGTCCTGGTCGGTCCCTCCGGATGCGGCAAATCGACGACTCTGCGCATGCTGGCCGGACTCGAGGAGGTCACGGACGGCACGATCCTGATCGGTGACCGTGATGTTACGGATGTCCCGTCCCGTGATCGAGACATCGCCATGGTCTTCCAGAACTACGCCCTCTATCCGCACATGACGGTGGCGGAGAACATGGGCTTCGCGCTCAAGATCGCCAAGGTGAGTCCCGAGGAACGGCATCGTCGGGTCGAAGAGGCCGCGAAGATCCTGGACCTGACGCAGTATCTCGATCGCAAACCGAAAGCGCTCTCCGGTGGCCAGCGGCAGCGCGTCGCCATGGGACGCGCGATCGTCCGTTCACCGCAGGTGTTTCTCATGGACGAGCCACTGTCCAACTTGGATGCCAAGCTGCGTGTCCAGACGCGGACCCAGATCGCGTCCCTGACCCGTCGGCTGGGTGTGACCACGGTGTACGTGACCCACGATCAGGTGGAGGCCATGACCATGGGTGACCGGGTGGCTGTGCTCAAGGACGGGGTGCTCATGCAAGTGGACACCCCTCGCAACCTGTACGACCGACCGAACAGCGAATTCGTGGCGGGCTTCATCGGGTCCCCGGCCATGAACCTGTTCCGAGCCCCGGTTTCCGCCGATCATGTGGAGTTGGGCACGCTTTCTCTGCAGTTGTCCTCCGCCCAGCAGGAGGCGGTGACCGATCATCAGGTCACCGTCGGAATCCGCCCGGAGGACCTGTCACCCGCAGCGGAAGGGACGGGGGTCCCGATCACGGTGGAGGTCGTTGAGGAACTCGGCGCCGATGCATACGTGTACGGCCAACTCGCCCCGCTGACAGCCGCCACGTCGGTGGTACGGGTGGATCCGTCCGCACACGCCGCGGACCACTCCATCGATTCCGAGGAGGAAGGGGCCGATGGGGGCGCCAGCCCCATCGTGGTTCGGACGGACGGCCGCACGCCGCCGAGCGCCGGGAGCACCCTGTGGGTCGCTCCCGATCCCGAGCGCATCCACCTTTTCGATGCCGCGACCGGAAACCGGTTGCCCTCGTGAGCCCCGTGCGACCCGGTGGGCACGCGGGAAGACGAACCCGAACGAGAGATGAGGACAAGCCCATGAGACGCACGCGGTGGGCAGCCGCTCTGGCTGGTTGCGCTCTGCTACTGGCCGGGTGTTCGAGCGTACCCACAACAGGGGTGGCGGGGCTGGGCGGAGGGCCGGGGGAGGTCACCATCCAGGCCGGTGACGACGAGATCCCCGCGCTGCGTGAGATCGCGCAGGAATACACGGCCGACACGGGTGTGAACGTCCGGTTCATCGAGCGCGAGATCAACGCCCAGGCCATCTCGAACTTCATCTCCCAGAGCCCCACGGGTCAAGCTCCGGACATCATCGTGTCACCGCACGACAACCTCGGACAGTTGGCGGCCAACGGGGTGGTCGCCCCCGTGGAGCTGGGGGACCGGGGTGAGGAATTCACGAAGAACGCGCGGGACGCCGTCGTCTACAACGGAGTCAGCTACGGGGTGCCCTACGCCGTGGAAAGCGTGGCCCTGGTGCGCAACAATGCCTTGACCACTGATGATCCCGCGACCTTCGACGAACTGCGCGCCGAGGGCCATCGGCTCATGGACGAACGCGGCATCAAATACCCCTTCACGGTGAGCCAGTCACCCGATGCCGGGGATCCCTATCACCTCTACCCCCTTCAGACCTCGTTCGGTGTGGAAGTGTTCCAGCGGGGCGCGGACGGTGAGTACTCGAACGAGCTGGCCATGGGTGGACAAAATGGTCACGAGTTCGCCCGCTACCTGGCGGAGCTGGGGCGCAGCGGTGACCTCAGGACGTCCATGACACCGGACATCGCAAAAGAATCCTTCATCTCCGGGCAATCCGCCTTCCACATCGCGGGCCCGTGGGAGCTCGGCGACATCGAAGCCGCGGGTATGGACGTGACCGTTCTTCCCGTCCCGTCCGCGGGTGGGAAGGAAGCACGCCCGTTCGCCGGAGTCCAGGCGTTCTTCGTCAATGCGAACGCGGCGAATCCCGTGGCCGCGCAGGACTTCGCGACCAACTACCTGACACGCTCGGAATCACAGACTGCGCTCTACAAGAGCACGGGGCGGCCACCGGCCAGCAAAGTGGCCATTGACGGTATGCAGGGTGACCCGCTGCGTTCCGCCTACGCAGAGAACGCCACCAAGGCACTGCCCATGCCCGCCATCCCCGCGATGGGCGCAGTGTGGTCCTTCTGGGGAACCACCGAGAACGGAATCGTCAACGGCAACGGGGACCCGATCGAGCTGTGGGATCGCATGATCGCCAATATCGAAGGACAGATCCAATGAGCACGACCCCCGCCCGTCCAGTGATCTCTCCGACGGAGAGGGACTCAGCAGGTGACGGCCGGCCGGAGTCACCTCCGAGCATCCGGCATTCCCACTCGCGCGGCTTCGGCATGGGGTTCGTGATCAAGCTCGTGCTCATGGCCCTGATCAACGCCTTCGGGCTGTTCGGCATCCTGTCCGCATGGGCGGCCGAGAGCTGGGGCATCCTGGTGTTCCTGCTCCTGGCCCTGATCGCGGCGGACCTCGTGTACTTCCTACCGACCCGCAGGATGCTCCCGGCTAAGTACCTCTATCCCGGGCTGATCTTCCTGCTGATCTTCCAGATCTTCGTGGTCCTCTATACCGCGGCCACCGCGTTCACCAATTACGGTGATGGTCACAATTCCACGAAACAAGCGGCCGTCAATCAGCTGACCCGTACGTACGAACAGCGGGTGGCGGGTGGTCAGGAATATCCGGTCTCGGTGCTCAATGCGGACGGTGACCTGGCTTTGGCGACCGTGCAGGACGGCCGGGTTCTCGTCGGCTCCGCACACCAGGCGCTCCGCCCGGTCGAGGGTGCGAGTGTGACGAACGGTGCCATCGAAGCGGTCCCCGGCTACGACATCCTCGATTACGGGCAGGTCACCGCGGCGCACGAAGCGGTCATGGACCTGCGGGTCCCGGTCTCCGATGATCCGGCCGACGGCGCGCTGCGCACCGATGACGGCCGCACCGCCTATCCCTACACTCCCACGCTGGTCTACGACGAGCAGGCCAATGCCATGGTCTCGGACGACGGGACCGTGTACGCGGACAACGGGCAGGGGGCCTTCGTCAGCCCGGCGGGAGAGGAGCTGCGTCCCGGGTGGCGGGTTTTCGTGGGGCTCGACAACTTCGCGGCCATTTTCGATCCAGGGATCCTCGGTGGGCCGTTCGTCTCCGTCACCCTCTGGACCTTCGCCTTCGCGATCCTCTCGGTGGCCCTGACGTTCTTCCTCGGTCTGCTCCTGGCCATGCTGTTCAACGACAAGAACCTCAAGTTCCGTAACGTCTACCGGGCCATCATCTTCCTTCCCTATGCGTTCCCGGCGTTCCTCTCCATTCTGATCTGGGCGGGATTGCTCAACGCTGACTTCGGTTACATCAACCAGGTGCTGCTGGGCGGGGCGGACATCCCGTGGTTGGACAACCCGTGGCTGGCCAAGGTCTCCCTGTTGCTCGTGAACCTGTGGTTGGGGTTCCCCTACATGTTCCTGGTGACCACCGGCGCACTCCAGTCCATCCCGTCAGAACTCTATGAATCCGCGGACATGGATGGCGCGGGAGTCGTCCAGAAGTTCCGTTCCATCACGCTGCCGATGCTCATGGTGGCCGTGGGGCCCCTTCTGATCGCCTCTTTCGCCATGAACTTCAACAACTTCAACGTCATCTATCTGCTCACCGGTGGTGGACCCCAAGACCTGGAATCCACCACGGGTGTGGGGGCCACGGACATCCTTATCTCGTTCGTCTACAAGATCGCCTTCGCTGGTGGCACCAACGACTACGGAGTGGCCTCCGCGCTGTCGATCCTCATCTTCATCATGGTGGCGGTGGTCTCCGCACTGACCTTCCGCCGCAGCAGGGCACTCGAGGAGATCAACTGACATGTCCACATCACGAGCCTCGAATGTCACACGCGGGAGCACAGGGTCCCGGTCACGGCTCAGCGCCGGGCAGCGGTTCGCCCGCGGGGGATGGAAGCATGTAGCCGCAATCCTCGCGTGTATCTTCGCCCTGTTCCCCCTGGTCTACGCGCTCTCGGCCTCGTTGTCGCCCACGGGGTCCTTGCTGGGATCCAACGACCTGTTTGCGGAGATCACCGGCGCCAACTACCGAAACCTTCTTAACGATCCACAGAACCCGTTCTTGACATGGTTCGGAAACTCCATGTTGATCTCGTCCATCACGGCTGTGGGCACGGTTCTCATGGGCGCGGCAGCTGCATACGCCTTCTCCCGGTTCAGGTTTAGGTTCCGCAGGGGCGGTCTGATGTCCCTGTTGATCATTCAGATGTTCCCGCAGTTGCTGGCCTTCGTGGCAATCTTCTTGTTGCTCTTCAGTATTTCCGAGGTGTATCCGTTCCTGGGGCTCAATTCCCGCATGGGTCTGGTCGCGGTCTACCTGGGGGGCGCGTTGGGGGCGAACACCTTCTTGATGTACGGCTTCTTCAACACCATTCCGCATGACCTGGACGAAGCTGCGACACTGGACGGCGCGTCACACTCCCAGATCTACTGGACGATCATCCTTCCCCTGGTCACACCCATCCTCGTGGTCGTGGGCATGCTGTCGTTCATCGCGTCCTTCTCGGACTTCCTGTTGGCTCAAATCGTGTTGCAGGACCCGCAGAAGTACACCTTGGCCGTGGGCTTGTACCAATTCGTCTCCGTACAGTTCGGTGAGAATTGGGGAGTGTTCACCGCCGGCGCCATCCTGTCGGCGATCCCCGTGGTGCTGCTGTTCCTTTTCCTGCAGCGCTACATCGTCTCCGGTCTCACCGGAGGGGCCGTGAAGGGGTAGTTCGGGGGCTCACGACGTCGCTGTGCCCGCCGCGGGCGGCTCACTTACTTCCTCGATTCGCGTCCGCCCGCCCAGTTCCGTTATGCTGATGGCCGCACGTTACCCACGTATGTGGTGCTCGTGCTTGCTTGGAGGATTCGCCTAGCGGCCTATGGCGCACGCCTGGAACGCGTGTTGGGTTAACGCCCTCGGGGGTTCAAATCCCCCATCCTCCGCGCTGTCCTGAGTCGGGTCATCGTTGACAGATGAGTCGGTAGATGGATGACAGAAGGGTCCTGGAACTTCATGGTTCCGGGGCCCTTTTGTCGTGTCTGGGGGTGTGGGTTCAGGTGCGGGGGTGGGGGCGTTGATAGTTGGTGGTGGGGTTGATGGTGTGTTCAGCGATGATCTGTCCGGTGGTGGCGTTGCTGGTGATGACGTGGTTGTCGTGGATGAGCATCAACACGGGTTCACCGATGTGGGCGCGTCCTACCCCGAGGTGGCGTAGTTTCCCGGCGTAGCGCAGGCTGATTTTTCCCCAGGGGTCGATCACATCGGTGCGGGTACGCCATTCGGTGGTGGTGGTCGTGGTCGGGGTGGCTTTGGGGGTGGCCGTGTAGGCGGTAGCCGGGGTGGCGCGTGCGAGGGCCCGGTGGGGTCGGGCGGTGTTGTACCAGGTGCGGAAACGATCCAGCAGGTCTTGGAGTTCGGTGGTGGTAGCCGGGAGGGGTCGGGCGGTGAGCCAGCGCTTGAGGGTTTGGTGAAGTGCCCTCAGCGGTAAGTTCTCGGCGCAGGTTGATGATCTGGTCCACCAGGGCTTGACGTAAGGCCCCCGGGGTGGTGTGTGGGGCTTTCGAGCGTGGGGTGAGCCCGTCCACCCCGTGG
>NZ_JROM01000010.1 GCF_000786655.1 Kocuria marina | reverse complement strand
GGACTGCCCACGGCGCACATCCTCTATCACGAGGTGTGTACCGGCTGGGCTGGCTCCGACGTGGAGCAAAACCCGTCACAGTAAGGCGGTTCCGCACCCCCTGGTTATGCACCAAATTTTGCTACACCCAGCACGGGCGAAACTGACCCCGAGGGCAGGCGCGGGGGGAGTGGTGCAAAAACGACCAATTACTCTCTTTCGTGGCTGCGACATGCGTAAGCCCCGGACGCGCAAAATGCCCGGGGCTTACTTCCGGGGTCACAGCGCCCCGGGCGGTGACGTTGACCCCGCCGCCGCACCACCGGTCAAGTCCCGGGCAGTGGTGTAACAGGGTGATCCTTCGCGGGTGGGTTCAGGCGGTGAGTGCGGGCATGGGTTCGTGTCCTGGCTCGGTGGGCGGGTCGGTGAGGATAGCGGCACGTGAGCGGGCGAGGACGTCGAGCCCGAGGTAGCGGCGTCCTTCGGCCCATTCATCGGTTTGCTCGGCCAGGACGGCGCCGACGAGGCGCACGATCGCGTCACGGTTGGGGAAGATTCCGACGGAGTCGGTGCGCCGACGGATTTCGCGGTTGAGGCGCTCGGTCGGGTTGTTCGACCAGATCTGGGTCCAGATCTCGTTCGGGAAGCTCGTGAACGCGAGCACGTCCGTGCGGGCTGTGTCGAGGCGTTCGTGCACGGCAGGCCACTTGTCATCGACGTAGTCCAGGAGGCGATCGTATTGAGCGTTGACCGCATCGGCGTCGGGTTGGTCGTAGACACTGTGCAGCATCGCTTTCACCGCTGGCCACACGCTCTTGGGCGTGACGTCCATCAGATTCGCGGCGTAATGGGTGCGGCATCGTTGCCAGCTCGCGCCGGGCAGGTTCGCGCTGATCGCTTCGCGCAGACCGGTGTGAGCGTCGCTGGTGACGAGCAAGACGCCGCTCAGGCCGCGGGCGACGAGGTCGGCGAAGAACTCGTTCCACGCTGACCCGGTTTCGCTCGTGGCCACGCGCAGGCCGAGCACTTCACGGTGGCCGTCATTGTTGACGCCGGTGGCGAGCAAGACGACGGTGTTGATCACGCGGCCTCCTTCACGCACTTTCATCGTGAGGGCGTCGGCGGTGACGAACGTGAACGGGCCTGCATCGTCGAGGGGGCGGTGGCGGAAGTCGTCGACGAGCTGGTCGAGGTCGGAGGCCATGCGGCTGACCTGGGACTTCGACAGCGCGTTGATGCCGAGGGTTTTCACCAGCTTGTCCATGCGGCGCGTGGACACGCCGGCGAGGTAGCAGTCAGCGACGACGATGATGAGTGCGGACTCGGCTCGTTTGCGTCGTTCCATGAGCCAGTCGGGGGAGTAGGTGCCTGAGCGCAGCTTCGGCACAGCGATGTCGAGGGTTCCGACACGGATGTCGAGGTCGCGGTGGCGGTAGCCGTTGCGGTGGGTCGTGCGTGTCGGGCTGGGCTGGCCCCACTCGGCGCCGATCACGGCGTCCGCGTCGGCGGACAGCAAAGCGTTGAGCATGGTTTGCAGCAACTGGCGCATCATGTCCGGGCTTGCTTCGGATAAGGCTTCGCCCAACACGCTGGCAGGGTCGACAATGTGAGGTGCGGTCATCGTGATGACTCCGTTCGAGGATTCTGTAGGAGGTTGACTCGAAGGATCACGCGGTGGCCGCGCCCATGTCCAAGGGGCCGGGGGCGCGGCGACCGGTGTTACACCACTATCAGAGACTCAACTCGAGCTAGTACCTCTGTCAGTACGAACAGCTTGTCGCCTTCGCTCAACTCCCGATAGGCCTGCACATCCTTGGGCGTGACGCGCCTCCACCGCGTATGCCGTTTCATCAGCTCTCGGCGGCGGCGGCGCTCAGCCTCGGTACTCAAAGGAACGCTGGCTGCTGAAAAGCGCTTCGACGGAGGTCGCCTGGGTGATCCCCTCCCTTACACGCGGGTCCTTGAGCTCAAGCACCCGCAGTGTCCCGTCGATCTTGGCAATCGAATCGATCCTGGCGTAGTGGTCTCCATATTGCTCGGCATAAGCCGCCAAGCCTCGCAGTTTGGGCAGTGCATCAGCGTAGTGGTGACCGTGCGGATCGACGATCGATGCCACAACTTGGCCGTTCGAAGCGCGATCGAACACGATGAAGTCCGGCCGCACGAGTGCCTGCCGTTCACCATCGGTGTAGACAGCGGCCAACGACTCGGGCTTGGCCACCCCGGGGTTGCGGTACCAGCAGATCAAGCTTTCTCGCCGCAGCTCCAGGTTTAGGACATCGGGCTCCCATGAACTCTTGAAGTCCTCGGGATAATCACCATCCGCAGGTACTAGCAGATGCTTCCGATACGTAGGTAGCTTCTTGCGTGTGGTCGTGTCGTCGCCCGTCTGCTCATAAGACGGCACCAGCCAGCGTTCTGGTTTCGCTAAGGACACAGCCTGGGCTGTCCGCGCTTGCTGTTTGATCTTGCGGTACTCCTCCTGCCGTGACGGCGACTGTCCAGCGATCGCCACACGGTGGTGGGTGAACCACTCATCGGCCAACTCCTCGGCCCGCCTGTTGAAGGCCTCGACTACAGCCGGTACCCGGGACATTGCCGCAATCCGGGCCTGCGCTTCGATCAGTGCCTCAACCTCATCGGCTTCCTCATCAGCGGCCACTTCATAAGCGGCCAGGTAGGATGCGTAGCTCATCGACACGGCTTTGCCGAACACGCGACAGGCGCGGCGGAATGCCTCCTCGATGACCGCCTCATCGGCTTCGGCGGTGTATGCGCCTGTTGACCGGGCACCGGTGGCTCGGTCCACGAACAGTTGGTTGCCCTCAACGGTCTTCACCTCGCGGAGGGACTCTTCAACCGCGGTGCGGTGCGTGGCCGCAGCGCCATCCAATGCGTGGTGCATCAGTTCGTGTGCTCGGTTTCCAGCGCCGGGCATGATCTTGTCGGCGGCTAGTTCGTGAGCCAGCGAAGTCAGGCGTTTCACAGGGTTGGTCACTGTCTTTGGCAGTGCCATCGACGGCAGGGACGTAAAGACATCCCAGACCTCTTGCTTGATGTGCTGCGAAGTCACCTCAATCGGGTCAATCAAGGCTCGCCGACCGGGCACCGGAGGCATGTTCTCGTCGCCGTAGGTTAGAGCGTCCGCGACTTCTCGTGTAGTGGTGGGAGCGAAGTGAGGCAGGAAGCAATGCACGCTGGAAAGCAGGTCATTGCCAGGAATGCGGCGAGCCAGCGGAGTACGAGCCATTCGCCCCAGCAACTGGGTGATGTGAGTCCGGTCCGAAGCAGGTCGAAAGGAGAGCATGACCTCCGCCCGCGGGCAATCCCAACCGGTGGAGATCGCGTCCTTGGCGATCAGCACTCGGCACCAATCGAGGTCCTGCACCTCTTCAGGGCTGACATAGGGGATTTCGTGGGAGCCGAAACGCTGGGTGGTGTGCTCACCAAGCACATGTGCGACGTTGGTTTCCGCAAGTGCTGGCCACTGCTGGAAAATCGTGTCTAAGGCTTGTCCGACATCGTCAGGATCAGGAGTATTGGGCAGCTGGAGAATCATCAACGGCTTGACGGTCTCTCCGTCGCTGTCGGTGCGGGCATACTCCGCCCAAGCCTCAGTCATCTCCCGCAAACGGTCCACGGCCCGGCGCAACAAAACTTGGTCGTAAGCCCCGACCTCGGCCGGGGAGTCGAGCACATACGTGTCCTTGAGAAGGCCTGAAGCCTGCACATCAACCGGGCTGACCTTCACCCGATCAACCACCAGGCGCTCATCCCAGGTCGCCAACGTCTCGTGCAACCGCTGCGGGGTGGCCGTGATACCCAAAATGATGGGTACCGGCGGGATCCTCGGCGCCACGCCCGGCTGACCGTTGATAATCCGTTGCACGATGGACTCGTGAGCCCGTTCGGCAGATTTGGACTGGCCCATCCCTTGGTGGGCTTCGTCGACGAACATGTAGAGGGTCCGGTCAAGGTCCTCGATCGTGTTCCGGATCGTGTCCCAGATTGTGTACTCACGCCCGTCAGGCATGCTCTCCAGAGGGAGAGCGGCTTGACGTTCCTCGAACCCCCGAACCAGCAGAGACGTGCGCGCGAACTTCTGGTGGTTGAGGAAGTAGACCTTGCCCGGATCGAATGTGCGCTGGTTGAAAGTCGTGGGAACCACCACCAGATCACTGAACGGAATCATGTCCGTGGCCTCCAGTAACCGGAAGCGGGACTGCTCGTTCAACGCCGGGTCGGAGGAGAACCACAGCACTGTCGCCTTAGGGTCGGCTTCAAAGTCGAGATCCTCATTGCCCGTGAATAGTGCCTCCAGTACAGCCGAGGCGATCACGGTTTTGCCGGAACCCATGGTGGCCGTGAGCGTGACTGCCTGAGGGCGACCGGATCCTTCGTAGTACATCCGCGCGTCGCGCAGTGCGGTTAGGAGTTCGGAAACAGCCTGGTCCTGGTAGTCCTTCAAGGTGAACCGCATGGCTCAGCCTCCGATCCTGATCTGGAAGTTTCGCAGGTACGACTCGTATAGGCGCACCGCCTCCACGCCGTCGGGCAGGCGCCGAACCACAGCTTGAAAGCGCCGTTCGTCGTCAGTAACGATGTAAACCACCCCAATGCCATCGCTGCCATCAACAGCCTCGATGAAGGGCGTAGACAGATCAAGGTCAACCAGCACGCCATACGCCTCTGCCAAGGCCCACCCTGCATCTGGCTCGGCGTCGATGCACTCCCCTCGGGCTCCGGCGCGCAACCACAGCAAGGGTGCGATCTGACGGAACGCCTTATGATGTGTCACTTCTGTACGAGTCTCATAGGTCAGCGCATAAAATCGTGCATTCTCCTCAATTCCCTGGGAAATAGGGAACTCGTCAGAGAATTTGTAGTCACCCTTTATTGGATCGCCTAGAGGGGTTTTACCTATAATCGCAGCCTCAATACGGGGCTTGGTGATGTAGTCACAGATACCCCACTGCTCCCACTCCTGGTCTCCAGGGCGCAGGCCAGATTTTCGAAGTGCCTTTTGCTCTTCTGCAGCTACCTCGTTGTTGGTCACAGAGATACACTGACGATGGCCACCATCCTGGCGATTCAGCCTCATGACGGCATGGGCGGTGGTGCCCGAGCCAGCGAAGAAATCTAAGACCGTGGCGTTCGGCTTGTCACCCACTGCCACACGAATGGCGTCCTCGACTACGTAGAGAGACTTGGGGAAAGGGAATGATCGACCGGGCAGCAAAGCGCGAACCAAAGCACTGCCATGCCAGCCGGCATGGTGAGACGGGCGATTCCACACAGTTTTGGGGACGACGGTTCGACCCATCACATCGGTAGCAGGCTCTACCAATACTGAGCCAGAGCCATCACGTCCGGTCACACGAAATTCGCCAGTCTCAATTTTTTTCAATGCAGTCTTACCCAAGTACCAAACGGTGCCACGTCCCTCCTCTGGCCGGATGGCGCCCATGCGCACGTATCCCTGACTGATGAGAGCTCTCAAATAATTAGGAGAAGCGCGCCAACGTCCTTCTGAGCCGTCGCTCTTCAGCGGCCAAACAGCAACTGCTCCCGGGGGCACCTCCCATTCGTCCCTACTCGCGCCAATGGTCTTGGCCTCGCCAATTTCGATGATTCCATTGGTTTCAGGGTCTACAAATATCGGAAAGAATAGGGTGGGTCGATCAGCCCTGCCAGAATTTGTTCCGCTCCGCAACAATGAACTCCATCGCACCGTGTCTGGGTTGTGAGATGTTTTTTCATTAAGCAAGTCATCCGAGCCTGGAACCGGCTGTGCGGCGCCAAAGAACAGCATAAATGCATACTCGTCAACACGGGCCAACTCACTATTTCGGGCTTGGCCCGGGGCGTTGATGACCACAGTTACTAGCTGTGCTCGGGCTTCAGGGAAAACCTGCTCCAGCAGAAGCCCTAGACGATGTACTTCCTTTTCGTCAATTGTAACAATAAGAACTGAATCTGCAGGATTTAAAAGCTGTTTGGCGATTAGTAGGCGGCGCTCCATGAAGGCCAGCCATTTGGAATGCCGATAGAGGTCATCGCCTTCGACATAGTCGTTATTGTACTTCCAGTCTTTGGCGCCGGTGTTGTATGGAGGGTCAATGTAGATGGCATCAACCTTGCCTTTATGTGTGTACGTCAACGCCTCAAGTACATGGTAGTTTTCTCCATTAATAATTGTGTGGAAAGGCTTGTCTTGGCCGCGCTCCACTCCTCCAGTGGGAGTCAAACCTGGATAAATAAAGTCTCGGAATACCGCCACGACTACAAGGTCATCGACGTTCACCACTCGAGTCTCGGGGTCGTTGGCATCGTGTTGGATGAGATGCGCCACGCGGCCACCGTCAACACGCTCGATTCGCTGAACTACCCAAAGAGTCTTATCCCCTGGCGTGAGGCTGCCACGCGGGGGCAAAATCCGGACTTTCTCTCCCCTGCGCACCTTGCGCCCTGGAATCTCTGTGCTTTCAGGATGGTGCCGTTCAAAGTTCAAGCCGAACGCGCGACGCGACGACAGCGCCTTATACTCACGCTCCAGATCGGCGGCGAGCTGCGCATCTTTCCGCTCTACTTGGCGCAGCAGATCGGTCAGCTTGGACATAGGGCAAAGACTCCACATCAGATGGGGGGCGTTGACCCCCGGGGTAGGGGCCAAGCAGGACCGCTCTGATCCGGACGAACTCACTGTTCGGGCGCTGAATCCTGCCCTTGTCAACATACCGGTGGACGGGGATGCGACCTGCATCGATTCGAGCCTGGGCCAAGAGGTGTGGCTATCAGGTCTCCAGTCGCGACCGCATTCACCAGCACATCAAGGACGCCTACCGGGTCACCACAGTCTCCGTAGCCATCCAACCCTAAATGCGGTGTGACCCATTCCTTGCTTTGCTCCGCCGTCCCCGCTTTTGTGCCTGGCGCTGTCCCACCCGGTGGTTCACAACCACAGCGTCCCCGACCTCGTAGGTTATGAGGGCTCCTGCACGCCGCACTGCTGGACGAGTTGATGGCTGGCGCTGGCAGGTCTTCCGGGGCCCGGCGTGCCGGGCGGACAATTGATCCCGCACCTGATTCAAAGGCTCAGGTGTGCCGAATCTACTCATGACCACCCCCTGTGCCAGCAGCGCATGCCCAGGCGTGGTTACACGACCGGAGGGCTCCCTGTGGAAGACTGGACCATCGCCCGGGCCCAGGCGCGGATGATGCGCACGGCCATCACATGCGCCGGCGTGGGCATACGCGACCTCTGGCGTGAGTATCACCTGCTGGGCGGAACCATCGACGGCCTGGAGGTTGATGTATATCTGCACCATGCCCTGTACCTGACCCGTGGGGACCGCGACCAATTGGTGCGGGCGGCCCGGCGTCTAGTTCCAGGAGCCCGAATCCCCTACACCCGTGACTTGCGTCCCGATGAGTGGCTGCCTGACCCCTGACGAGCAGAGCAAGGTTCAGCCAACTGCGCCCGAGTGGCAGGCCAAGTCCTTGCACGGCTTATTTGCGGTGTGGAGGTTGAACGTCTCGCATCCCATGAGTTGCGAGACGTCTCATGACGTCTCGGGCCGGCTGTCATTTTCCGAAGTCGCCTGCACATCCGGCCCCGTGTTCTCGGGGCTTGTGCAGTCGGCTGTTGAACGCTGGCCGTTCAGTAGTCGTGTGCACTAAAGTCGTTTTTGCTCAATAGTCCTGTTCTCAAAGGAGAGGCAGGGATGGACGAAGAACCATACGGGATCCCGTCGCCGGGGCATTTAACGATGTCGGATGCTCAGTGGGAGCAAACTCGGTTGCGTGCTGAAGTGATCGGCAATCTCGCCGAGCGTGACCATGTTGGGGTGGCTGCTGCCGATGAAGCCGCCGTCGAGCTGGGAATCTCTCGCCGACAGGTGTACGTGCTGTTGGAACGCTACCGTCAGGGCTCTGGTCTGGTGACCGATCTCGCCAGCCGACGGTCCGACGGTGGCAGGGGTGGTAATCGGCTGTCGGAGCCGGTCGAGCAGGTCATTCGCGAGCTTGTCCGCACACGGTACTTGACGCGACAGAAGCGAAGCATCGCTTCGCTGCACCGCGAGATCGCCCGAGTCTGTGCTGTGCGGGGGTTGCCGGTGCCGGCGCGGAACACGGTCGAGACGCGAATCGCACGGATGAATCCGATAGCAGTCGGTCGGCGACGAGAAGGGCCCGACAGTGTGCGGCCCTTGCAGTCGGCCGGTGATGACGTCCCAGCGATCGGATCCATCTTGGACCAGGTACAGATCGATCACACCGTCATTGATCTGATCGTCGTCGATGAGCGGGAACGGAAGCCTGTCGGCCGCCCATATCTGACGTTGGCGATCGATGTGTGCAGTCGCTGTCTCGTGGGCATGGTCGTGACTTTGGAGCCGCCCTCGGCGGTGTCTGTGGGCTTATGCCTAGCTCACGCAACCGGTGATAAACGGCCCCGGCTGGAACGACTCGGGATCGAAGCAGACTGGCCGATGAGCGGGAAGCCGAAGGCGTTGTTCGTCGATAACGCCGCCGAGTTCAAGAGCGAGGCACTCACCCGTGGGTGTGAGCAGCACGGCATCGCACTGGACTACCGGCCGCTGGGCCAGCCGCATTACGGCGGGATCGTAGAACGCGTCATCGGCACGGCAATGCGCGAGATCCACGAGCTGCCAGGCACGACGTTCTCGGACCCAGGTGAGCGTGGCCGGTATGACTCCGAGAAAATGGCTGCACTGACTCTTGCCGAACTGGAGAAGTGGCTGAGCCTGGCAGTGGCTGCGTACCACGGCACCGTCCACAGCACGCTGGGCCTGACTCCGGCTGGGCGCTGGGCTGAGGGTGTCCTCGCGGACGGCTCTCCTGTGGTCACGGAGAATCCGACAGCGTTCTTGGTGGATTTCCTGCCGGTGATCCGGCGGAAGCTGACGCGTACCGGATTCGTCATCGATCACGTGCGTTATTTCGCCAACGTGCTCAAGCCCTGGATCGCGCGTCGCGAGAGTCTCGAACAGTTCATCATCCGCCGAGACCCGCGCGACATCAGCCGAATATGGGTGCTGGACCCTGAGGGCGAGGAATACCTAGAGGTGCCCTATCGGACGTTGTCGAATCCTGCTGTCAGCGTGTGGGAGCACCGGCAGGCGCTGGCACGACTGCGTGAACGCGGTGCCGCCGAAGTCGACGAGGTCGCGTTGTTTCGGATGATCGAACAGATGCGTCACATCTCTGAGACCGCCGAGAAGACCACCAAGCGGACCCGCCGGGAAGCTGAACGCCGTAATCACGCGGGAACCACGAGAAAGGCGTCTCCCGCGCCGACACCGGCTCCGCCGGCGACTGCGCCGGAACCGGGCGCGATGCGGCCTGCGGCCCGCTTCGAGGAGATTGAACAATGGTGACAGTCGACGAGGACCAGCCACCGGATCTGTCGCATCTGCATCCATCTGCACAGTCGACGGCGCGGCTGCCAGCTGCCGAGCGGGTCCACAGGATTCGAGCCGACCGCTGGATCGGCTACCCGAAAGCCGTCGAGGCTGTCGGGCGGTTGGAAACGCTGCTCGGGTGGCCACGGAAGCAACGCATGCCCAACCTGCTGCTGGTGGGGCCGACGAATAACGGCAAGTCCATGATCATCGAGAGATTCCGTCGACAGCACCTGCCCACGACTGAGTTGGATCGGGAACACATCCCGGTGCTGTGCGTTCAGATGCCCTCGGAGCCGTCCCCGTTGCGGTTCTATACAGCAATCCTCGCAGCCCTCGGCGCGCCGCTACGGCCGCGCCCTCGTGTGATCGAGCTCGAGCGCCTCGCACTCTCCCTACTGCGCGAGGTCGGTGTGCAGATGCTGGTGATCGATGAGCTGCACAATGTGCTTGCTGGACGTGGTGACGTCCGTCGAGAGTTCTTGAACCTCTTGCGATTCCTTGGCAACGAGCTGCGCATCCCGCTCGTGGGAGTCGGCACCCGTGAGGCATACCTGGCGATACGCTCGGACGACCAACTGGAGAATCGGTTCGAGCCGTTCGTGCTGCCTGTCTGGAAGGCAGGCGAGGACGCCCGGTCGCTGTTGGCCAGCTTCGCGGCGGCCTTCCCATTGCGGCGGCCCTCCCGCATCGAGACCGACGACATGACGCAGTACTTGCTCGCCCGCAGTGAAGGAACGATCGGTGAGCTTGCGCACCTGCTGACCGCGGTCGCGGTCGCGGCCGTCGAGTCCGGCGCTGAGACGATCAACCACCGGACGCTGACGATGGCCGACTACGTTGGCCCCACAGAGCGGCGGCGATTGTTTGAACGCGAGCTGATGTGACCGCCCGCTGGCCGATCCATCCGCGGCCGATTCCGGGTGAAGCCCTCACCTCATGGCTGCACCGGATCGCCGACGGGTATGGGATCACCGTCGATGATCTTGCATTCGATATCGGCTACTCCCTCGACCGCGATACGGATCTCGACCTGGCCCCACCGGAGGGGTTGATCGAGCAACTAGCGATCCAAACCGGAGTCAGCTCCGATCGGATTCACGGCATGAGCATCAGCGGGTACACCCCGTGGCTCTTGGACGACGTCGAGCCTGGCCCCGACGCGTTCAGCACCTACATCCGGCAATTGACCGTTCTCTTGCCCGAGAGGAACCGTCGTCGCCGGACGGTGAGCTCGTGGCGAGCATGGGTCCCGACCGCCGCTGTCCGACACCACCGAACCTGCCCACAATGTGTGCGAGATTCCACGTCTCCTCACCCCTACCTCGTGGTGTGGTCGCTGCCACTGATGCTCTCCTACCCCGTCCACCACTGCTGGCTTGAGCACCACGACGGTCCGCCCGGCCATTACTACGCATGGCGCGACCCATCGAGCGCCCCCGAACCGCAGAGAGCCTCGCTGGCGATCCGGCGCATGGACGACCGGACGTGGCAAGCCCTGACAGCCGGAGTAGTCGACCTTCCACGGCATCGCATCCACGCCGGCACGTGGTTCCGGCTGCTGCGCACTGTGGTCGATGAGCTTGGTGCAACCATGAGCGAGTGCGGTGCCGCGCAGCGGCTGACGCGCGAGGTGTGGCAGCGCGCGGGATATCCCGTGCGAGCCGGTCAAGCGATGTGGCGGCCCTTTGAAGCGCAGACCCTGCAGAGGCAGACGCGGACCCTCGAAGCCGCAGCCATCGCAATGCGCGTGCTCGAGAACGGTCACCTGACGGGTCTGGGCCGCGATGCCGCATTGTTCCTCCCGGCACCCGACACCTCTCTTGATCCTGGCAAGCCACTGGTAACAACAGGATGCCCGAAATCCCTTAACGAAGCCCTGCACGACGCCGTCGAGGATGCCAAGCAGAACCCGGACAGCGCACGCCAGCTATTCAATCTCATGACGCTCTACCGCAGCGACGACGACGAGCACGTCCACCGAGTTCGGAACGATTTCGCCGAACTTGGCATCCCTCTCGAATTTCTGTCACATTAACTGCTTTTAGCGGGGTCTGCACGACATAGAATAAGTAACGGGTAAAGTGACAAATTTTATGTGGCGGCGATACTTCGGTTCTCATGTCACGTAAACGATCGAATAAATGACAGTGGAGGTGCACGGTGCTGGTCGGGTACATGCGAGTGTCCAAGGCCGATGGGTCCCAGGCCACGGACCTGCAGCGCGATGCGCTGCTCGCCGCCGGTGTGGATCCCGAGGCCCTGTATGAGGACAAGGCCTCCGGCAAGACCGACGACCGACCCCACTTGGCTGCCTGCCTGAAAGCCCTCCGGGCGGGGGACACCCTGCTGGTGTGGAAACTCGACCGGCTCGGTCGGGATCTGCGCCACCTGGTCAACATCGTGCACGACCTCACCGAGCGGGGCGTGGGGCTGAAGGTGCTCACCGGGCAGGGCGCGGCCATCGACACCACTACCGCCTCAGGCAAGTTGGTGTTCGGGATCTTCGCGGCCCTGGCCGAGTTCGAACGCGAGCTGATCTCCGAACGCACCAAGGCCGGCCTGGCATCGGCCCGCGCCCGTGGCCGCAAGGGCGGCAGGCCCTACAAGGTGACCCCCGCGAAGCTCCGCCTGGCCATGGCCTCGATGGGCAAGAAGGACACCAACGTCAGCGCGCTGTGCAAGGAATTAGGCATCACCCGCCAGACGCTCTACCGCCACGTCTCACCCACCGGTGAACTCCGCGAGGCAGGTAACAAGGTGCTGGCCCAACGCCAATGACCACCGCGGAACGCAGGCGAGAGACCTGTCTACGCGTGCCCCGTATGGCGCCCCGTCGCGGAAAGGGCCACCGGACGGGTCCTATGGGATGCTCCACGAGGCGTGCTTGCGTGTGAGCAGGTCAGCGGCGGGTGTTCCCGAGTGGGGTTCCCCTTACGGGCATGCGATCTGGGCTGACGCCTGTGACCGAGTGTTCAGTGCGCGCTGTATAGTTCAGTGCATGCTGACTATTGCTTCGCGTCTCGACGTGATGAACCGCCTGGGTCGTGCACTG
>NZ_JROM01000001.1 GCF_000786655.1 Kocuria marina | reverse complement strand
AGGGCCCCGTCGGTGATGTGAGGTCTCAGGCCATGACGGGACGCACGCGTCGCCCAGCGAGGGGCTCGTCCATGGTGACCTCGCGAAGCGGAGGATGTCGCCGGTGGCGCAGCGAGGGCGAGAGGCCTGGCCACGGGTGACCTCGCCGAAGTGAAGGCGAGGATGCCGAGAGCAGGCTCCGCGACGAGTGCCTGAACATCAACAGCTTCTACTCGCTGCTCCACGCCCAGGTCGTGATCGGCGACTGGAAGACCGAATACAACCACGACCGCCGGCATTCATCGCTCGGCTACCTCGCACCCGTCGACTACGCTCGGCAATGCACCCATCAATCGGAAACCGACGACTCGCACAGCGACCGGACCGAATGAAGGGGGCGGCCCACCGTGCATTTGGGGCGGGTCGATTTTCGCCTTGGTGGTCCCGTAGAAGCATTGCCAGAGGCTGATGCCGGTGCTCCACTGGAACAACGGGCCTGTTCTGGGCTCGTTCGACCAAGGGGGATCATCATGGCTGGTCATGACAAGCAGGCCGAGCACACCAAGGCGGAGCATACCCACGGTGAGAATTGTGGGCACGAGACCGTGGAGCACGGTGATCATGTGGACTATCTCCACGACGGTCACCGGCATGCGGAGCATGAGGACCACTACGACGAGTGCGCGTAGCCTGCCCCTGGCATCCTTCAAGAGGCCCCTCTTCTGTGCAGGGGTCTCTTGCTCTGCACCGACCAACGGTTGAGGGATAGTCCTTGCCGCCCTGCTCTGGGCGCGCACATCAACGGGTGTGCTGTGCGACCGCTTGGGACGAGGACAGGGCAGGGACACCCGCCCACGAGCTGGTGGGTGCGAACCGGGTCAGAGCAGCTGTTCGGTGGTGTTCCCGCCGTCGGTGCTCCGCAGAACGGTGCTGTCGGCCACCATTAGAACCTCGATCTCACCGTCCGCGGTGATGCTTGCGCCCAGGGCGGTGATCTCCCCGACCGGCTGGTCGCTGGCGGTCCAGGTGTCCCCGGCGTCTGTGCTGGTCAGCAGGTGTCCATCGATTCCCGCCCCGACGATGGTATTCTCCTCGGCCCAGGCGATCAGGGATATCAGCTGCGGGGTGTCCAGGGTGTTCCAGGTGGCGCCGTTGTCGGTGGAGCGCAGGACCCCGTCCTGGGTGGTGGCCAGGATGATACCTGTGTCCGGGTTGATTGCCAGGGCTGCCGGGGCGGAGGGGATCTCGAGAATGTCCCAGGTGCGGCCGTTGGAGCTGGCGCGCAGTTGGCCGTCGAAGCCGAGCACCCCGGTCGGGCCGGCGGCCAAGGCGTGGAAGTCCGATTCTCCGCCCCGGGAGAGCACCTGCCAGGTCTGGCCCTGATCGGTGGATTCGATCAACCCGACCGGCTCGGGCAGGTCGGTGCCGGGCCCGGGGTGGCCCGAGGCCAGATAACGGCCCTCGGGGGTGACGGTGAAGCCCATCAGGTCCACGACCGGACCCATCTGGGTCAGTTCCCCATCCTGCAGGTGGAACAGGCCCTCATGGGTGGCCAGCAGGATCGTCCCTGCCCCGGCCCCGCCTCCGGTCACCGTGTCGCGGGTGATGGCGTGCACGTGGGTGATCGCCGTCCCGGGGCTGCTCGCTTCGGCCGGTGCCGGGGTCTGCGCCGGGGACGCACAGGCTGCCAGGGCGCCGGTACCGAGGAGGCCGAGGCCGCCGAGGACCAGGCTTCTGCGGGTGAGGAGGTTCATGGGTCCTTTCCGCCTCGCGTTACCTCGCGAGGACCACCCCCCCATTGTCGATCGCCCGGGAAGGGGGCCTGCGGCGTTTTCCTTGAAGGTTTGGCGAAGATTCCCGCTGGGACCAGCCATCAGCGCCGGTGCGTGCCGGGTCGAGAGGGACACTGAAGGCATGAATCCTGGCATCGATGCGGTGGCCGGATGGGTGCTGGTGGTCGACGACGAGAAGCCACTGGCCCAGATGATCGCCACTTATCTCACCCGCGCCGGCTATGACGTGGCCACCGCCCACACCGGGCCGGAGGCGGTGGAGGCCGCCCGCGCTCAGGCTCCGGACGTGGTGGTGTTGGACCTGGGATTACCCGGGCTGGACGGGATCGAGGTGTGCCGCAGGATCCGGGGTTCTTCCGAGTGCTATGTGCTGATGCTCACCGCCCGCGGGGACGAAGACGACAAGTTGGCCGGACTGGCCGCCGGGGCCGATGACTACATCACCAAGCCCTTCAGCGTGCGCGAGCTCGTCGCCCGGGTGGCTGCGGTGCTGCGCCGTCCGCGCACCACCGTGACCGCGGTGGAGCCGGCCCGGGTGTTCGGGGCGTTGAGCATCGACCTCACCGCCCACCAAGCGCGGATAGACGGTGAGCCGGTGGCCTTGACCCGCACCGAGTTCGAACTGCTGGCCGCCCTCACCGCCCGCCCGCACCAGGCCCTCACCCGCAGACAGCTCATCGACACCGTGTGGGGTCCGGCCTGGGTGGGTGATGAACGGATCGTGGATGTGCACATCGGTCACCTGCGCCGGAAACTCGGCGAGGACAAGGCCACCTTCATCGACACCGTGCGCGGGGTCGGCTACCGGATGGTGACCCGGTGAGGGGCCAGCGGCGCAATCGAGGGTTGGCTTCCCGGTTCTTCCTGGCCCAGGTCATCGTGGTGGCCGCCAGCATCCTCGCCGCTGTGGTCGTGGCCTCTTTGGTCGGCCCGCCGATCTTCCATGAGCACCTGATCATGGCCGGGCACGCGGAGAACTCCCCGGAACTGTTCCATGTCGAGCAGGCCTACCGCGACACCAACCTGATCATCCTGGGCGCAGCCCTGGGTACCGCCGCGGTGTGCGCGGCGGCGGTGACCTGGTTCTTCACCCGCCGCCTCCAACGGCCCCTGGGCGCCCTCACCGCCGCCGCCCAGGGCATGGCCCGCGGGCGCTACGACACCCGGGTCCCCGCCCTGGGCGCCGGAGCCGAGGTGGACGCGGTGGCCACCTCGTTCAACACCATGGCCACCCGGCTGCAGCGCACCGAGGACACCCGCCGGCGGATGCTCTCGGACCTGGCGCACGAGATGCGCACCCCGATCTCGGTGCTCTCCGTCTACTGCGAAGCTCTCCAGGACGGGGTGACGCACTGGGACGAGGCCACCGGGGCGCTGATGACCGACCAGCTAGCGCGCCTGACCCGGCTGGTCGAGGACATCCACGACGTCTCCCGGGCCGAGGAGGGCCGGATCGAGCTGGACTGCTCTCCACACCCTGTCGAGGAGCTGCTGCACACCGCGGTCGAGGCCCACCGGGAGGCCTACGCCGCCAAGGGCGTGCACCTGGTGCTCGACGCCGGCGACGTCGGCAGGGTCGTGGAGGTGGACCGGCAGCGGATCGGTCAGGTGCTGGGCAACCTGCTCACCAACGCCCTGCGCCACACCCCACCCGGTGGCACGGTCACCGTGGGTGCCACCGCTCACGGCCCGCACCGGCTCGCCCTGAGCGTGGCCGACACCGGCGACGGGATCACCGCCGAACATCTGCCCCAGGTCTTCGAGCGTTTTTGGCGCGGAGACACCGCCCGGGACCGCGATCACGGCGGCTCCGGGATCGGGCTGACCATCTCCCGGGCCCTGGTCGAAGCCCACGGCGGCACGCTGAGCGTCACCTCCTCCGGGTCCGGGGCCGGATCGGTCTTCACCATGGAGCTCCCCCGTCCCACCCGGCACCGCACCCGTGAAGCCAGGGCCACCGCATGACCCCACCCCCTTGCACCATACCCCTAGGGGGTATATACCTGGGGGTGATGAGACCGTTCCCGACCCTCACCACCCGAACCGATCGAAAGAGCTTGAGATGACGAACTCGACCCGCTCCCCGTTGCCGATGGCCTCCACCGGATGCGCCTGCTGCGCCCCGACCCCGGCGACCAACCACACCGTCCCTGCGGCTGGGACGACTTCGGCCGGATCAACCGCGACCTACCAGGTGGAGGGGATGACCTGCGGCCACTGCGCCAGCAGCGTCACCGAGGAGCTCACCACCGTGGACGGGGTGAGCGAGGTGCACATCGACCTGGTGGCCGGGGGGATCTCCACGGTCACCGTCACCGCCGATCGGGCGCTGTCCGTGGAAGCGGTTCGCGCGGCCGTGGAGGCCGCCGGCTACACCCTCGTCAGCGCCTGACGAGCCCCATGACTATTTCGGCCCCTCTGCAGGGCCTGCGCGGAAGGAGCACATCATGAGCACCCCGCACCACCACGACCATCCCCGCCCCGCCGTCCCGGGCCACGAGCACCCCGGCCACGGCCCGGAGCAGCCCCTGGACCACCACAGCCACGGGCGCCACGCCGACGCCGACACCCACGGGCAGGCCATGCCCGCCGATCACCCCCACTCGGGCTTCGATGAGGATCACGTGGTCCACGCCCACGGGGAGCACGCCGGGCATTCCACGGCGATGTTCAAGAACAAGTTCTGGCTCAGTCTCGTACTGGCGGTCCCCGTGGTGATTTTCAGCCCCATGGTCGGGCACCTGCTGGGCTACCACATACCCCAATTCCCCGGCTCTGCCTGGATCCCGCCCGTGCTGGGCACGATCATTTTCTTCTATGGTGGGATGCCGTTCCTCAAAGGTGGGCTCACCGAGCTGAAGTCCCGCCAGCCCGGGATGATGCTGCTCATTGCCATGGCCATCACGGTGGCCTTCCTCGCCTCCTGGGTGACGACCCTGGGGATCGGCGGCTTTGACCTGGACTTCTGGTGGGAGCTGGCCCTGCTGGTGGTGATCATGCTGCTGGGCCACTGGATGGAGATGCGCGCCCTGGGCGCGGCCTCCTCCGCCCTGGACGCCCTGGCCGCCTTGCTGCCCGATGAGGCCGAGAAGGTCCTCGACGGTGAGACCGTCACCGTTGCGATTCATCAGCTGGCCGTGGGCGATGTGGTCCTGGTGCGCTCCGGGGCCCGGGTGCCCGCTGATGGGACGATCATCGGCGGGTCGGCCGAGTTCGACGAGTCCATGATCACCGGGGAGTCGAAGGCCGTCTCTCGCACGGTGGGCGAGGCGGTCGTGGCCGGCACCGTGGCCACCGACAACACGGTGCGGGTGCGCGTGGAAGCGGTCGGGTCCGACACGGCCCTGGCCGGGATCCAGCGCATGGTCGCCGACGCCCAGGCCTCCTCGTCCCGAGCCCAGGCCCTGGCCGATCGGGCGGCGGCCTGGTTGTTCTGGTTCGCCTTGGTCGCCGGGCTGCTGACCGCCATCGCCTGGACTCTGCTGGGTCAGCCCGATGATGCGGTGGTGCGCACCGTGACGGTCCTGGTGATCGCCTGCCCGCACGCCCTGGGGCTGGCCATCCCGCTGGTCATCGCCCTCTCCACCGAACGCGCCGCAAAGGCCGGGGTGCTGATCAAGAACCGGATGGCGCTGGAGCGGATGCGCACCATCGACGTGGTCCTGTTCGACAAGACCGGCACCCTCACCGAGGGCGCCCACGCGGTCACCGGCGCTGCCGCTGTGCCCGGAACCTCTGAGGGAGAGCTGCTGGCCTTCGCGGCCGCTGCGGAGGCCGACAGCGAGCATCCGGTGGCTCGAGCCATCGTGCAGGCGGCCACCGCCCACCCCGAAGCCACTCGCCTGGGCCTGCGCGGCACCGACTTCCAATCGGCCACTGGCCGTGGAGTGCGCGCGAGCGTGGATGGCGCCGAGGTGATGGTGGGCGGACCGAACATGCTGCGCGAACTGGGCCTGTCCACCCCCGCCATGATCGCCGCTGCCACCCGGGAGTGGACCGACCGCGGGGCCGGGGTCCTGCACGTGCTGCGCGAGGGCACCGTCATCGGTGCCCTGGCCCTGGAGGACCAGGTGCGCCCCGAGTCCCGCGCGGCCGTCCGAGCCTTGCAGGACCGCGGGGTGAAGGTCGCCATGATCACCGGCGACGCCCGCCAGGTCGCCGACGCCGTGGGCGCCGACCTGGGCATCGACGAGGTCTTCGCCGAGGTCCTCCCGCAGGACAAGGACAGCAAGGTCACCGAACTGCAGTCCCGCGGGCTGACCGTGGCGATGGTCGGCGACGGCGTCAACGACGCCCCGGCCCTGGCCCGCGCCGAGGTCGGCATCGCCATCGGCGCCGGCACCGACGTGGCCATGGAGTCCGCCGGGGTGGTCCTGGCCGGCAACGACCCCCGCGCCGTGCTGTCGATGATCGACCTCTCCCGCGCCAGCTACACCAAGATGATCCAGAACCTGGTGTGGGCCACCGGCTACAACATCATCGCCGTGCCCCTGGCCGCCGGCGTCCTCGCCCCGGCCGGGATCGTGCTGTCCCCGGCCGTCGGGGCGGTGCTGATGTCGGTCTCCACCATTGTCGTCGCCCTCAACGCCCAGCTGCTGCGCCGCCTGGACCTGGACCCAGCGCACCTGGCGGCCACCGATGCCGAGGACCGGGCTGCCGCCCTATCGAAGCGGCCCGCGACGGCCCCCACCCACTGACCCACCGATTTCCCACCCCTCCACAAAGCAAAGGACTGAACCCATGAAGCGTTCGACCACCCTGACCACTCTGGCCCTGGCCTCTGCCCTGGCCCTGGCCGGCTGCGGCACCAGCGGCGAAGAGACCGCCGGTGAGGCACCGGAGACCACCACATCCGCGGCGGCCGGTACCGGGAGCACGGACACCGCCACGGCCACTCCTTCCACGTCCGCCCAGGCGGTCACGGAGGAGCACAACGACGCGGACACGATGTTCGCCCAGATGATGATTCCCCACCACGAGCAGGCCGTTCAGATGAGCGAGGTGATGCTCGCCAAGGACGATCTCGACCCGGACATCGAGGCGTTGGCCAACAAGATCGTCGCCGCCCAAGGCCCGGAGATCGACCAGCTCAAGACCATGCTCGAGACCTGGGGGGAGCCCACCTCGATGGAGTCCGGTGGTATGGAGGGCATGGACCACGGCTCCGATTCCGGTGCAGGCATGGAGGGCATGATGACCGAGGAGCAGATGCAGGAGTTGGAGGCCGCCGAGGGCACCGAGGCCGCCGAGATGTACCTGACCATGATGACCGCCCACCACCGCGGGGCCATCGACATGGCCCAGGAGGAAGTCGCCGAGGGTCAGAATCCGCAGGCCATCGAGATGGCTCAGAAGGTGATTGAGGACCAGGAAGCGGAGATCCAGGAAATGGAGCGTCTGCTGCAGCAGATCCAGGGCTGATATCTGCGGGTTCGCCTCGATCAGGCCTCCACTGTGCGCCCGTGGCCGGTGGCAACCGGTGGGCCATGAGCTCAGTCCTCCGTGAGGCCAGCGCCTCGGTGCTGGCCCGGTTCTTAGCCGCGGCCGGCGAGCCAGGTGCGGAAATCGGCGACCTGGGCCTGCTGGGTGGTGATCCCCGCGGCGGCTGCCACCCGCAGCTGGGCGTGCGGGGCCCGGGACTGCGGCTCCAGGAGCTCGATGATCCCGGCCTGGTGGTGCGGAATCATCTTCTGCACGAAGGCGACATCGAAGTCCTCACCGGCCTCCACGGCCGAGAGTTCCTCGATCATCGTCTGGGTTTCCTCCTCCAGGACCTTCATCTCTTCCTGGGCTTCCTCGGGGGCTTGGGCCATGGCCTCCTCGGGAGTCAGCCCGTACCACTCCTCCAACCACCGGGTGAACTGCTCGATCTGGTGCTGCTGGTTGGCGATGATGTTCTCCGCGTGCGTGCGGATGTCCGGGCTGACCCCGCGCTCGAGCTCCAGTTCGGACATCTCGATCGCGGCCTGGTGATGCGGAATGATTTCGGCCAGGAAGGTGATTTCCAGCTGCTCGCCCTCCAGCCCGGCCAGGGTCTCACCGAAGTCGTAGGCGGTCGGGGAGGTCGGATCCGGCTGGAGCATCTCCACCGTGGACGGGTCCTGGGCGGGGGACGCGACCGGGGTACTCCCCGGCCCGTGGGCCAGGGCCGGAGCGGTGGCCCCGCCCAGCAGGGCGGTCGCAAGAACAACGGTGGAGGCGGCGGCCGTAGTGCGGCGGCCAAGGAACTGGGTGGAACGCATGATGATGTCTCTTTTCCACGATGAAGAAGCTCGACCCCGATGTGCCGGCCTCGGCAATCCGCCCGTGCCCGACGTGCGCCCAAGCCGCGCGGGTAGAGCTGTACTGAACAGGGAGCGGGGGAAGAGGAAACCCGCCTCCGGGCGGGCCCGATCAGCCCATCAGGATCCTCTTTCACCGACGGAGACCCGTCACGGGTATCCGCCGGTCAGCGTCTGAGCCTGTAGAAAAGGCCAAGTTCCCGCGGAAGCCGCTCTCCACGGAACCCCCGGTAGGGGGCCATCACCCAGGCGGCGGGTGCGTCATGGCGGTGGCCCCCTCCGCAGAGGAGATCCGGCCCGTGACGCCGATCCCGGTGGCCACGGGTGTCCTCACCGCCCCCGCCGCCCGGGTGATGGGTCTGTGGGAGGCGAGACTCAGCCCAGGGAGGCGACCAGTTCGGCGCAGGCGGCCTCGCACCGCCGGCAGGCCTCGGCACAGATCCGGCAGTGCTCGTGCATGGACGCGTGCTGCTCGCACTCATCTGCACACGCCTTGCAGGCCATCTGGCAGGCCTTGATCGCATCCAAGGTGATGTTCGCGTCGTAGCCGGTGTGCCGCGAGAGCACACGTCCGGTGGCCTCGCACAGGTCCGCGCAGTCGAGGTTGGTGCGGATGCACTTGGTCAGCTCGGCGACCATGTCCTCGGACAGGCAGGCATCCGCGCAGGCGGTACAGGTCTGGGCGCACTGGAAACAGGCCTGGATACAGGCGGCCAGCTTCTCCTTGTCCACCCCGCCGAGGTCCTTCGGGTAGGTCTCCAGCATCGCGCTCACGTGATGGGTCATGGCTTGCTCCTTCGTCGGTTCAACAGGAGACGAACCGGCCGGAGCCAGCCCGCCATACCATCGACAGTAAACTGCCTTTTCCGTGTGGCGCGCCCCAAATTCTTGAAGATTTGATGAAGATCCAGGCCGCAGTGGCGCACAGCGCTACTCCCTCGGGCGGCCTTCTCCGCCGGGGATCCGGGCAATTATGGATTTTTCATGAAGAAATCGCGCTGCGCGGCCCAGAACGGCATCCCCGAAACTTCTCAATCTGAAGGAAAGCTCAAGGAATCCTCAAAGTCTTCTCCGTGCCACCCCTCGTGATACTGAAGGCCGCCCACGACCCCAAACCCCCTCGCCCTGGGGGGTGGTGTCCATGCAGGGCCGTGCACTGACGCCATTTCCCCTAGTCAAACGGCATTGGATGCGACGCCAGTCGTGATGCGGAGCCACAGGAGCGACGAACCCACGGCTTCTGGGCCGGGCCTTTTCAGAGTCGGCAGCCCAAGCTTTCAGACCCGGCCGAAGAAAGAATCCGGGCCGTGATCTAAACGTGACACTTTCGTTATGAGTGGGCTACTGTCCACTGCGTGCCGCTGATTGATCCGGTCGGCGCCCTCGTGCACATCGCCGAATTCTGCCGGTGCTCGGGGTTCCTGAAGAGAAATCGCTTGGCAGAAGCGGGGGAACCATTTTCGGTCCTGGGGTCCGGGACCTAGGGGTTAAGTCACCCGGAACGCATGCGTCCGGGGCGGCCGGGTGTCTCCCACCCGCATCCGACAGCTCACCTCGTAGGCAAAGGGAGGAACACACCCCATGACCATTTTTAAGCGCCGTACTGCCCGCCACCGCGCCGAGACCACCTCGCCCCTGGTGCGTACCACCACGGTCGCGGCTGCCGCAGGTGCGGCAGTGATCGGCTCCATCGCCCCGGCTCAGGCCTACGCCGAGGTCCCGACGGACACCGCCACTGCCTACTCGGCCCCCGCGTCCGCTCTGGCGGCCTACTCTTCGACAGCCCCCCGGGCCGTCGTTGCCCCCCAGGCCGTCTCCCCCCAGGCCTCGGCGGCTCCTGAGCAGAGCGCTTCGACCGCGACGGTGTCCACCCAGTCGACGGAGATCACCGAGATCACCGGCGCGTCCGGGATTGTGGGCACCGCGATGCAGGGCGCCGGCACCGGCTACGTCTGGGGCGGGACCGCCTTCGGCGCCTGGGACTGCTCCGGATTCACGAAGTGGGCCTACGCCCAGAACGGCATCGAGATCCCCCGCACCAGCTTCCAGCAGATCGCCGCGGCCACCCCCACGACCAACCCGCAGCCCGGAGACCTCGTCTCCCAGAACGGCGGGGCCCACATCGGCATCTACATCGGCGGGGGCAAAATGATCTCCGCCCTGAACCCCGCCCAGGGCACCTTCGTCCACTCCGTCAACGCCATGCCGGTGGACGGGTACTACACCTACCGCTGACCCGGTGCGCCCTCCGCAACGGCCTGAGTCGCTGCGGAGGGCCCCGGTTGTTGCAGCTGCTGATCCAGGGAATTCCTGCCTCGCGAGTGAGTTTTTCCTCCCCTGCAGACACCACACCGTTCCTCCACTTCTCCGCCGTGCGCGGTGCTCCTGATCCGGGGCCCGCTCTGCCGGACCCCGCGACATCTTGCGCCCCCGAGCGGGGTGCTCCGTGCTGTCACCGCACCGTTCCGGCAGATCCGCCCGGCCCGCCAGAAAGCCTGCACAACTCCTCATGACTCGTGACCTGACCTCCCCCAACGGCATCACCTCCCTCCTCACCGGCAAGGCCCGCACCGTGGCCGCCGTCGCCGCCTTCTCCGGGCTGGCCCTGGCCACCACCGTCTCGGTGCAGGCCACCCCGGCCCCGGATGCCTCCGCTGAGGCTCCGCTGTCGGCCGTCGCTGCCGCCACCCCCACCGCAGCGCCCACCCCGTCCCTGGAGCCGGTCGCCCACGTGACCACAGCCGAGAAGCAGACCGACCAGAAGACCGAGCAGAAGCTCGATGTTCCGGCCGTTGTGGCACCCGGTGGGGCCGTTCCGGCGCCGGCCGCCACGCCCGTTTCGGCCAACGCACCGGCCAACACACTCGCCGCGAAGCCAGTTGTCCAAGAAGCAGCTATTCAAGAACCAGTCGTCCAGACGGTCCCGGAGCCTGTCACCGAGCCTGCCCCGGTGGCGGTTCCCGCCCGGGAACCAGCCGCGCAGGCTGGCCCGAGGACCGCCGTCGCTTCTGCCCCAAAGCCAGCTACGCCGGCCGCTCCGTCCGCTGAGCGCACGGTCACCTCGCTGAGCTCGCCCTCCGGCAAGAGCGCGACCATCGCCTCCGCTGCCATGGGACAACTAGGCATCGGTCAAGACTGCACCGCAGCGGTGAGCAACGCCCTGCGGGCGGCCGGGATCAACTTCCGCGGGTGGCCGGCTGATTACTTCACGCTCGGCACCCGGGTCTCCGCCGGCCAGGCCCAGCCCGGCGATCTCGTCTACTACGCCGATGGCGGCATGGGCACAGCCCACATCGGCGTCTACATCGGCGGCGGCAAGGCCGTCCACGGCGGCTGGAACGGTGGCAGCACCGTCGTCGACAGCGTCAACGTGGGCACCGGCCCGGTCTACATCCGCGTGCGCTGACCGCACGCAAACACCGATTCCGGGTGCGCGGTTCCTGGCCGGCCAGACAGGTTCCGCGCCCCCGGGATCCACGCCTGGGGGCACTTTTAGGTATCAAGGCAGCCGGCCGTTGTCGTGCCGGCATCCCGGGTGCATCCCACTGGAGTTGTCTGCGCTCAACCGCCTTGATGTCGACGATGACCCCATTCGATGTAGAGCTGGGAAGGCTGCGGTGTTCTTCGGATGACAAGACCCGGCACAGTCCCTGACCACCCTCCAGCGGCCAACGCCCTCAGCTCCGATGACCCTGGAGAAGTCGGCCCCTCGTTGAAGGGGGGCGGGCCGGAATCCGGGGCGGGATGCACCGGGAACCGTTGGCGTGGCGACGTTGCGAGATGCCGCCCCGCCGTTGGACGCCGTTTTCCCGGGCAGCGTGCATGAATAACTCATATCCTTCCGGCTCTGCCGCAGACTGGGCTTCAGGACAGGTCCACCGCGCCCACCAACGCAGATTTGCGGTCGATGGCCGCGGGGCAGGCTGTGGCGCCGTTCCATGGCCAGGCTTTTGCTCCTGCCCGGCTCTGACCGGTGGGACCACGGCCGGATGCCCTCGTCCTGACCGATGTGTGGCGGAAGGAGCGATATGTGCACCTGGACGGTGGCAGCGGCACTGAGAACCTCCGTCCATGTGGAAGGTTCCGTGACCCCGTCCCTGGTGCCGGCCCTCGCGGTCCACGACGGTGTCGGACGCGACGGCCCAGGAGGCGTTTGTCTCACCATGCACATGGAGGCAGGTACCAGCGCTACGTCCCATGTCGCGGCGCTGTCCGCTCTGGCGACCGATGTACTGCCGTGGGTGGCCGGAGCAGAGCTAATGGATCTATGGGTGTCTGCCCACGCGCAGCGTTCGCTGGATCTCAGGGCACTCCTTCCCGGCCAGCCCACCACGACCTCCCGGCATCACCCTGCCCCTACTCCTGGTCTCCGGCTGTGTCCGCGTGAACGAGGCCGGGGTGCTTCCGGCCCGCGGGCTGAGAAGCCCGAGGCGCCGGATCCATGACGTCACCGGCACCAGGGCCGGGCGAGACGTCTCGTCACCGGCACGTCGGCCATACTGCACCGGCCGGACCACCTCACGCCCGGAGCCGCACGCACGGCCCCACCCACTGATCAAGGAGCCCCCATGCCCACGCCCCCGACCGGCCGGATCCTGGTGGTCGATGACGAGACCGACCTGGCGCAGCTCGTGGCGGAGTATCTGCGCAAGGCCGGGTTGGAGGTCGCCGTGCGTCACGACGGCACCGAAGCCGTAGCAGCGGTGCGCGATTTCACCCCGGACGTGCTGGTGCTGGATCTGGGGTTGCCGGGGATCGATGGCATCGAGGTGTGCCGCCAGGTGCGGGTATTCTCGGACTGTTACGTGCTGATGCTCACGGCCCGCGATGACGAGGTGGACAAGATCGTGGGTCTGTCCGTGGGCGCTGACGACTACGTGACCAAGCCGTTCAGCCCGCGTGAGCTCGTGGCCCGGGTCCAAGCCATGTTGCGTCGGGCCCGCACGGGAGGCGCCGCATCCGCTGCTGGCTCCCGGTCAGCTCAGCAAGCCCTGGTGATCGGGGAGCTGGTGGTGGACGAGGACTCCCGTCAGGTGCATCTGGCCGGGGAACCGGTGGCGTTGACGCGGATCGAGTTCGACTGTCCCGTGACGGGTTCAGTGGAGGCTTGGTAGTGCCGCTCCGGCGGTCGCCGGGGCGGTGTGGTGACGATAGTAGGCGTCTTCGAACTCGATCGGGGGCACGAGCCCGATCTCTCCGTGCAGGCGCCGGTGATTGAACCAGTCGACGTACTCGGCCACCGCGATCTCCAGGTCGTCGATCGACTTCCAGGGGCCCTTGTTGCGGATCAGTTCGGCCTTGAACAGCGAGTTGAACGCCTCAGCGAGGGCATTGTCGTACGAATCGCCGGTGGATCCCACCGAGGCCACCGCCCCCGCCTCGGCCAGGCGCTGGGTGTAGCGCACGGCGACATACTGAACGCCTTTGTCGCTGTGATGGACCACACCGCTGGTGTCATGGCCGTCGTGGGAGCGGGTCCACAACCCCATCTCGAGAGCGTCCAGAGCCAGGTCCGTGCGCAACGAGGTCGACAGCTGCCACCCCACCACCCGCCGGGAGAACACATCGATGACGAAGGCGGCGTAGACCCAGCCGGCGAACGTTCTGCAATACGTGATGTCGGCGACCCACAGCCGGTCCGGGGCAGCGGCGGTGAAAGATCGTTCCACCAGGTCCGGGCGGGTCTCCGGTCCGGTGCCGGCCACCGTGGTGCGCGGGCCCTTGGCGCGAATGATCCCGCGCAGACCCGCCGCCCTCATGAGCCGGTGAACCGTGCACCG